>CAVVUY010000001.1:0-34372 GCA_963751375.1 uncultured Gammaproteobacteria bacterium
CATTAATGCCTCCCATTAAAGCAGTTCCCTTAACTTGGGACAAGAGCATCCGTTTGTAGACTTCAAACTGACCCAATTGCAAATAAATATACCAAGCGAGTAGCAGATCACCAGTGAAATTAATAATGCTGCGATCTCGAGAAATTCTTTCTATTAATTTTACTATAGAGTTTTTTTATCATAATTTTGTTTACCAATTGTTTTAATCGGTGTTTATTCTGCTGACATGTGCATTATACAAAATTTGCATTGCTTGTCCTATTTAAATTAGGGGGGGAGTTTCAATCAGATCCTCAATATTGTGTTTAATGATGTTAATGTCTTTTCCAAGCTTGCTTCGTGCCCAATGGTGTCAGCAATGGGATCAGGGATCTATGATTGGTGAATTGAGTCATCAAGAGTTTGCTGATGCAAGTGGAATAAGTATATCGGTCAATTATTATAATCGTGTTTATCATGTCAACGATGGTGAGCAAGGGCGTTGGGTGATTGCCACCAATCTTAAGGGTACTTTCCTGGGAAAATTCAAAATACAGCAATTCGAAGACCCTATGATGGATGTGGAAGATATGGATTTGGCCCTCTGTACGGGGAGTAAGACTGATAGCTGTCTTTATGTGGCAGATATTGGAGATAATAAGTCTCAACGGTCTTTTATAAAAATTGCAGTAGTTCATGAGCCAAGGGAAATGAATAAGAAGAGTATTGAGCCTATTCGTGTATTGCGCTTTAAGTATCCCGATGGTGCCCATGATGCCGAAGCTTTTGCGATTCATCCTAATGGTGACGCTTATATCATGACCAAGGAATTGGATTATACCAACCACGTTGCATCGGCTGCGCGACTTTATCGAATACCTAAAAAGAAAATGAGAAATAATCTTGGAACGGTTGAGGTTATGGAGCATGTGGGGGATTTTGAATTACCTTATGTCCTATTTGATTTTAACTTGTGGGGAAATTTGGTAACCTCCATGGATTTTTCACCATCTGGGGATACCCTGCTTTTGCTTACCTATGGTGCTGTTGTCGGAGTTAAATTTTACCCAAATTTAAAACCGGTTAGGGAATGGTCCTATGGTTATGATTATCGTATTTATGCAACTCCCTATTCGCCCCAGCAGGAAGCTTTGGGGTGTACACTCCTGATGGCTCAGGTTTTATCATAACTTCAGAATATAATGGGGAGAACCGGACAAATTCGAAGGAATATTTAATTTCTTGTGAAAAATAAATTGGCACACCTAAATCATTCTATTAATTAGTGGCAGGTCCTGTACTTTAAAGTTATTGTTTTGCAACAACAAATTTAAGAAAGGACCTACAAAAAAAATGCAAACTTATAGAGCAACGGCTAATCTTTCACACTTCATATTGGTGTAATAAGGAACTTCCCCAAGAGTAACATCAAGGTAAGGAGTAAATTCATTATTAGTTGAATTTAGAATCCTCCTCCTGAGTTTGAACTCATAGTTCAGGATGCATCATAAGCAACCGCTTGGACCTTAACTTTGTAACAATCTCGGCAACGGAATACATTGAATTCTTTCACCGTAAGTTCCACGCCTTCATCTTGTCCGACACTACTTTGCCATACTCTTCCTGGAAGCTGGTTGTTAGTGTCATAAGAAAAACTGGGAACAGCAAAGGCAAAGATATACTTCATCATTGCTACACATATATCGGGCATTTTCAATTTTACTGATAGTTAAATCACCTTGTGCAAAAACTTGAAAGGAAATTAAAGCTAGAAATACAAAGAAAACACTTTTCATAAAAATCCTCCTACAGAATTCAGAACCGTTTTGAGCTGTTGGAGCTTACTAGCATGAGCGCCAAGACCAGTCAAAACCAGTTTCACATAAACCTTAGCTCACCTTGCTAACCGTAAATTCGTTATCATTTTGATCCTGACCACGTATGTTAGCTGTGCTTTAATATTGTAACAATCTGGACAACGGGCAATATTATATTCATTTACAGTTAGTTCCGATCCTTCGTTAATATTGACATCACTTTGCCAGACCCTTCTTAATATTTATTCCTCTAAATCAATGAGATAAAAAATATATTAGTACTCACTGGGTGGAAAATCGAAGTGTTTTTAAAAATTCTAAAAACTGGATGCGAAATATTGTTTTGGGTTTTGAACTTCCTAACAATTAATAATATTTTATTGTAAGCAAAGTAACTTAAAATAAAGTTCCATAATATGATAATTTTTTACGGGGTAATAAGTGCGACTGATTTTATTTTTTTATAGTCTCCAGGATAAATAAGAGATAGCTTGGCCCTTTCAAGAGATGTCTTCGAAAACTCTAAACAAGGATCTCTAAAATTTTCAAATTTTGAAAGAAATGAAAAGCCTTCTTGGACTGCTATTAATACTTCAACATTTTTAGCTCCATCTCTACTTATTCCAGAAAAAGCGATATCAAAGATTTCATGTGCTTCAATGGGTTTAGGATAGACTCTTTTGAAATCTTTACTTTCGACCTGATTTAACCCAAAGATTATCCTCATTAAACTTTTAGTCACCTGAATCGCCGTCCCCATCATTAACCCCTGATGAAAGTGCACGTGAAGCAAGCTCAGAAAGAGCTATTATTCCGTGGCGAGGATCTTCGTGGAGGTTTTCATATTCCCTACAAAAAACAGGACTCTATTTCATTAAATAAATCTTCATCATTTAGGAGACTTCGTGACAAGTAAGCTAGTAAAGTTCCCGAACCAATGATATCTCCAACATTGATTTCAAGATAAATCTCAAGGTTTTCCCGGACTGCTAACTTTTCAAGCTTTTTCATATCAATTGACTGAAGATGACCATAAATGTTTGTTTTAAAAATAAAAGGCTGCCCTTCCTCTTTTAGTATATCTGTTCTCGGGTTATTCCAACTAAAAGAAACATTTTGATGTTTTAATGATTTCTCAATTTGTTCTTCAATTTTTTTAATAAGATTTTCAAGATGACCTAGATTGCTCAGTCTTCCAATCCATTTAATAATAGTCGTGATCACAATAATAATGACAAAAAGTGTGATCACAAAAAGGATCACTCTTCCTTTGTGGCCGATAAAGGTTCGTTGACAATGAAATAAGAGAGACAACACTGTATATAAATGCTCCTAGAAATGTAGATAAGGCATTATGAGCTGAAGAGTCTTCCATCACGAGCTTTGTCGCTCTCGGCGTACTTGTTCCCGTAATCATTGAGTAAGTTGCAACTAGAGTGGACATGGAAAACGTAACAACAATAAGCATGCTTTTTGCAAGAATATCGAGGACGTCTTTTGTTGCACTTCCTCCCAGCAAATCTGCGATCCCGTCCGGTACAATGTCAGAAACTCCCACTGCAATAAAAGACGAAATAAAAGCAATTAATGCGAAAAAAGTAGCTCTGACTGATAAGCTTCTCATATAAAAATCTAATTTTTACTAGCCAATGCATGTAGAACATATCTATACCTCTGGTAGATAATCGATCAGGCATATCTAAATTTAGATTACTCCCTTCCAGAACTACGGTATGGCTGACGATGTAGTGCGGCTCGCTCATCGGGTGGGGAGTGGTGACCGTGAGCGTGTCGCCCATCGTTTCGGTTTGCGGGACGTGAAGCTTTTCCAGGGCGGCCCAATGGCCCGGATCCTGTTCGGTGAACACCAGGTTCGGCAGCTTCGTATCCGCACCGCCCATCGTGGCGGCGCGGCCGATGGCCGGTACGGCGAGGGTGCTTGCGATACTGCCCAGGGCGATGAATTTTCGACGGTTCATGGGAAGTCTCCTGGTGGGGAGTCGTCGGGCGGGTTCGTCCTGAACCGGCTGGCGTGTTGGGCGGCACGACGCGAGCGCCGCTGATTGCCGCACCTCCATGTACGGCGCGTCCAATACCTTAGACCTTGGCAGGCGCTTCAGTTCAGCCATGTCAACCGCAAATGCGGCGCAGGATGTCTGCGTTTATCCCTGTTTGATCGTCTGGTAGGCGGCGAGCGCGCGGCTGCGGGTTGCGGCAAGGTCGGCGATCGGATGCGGATAGTCGATCCCGAGCCGCACCCCGGCGCGCTGCAGACCATGTTGCGCAACCTCCCACGGAGCGTGCAGCTTATCGTCCGGCAGGGCCGCTAGTTCCGGCAGCCAGCGGCGCAGGTAGCGCCCTGCAGGGTCGAATTTACGGCTTTGCAGCACCGGGTTGAAGACGCGGAAATAGGGCGCCGCGTCGGCGCCGCAGCCTGCGGTCCACTGCCAGCCCTGGGTGTTGTTGGCGAGATCGGCGTCGAGCAGCGTGTCCCAGAACCAGCGAGCGCCCTCCTGCCAGGGAATCAGCAGGTTCTTGGTGAGAAATGAAGCCGCCACCATGCGCACGCGATTGTGCATCCAGCCGGTGTGCCAGAGTTCGCGCATGCCGGCATCGACCAGTGGGATGCCGGTGCGCCCGTGGTGCCAGGCATTGAGTGCGCCGTGCTGGTCGGTGGCCCAGGGGAAGTGCTCGAAACGTTCATCCAGGCTGTGTTGAGCGGTGCAGGGAAAGTGGTACAGCAGGTGGTGGGAGAATTCGCGCCAACCGAGTTCGCGCAGAAAGCTTTCAAGACCGGCAACGAGCCCGCCACGGCTGTCGGCGGCAAGCCGTGCCCGAACCGCCGCGACGATCTGATGCGGGCTCAGTTCGCCGAAATGCAGATGCGGCGACAGGCGCGAAGTGGAACTTAGGCCCGGATTGTCCCTGCCGTCGGCGTAGTCTGCCGCGGCTTCGTCCAGGAAGGCCTGCAGCATTTGTTGCGCACCGGTTTCGCCGGGTCTCCATCGGTCGCGGAAGCCGTGGTCCCAGGGGATTAGGGGCAGGAGTCGCAGGGTTTCCAGCGGAAGGGATTCGGCTTCCGTCAGCGGTATTGAATGGAGTGGCGGGGTGCTGTCCTGTGGCAGGCCAAGCCGTAGACAGGTCTTCCAGAATGGCGTGAACACTCGGTAGGGCCGGCCTTCGGCGGTGCCGATGGTCTGGGGTTCGAACAGCAATGCGGCGTTGTGGCCGTATGTCGCCATACCCTCGCCGGTCAGCGCCTGCTCGATCTGGCTGTCGCGCGCGATCGCGCCCGGTTCGTAGAGCCGATCCCAGTGCACTTCGCGGGCGCCGCTTTCCGCGGCAAGCCGGCGCAGGGCGGTCACGCTGGGTCCTCGGCGCACCACCAGTCGCCCGCCGTGTCTGCGGAGACCTTCGTCCAGCGCGGCAAGACTGTGATGAAGCCACCAGCGCGAGGCGTTGCCGGGCACCCACGGTTCGTCTTCTTCGGGCGCATGGATATAGACGGGCAAAATGCGCGAACCGCCGGCAAGCGCGGCGATCAGGGCTGGATTGTCGGTCAACCGCAGGTTGCGCCGGAACCATACGATGGCGGTCGGAGGCGCGCCGTTTCGTGTGCTCGGGGATCCGGTCGTCTTGCCGTGATGGGGAATCATCCTGCTCCAAGGGTGCGGGTTAACGCGCTCGAGGCGGTTCCGAAAATGCGCCTATCTGCGATGGCGCCGTGGAGTGAGGATTCGTGCATGCCGTATGTTTCCGACGACGAGTGGTTTTGTACATGTATTGTATGAACTATGTCGACTGCTTTCGCTACCGCAGCCGAGTTGGAATGCGGGACGCAGCGTAGTACTGATCGTCGACGAAGCCATGGTCCGGCAGGTGTCGGGGAAGTTGCCGCATGTTTTCGTGCGCATCGTTCCACCAGACGGAACCGCCGGCGGCACGCGCCGGCTGGTTTCCCCGGGTGTCCCGGCTAAACTCCTGAGGTCGCGCCAGTCGGGCGCTTTGCACGCTTCGCTCGCGGGCCAGTGCCGCGGGCAAAGAGGGGGTATATGGTCGATCCGGAATCCAGTACATACGACTACGTCATCGTTGGTGCCGGCACCGCCGGTTGCCTGCTTGCCAACCGGCTCAGCGCGGACCCGTCGTTACGGGTGCTGTTGCTGGAGGCGGGAGGGCGAGACAACTATCCGTGGATTCATATTCCGGTCGGCTACTTGTACACCATGAACAATCCGCGCACGGACTGGTGCTTCCGGACCGAGGCGGAGGCGGGCCTGAACGGGCGGCGGCTGAATTACCCGCGAGGTCGCGTGCTGGGCGGGAGCAGTTCCATCAACGGCATGATCTATATGCGCGGTCAGGCGGCGGATTACGATCACTGGCGCGATCTCGGTAATCCCGGGTGGGGTTGGGAAGATGTGCTGCCGGCGTTCCTGAAACACGAGGATCACGGTTTTTTGCGCGACGACTGGCATCGCCAGGGGGGCGAGTGGCGAGTCGAGCGTCAGCGCCTGCGCTGGGAGGTGTTGGAGGTCTTCCGCGCCGCCGCCGCCGAGATAGGGATTGCGCCGGTCGAGGATTTCAACCGCGGCGACAACGAAGGCTGCGGTTATTTTCATGTCAATCAGCGTCGCGGCGTGCGGGTCAGCGCGGCCGATGCTTTTCTCAAACCCGTCCAGAGTCGTGCCAACCTGACTGTGCTGACCGGCGCCCAAGTTGCACATATCGGCATCCGGGACGGCCGTGCCGACAGTTTGAGCTATTGGCAGGACGGCACGCAGCGGCGGGTGAATGTGGCCGGCGAGCTGCTGCTCGCAGCCGGTGCGGTCGGTTCGCCGCATTTGCTGCAGGTCTCGGGCGTGGGGCCGGCCGCACTGCTGCGTGAAAAAGGCGTGGCGGTGGTGCGCGATCTTCCGGGCGTCGGCGAAAACCTGCAGGACCACCTGCAGGTCCGTACCGTATACCGCGTGGAAGGCGTGGTGACTCTCAATCAGCGGGCGAACAGCCTGTGGGGTAAGGCCGCGATGGGCCTGGAGTATGCGCTGCGCCGTTCGGGGCCGATGTCCATGGCTCCCAGCCAGCTCGGCTGCTTCGCACGCAGCGACGCCGGGCAGGCGAGGGCGAATCTCGAATATCACGTGCAGCCGCTCAGTACCGACAAGCTCGGCGAGCCGCTGCATCCGTATCCGGCAATCACCGCCTCGGTGTGCAATCTGCGCCCCGAGAGCCGCGGGCGGGTGGCGATGCGCAGACCAGATGCCCGCGAGGCGCCTGCCATCGCGCCGAACTATCTGTCGACCGACGGCGACCGCCGTGTGGCGGCGGACGCCATCCGCCTGACGCGGCGCATCTTCGCCACACAAGCCATGGCCGGCTTCAGTCCGGTGGAAATGCTGCCCGGACCGGGCTGCGTCGATGAGGCTTCGCTGGTCCAGGCGGCGGGCGACATCGCCACCACCATATTCCATCCGGTGGGTACCTGCGCGATGGGGCCGGACCCGGCGGCGGGCGCGGTGGTGGATGCGCGGTTGCGCGTCCACGGCGTGGCGGGGCTGCGCGTGATCGATGCCTCGATCATGCCGACGATCACCTCCGGCAACACCAATTCACCGACGTTGATGATCGCGGAAAAGGCGGCAGGTATGATCCTGGCGGATAGGCGCGCTGCCGTCTGAGGCCGTAGCCGCTTTCCAGGCCATTCAGCCGGTCTCGGAAGACCCGCACGCGGGCTTTCCGAGGTCTGCCTACGGCAACGACAACATGGATTCTTTAGACAAACGGGGCCTGTGGCGGCTCGCGGCGGCGATCACGATTTCCGCCACCGTTTTCACCGCCATGCAGGGGCTGACCTATCCGCTGCTGGCGCTGATTCTGGAGCGCCAGGGCGTGCCGGTCTGGCTGATCGGCGTCAACGCGGCGATGATGCCGTTCGGTATGATCGTAGCCGCGCCGCTCGCGCCCCATCTTCTACAACGGCTGGGTGCGCTGAAATTCGCCGTTTCGAGCCAGCTCGGCACGCTGCTCTGCCTGCTGCTTATCGGTGCGCAGCAAGACGCCTGGCTGTGGCTGCCGCTGCGCTTCCTCATGGGCCTGTTTCTCGCCTCGCAGTTCGTGGTCACGGAGACCTGGATCAACCAGATCGCCAGCGACGCCTATCGCGGCCGAATCCTGGGTTTCTATGCCACGGTGCTGTCGGTCGGCTTCGCCGCCGGTCCGGCCATTCTGCTGGCGGTCGGCACGCAGGGCTGGGCGCCGTTCCTTGCCGGCGCGGCATTGCTGCTCGGCGCGCTGCTGGTGCTGTGGTCCGTACGCGCCGCCCTGCCGGCCACGCGCAGCGAACGACCGATGTCGGTGTTCTCCTTTCTGCGGCTGGCGCCGTTGCTGTTGCTGGCCGTCGCCGTGGTGGCGTTCGCCGACGAGGGGTCGATGTCGCTGCTGCCTATTTATGTCATCCAGCACGGCTATAGCGAGAGCATCGGCACGTTCGCGCTGATCGCGATGATTGCGGGCAGCGTGAGCATGCAGTACCCGATCGGTTGGCTGGCGGACCGTTTTTCGCGCCGACGTGTGATGCTCGGCTGCGCCTTGGTGGCGGCGGCCAGCGCCATGGTGCAGGGCATCGCCGTGGGCGTGCCCTGGCTGTTCTGGAGCGTGGTGTTCGTCTGGGGCGGGTCGTATTACGCCCTGCACGTACTTAGCCTGATCCGACTCGGGGAGCGTTTCAGCGGCGCGGCCCTGATCGCCGGCAACAGCGCGATGGGAGCGATGTGGGGCGTCGGCGGCATCTTCGGTCCGCCGCTGCTGGGCGGTGCCATGTCCTCGTTCGGCCCGAACGGCTTGCCGGTCGTACTGGCGTTGTTGTTCGTCGCGATCGCGCTGGTAATCGCCAGAAGCGGTTCCGAATAAGCACTATCCGGGGCTGTCCTTGCTGTGCGGAAAGCAATCCGTTCGATCGTTCGGAACACGGCAGCAAGCTGTTCCCCCGTGGGCAGAATCGATCGATTGCCTGACAGGGCGGGGCGCCATATCGCTGTGTCGACAAGACGCATGCGGTCGTATTGCCGCCAAAATCGAAGACTCCCTCCGTACCCTCGATTGAGTACGGTGTCTGCTATTCATATAACAAAATAAATATCAAAAAAGGCATGAATTCATATTTGTAGGTTATTGGTTTCCCCTCTATACCTTTGCGAACCGGCATTGCCGGGATGTTGCACCGAGGCGGACCGCAAGGTCCGGCACATCCAGACAAATGTTTCGCGGTAAGGATATGGACAAAAACTACAAACACATCATCCGCGCCGAGCGGCTCTGCGTTTCCTTCGGTAAGGTCCGTGCACTGAGCGATATCGATCTGGCGATCGGACGCAACGAGATCGTCGGCTTGATCGGCGACAACGGCGCCGGCAAGTCCACTCTGATCAAGGCGTTGACCGGTGTTATCCCGCCGACCTCGGGGCGCTTGTTCATTCGCGACGAAGCCGTAGATCTTCACAAGTATTCGGTGAGCCGGGCGCACGCACTGCGCTTCGAGACCGTCTACCAGGAGAAGTCGCTCGGCGAGAAGCAGCCGCTGTGGCGCAATTTCTTCGTCGGACGGCAGATCACGAATCGCTGCTGAGCGAATGCCTGGGCGAAGACTACGGCAAGGTGTTGCTGCTGGACGAAACCGTGTCCGAAGAAGCGGCGGCGCGTGGCGCCGCCAGTCTGTATGAACGCGCCCTGCAGCTGGGCACCGTCTCGCGACAGGAGACGTATGCGTAGAAGTTCGCTGTGGCGATAGAGCGCCCGCATCCGCACAGTCGACCTCGCATCCAAGCTGACCAAAAGGTCACGCTTGGATGCTTGAGTGCGTCGGTCGAAAGGGCGTAGACAGGGTCCGGCGGAGAGTTTTCATGCATGCCGCCCAGGTGCTCGGCAACCAAGCCCTGAACATCGAGAGTGGAAAGGTCGTCGATGTGCAGTTCGCATGCTCATAACGATCAAACGCCTTTGAACTGCGACACCACTTGGTTCAGCTCAGCGGCCAGACGCGATAGTTCATTAGCCGCTCCCGTAGACTGATCGACCGAGGCCGCCGTTTGCTCTGTTGCCGTGCTGATCGAGGTCACGTTTTTATCGATCTCTTCGGCTACGGCCGATTGCTCTTCGGCAGCCGTGGCCACCTGCGCAGCTCTATCAGCGATATCTCTGACCATACCGCTGATTTCGGCCAAGGATTCTGCCACTTGATCAACGTCTCCGCCGGCGGCCTCGGACTGTATGCGGGTTCTGTCCATGGCCGTCACGACGCTCTCGGCCGAGCCACGTAAGCGCTCGATCATGCTGCGTATCCGACCCGTTGCATCCTGTGTTTTGTGCGCCAACGAGCGGACCTCGTCTGCGACCACCGCAAAACCGCGCCCCTGTTCCCCGGCGCGGGCCGCTTCAATTGCCGCATTCAGGGCAAGCAGGTTGGTTTGCTCCGCCACCTGATTTATCAGATCGACGACGCTGCCGATTTCAGTTACGCCGGCGCTGAGTTCGGAAACGGCCTCACTCGAGACACCGAGTTCGCTTTGCAGCGTGCCCATGCCGCCGATTGCCGAGGTGGCCAGTTCTGCGCCATGTCTGCTTGCCTCCGCCGTGCGGCCTGAGACGTGGCTGGTTTCTTCTATGTTCTTGGCAACCTCGTGTGCCGTTGCACTCATTTCGTTCACGGCAGCGGCTACCTGCGCCGTGTCGGAGCGTTGTTGCTCGATGCCACTGCTGACCTGATGGGCCATCGAAGACATCTCATCTGCAGCGGACGAGACCATGGAGGCGGAGCGGGCAACCTGGGCGATGACGCCCTGGATTCTTTCGAGAAAGGCGTTGAACGCAAGGCCGATCTGGTCCATTTCATCGGTGCCGCGGACTGTGACCCGACGCGATAGGTCAGCATCCCCGGTGGTCGCTGCCTGCATCATCGAAAGGGTGGCGCCGATACGTCTGACGGTTCCGATGATGGTCCACAGCAATGTTCCGCCGCCAACTATCATCGCCAACAAGAGCAAGCCGGTGCTCCACCATTGCGAGTTGCGCATGTCCACGCCGATTTGATCGCGAATCAGTATTTTTTGCGAATTTATATAATTGACCGCGGCGTACAGGCTCTTATGCAGGCTTTCCCAGCCTTTCTCTTCTCCCGGAACGGAGATCAGAGCTTCGCCCGGTTGTACTTTGACTATGGCTGTTTGGATTTTTTCGCGGGCGGCCTTGACTGTTTTCCAATCCTTGTTGATGGCCTTAAGCATTGGAATCAAAGCTGGGAAATGTTTCGCCAGTTGATTTGCTTTCGAATAATGCTGTTCGAAACTCGCCGAGTCCTTGTTCAGTTCTGCGACTTGTTGTTTGTTCAAACTGCTGAGCAGCAGCCGCTCGCGCAGCAGGGAGCCCTGGTTGAGACCAGCAGTATTCATGCCCTGCAAGGCCGTGTGTAGAGGAGAAATGACTTCCGATTGATAGCGAAACTCGGCGCGGACCAAGCTTCCCGTATAAAAGGTCGTCGCGATTGCGGCAAATGTCAGTACTGCAGTGAGCAGCGTCGCGAAAATCAATCGCCCTTTGATTGATGTGAGTATAGCGGGCATGAATCCTCCATAGCTGTTGATGATCGTTTTTATATTTTTGCGGACTCTTCGTTCCGCTATTCGAAACGACGCGATTGGCGTTCTTCTTCGCAGGACACGGGGCCAGGGAAAAGTAGCAGAGTTTGCCGCTATTGCCCGGAGCTGCCTTCGGTTGTCCAGGGCGTTGACCCTGTACGTCGTTGAATTCCCGTCTCCGGCCATTTCCCGGACGTTCCGGTTGGTTAGCCGCCCTTTGCCGCCGGAATGCGATCCAAGCTGCTGTAACAGCCGACAGGACCCGATCAGGCGAGTGTGTAGTCCCCATTCCTGAAGATGTGCATATCACTTCCGACGCTTACTCTTGATTTAATAGCGGTCGATCGGAGCTAATCTTTAGGATAATCGTTGTCGCGATTGTACCCCGGTCGATGCTCGGGCCGATTTGTTTGACGATACCGGGTGTTTTCACATTCCGAGTGCGCAACGCAGGCTTGATGTGCGGGATCAGGCTTTCAAGGCCTTAGCACAAGCCGTTCGCTACAACGGGGGGAAGCTGATCGAGGTGCGGAGCGAGAACTCAACCGCCCCTTATGGAAGCGGGCGGTGCGAGAGTTAGGGCGAATAGAGGGGCGTTGTCTACCTGTGCGTCGTCAGATGTCGCCACGGCGTCGGCATCGGATCGCCGGTCAGGGTTGCCGCCAGTGTTTGTTTGAACGGCGTGAAGTTCTGGCCCAGACGCAGGGCGATGCTGCGCAGTGCGCGTGCCGGCAGGGTGTCGTTGGTGTAGAGCTGGGTGATGGCCTGGGTCGCCAGGTATAGCGGACGTGTTGCAAGACGGTGGTCGCGTTCGTAGCGTGCGAGCAGGGCGGAGTCGGCGATGTCGCGGCCGGCTTCGTGGGCGCTCAGGATTTCGCGGGCCAGCGCCTCCTGGCCGCGCAGCCCGAAGTTGAAGCCGTGTGCGGTGACGGGATGCATGCCGACGGCGGCGTCGCCGATCAGGGCGAAGCGCCGTGCCACGAAGCGCTTGGGGTAGACGCCGACAAGGGGGTAGGAGCAGCGCGGGCTGCTCAGCGTCATGCGCCCGAGTCGATACTGGAAGCGGCGTTCCATGTCGCGGTTGAATTCCTCTTCCGGCATGTCCAGCACGTTCTGCATTTCCCGTTGAGGAAGCGTGAGCACGACCGAGGAGCGCGAACCGTTGAGCGGCAGCAGGGCCATGGTCTGGCCGTAGTCGAACCACTCCCAGGCGATGTGCTCGTGCGGCACGGTGTGTTCCATGCGGCAAACCAGCATGGTTCTGCCGAAGTCGTTCATGCTGGCGGAAATGCCCATGGCGCGGCGGGTTTCGGAAAAGCGCGTGTCGGCGGCTACGGCCAGCCGCGCAGACAGTTGGCGTCCGTCGGCCAGGGTCAGATCGGCATGCGCGTCGTCGGTATGGATGCCGGTAAGACGGGTGTCGGTCAGCAGGGTCAGGTCGTCCTGGCCGCGGGTCGCCTCGTAGGCGGCGCGGCGGATCAGGTAATTGGGAACGAGGTAGCCCAGCTGGTCTTTGCGGCTGAGGCTGTGTTCCACGCGCATGGCGTAGGTCGAGGGGCCGTTGAAGACCTGCGCATCGCGTAGCGGGGAGATGTCTTCGGCGGGAATGCGTTCCCACAGGCCCAGGCGGCGCATGATGTCGGCCGAATGGTGCGTGAGGGCGATCTCGCGGCCGTCGAAGGGCGGATCGGCCAGCGTCGCTTCCGGCTGCTGTTCGATCAGGGCGATGCGCAGGCCGCTGCCGGCGAGCGAGCGGGCGAAGCTGAGGCCGGCGGGACCGGCGCCGACGACGGCGATATCGAACTCCATGGTATTCCTCGAGGATGGCGCGTACGGCGATCCGCCGAGTTTAACCATCGCCCGAACAAGGATATTGATCTGGGTCAGTATCAGCGCCGATCGGTCTGCAGCGTGCGCAGTTCGTCGGGCGGGATGTGGCACAGGATGCGGTGGCCGGCGCTGGGTTCGTGCGCGGGCGGCGCCTGTTCGGCGCAGATCTGCCGTGCATGCGGGCAGCGGGTGTGGAAGGGGCAGCCGGTCGGGCGCTTGGCGGCGCCGGGGTTCTGGCCGCGCAGGCGCAGCGGTTGGGCGCCATCGTCGTGCAGCCGCGGCGCGGCTGCAATCAGCGCCTCGGTGTAGGGATGGTAGGGCGGGGCGAAGACCTGTGCGGTGGGGCCGACCTCCACCAGATCTCCCAGGTACATCACGCCGACGCGGTGGGCAAGGTGGTAGACCACCGCGAGGTCGTGGGTGATGAACAGATATGAGGCGTCGCGTCCGCGCTGTAGTTCGGCGAGCAGGTTGAGGATCGCAGCCTGCACGGAAACGTCCAGCGCGGAGGTTGGTTCGTCGAGGATGACCAGTTCGGGCTGGCCGGCGAAGGCGCGGGCGATCGCCACGCGCTGGCGCTGGCCGCCGGACAGCGCCAGCGGCCGGCGGCGCGTGACCGTATCGGGCAGGCTGACGTCCTGCAGCAGGTCCTGCAGGCGGGCACCCGCATCGGTGCCGTCGCCTAGCACGCGAATGGCGCGTTTGAGAATGGCGCCTACCCGGTGGCTGGGGTTGAGGGTGCCGTCGGGTGACTGGAACACCATCTGCAGTGCGCGGCGCTGCTGGCGACTGCGCCGTGCGGCATGTCCGGCCAGCGGCTGGCCGTGCAGGCGGATGTCGCCGGCGTCGGGACGCAGCAGGCCGCTGAGCAGCTTGGCCAGGGTGGTCTTGCCGCTGCCGGATTCGCCGACCAGGCCGAAGGTTTCGCCGCGCGCTATGTCCAGATCGAGGTCGCTGAGTATGGTGGTGCGCGCGTAGTCCAGGCGCAGGCCGCGTGCCTGCAGCAGCGGCTCGCGCGTCGCATGTGCGAGGGCTGGCTCGTCGGCGACGGTTTGCGTCGGGGAGCGTGGCGGCGGTACTTCGGCGGCATAGAGGCAGCGGCTGAGGCGGGATTCGCCGCAGGTGGCCAGCGGCGGGTGGCGTTCGGCGCAGTCGGGCCTGGCCTGCGGGCAGCGCTCGCGGAAACGACAGCCGATGATGTCGGCGCCGGGCTCGGGCAGCAGGCCGGGAATGTGCGCCAGCGGTTCGCGGCCTGCCAGGGCCGGGCCCGAGGTGTCGGGGATGCACGCCAGCAGGGCCGCGGTGTAGGGATGGCGCGGGCGGCTGAAGACGGTCTCCGCTTCCCCTTCCTCGACCAGCTCGCCGGCGTACATCACGCCGATGCGGTCGCAAACCTGGCGCACCACGCCGAGATTGTGGCTGATGAACAGCAGCGCGGCGCTGAATTCTTCGCGCAGTTTGGCGAAAAGGTCGAGGATTTCGGCCTGCACGGTGGCGTCGAGCGCGGTGGTCGGCTCGTCGAGGATGAGCAGATCGGGGTCGGTGGCCAGCGCCATGGCGATCACCGCGCGCTGTTGCATGCCGCCGGAAAGCTCGTGCGGGTAGAGCGCGGCGACCTGCGCCGGATCGGCGATCTGCAGGCGCGCCAGCATGTCGACTGCGGCGGCCTGGGCGGCACGACGGTCGAGGCCGCGGTGGGCGGTGTAGAGTTCGGCGATCTGGCGCCCGATGCGCAGGGAAGGGTTCAGCGCGCTGCCCGGGTGCTGGTAGACCATGCCGATGCGGTCGCCGCGCAGCCTGCGCAGGCTTTCCGCATCCAGGGTCAGCATGTCGTGGTCGTCGAAGCGGATGTCGCCGGCTTCGATGCGGCCGTTACGCGACAGATAGCGCAGCACAGCCATGGCGGCGGTGGTCTTGCCGCAGCCGGATTCGCCAACCAGGCCGTAGGCCTCGCCGCGGGCGATCTCCAGCGACAGCTCGCTGACCGCGCGTCGCCAGCGGTTGCCGCGGCGGTAGGCGATGCTGAGCTTGGAGAGGGAGAGCAGGGGAGTGGTACTCATGCCGGGGATCCCAAGGAGCACTGTTTTGGGAGGATCGGCAAAGTTGATTCCTTTTTTCTCGCGGCTGTCGTTGGGACTGTTTCTGGGCGTGAATCAGCTGCGGGTGTTTTTGATTTTGCGAGACTGAAGTTCAGGTGCTTGCTCGCCATGGTGGTTTGTTTCGTGCGCGATTCGAGGTTTGGGGTATCTATCTGCTGAAGTGACGCGCCCGAGTACCTTTCTTTGCACGCCCAAAGAAAGGTACGAAAGAAAGGCGCCCGAAAGGCCTTGTCCCTGACGGGCAGACCTCGAGCGCACACTCCGTCACGGGGCACCGCAGCCACGCGCCATCCGGGCGCGAGCCTGCTCGGACGGCGTCCATGCCGCCCGACCCCGAGCCGGAGCGTACGCTCGAGGCAAGGCCTAACGGGAATCGGTGAGTCAAAACAACGCGCACTCCAAGCATCCGAGTTACGACGTGGCCAACGTAGAAGGACTGGGCTTCGGGCTCGCCTTGTTTTGACGTTCGGATTCCCCCTGATTGCTTGCCTCGCGGACGTGCGCCTGGGCGGGGATGGCTGACACGGATGTCAGCCAAGCAGCTCTTGGCCTGGATGGCCAATAGCTGCGGGCTCCGTTCAGGCGTGCGTTCGCGAGGTTGCCCGTAGGGACAAGCGATCCTGGGGGCGCGTTTCTTTCGCCGGTTTCTTTGCGCGTGCAAAGAAATCGGTTCGGGCGTGTCCCCTTGTCGATCGAGGCTGTCCCCCTCCAATCGCGCCCGAAACTATCCCTGGCGCGTTGAACGGAGCCTATCCGTTTTGCACATGCGCTGATATCTTCTGATACAAACACAAGGCTCATCCCTGCAGCCGCTCCCGCAACCCATCGGCCACCAGACTCACCGCAACCACCACGAATACGATGGCCAGCGCGGGAAACAGCACCACCCACGGCGCGACGGTGAGCTGCGCCTGTCCCTCGCTGACCATCAGGCCCCAGTCGGGGGTGGGAGGCTGCACGCCGAGCCCCAGAAAGCCCAGCGTGGCGGCGGTGAACACGGCATAGCCGACACGGATGGTGCCCTCGACGATGAGTGGACCGCGCACATTGGGCAGGATTTCGACGGCCATGATGTAGAGCGCCGATTCGCCGCGCAGACGGGCGGCGGCGACGTATTCCTTGCGTGTCTCGACTAGCGCCTGGGCGCGCACGGTGCGCGCGATCAGTGGCGAAAACACCATGCCGATGACGAGGATGACGTTCAGCGTGGAGGGGCCCAGCAAGGTCAGCGCGAGCAGCGCGAGCACGACGATGGGCAGCGCCATGACGGCGTCCAGCACGCGCATGACCGCCTCGTCCACCCAGCGGCCGAAGTAGGCGGTACTCAGGCCGATGGCGGCGCCGACGGTCAGCCCCAGCAATGTGGCGGCCGGCGCGATCAGCAGCACTTCCCGGCCGCCGTACATGACGCGGCTGAGTACGTCGCGGCCGTAGTTGTCGGTGCCGAACCAGTGGGTCCAGGAAGGGGGTTGGGTCAACGCGCTGAAGTCGATGCCGACCGGCGAGTAGGGCGCAAGCCAGGGGGCGCCGAGAGCGGTGGCGATCCAGACCAGCAACAGGGCTGCGCCGATGGCGAGAGTGATGTTGGCGCTGCGCATTCAGCCCCCCGCGATGGCCTGACGCGCGCGGGGATTGAGCGCGGCGTAGAGCAGGTCGGCGAGGAAGTTGGCGCAGGCGAAGACGAAGGTGATGGCCAGCGTGCAGCCGACCAGCAGCGGCAGATCCTTGTGCATGGCGGCGCTGTAGGTGAGGCTGCCGATGCCGGGGTAGCGGAACAGGGTCTCGACCACAACCAGACCGCCGACCATCCAGCCGATCTGCGCGCCGGCGACGGTGATGGTCGGCAGCAGGGCGTTGCGCAGCACGTGGCGTAGGATCACGGTCCGGCCGTGTAGTCCCTTGAGCGTGGCGGTGCGGGTGTAGTCGGCAGCAAGCGCTTCGAGCATGCCGCTGCGGGCCATGCGAAAGAGATAGGAAAACAGCGTTAGCACCAGCGCCAGCGCAGGCATGAGCAGGTGGGCGAGCCATTGCATCGGCGTGGCGCCGGCCGGCGGCAGCGCCTGAATCGGCAGCCAGTGCAGGATGATACCGAACAGCAGGATGAGGAACACGCCGGTAACGAATTCGGGGATGGCGCCGAAGGCCAGGCCGCCGACGGAAAACAGTCGGTCGAACCAACCGCCTTCGTGCAACGCAGCGTAGACTCCGGCGCCGATGGCGAGCGGCAGCAGCAACGCGAGGCTGAGCCCGGCGAGTAGCAGCGAGCGGGCGAGGCGGGCCAGCACCAGCGGCAGCACCGGCGTTTCATAGGTCAGCGAGCGGCCCCAGTCGCCGCTCAGCAGTTTGCCGATCCAGTGCAGGTAGCGCACGCCCAGAGGCTGATCGAGGCCGAGCTGGTGGTTGAGCACGGCGACGGCGTGGTCCGGCGCGAAGGGACCGAGAATGATGCGGCCTACGTTGCCCGGCAGCGCGCTGGTCAGCACGAAGACGAGCGCCGAGGCGACGAACAGGGTCAGGCCTAGCAGCAGCAGCCGCCGGGCGACGTAGCGCAACATACGTGGTCGTCTGGTTCGGTCAGCTCAGCCAGGCGCGGGTGAGGTCGAGATAGTTCGACATATTGCCCTGCACGCCCTGCACCTTGCGGTTCATCGGCCGTAGCAGGTCGATGAAGTAGGCGATGGCAGCCGGGGTTTCCTTGTGCATCAGTGCCGCGATCTGCTGCGCCAGGGCATCGCGTTTCTTGGCGCCGGTGGCAGCATCGAGTTCGCCGACCAGACGGTCGAATTCGGCGTTCTTCCAGTGCGAGGCGTTCCAGTCCGAACTGCCTCCGAAAGCGGCGCTTAGGATCTGCGCAGGGGTGTTGCGACCAGTCCAGTCGGTCAGGCCGAAGCTGACCTTGGTCCAGTGCGAGTAGTACACGTTGAGCGGTTCCACTTTCAGCTTTACGCGGATACCGGCCTCGGCCAGCATCTGCTGGGCGAGCACGGCGTACTGCGGCAGCTCGAGGTAATTGCCGGTGTGCAGCTCGATCTCGAAGCCCTGGGGGTGGCCGGCTTCGGCCAGCAGCTTGCGTGCGCGGGCGATGTCCTGCTTGCGTTGGGCCAGATCGATGTGCAGGCCGAAGATCGGCGCGATCGGGTGGTCGTTGGCAATCTGGCCGGCACCGGCCAGCAGAGCCTTGATCATGGCCGGGCGATTGAGGCACAGCGCCACGGCTTCGCGCACGCGCGCGTCGTCGAAAGGCTTGTGGTCGACGCGCATGCACAGCAGGCGGGTGGCCGAGGAATGGGCGCGGTCGATATGGATGTTCTTGTCGTTGGCCAGCGGTTTGGCGTCGTTGGCGGACACGGCAAGCATCATGTCCGTCTCGCCGCCCTGAAGCGCCAGGACCATGGGCTGCGGACCGCCGTAAAGGCCGATCTCGACCTTGTCCAGATACGGTTTGCCCTGGTCCCAGTAGTGCTCGTTGCGCACGAAGCTGGCGCTTTGCTGGGGCTGGTAGTCGGTGAGCTTAAACGGGCCGGTGCCGATCGGGTGTTCGGCGAAGTTGCCGGCGTAATCGGCGGGCAGGATGACGGCGTTGTAGATCTGCGTGTAATAGGGGAACTGTCCGACTGCGCGCTCCAGGCTGAACTTGACGGTGTACTTGTCGACGCGGGTGGTGCCGCCGGGCTTGAGGAAGCTCAGCTGGCCGCGCGCCACCGAGGCTTTCTTCGGATCGACCAGACGCTCGAAGGTGGCGACGACGTCGTCGGCGGTCATCTCACGGCCGTCGTGAAACTGCACGCCCTTGCGCAGTTCGAAAAGCCAGGTCTTGCCGCCGTCCGGTGTGCGCCAGGCGGTGGCCAGCACCGGGCGCAGGCTGAGGTCGGGCTCGGCCCAGACAAGGTACTCGCCGACCTGCTGCACGATGGCGATGGCCCCGGCGTTGTCGATCTTGAGCGGATCGATGGACTTGGCGGCCGGTGCCGCGACGCGCAGCGTGCCGCCGCGTTTGACGTTCGCCGCTTCGGCCGTCGCCGGGTTCAGCGACAATGCGCCGCCGGCAGCGAATCCTAGCCCCAGCGCGGCGGCGGATTTGAGAAAGTCGCGGCGCTCGATCGTGCCCGCGCGATAGCGGGCGAGCAGGGTGCCGAGCGGGTCGTTGGAGTCGTGCATGGGATGTCTCTCCTGTGCGGCGGTGTGCGTCAGGTGGAGTTTGGACAGGGCGGGAAATTTGCGCGGGTTGTCGGCCGGCAGATGTTCGGAATGGGTATCTTTTCCACTCTAACCCGTCATGCCCGGCAGTTAAACCCCGATGGTGCCATGGTTGAGTGTTCGCGAGTCAGAAGCTCCGGGAAAACAGACCGAATGTCATGGTGATGCGGGTAAGATGAAGGTGGGGCGTGCCTGAAGCAGGTTCCGATCGGCTCGGGCCAACTATTGTTCTTAACGAAATACGGCAAACGGATTTTGCATGTCGCTGAGAAAAACCAATCTGGCGCGACTCGGGAACGAGTCGTTCGACGTTCTGATCGTCGGCGGGGGTATCAACGGCGCCGTGGCGGCCGCGGCTCTGGCCGGTCAGGGCGTACGTGTGGCGCTGATCGATCGCGGCGATTTCGCCGGTTTCACCAGCAGCCAGTCCTCGAATCTGGCCTGGGGTGGAATCAAGTATCTGGAGAACTACGACTTCGGTCTGGTGCGCAAGCTTTGTCTGTCGCGCAATCGGTTGATCCGGGCCTATCCCTCGACCGTCCAGGAAATCCGTTTTCTCACCACGCTCAAGCGCGGCTTCCGCTATCCGCGCTGGTTCATGTGGGCCGGGACGTGGCTGTACTGGCTGTTCGGCAACGGCTTCACGCGGCCTCCGCGGCTGCTGTCGCGTGCGGATATCGCCGCCGACGAACCGGTGGTCGATCTCGCCGACAGCGTGGGCGGCTTCGAGTATTCGGATGCCTATCTGTTCGACAACGACGCGCGCTTCGTCTTCAACTTCGTGCGCTCGGCGCTGGACCGCGGCGCCGCGGCGGTGAACTACGTCGAGTCCCTTGGCGCGGTGCGCGACGCCTCCGGCGATTGGGTGTGCCGCGCGCGCGACGTGGAGGACGGTGAGGCTTTCGAGATACGTTCGCGGGTGTTGATCAATGCCGCCGGGCCGTATGTCGACGAACACAACGGCCTGACCGGCGAGCAGACCGATCACCGTCACCTGTTCTCCAAAGGCATCCACCTGATCGTCGACCGCATCACGCCGAACCGGCGTGTGCTGGCCTTCTTCGCCAGCGACGGACGCCTGTTCTTTGTCATTCCGATGGGCATGAAGACCTGCATCGGCACGACCGATACGCGCGTCGAGCGCCCGGAAACAGAAGTCACCGACGCTGACCGCGATTTCGTGCTCGACAACATCAACGCCCGGCTTCAACTCGACAAACCGCTGGTGCGCGACGACATCATCGCCGAGCGCTGCGGTGTGCGTCCGCTGGTGGTCAGCGGCCAGGGGGGCGGCGAGCGCGACTGGATGCAGCTCTCGCGCAAGCACGCCATCGAGGTCGATGTCGGGGCGCGCCACTTGAGCATTTTCGGCGGCAAATTGACCGATTGCATCAACGTAGGCGAGGAAGTCACCGAGCAGGTCGCGGCACTCGGCGTGGCCGTTCCCTATCGCGGCCACCGCTGGTACGGCGAGCCGCCCGAGGCGGTGCACCGGGAATTTCTCCACCAGGCCCGGTTGATGGATCTGGATGCGCGCACGTCCGCGGAGTCCTCCGAGCCGCTGAGTTCGCGCCTGTGGCGTCGTTATGGGGCGCATGCGCTGACGTTGCTCGAACTCATCCGCGAGGATCCGGCGCAGGCCGAGGTGCTGATCAAGGGCACGGAATACCTGAGGTGCGAACTGGTCGAGGCGGCCCAGCGCGAGATGGTAGTGCGGCTGGATGATTTCCTGCGCCGGCGTTCCAAGATCGCGCTGGTCGAGCGCCGCGACACCATTCAGGCGGCGCCCGGGCTGATGGAGGCCTGCCGCATCCTGTTCGGCGACGAGGCCGAGCGGCGCTACGCGGAGTATTTCGGCGCGGTGGGCTGAGTCGCAAACCGTGTCTGGGCAGTCGTTCGGGCGGTGTTCCTGCTACGGTGTTTTTCACCTGGCTGGAGTATTATGTGCGGCCTGCTCGATCCCTTTTCCGCTGCTGTGGAGCCGTACCCGTGGAACTCAACGTCTGGCTTGCCTTACTGGCCGCCGCACTGCTGATCAGTCTGTCGCCCGGAGCCGGTGCGATCACCTCGATGAGCTATGGACTGAGCCACGGCATGCGCAATGCGGCTGTCGCCATCGTGGGGCTGCAGGTCGGACTGGTGGCGCAGCTGTTGATCGTCGGTGTCGGACTCGGCAGCGTGATCGCCACTTCGGAAACCCTGTTTCGGGTGATCAAGTGGGCGGGCGTGATCTACCTGATTTGGCTCGGCGTCAGCCACTGGCGCGCGGCGGGCTCGATCCACCTGAAGGCGGCCGCCGGCGGGTTCAATCCGCGCCGCGCATTCATGCAGTCGGTGCTGGTGAACCTCACCAATCCTAAGGCGACGGTGTTCCTGGTCGCGCTGCTGCCGCAGTTCATCAATCCCGGGCAGCCGCAGGCGCCACAGCTGCTGGTCATCGGCCTTACCCTGGTGGCCGTCGACGTGTCGGTCATGACCGGCTACAGCGGCCTGGCCTCACGCCTGCGCCGGATGGTCGCCAACCCGCGTGCGGTCATGCGATTGAACCGGGTGACCGGTTCGGCGCTGGTCGGGGCCGCCTTGCTGCTGTCGACGGCTCACGGCAGAACCTGAAGCCGATGCAGCACGTCGGCTAAAGTTCGCCGACGAGTTGCCGAGATATCCCTGTCGCAATATTGACGTCGCGTCGAACGCGGCCTGTGTTCATCTGTGCCTTGTGGCCTGTCGATAACTTATAAGCTGTATAAGGTCTGTCCTGCATGAATCGTTTGTCCTTCAGCCAAAAGCTGTTGTTTTCGTTCGCCCTTCTTCTTGTTTTCGTCGTCGGCATCAATGCCTGGCTTGCAGAACGCACTCTTTCCAATACGTCTGCAAGCTATTTGAATGCCATGCGTGGCATGCTCTCGAATGCCGGGACCACCGATGTCAGGGCGTGGCTGCAGACGCGTCTCGACCTGCTGCGGGCTGCGGCATCGCAGTTGAATAACGTAAGCAGCGACGCACAAGCGCGTTCCATCTTCATGACTGCCAAGGAGGGGGCCGGGTTCAAGTCCGTCTACGTCGGCACGGCAAGCGGCAAGATGCTGACGGAGTCGATTGCGGACGATGCCTCGTTGCCGCCGGGTTTCGACCCGCGTGTGCGGCCCTGGTACAAGCTGGCCGAGCAGAGTGGGCATGCCGGCTTCACTCGGCCGTATGTGGATGCCAGTACCGGGCAGGTGTTGATTTCAGCCGTCGTGCCAGTCACCGGTGGCAATTACCGCGGCGTGGTCGGAGCCGACATCACGCTGTCTGCTCTGAGTGACATGCTCAAGCCGCTGCGGATCGGCGAAGACGGTTACGCCATTCTGGTCGACAAGCACGGCACCATCCTGTATTCGCCGCAGAAGTCTCTGGTCGGCAAGCCGGTCAAGACTCTGTTGGGTGCTTCGGCGCCGCTGGTGCAGCAGGCACGCGCCTACGTCATCGGCGGGCGCAGTTGGCATGTAAGTTTTTATCCCATCGATGTCGCCGGCACGCAATGGTATCTGGGCTTGCTGACCGATCAGGCGATGGTCGATAAGCCTTTGATCGTCGCTCGTTGGCAGACCACGGTGGTGACGCTGGTCGGGCTGCTGCTGGTTCTCTCGATTCTCACGGTGGCGATGCGGGTGTTGTTGCGCCCCGTCCGCAACCTGCTCGCGGCACTGCATGATCTGGCCAGCGGCGATGCCGACCTGACGCGGCGCCTCAGGGCGCACACCGCGGACGAGTTCGGCGAGATGGCCGAGGCGTTCAACCGCTTCGTCGAGCGCATTCATCAATCCTTCGCCCGGGTCGCCGGTTCGACCACGCAGTTGGCCGCCGCAGCTGAAGAGCTATCGGGAACCAGCGAGGCTGTGCGCAGAACGGTCGATCGCCAGCAAGGCGAAACGGAGCAGGCGGCCACCGCGATGAACGAGATGTCGGCGACCGTCAACGAGGTGGCGAGGAACGCCGCGGAAGCGGCGCGTTCGGCCAAAGAAACCGAAGAGAATACCCTCAGTTCCAGCCGAATGGTCGAGGCTAACGCCGAAAGTATGCGCGAGTTGGCCGACGAGATCGAACGGGCCAGTGCCATCGTCGGCGAGTTGCACCAAGGCACGGAGACGATCGACAAGGTGCTGGATGTGATCAACGGCATTTCCGATCAGACCAATCTGTTGGCTCTGAATGCAGCGATCGAGGCGGCTCGGGCCGGCGAACATGGGCGCGGGTTCGCCGTGGTCGCGGAGGAGGTGCGGACGCTGGCCAGGCGTACGCAGGATTCCACGGCGGAAATCCAGTCGATGATCGAGCGTCTGCAGAGTGGTGCGCAGAATGCCGTCGAGGCGATTACGCGTGGCCGAAACCGCGCTCGCGAAAGCGCGGAACATGCTCGCGGCAACAGCGAGTTGTTGGTTGCGACGGCTCAAGCCGTGACCCGAATCAACGACATGAATGCGATGATCGCCAGCGCCGCGGAGGAGCAGTCTGCGGTGGCCGAAGAGATTAACCGCAATGTCGCCAACATCAATCAGGCGGGCGACGAGAGCGGGCAGGGCGTGCGTCAGGTGGCGACGGCCAGCGAGGAGTTGGCGCGGCTCGCTGCCGAGTTGCAGGGTTTGGTGAGCAGCTTCAGGATCTGAGTCGGTATGCCGGCTGGCGCCCGGGCCGGTCCCGCGAAGGGGATCTGCCGAAAAGAGCTTGAGGTGGAGTCGGTTTATTGACGTCTTGCCGGTCTTTGTTGTCTCGGCATGACGATGTATTGACATCGGCAAGCGGCTCTGCTGCCGCTTGCCGCTCTGCGGCGGCGCTTTGCCGTCGACCGCGCAGTCGGGGCTGCCATAGCCCTGCCGGAATGGCGCTCCGCCGCCTTCCGTTCCACGCCGAATGCTGTCAGGCGGCGGATTTCCGCTGATCATTTCTTTGTTGGCATTCAAATTGCAATCGTCCGCCTGAGCGGATTATTTAGGTTGCGAACCATGCCTTTTTCCATAAATCAGGCTTTTGGGATTTTTCCCCAGGCTCTACAGCTGGAATCCAAGCGTGCGGAGCTGCTGGCGTCGAATATCGCCAATGCCGATACCCCGGGCTACAAGGCGCGCGATGTCAATTTCAAGGCAGCGCTGCAAGCCGCTCAGGGGCAGGGCGGCAACCTGCCGTTGACCCGAACCAATCCGGAACACATGGAGCCGGCGGCGCTGTCGTCGAATCCTCCGGTGTTGTACCAGCAGCCGCTGCAGCCTTCTCTGGACGGTAATACGGTCGACTTGCAGCGCAACCAGGCCGCATACGGTGAGAACGCGCTGCGTTACCAGGCCACGCTGACCATCCTCGGCAACCGCATCAGCGGTTTGCGCAAGGCACTGACGGGGCAATAAACGATGAGTCTCTACAACATCTTCGGTATCGCAGGTTCGGGTATGAGCGCGCAGAGCGTGCGCCTGAATACGGTTGCCAGCAATCTGGCCAACGCCAACGACGTCGCTGGCAGCGAGAAGGGCGCCTATCGCGCGCGTCAACCGGTGTTCGCCGCGGCATTGCAGGCGGCGCAGGCGGGCGGCTCCGCCGACCCGGCGGCCGTCGGTGTGCGCGTGACCGACATCCAAGAGAGCGCGGCGCCGGTGCGCAAGGAATACCAGCCCGGTAATCCCCTGGCCGACAAAAACGGCTACGTCTACACCTCCAACGTCAACACGGCCGAGCAGATGGCCAACATGATTTCGGCGTCGCGCAGCTATCAGAGCAACGTCAACGTGGTGAGTACCACGCAGCAGCTGCTGCTCAATACGCTGCAACTGGCGAACAAGTAATCCGCCCCAGGAGCTACGGATATGAGTCTTACGACCGGCAACACATCCAACTACAACACCTATCAGCAATTGGGGCTTGCACCGTCGACATCGAGCGCCTCGAGCGCTACTTCGGGTACGAGTGCGCTGGGAGAGGGCACCTTTCTCAAACTGATGGTCACAGAGCTGCAGAACCAGGACCCGACCAAGCCGGTCGACAGCCAGAGCTTTCTCGCCCAGCTGGCGCAGTTCAGTTCGGTTTCCGGCATCCAGAGTCTGCAGAAGACCGTTACCGGCCTGGCCGGTTCGCTGACCACCAGCCAGTCCCTGCAGGCCGCCAGCCTTGTCGGCCACAACGTCCTGGTGCCGGCCAAACAGGCCGCCTTGTCCGCCAGCGGTCAGCTCAGTGGGGCGGTGGATGTGAGCAAGGCCTCACAACAGGTCGTGGTCGGCGTGTACGGCGCCAATGGGCAGCTCGTCAAACAGATCGACCTCGGTGCGCAGGCCGCCGGCCTGGCCGGATTTACCTGGGATGGCACCGACATGAACGGCACGCCCATGCCCGCGGGTACCTATGCGATCCGTGCCGAGGCCATGGTGGACGGCAAGGCTCAGGGCATGGACACGCTGGCGAGCACGCGCGTCAACAGCGTCACTTTGGGCAGCAACGGCGGGTCGATCACATTGGGCTTGGCCGACGGTATCGGCAACGTGGATCTGTCGAAGGTTCGGCAAATCAGTTGAGCTGAAATAAGTACTAACTCTCCAAGGGAGCATCGTCATGGCATTCGGAACAGCATTGACCGGTTTGAACGCCGCCTCCGAGGCACTCAACGTCACCGGCAACAACATCGCCAATGCGGGTACCACCGGCTTCAAGGGATCGCGCGCCGAGTTCGGCGACATTTATTCCACGGCCTATGGCGGCATCAGCAATCGGGCCGTCGGTTCAGGCGTCCAGCTGCAGTCCGTGTCCCAGGAGTTCAATCAGGGCTCCATGAACAATACCGGCAACAGCCTGGATCTGGCGGTCAACGGCAAGGGCTTTTTCATCTTCAGCAACCAGGGCAGCCAGGTCTACAGCCGGGCGGGAGCGTTGCAGGTGGATCGCCAGGGCTATGTGGTCAATGCGCAAGGCCAGCGTTTGCAGGTCTATACGCCGATCAACAGTACGGGCAGCAACCCAACTTTCAATCAGGGCAGTCTGGGCGACTTGCAGCTGTCGACCAGTTCGGGCACGCCGCAGGCGACCAGCAACGTCTCCGCCCTGCTTAACCTGAGCGCGCAGGCGAGCGACCTCGGCGCGGGCACCATCAATCCGAGCGATGCGACGAGCTATACCTACTCGACCCCAGCCACCATCTACGATTCGCTGGGATCGCCGCACACCGCGATCATGTATTTCCGCAAGGACACCACGACGCCCTCCACCACGACCACCGCCGGCTCTTCGACCTGGGACGTGCTGACCCAGGTCGACGGCAACACCGTGACGACCGGCGGCGCGAACCAGGCCCAGATCACCTTCGACAGCAACGGCAATCTGACGCTTGCCGGCCAACGGCCAGATCGCCTATGACGCTTATGCGCCTTCCACCGGTGCAGCGGCGCTGAATCTGAACCTGAATCTGACCGGCACCACCATGTTCGGCAATACCAACAGCGTCAACAGTCTGACCCAGGACGGCTACACCTCCGGTCGCCTGTCCGGCATCGACGTCAGTGGTACGGGAGTGGTGTCGGCCCGCTACACGAACGGCCAGTCGCAGGCGCTGGGACAGGTGGCGCTGGCCGACTTCGCTAATCCCCAGGGGCTGCAGCCGATAGGCAACACGGCCTGGGCGCAGACCTTTGCCTCCGGCGACGTTCGCCTCGGTGCTCCGGGCAGCGGCACCTTCGGTCAGGTGCAGTCCGGTTCGCTGGAAAACTCCAATGTCGACCTTGCCAAGCAGTTGGTGAACCTGATCACGGAGCAGCGCAACTACCAGGCCAACGCCAAGGTCATCACGACGTCCAATTCCGTCACGCAAACCATCATCCAGATGAGCTGATTGGGCGTTGCCGCGCGGATTGAGGAAGATCTATGGATCGCATGCTCTATATCGCAATGTCGGGCGCCAAGGAGATCATGCTCCAGCAGGCGAACACGACCAATAATCTGGCAAATGCCAATACGGTCGGGTTCAAGCGCGATCTGGAGGCGTTCAAGGCGGTGCCCATCGACGGTCCCGGCTATGCCAGCCGTGTCTACACCCAGGACCAGGGCGTGGGCACGGATTTCAGCGCCGGACCGACCATTTCGACCGGCAATCCGTTGGACGTTGCGGTCAAGGGGCAGGGCTGGATCGCGGTGCAGGGGCCGAACGGGCAGGAGGCCTATACCCGCGCGGGCCAGCTCAAGATCGATGGCAACGGCATTCTGACCACCAGCCAGGGCTATCCGGTGATCGGCAACTCAGGGCCGATTTCCATCCCGCCCAGTGACAAGATCGATATCGGCAGCGATGGGACCATCACCGTACGTCCGAGCGGCCAGCAACCCAACGCGCTGGCAGTGGTCGACCGCATCAAGCTGGTCAATCCGCCCGCATCCAATCTCGTCAAAGGCGCTTCGGGTCTGATGGAGACGCGCAACGGTACTCCTGCGCCTGCGGATGCCAACGTCAACGTGGTTTCCGGCATGGTCGAGGGCAGCAACGTGAATACCGTCGAAAGCATGGTGCGCATGATCTCGCTGGCCCGGCAGTACGAGCTCCAGGTCAAGGTCATGAAGACCTCGGAACAGAACGATCAGGCGAGCGCGCAGCTGATTCGCCTCGCTTGACATCCACTTAGGAGACTTCATTCATGAACCCCGCACTTTGGATCGCGAAGACCGGGCTCGATGCGCAACAGACGAACATGGACGTCATTGCCAACAATCTGGCGAACGTCAATACCACGGGTTTCAAGAAAGGGCGCGCGACTTTCGAGGATCTGCTGTACCAGAATGTTCGTCAGCCGGGCGGACAGTCCACGCAGAATACGCAGTTGCCATCGGGTTTGATGCTCGGCACCGGCGTGCGCATCGGTTCCACGGAAAAGATCTTCACCCAGGGCAACATCGTCCAGACCGGCAACAACCTGGACATGGCCATCCAGGGGCAGGGTTTCTTCCAGATCCTGATGCCCGACGGCAGCACTGCCTACACGCGCGACGGTTCCTTCCAGCTCGACAGCAACGGGCAGCTGGTCACGTCGAACGGTTATCCACTGCAGCCCGCGATCACGGTGCCCGCCAATACCCAAAGCCTGACCATCGGCTCGGACGGCACGGTGACCGCCACCGTGGCCGGCAGCACTACGCCGACCCAGATCGGCACCGTCCAACTCAGCAACTTCATCAATCCCGCCGGCTTGCAGCCGTTGGGTCAGAACCTGTTCCAGGAAACGGCCGCGAGCGGGGCGGCGCAGAGCGGCACCCCCGGGCTCACCGGACTGGGCACCCTGCAGCAGGGCTCGCTGGAGACGTCCAACGTCAACACTGTGGAATCGCTGGTCAATATGATCGAGACCCAGCGGGCCTACGAGATCAACTCGAAGGCCATCTCCACGACCGACCAGATGTTGCAGTACGTAAATAACAACCTCTAGGCGAAATGGTCATGATGCTTGCGCCGCGAGTGCTTTTACCGTTGTCTGCCTTGGCGTTTCTGGCGCTGGGAGGCTGTTCGACAGTGTTGAACGGCCCGCCGCCTGGTGGCGATCAGAATTACGCCGCGGTCATGCCTTTGCCGCCCAAACCGGCCGACCAGAACAATGGTTCGGTCTATCAGCCGAACACGGCCGTGCCGCTGTTTTCCGATCAAAGAGCCCATCGCGTCGGCGATTTGATTACGGTGCTTTTGAACGAGAACACTAACGCGACCAAGTCCGCCGATACGTCGACCTCGCGCAATTCGAGCGTCAGCGTCGGCGCTTCGACCTTGCTCGGCGGGCCGATTTCGGTCGGGGGAACGGATCCGTTGAGCGCGGGGCTTTCCAGCAAAAATGGATTCACCGGCAAAGGGCAGTCGAGCCAGAGCAACACCATGACCGGCACCATTACGGTAACCGTCGCGCAGGTGCTTTCCAACGGCGACCTGGTCGTGCAGGGGCAGAAATGGCTGCAGATCAATCAGGGGCGGGAATATGTGCGGCTGCGGGGCATTGTCCGGCCGGCCGACATCTCGCCGCAAAACACCGTCGTTTCCACCAAGCTTGCCGATACTCACATCGCATACAGCGGCCAGGGCATGGTCAACAACTCCAACCGACCGGGTTGGCTGGTCCGCTTCTTCAACGCCTGGTGGCCGCTATGAATGCGCACCGGTTTCGGTGGCCGGAACGGTTGTTGGCGGCGCTTGCGCTGCTGCTCGGCTGTGCCCTGGCGACTGCGCCGGTGCAAGCCGAAAAGGTGCGTGATCTTGCCAGCATTGCCGGCGTGCGCAGCAACCAGCTGGTCGGTTACGGCCTGGTCGTCGGCCTCGATGGGACGGGCGATCAAACCTCGCAGACGCCCTTCACCATCCAGAGCATCAAGAACATGCTGTTGCAGTTCGGGGTTTCCGTGCCGTCGAACACGAATCCCCAACTCAAGAACGTCGCGGCTGTAATGGTCAGCGCTTCCCTGCCGGCATTCAGCAAACCCGGTCAGCACATCGACGTGACCGTTTCGTCCATCGGCAACGCCAAGAGTTTGCGTGGTGGCACCCTGCTGATGACGCCGTTGCGCGGTGCGAATGGCGAGGTGTATGCGCTGGCTCAAGGCAACATGGTGGTTGGGGGCTATGGCGCACAGGGCGCCAGTGGCAGCAGCACGCAGGTCAACACGCTGACTGTCGGCCTGATTCCCAACGGCGCCAGTGTCGAGCGCAGCGTGGCTACGCCGTTCAACCATGGGCAGCACATCACGCTCGATCTGAATACGCCGAGCTTCACCACTGCCGAACGGGTGGCTCGGGCGATCAATCAGGCGGCGGGGCCGAACACCGCGGAGCCCATGGACGCCACTTCGGTGCGCGTGAACGCGCCGGTCAAGGCCGGCCAGCGCGTGGCATTCGTGTCTTTCATCGAGAATCTCGAAGTAAATCCGGCCACGCCGCGCGCGCGGGTGGTGGTCAACGCGCGCACCGGCACCGTGATCATCGGCGCCGACGTGCGGGTTCTGCCGGCGGCGGTGGCGCACGGCAACCTGACCGTGACCATCAGCGAAAATCCGCAGGTGAGTCAGCCCGCTCCGTTGTCCGGCGGCCAGACGACGGTGACGCCGAATTCCACGGTTTCGGCCAAACAGCGAAGGCGCATGCCTTCGTGTTCAAGCCGGGGACCTCGCTGAATTCGATCGTGCGCGCGATCAACCAGGTCGGCGCCACGCCGGACGATCTGATCGCCATCCTCGAAGCCTTGAAAAAGGCAGGCGCGCTCAAGGCGCAGCTGGTGGTGATCTAGGGCCTGTCCACACTAATGAGCGGTGCGCTGTTGCGTCCGCCTGACCGCCGATCAAGGCGCGAGGAGAGAAGTTTGGTGATTCCAAATGAACGACGAGCAACGCCGAGTGGCGGTCAGGCGGACGCAACCCGCAGGGCCGGGCCGCTTTTCGCGTCCCGCGGTGTTGCCGTTCGCTTGTGTGGCGGGCTACACGGCGCTTACGGCGCCTGGCGGGCCACGAAAAGCGGCTCCGGCAGCGCATCGCTCATTAGTATGGATAGGCCCTAGCATGTCGCTGCCCACCGGCGCCGCCACGCTAGCCTCCACCTATACGGACTTCCAGGGGCTGAACAAGCTCAAGGCGGCTGCGCGCGAGCAGACGCCGGCGGCCAAGATCGAGGCGGCCAAGCAGTTCGAGGCGCTGTTCATCCAGATGATGCTCAAGTCCATGCGCGAGGCGACGCCGCACAACAGCCTGTTCGGCAGTTCGCAGGAACGCTTGTATCAAGGGCTTTACGACCACCAGATGGCTCTCAACCTGGCGCAGGGCCGGGGTATGGGGCTGCGGACGATGATCGAGAAGGCATTGGGCGTCACTGGCGGCAGCGTTTCGCCGAGCAGCGTGGCCGCCGCGACCGTCGTGTCGCCGCGGAACGCTGCGGCGAATGCGGCCCAGGCCTCCGCCGCCCAGACCGAAGTGGCCCAAAATCAGACGGCCGGCGCCGACTGGCCACCGGCATCGCCGCAGGCCTTTGTCGACGCCGTCCTTCCCTATGCCCGCGCGGCAGCCGAGAAGATCGGTGTCACGCCTGCCGTGCTGGTCGCGCAGGCCGCACTGGAGACCGGTTGGGGCAAACATGTGCCCACGGCTGCGGATGGCACCAGCAGCAACAATCTGTTCGGCATAAAGGCCGGCAAGGACTGGAGCGGGGCGCAGGTCAGCGTGCCTACGGTGGAATACCGCGACGGCGTCGCCAGCCGCGAGCGCGCCAGTTTTCGTGCCTATCACTCGGTCGCGGCCAGCTTCGCCGATTACGCCAAGCTGATTTCGCAACATCCTCGTTACCAGCAGGCGTTGGCCAAAGCCAACGATCCTGCGGCGTATCTCGCCGGCCTGCAACACGCCGGCTATGCCACGGACCCCGCTTACGCCGCCAAGATCGGCGCGATCCTCGGGCGTAACGAGTTCTTGGCACGGATCGATGGGGTCAAGAATTCCGGCGACGCGTCGTTAACCTAGGACACAGAGTGGCCGGCGTAGCCGCCACGGGAGACTGGAGATGGCAGGAGCAGACATTCTCGGTATCGGCACTTCGGCGCTACTGTCGTATCAGCAGGCGCTGCAGACCACGAGCAACAACATCTCCAACGCGAATACGGTCGGCTACAGCCGCGAGCGAGTGGACTTTTCGACCCAGCCCGGACAGGCCGCCGGCAGCTATTACCTCGGCAGCGGCGTGCAGGTCGACGGCGTGCAGCGCATCATCAGCCAGTTCGTGAACACGCAGGTCACCGATGCGACGGCCACGAATGCCCGTTATCAGACCTACAGCCAGTATGCCCAGCAGGTCGACAACCTGCTGGCGGATCAGACCGCAGGGCTGCAACCGGCGCTGCAGTCGTTCTTCAACTCGGTGCAGGGCGTCGCCAACGATCCGTCCTCGATCTCTGCGCGCCAGGATCTGATTAGCCAGGGAGGTACGCTGGCCGGTCGTTTCAACACGCTCTACCAGCAGATCGACAACATCAGCAGTCGGCTCAATGGGCAGATCGGCAACGATGTTTCGAGCATCAACAGCATGGCGACCCAGATCGCTCAGCTCAACACTCAGATCGTAGCCTCCAACACCAGCAACATAGTCGGCCAGCCGAACAGCCTGCTCGACAAGCGCGATGCCCTGGTCAACAAACTTGCGCAGTACGTCAGCGTCAAGACGGTGAGTCAGAGCGACGGTTCCATCAACGTCATGGTGGGCACCGGACAGGCACTTGTGGTCGGTTCCGATGTGACCAAGCTGGGTACGGCTAATCTCAGCGGCGACCCGAATAAGCTTGATCTGGTGTTCAAGACGCAGGCCGGCGATGTGCCGGTTTCGAACGTCGTCACCGGCGGCAGTCTCGGCGGTCTGCTGGAAGCGCGCAACCAGGTTCTGGTAAACGCCAAGAACGCGTTGGGGCGTCTCGCTATCGGCATCGGCCAGGAATTCAATGCGCAGCAGGCCAAGGGCATCGATCTGACCGGCAGTCAGGGCGGCAACTTCTTCAACGTGCCGATGCCGAACACGGTGCAGAACAGCTTTCCGGCGACAGGTAATGCGACGACCAGCGGGGTAGCTACTTACTCCATCAGCGACGTGAGCAAGCTGACCACGAACGACTATCAGCTCTCGTACGACGGCAGCAACTGGACGCTCAAGGTGGCGGGTTCGGGCCAGGCTGTCACCATGACCCCAGTGGCGGGCTCGCCGGGTTCGTACACTGCGGATGGTCTCACCATCAACGTGCCAACCACCGCTTCGGCCGGCGACAGCTTCACCATAGAGCCGACACGATATGCGGCCCGTGACATCACCATGGCGGCGACCGATCCCAGGCAGATCGCGGCCGCAGCGCCGGTCGTAGGCACCGCCACTCAGACCAACACCGGCACCGGCACGATCTCCGCCATGCAGATTCTCGACCCGACCAACGCGAATCTGCGCGACAAGGTCACCATCAGCATGACTTCGGCGACCACTTACAACGTGGTCGACAACACTACGGGTACGACTCTCGCCACAGGGCAGACCTTCGATCCGAACGGCACGACGGTCAGTTTCAATGGTTGGCAAACAACCATAGGCGGTGCTGCGGCAAACGGCGACACCTTCGTCGTTGCGCCCACCGGTTCAGGCGACAATGGCAATGCCTTACAGTTGTCGGCGCTGCAGCAGAAGACCTTCCTACAGGGTGGTACGGCAAGTCTTGGCGATACCTACAGCCAACTCGTCGCGGATGTAGGGACCAAGACCCAGGCCGCGCAGAACGACGCCAAGACGCATCAATCGCTGCTCAACCAAGCGACGTCGATGCAGCAGTCCATATCCGGCGTGAACCTGGATGAGGAGGCCGCCAACCTGCTCAAGTACCAGCAGGCCTACCAGGCATCCGCCAAGGTTATCTCGACGGCCAACAGCTTGTTCCAAACCCTGATTAACGCGGTACGTTGAGGATTCCGCCATGCGTCTTTCCACTGCCGAAATCAGCCAGACTAGCATCAGTGCAATCCTTGATCAGCAGTCACAGCTGAATCACACACAGCAGCAGCTGTCCACCGGTCGGCGCATCGTGACGCCCGCCGACGATCCGGCCGGAGCGGCACAAGCCCTGAATCTGCAGTCGGCCATCGACACCAATACGCAGTTGCAGAAAAATGGCGATGCGGCCACCTCTCGACTTAGTCTCGAGCAGAGCTCGCTGACGCAGGTGCAGAACGTGCTGCAGCGCGTACGTACGCTGACGCTGCAGGCCAACAACGGCACCCAGACTAACGAGAGTCGCTCCAGCATCGCCGCCGAGCTGAGCCAGAGTCTGAAATCACT
>CAVVUY010000002.1:0-69835 GCA_963751375.1 uncultured Gammaproteobacteria bacterium
TCGCGGCGAGCGGCAGATGATCGGAAAACGCATTCGGCAGAGCCCAGCTGCGTTCCACCACGATATCGCGCGAGACCAGGATGTGGTCGATTGCGCGGCGTGGTTGCCAGCTCGGAAAGGTGGGCTGGATGATTTGCGGCGCTTGCAGTGCGGTGCGCTTGAACAGTCTCTGCAACTCGGCGCTTCCGGCTTCGCAGTTGAGGTCACCCATCAACACGGCGTGCTGGTGTTCGCTGAGCAGGTCGGCTATGAAGTCGAGCTGACGCTTGCGCGCCTGCGTGCCCAGCGACAGATGCGCGACCACAACCACCAGCGCCGAAGGGCCTTCGCCGAAGCGTGCCAGCAAGGCGCCGCGCCCGGGAATACGGCCAGGCAGGGGATAGTCGAACACCGCGCTCGGCTCGGAGCGGCAGATCAGCCCGTTGGATGACGCAGCCATCCGCGCCACGCGACGATTCGGCTGGTGACTCCAGAACGGCATTTCGGCCGCCTCGGCGAGGTATTGCGTCTGGTTCAGGAAACCCGAACGCAGGCTGCCGGCATCGGCCTCTTGCAGGCCCACAACATCGAACCCGCTGATCAGTTCGGCCAGACTGTCGAGGTTGGCGAGCTTGTCCCGATGCGGCAATACCTGCGCCCAGCTGCGCGTGAAGTATTCGTGGTAGTGGTCGATGCTGGCGCCCGCGAGGATATTGCAGCTTAGCAAACGCAAGCGCCCGCCAGGCGGTGTTGTTGCACTGGCGGGCGCGACCGGCATGGGTTTTTGACGCTCAGGCCTTGGCGTGCTTCGCGGCGAGTTCCTTGCGGGTCAGCCAATCGACCAACTGGATGAGGCGCTCATCGCCACCAGCAGATTCTGCGGTGATGCGGTACTTGCCGTTGACAATAATGGTCGGCGTGGCGTCGACGCCGCAGGCGCGCTCCCAATCAATGCCGCGGGTCATTGCGGTCTGCACCATGAACGATTCGGCGGTGCTGAGGAAATCTTGCGGTTTGACGCCGTAATCAGCGTAAAACTGGGCCAGGTCCTGCAAGCTGCGAATCGGGCGATGGTCACGATGCAGGGCGTCGAACAGTGCCTGGTGGGTCTTGTCCAGCACGCCCATGGCCTTGGCCGTGTAATACGCCTCGGCAAACGGCTCCCAAGACTCGTGGAACACCGCAGGCTTGAGGTTCATCACCGCGCCGGCGGGCAGGCTGGCCTTGAGCTTGTTGGCCCACGGCTGGAAGTGCGCGCAGTGCGGGCAGGCGTAGGAAAACACCTCGGTGACTTCCACCTTGTCGCTGTCGGTGGGTTGCGCGGGGCTGATCACGTAATAGTTGGTGCCGGCCGTCCACGTCGGCGACGGCGTGGCATTGGTGGTGCTTTCCTGGGCGGAACAGGCGGTCACCAGCATCGCGCCGGCCAAGACCGCAAGAACATGTTTGAACTTCATCGGGGACTCCGCTGATTTCGACGGTATAGCGGCAAACTGCCGCCACCCGTCTTGGACAAGTATGACGCCGGATGGTTCTTATTTGGATCCTGCAGCAGCAGGCGCGTCTTTGGCGTGCATCGCTGCCAGTTCTTTCATTACGAGGTAGTGTGTCAGCTCAACGGTTTGCGCAAAGCCGCCCGCGCTGGCCACGTCCAGACGGTACTTTCCGTCGATCACGATAGTGGGTGTGCCGGTGACGCCGAACGCCTTGGCGCGATCATTGGCGCGCGTAATTTTTGCATTCACGCCGAACGAATGTGCGGTGGCCAGAAACACCTTCGGGTCGACACCGTATTGCGAGTAGAACTTTGCCAAATCCTCCAGGGTGGGATTGACCGGCGAGATGGTTTGCTTGTCGAACACTGCCTTGAACAGGGCATCGTGCCCCTTGGCTGCGACGCCGAGTGCCTTGGCGGTGTAGTAGCCACGGGCGAAGGTGGCCCAGGCGCCGTGGCCGAGGCCGGCGGGCATGGTCACGAACTCGGCATCGGGCGGCAGTGCCTTGGCGATCTTGTCGGCAAATGGCGCGAAGTCGTGGCAATGCGGGCAGCCGTAGGAAAACACCTCGATAACCTCGACCTTGCCAGGCGTGGCGGTCGGCTGTGCGGGTTGGATCACCGTGTAATTCTTGCCCGCCACCCAGGTCGGCGTGGCCGCCAGAGCCTGGCCCGCAACCAGCATCATCAGCGCCGCAGCGCCCAAGCATCGCATCAACATTGCATTCTCCGAAACTTCACAAATTCTGCAGTCTGCCGCAAACGGCCTGAACCGCGTCCCGGCACCACATGCCGATTATGGCTTGCTGTTGCTACCGGCTGGCTGGGCCGTATGCAGACCTTCTATATAACTCGCCAATGCCGCAATGTCGTGCTTGTCCAGACGCTTGGCGATGGTCGGCATGATTTGCGAGTGGTCGTCCTTGCCCCACGCAGCGCCATCGTGCCATGCAGTCAGCATCGCCTGCACGTAATCGGCATGCTGGCCAGCCAGATGCGGGTAGGGAGCCCCCGGATTGCCTGCGCCATCCGGGCCGTGACACGACATGCATGCCGGAATCTTGTGCGTGGCGTTGCCTTCGCGGTACAGCTTTTCGCCAGGACCGACCAGCGCATCGTCGGCTACACCGGCTTGCGTCGTCTGCTCGCTGAAATAGGCGGCGATGTCCGCCATGTCCTGAGGGCTGAGTGCCGAGGCAAAGCCCAGCATGATTGGATTGGAACGCTCGCCGCTCTTGAACTTGGCGAGCTGCTGGGCAATGTAGTGCGCGTTTTGCCCAGCGAGGCGCGGAAATTGCGGGTTGGTCGAATTGCCGTCGATCCCGTGGCACGCACCGCACACAGTGGCCTTGGTCTTGCCGGCTTTGGGATCGCCCGGCTTGACGGTCGTGCTGGCCACCGAAGGCGTTGCTGCGCTTCCCGCGGCGGCACTGGATGCGGCGGCCGGGGCACTGCTCGCGGCTGATGCGACGGTGCTGGTGGCGGTGGCAGGCGCCGTGGCAGCCGCTGCGGGTGCGCCCGGCGACCCACTCTGTGCGAACGCGACGCCGGCAGCCAGCACGGCGGCGAAGGCAATAATGGGTCGAAAGCTCATACACTAGTCTCCCGCGACTGAATGATCCACCGGCCGCCAATGCGGACCGGAAACCCGCGAATTATCCCTTCCCCACCACAACCGGTCAAACGCCATGAACCCCTTCCAGGGCGCCAGCTTCCTTCTGGCCGCGCATGAACTTCACCAATTGCCTCCCGACGAGGGCGCGGAAATCGTCTTTGCGGGGCGCTCCAACGCCGGCAAATCCAGCGCACTCAATACCTTGGCGGGCACGCAAAAGCTGGCGCGCATTTCCAAGACACCGGGTCGCACCCAGCAACTGGTGGTCTTTACCCTGAACGGAGCACGGCGGCTTGTCGATCTGCCCGGCTATGGCTACGCCAAGGTCCCGCTGCCGATGCGCGCTCACTGGCAGGAAGTCATCGATGGCTACCTGCGCAACCGCAAAAGCCTGCGCGCGCTGGTATTAATCATGGATATCCGCCACCCGCTGCGTGAGTTCGATCAGCAATTGCTGGCCTTTTGCGCGGACTTGCGCTTGCCGTGTCACTGCCTGCTGACCAAGGCCGACAAACTGGCGCGCGGTCCGGCAACGGCAACGCTGCATACAGTCGAGCGCGAGATCGCCAACGCCGGTTGGCTGGCCACCGCACAGCTGTTTTCATCAAGCAAGCGGACCGGCGTCGAGCAGGCACGCGAAACCCTGGCAGCCCTGCTGGATGGGGCGCAACGCTAGATGCGCAGTCATGACCAGGGCAGGGCGGGTTTGCCCCCGCTCTCCTGCCTGGACATCCAGCCAGCGCCCGACAGCGCCGTAGCGCCACGAATCTCCAGTGTCGAGCCCCGCGTTCCCGGTCCTGCCTTCTAAAAGTTGTAAACCAGGTTGGTCGTGAACAACTGGTCCGTGGTTTTGGTGTCAGCAGTAATCTGGGTGTTGTGGCGCACCTGGTAACCGAGCTTCAGTGCCAGCTTCTTGTTCATGTTGACCACCAGGCCGGCGTCGTTCTGGTAGAACGTGTTGGAACTGCCGGCTTCAACAAGAAGTGTGTCCTCGATCGATGTGTTGTCGGTGATCTGGTGCTTGAATTTCATCAGTCCGCGGGCAATCAGTTCGCCCGTGGTTCCTGGTCGGTGCAGCACCAGGACCGGTGGATCACCCTCTGGCGTGACAAAGTTGATCGGCTGAACCCGCTTGTAACCCGGACCGGCCTCAAAGGACAGTTCGGTGTTCTTGTCCTTGATGACGATGTAGCCATAGCCGATCGATGCGGCTGCCTGCCAGCGATAGGCGGCGAAATCATCGCGCTCGTAACGCAGTGCGCCGACGATATAGCTGCGCAGACTGAGCTTGTAGCCCAACGAGCCTCCGGTTTCGATGCGGCTCGCCGTTGACTGATATTTGTCAACGCTGACCGTCTGGCCGTTGACCACTTCCGTGCTGGCCACCGTGCCCTTGTTGCGCAGGGCGGTAATGTAAAAGCTGTCCTTCCAGGTGGCGTCTTCCTTGGTGAATCTCAGCTTGGCGTTGAGTGTTGAGGATCTGGTGTTGCCGCGAGTCGCCGCAAACCCGAGTTCGCCGGTGCCGCTCCAGTCGCCAGTGGCCGCGGCCGGACCTGCGGCGTGGGCCATGGCCGGCAGGCACGCCAGCACGGATATCAACACAATCTTGCGCATAGACATTTCTCCTTGAAAAACAAAGGCCAGAAGCGGTAAACACGGGTCTCGGTCAGTCTTGCCGATAGGAGGCGCTGACCCGGTGGCGAGCATCGGCAAAGAATAGCCAACGCTCGATGAACAAGCCCCACATGCCAAGCACCACCGCCAATGGCGCGGACAAGTATTGCATTCGGGGCACCAGCATCCCGGCGCCGACCAGCACCAGGGGCAGGACAAAGCCCAGCATCAGCGCCGTAGTGCGCAGTGGCTCGCGATGGCGTCGCGCCATCACGAAACCCATCTCGCGCAGCAGGTAATTTTCCTCGCTGTGCGGCGGTTCCAGTGCGCGCGTCTGGCCGAAGTGATCCAGTCCGGTGACGTCGCCGGGATTAGTGCGCGGCGCAGCGCGCTGGCGATCAATGGCAGCCCAGTAGGCACGTTTGAGCCACACGCTGGAGGCGAGCAGCAGTTGCAATCCGGCAAGCCACGCGCCCGTGCTTGCCGCCATCGTCAAGTGGTGCGCATGCTGGCGCAGCGCAAGATACATCCACAGCCACAAGCCGCCCGAAATCATGGCCATCAACAGGTACCCCGGCGGCACCAGAGCATGCCGCCAGGCCTCAATCGGCTTGAGTGAGTGGTAAATGTTCGCGGTGGCGTAAATGGTGGCAAACGCGCCGGCGGACAGCAGGAGTCCCGCGGCACGGGTCGCCGCATCCAGGTGCCGGCCGTGTGCCAGCAGGACCACCGCCACCATGGGCAGGTAGGTCGCGATAGCCAGCACCACCTCACGCGACAGCCACGAACTGCGCAGCTCGTGGTTGTCGCGCCAGGCGCGCTGCGATTTGCCCAGATGCAACGTCGATGCCAGCAGGCCGGCGCTGACCAGCACAAAGCCGATTGCCAGCGGGACCAACACCACGCTGCGTCCAAGCGGATATGCGCCCAGGTTCAGCGCCAGGCCGAGCCAAATCCAGATGCCATAGCCGGCCCCGGCCAGCACTGTGAATACGATGACGGAGAATGATGGGCGCATGGGTCCGCTTCGGTTAGTGCGACAGCGCGCGATCAAGCCGGCGCAGCGGTGCCGGCGGCGTGTCAGCATCGAACGTTTCCTCGCGCGCGCCGGATGGGCATGCCCGCGCACGCAACTGGCAACCAACGCGGGTGTCGACGTCGATCACCAAACCGGGCTTTCTTGTCGCTGGCAGCGGCAGCATGGTCACGGGTGAAAAGGCCAGATACGAGGAATCAGGAACATGGACAAGGCGCAGAACAGGAGGATCAACGGAATGCCGACTTTCATGAAATCAGTGAACCGATATCCACCAGCGTAATAGACCATGGTGTTGGTCGGGTAGCCCACCGGGGTGGCAAACGAGGTGGCTGCGGCGAATGCCACCGCCACCACGAACGGCGCGGGATCCACATGCAGCGTGTGGGCCACCGAGACACCTATACCGACCATCAATACGACCGAGGGGTTATGGCCCATCAACTCGGTGAGTAGTGCGGTCAGCAGATACACCACCAGCAAGGCTGCCAGCGGGCCGTGGTCGCCGACCATGGACAGACTGCCGCCGACCACCACCGTCGACAAGCCGGTGCGCTCGATGGCAATACCCAGGGGCAGAATCGCGCCCAGCAGGATGATGATTTTCCAGTCCATGGCCTGGTAGAGATCCTTGCGCCCGAAGCAGCCGGTCAGCGCCATGGTCACGGCGCCGCAGATCGCCGCTACGGGAATGGGCAACCAGCGCAGTGCGGCGGCGATCACTACCGCAGCCAGAATTGCTACCGCGATGATCGCGCGCCGCGAGGTGTGCATGGCGTCCTCGCGCTCGCTGAGCACCACCACGCGGTCGTCGCTGCGCAATTGCGGCATCGCCTCCTCGTTGACCAGCAGCAACAGCACATCACCGACTTCGAGGCTGATCTCGCGCAGCGTCTCGCGCAAGATGTGGCCGCGGCGGTGGATGGCCAGCGCGGTGGCGTCGTAGCGCCACTTGAAATCGAGTTCGCTGATGCTGCGCCCCTCGACGCTGCTGGCCGGTGCCACCATGACTTCGGTGAGTATCCGTGGAGGTCCGCTTTCCTTGACGTAACGGCTTTCCGAGGCGTTGCCGAGGCCGGCGCGTTTGCGGAAATCTTCCAGCTTGTCCCACTGGCCACGCACCAGCAGCACATCGTTGACCGCCAGCGCCTGCGAACGGGGTGACCACATGTGTTTGTCGCCGCGCAACAGTTCCAGCGGGAACACACCGTAGGTTGAGCCCATGCCAATCTCGGCGATCTTCTTGCCCACCAATGGAGAATCTTCCTTGACGCGCAGCTCGGTGACGTATTTGCCGATGTCCGCTTCGGCGGGCATCTGCGCGTCGACGGTCTTGGGTAACAACCAGCGACCAACGACCATCAGGTAGACGATGCCGGCGACCGCAAGAATCGCGCCCAGCTGCGTGAATTCGAATACGCCAAAGCCGGCCATGCCATGCTGCCGGGCGATGGAGTCCGTGAGCAGATTGGATGAGGTGCCGATCAAGGTGCACACACCGCCCATCTGCGCGGCAAACGCCATCGGCATCAATACCCGCGCCGGTGACATGTGCGAACGCTGGCACACACGCAAGGCCAGCGGTACGAAGATCGCCACCAGGGCGGTATTCTTGATGAACGCACCGAGCGGCGCGATGGTGACCATCAGCGCCAGACTCAGCAGCCACGGTTGCCTGATGCGCGACAATAATCGCCCCAGCGGCTCCAGCGCGCCCGAACGTTCAATGCCGATACTCATGGCAAACATGGCCGCCACGGTCACCGTGGCCTCGTTGCTGAATCCGGACAGCGCTTCCTCGGGACTGACGATGCCGAGAATCATCAGCGCCGCCAGCGCCAGCAGTGCGACCAGATCAATGCGCAGTTTCTCGCTGGCGAACAGCGCCATTGCGCCAACGATGATGGCGACCGTGGCCCACGCCTGCCAACTCATATGGCGCCCTCCGCAGCGACTTCAGCGCGATGCCCCGGCTTGCGCGGTGCGGGATCGCGCTCCATGCGCACGCGCAGCAGCGGTTTGTGCGGCTGTGCCGCCGAAAAGTGCTGCGTGATGCCGGCCGACCCTTTGGCACAGGTCACGCCCTGATTGACTGGATGCTGGGGGTTGCCATCAATGTAGCGCACGCGACCGTCTCTGAGATGCACCCGGACGCCGCACCTGCACGCACACACACGGCACGTGGTGGTCTTGACATCGTCGCCCGCGGGCTCGTTGAGTTTCAGATGACGGTGCGGCATCGGTACGCCCAAGACAGTCGGGATGCCGATGTTACCGGATCGCACGCATCGGCACCGTGGTTGGCCGAAATTTGCCAGCGGCAAGGCGGATCAAGGCGCAAAGCGACTCCCGGGCCGCGGGAGCGGCGCGAACGCCCGAGCCTGCGCGCCGCAACCTGACAAGCGGCGCACAATATCCGGGTGTCGGCACGGAGCAATGCTCTGCAGCCCCTTGCCGACAGCCGCGCTGCGCCGCATGCTGTGCAGCATGGACCGTTACGAACGCATTCTCACCTTGCACCGCAGCCTCAAGCAGGCGCGCTATCCGGTGCCGCTCAAACGCCTGATGGAGCAGCTCGACTGCTCGCGTGCGACTCTGTATCGCGATATCGCTTTTTTGCGCGACGGTCTCGGTGCGCCAATCGACAGCGCCGGCGGCGAGGAAGCAGCCTTCAGCTACCACGCTGACGAGGCCGAGCTTTTCGAGCTGCCCGGGCTGTGGCTGAGCAGCGATGAATTGGCCGCGCTGATGGCGCTGCACGAACTCATCGGACGTTCCGACCCCGGCGTCCTCAGCGATGCACTGGCGCCGATCAAGACGCGCATCGAGCAATTGCTCAGCGAGCACGCGCACCAGAATGCGCCGCCGCTGGAGCGCATCCGCGTGCTGTCGTCGGGTGCGCGGCGCATGGACCAGCAGGTGTTTCGCGCGGTGGCCAGCGCAGTGCTTGGTCGGCACAAGGTGCGGTTTGCCTACCGGGCGCGTACCACCGAGGTCGACAGCCGGCGCACCGTCTCGCCGCAACGCCTCACCCACTACCGCGACAACTGGTACCTGGATGCCTGGGACGATGATCGCGAGGCGCTGCGCAGCTTCGCGCTGGACCGCATGGCCCGTGTGCAGACACTCGATGAGCCAGCGCGCGATATTGGCATCGAGGAACTGGATCAGACGCTGGCGTCCAGCTATGGCATTTTTGCCGGTGCGCCGAAGGCTATGGCGACCATCCGCTTTTCGGCCCACGCTGCACGCTGGGTAGCCGACGAACACTGGCATTCGCAACAGCAGGGCAAATGGTTGGACGACGGTCATTATGAATTGAAGCTGCCGTATTCCAACTCGCGCGAACTGCTGATGGACGTAATGAAGTATGGTCCGGATGCCGAGATCATCTCGCCGGTTTCGCTGCGCGAAGAAATGAAAATCCTCCTGCAACTGGCGATAGGAGCGTACGATCAGTGAACGCCCCGGTCGCCAATGCCAACAAATCACCCGACAGGCCGACTGTCTCGCTGGTCCTCGGTGGCGGTGGCGCGCGCGGCTATGCGCACATTGGGGTGATCGAGGAACTCATCGCCCAGGGATTCGATATCCGTTCCATTGCCGGCAGCTCCATGGGTGCGCTGATCGGCGGCATCTACGCCGCTGGCAAGCTCGATGCCTACAGCGACTGGGTGCGCCCGCTGCAACGTTTCGACATACTGCGACTGCTCGACTGGACGCTGTCGGGTGGCGGCTTCATCAAGGGCAACCGCATTATCAATGTGCTGCGCGAGCTGATCGGCGACCTCGACATCGAGGACTTGCCGATTACCTACACCGCCGTCGCCGTAGACCTTGAGACGCATCGCGAAGTGTGGTTTTCCAGCGGCCCGTTGTTTGACGCCATCCGCGCATCAATCGCCGTTCCGACGGTTTTTCGCCCCCACCGCTATCAGGGTCGTCTGCTGGTCGACGGCGGACTGCTCAATCCGGTGCCAGTGGCGCCGACCCTGCGCGACCATAATGACTACACGCTCGCGGTCGACGTCAATGGGTCGATAGAGCTGCTGGGTGACGCGGCCACAGCTGTCGACACCGCCGAAGCCGGAGCATCCTCCAGCGACACAGGCGTGCTTGATCGCTTGCTGCCGAGTACCGACGATGATCGCGAGCAACCCGCCGGCTACCGCGAAAAACTGGCCGCCTTCGTCGCATCCTTGAACCACCATCAGAAGCGCGCGCCACAGCCGGGCACGCTAGAGCTGTTCATGCAGTCGCTGGACGTCGTGCAGGGCACCATCACTCGCCTGAAGCTGGCCGCGCAACCACCGGATCTGCTGATCAGCGTGCCGCGCAACGCGTGCGCGTTCTACGAATTTCATCGCGCCGAGGAACTGATCAAACTCGGCCACATACGCACGCGCGAGGCACTCAAGCGTTGGCAACGTCCGCCAAGCAAAGTCGCCGATTGACTTGTGCGAGCCAATCGGCGGGTCCATTGCCGTCACGCGTTCGTGATACGGCTCACATCGCGGCGGGCACCAGCAGATAGACCGAGCACGTTTTCCAGATCATGAACAACGCCAATGTGACCATGGCTCCTGTCTTCAAGACACGTTTTGTGCGGCTTGGCGCCAAGTAGCTAATAGCCAAGAAAGCAGCCATATGAAGATGACGAAAAAGAAGAAATCGCCCATTGTAACGATCATTCGGAAGCGATCTTGCGCCGGTATGACGCCAGTGGCGACATCACTCTCATTTTCGCGCCACATTCCGTGCACCAGCGCACCGCCCATAAGAGCGAATCCTACAATTGCGAACCCTCGGGCTTTCAGGAAAGCGCGCCAGTATTTGCCAACATTGGCTTTGACATTCATGACAGTTAACCGTGTGGACCGGGATATGGCGTGTCGCATTTAGCTTGGTCTTGGAGGCCGTGCCAGAGCGTTCCCGCGAATAGAACTGCGCCGCCCAAACATCCCATTCCAAGTGTAGGTACTCCGGCCACACCACAAACCTCAAGTCCTGATATCTCTGCGCCTGCGGTCAAGACCATGTCTTGAGCAATCGCATCGCACGCTTGCTTCCGATCATGGTTGAACATCTGGCACTGGATGTCTTCCGGATCGCAACCGCCAATGTCAGGCTGGCCGTTGGGTCCCGATGGGGGTGGGCCGTACGGGCCTCCGTTTGGGCTGGGTGGGTGCCATGAAAAGAGGTATTTATTGCTCCAATAGTCCGGATTAGATTCGCAGGTGACCAGGTTGGGGATATAGTTGCATGCTGGATTATCCTTAAAGCCGAACGGAACCGCGTGCGGTTGAAAATGAACGCCTCCGCCGCCCACAGGGCCTAGACTGCCCGCGGCCGGCTTGAGTGTGCCGCCATATTTCATCGCGTCAACCAGATCCGAATACAGCTGCGCCGCAGCTTGTGGATCATTGTTCGTGGCCTGCAACAGCGCTGTGTTGAGTGAAACCGTATTTTCAACCCCGTCGAGCGATCCAGTAACCTCGTCTGCTCCGAGATCGATTTTTTCGATCAAGCCGTTACTGAACTTGATTGTTATCGTTTGCGTCGACTGGTCGGTTTTGAACTGCGTAAGCTGTGCGGGGGGGGGGAGGAAGCGAAGGCTGCCGCGCTTGCGGACAACAAGCCAATGCCCATCATTGCAAGAAATGTGTACCGGATATCCATATAGCTCTCCTTGGTAAATTTTTGTGACCTATCCTAGATCCCCAATAAAACTTAGCACTCTGCCTCGGGGGTGTCAAATAACAACGCATGCAACACAATGGTGTTGCTCTGCTCTTCGTTGCGCGCACCGCAAATCAGCCTCGCGCGGCCTTTGGCTGCGTGCTTGCACAAGGTTCGGAAGTCGTTTTGATGCACGTCGACCTCTGGCGCTGGAACGTCGCCCAGCCTATTGTCGCCGACACCAATTGCCGAGAGAGTCGCCTCGTCGATGGCGGCTTGATCGCCCGGCTCGGGGCGCCGACGCTGCGCGATCACGACTGTCATGGGTTTGCCGTCGACGTCAACAGTACGCTTGAGCCGGGTTACTCGAAGCCGTCGGCGAACACCGTATCGGCCATAATCACAGCCGCGTAGGCATCGATCTGGCCATAGCCTTGCACCGGGTTGGGATAGGTTGTCGCCGCAACGCCGCCACAGGTCGTGCTGACCGCGGTCAGCGGCACCGCCGTGGCGCGCAGGATGTCGGCAACTTGTTGCGGGTGCCCGCGCAGCGCCGGGTTGATCGACATGATCAGCGCCGCCGTGCCTGCCACGTGCGGTGCCGCCATGCTGGTGCCGCTGAGCACGTCGTAGGTGTCGGCGGGAAGACTCGAGCGCACCGAATTTCCCGGCGCGACCACGTCGGGCTTGTAGTGGTCCAGACCGGCGACCGGCCCGAGGCTGGAAAATGACGCGAGGGTGCCGGATGCGGTGCTCGCCCCGACCACGAAGCTGTTGGCGTAGATCGCTGGCGCATCGGTGATGCTGGCACAGCCCGAAGTGCCACTGTTGCCGGCGGCGGCGACAAAGAGGATGCCGCCACTGACCACCGTATCCACGGCCTGATGAATTTCCTCGCCACTGGTGCAGCCTTCACTGGCGATACATACCCAGGAGTTGTTGATGATGTCCGGCGCCAGGTCCGCGCGCGGATTGTTGCCGGCGAGGTCGGTCGGCGCCAGCATCCACTGCATGCATTCGATATAGCGCGCCGGGCTGCCGACGTTGTCGTCCATGTTGCGGCAGCCGATCCAGCGCGCGCCGGGTGCGACGCCGATGCGGTTGCTGCCACCGTCGTCGCCGACCATGATGCCCATGGTGTGGGTGCCGTGGCCACGATCGTCGCACGGTGCCTGGGTGTCGGCCGGACATATGGTGTTGGCCGCATGGATTGCGTCGTGCCAGTTGTCATTGTGATCGGCGCTGGTACCGTTCCAGCCGCGATATGCCGCCTTCAGCGCCGGATGATCCCACTGAAAGCCGGTGTCCTCGCCGCCGATCACCACACCTTCGCCGGTGATGCCCATGGCCCAGACCTCGGGCGCACGGATCTGGGTCAGGTTCCACTCGATGCCGGCAGTGCTTTGGGGCGTGGCCGCCGTGACCGCTGCCCGTGGCAGCGCGTGCATGCGCATCAGCGGGTTGGCGTCGATACGGGCAATGTCGGCACGCGTGCCCAGTGCTGCAAGCTGCGCGGCACTGAGGCGGGCACGGATCATGTTGACGATCCAGAATGACTGGTATGGCACATGCTGTGCGCCCAGCCACGCGCGCAGGCTTGCCTGACTGGCCCACGCCTGACTGCGCAATGCGTTGACCAATGCCCGCCGATGCGCCAGTACGCTGTCGTTGCGCAGCAAGGCTGTGGGTGTCTGGCCCGACAACAGGATCAAGGTATCCGCCGAGCCCGCCGTGTGCGCCTGTGCCAGAACCGATGGCGCAATCACCGGCGCCGCCATCACCGCGACCGGCAATGCTGCCGTCAGCAGCAAAGTCGACGCTGCTGCGCAGAGTCCCGGTCTGCTACCCACGCCGCTCCCCGGGCAACGCCTGCGAAGGCAGCGTTGTCATGTTCCGCATCGCTCGCGTGCCCAATACCAGCGGCGCAGCTTCATGGATGGCGCGATATGCTTGGCCCATCGGCCGATCGCAGCCATCTCCTTGCTGACGTTGCGCGGCAACAAGGGGCCGACCAGCCGCCGGCAAGCCTCGTTGCCCGCAGCCGGTTCACAAGCGTGTTTGCTGCTCACGTTCATGCCGCAAATATGCGCTGACGGCAGCGCGCTTGCAACCGGCAAAGCGCGACAGGCGTTCAGCCACGCACGACGGCAAAATCACGGGCGTGCTCGCTCCAGCGTGGCGCCGCGGCGATCGCTGGCAGCACCTGCTCGGGTTGCTCAACCAATTGCCACATCGCGGCGTGCTCAGGGTTCATGAAATGCTCGCCAATGACCTGCGCCATGAATTCGTCCAGCGGCCGGTAAAAGTCATGTGTATTGAGCAATACGATCGGATTGACGTAAATCCCCAGGCGCTTCAGGGTAATTGCCTCGAACAATTCTTCCAGTGTCCCGCAACCACCCGGCAAGGCAACCACGGCGTCGGAGCCGGTCAGCAGCCGGTGCTTGCGCTCCCGCATGTCCTCGACCAGTTGCAGCTCGGTGACGCCGGGATGTCCCCATTCGAGGTCGGCCATGAAACGCGGCAAAATGCCGATCACCTCGCCACCTTTGGACAACGCACCATCGGCCACCGCGCCCATCGACCCGGACGAACCGCCGCCATAGACCACGCTGTGCCCAGCGTCCGCCAGCAACTCGCCCAGCTCCCGCGCCGCCTCGCGATACGCCGGGTCAGACTTGTCGCTTGAAGCGCAATACACGCAGATCCGCATGGTTGCTCCATCCTCGTTCCCGCCCACGCCAAGAGTGTAGCGCCAGTTGGCGCCGCAAGCCGTGCCAGGCGTGGATGCGAGTCACCGTCGGGCAAGCGGCTCCGAGCGCATTGGTCGATGCTGCCGGACGTGCGCGGAGCGGATGTTACCGGCACCGTGACCAATCCTGCGCCGGGTGTTGCGATGGTCCCAAATGGACCTTGACCATAGCAATGGCCAGTTGTCCCTGTGGGTATCCGGCACTTGGCGCCTGCGTCAGTGCTTCGCTGGCAAAGGCGCGCGGTTCCGGCGAACCGCAAAGCCCGAGTCGCGATCCTACCGCCGCATGGCGTTGAAGAATTCCTCGTTGGTCTTGGTGTTCTTCATCTTGTCGAGCATGAACTCGATTGCTGCCAGTTCATCCATCGGATGCAGGAGTTTGCGCAGGATCCAGACCTTCTGCAGCAGGTCCGCCGGGATCAGCAGATCTTCACGGCGGGTGCCGGAGCGGTTGATGTCGATGGCCGGGTAGACGCGCTTCTCGCCGATACGACGGTTGAGGTGCACTTCCATGTTGCCGGTGCCCTTGAATTCCTCGTAGATCACTTCGTCCATCTTCGAGCCGGTGTCGATCAGCGCGGTGGCAAGGATGGTGAGCTGCCGCCTTCCTCGACGTTGCGTGCGGCACCGAAAAAGCGCTTTGGGCGCTGCAGCGCATTGGCGTCGACACCGCCGGTGAGCACCTTGCCGGAGCTCGGCACCACGGTGTTGTAGGCACGCGCCAGACGGGTGATGGAATCGAGCAGGATGATCACGTCGTTCTTGTGCTCGACCAGGCGCTTGGCGCGCTCGATCACCATTTCGGCGACCTGCACGTGGCGTACGGCGGGCTCGTCGAATGTGGAACTGACCACTTCGGCGCGCACGCTGCGTGCCATTTCGGTCACTTCCTCCGGACGCTCGTCGATCAGCAGGATGATCAGGTGCGCATCCGGATGATTGTGCACGATGGCCTGGGCCACGTTCTGCAACATCATCGTCTTGCCGGCTTTCGGCGGCGACACGATCAGGCCGCGCTGGCCCATGCCGACAGGCGCAATCATGTCGAGGATGCGTCCGGTGATGTCTTCGCTGGAACCGTTGCCACGCTCCAGATGGAACGCTTTGCGCGGGAACAGCGGGGTCAGGTTCTCGAACAGGATCTTGTTCTTGGACGCTTCCGGTGGCTCGCCATTGATGGTCTCGACCTTGAGGATGCGCGAAGTAGCGTTCGCCTTCCTTGGGATGGCGCACCCGGCCAGTGATATAGTCACCGGTGCGCAGGTTGAAGCGGCGGATCTGGCTGGGGCTGATGTAGACATCGTCGGCGCCGGCCAGGTAGGACTCGTCGGCCGAGCGCAGAAAACCGAAGCCGTCGGGCAGGATTTCCAGTACACCCTCGCCCCAGATGCCACCGCCGGAACGGGCGTGGGCCTTGAGGATGTTGAAGATGACGTCCTGCTTGCGCGCGCGTGCCACGCCTTCCTTGACGCCCAGCGACTCGGCCACCTTCAGCAGCTCGACCGCATTCTTGCGCTTGAGCTCGGTGAGGTTGATCAGGCGTGTATCGTCGCCGGCCTCGGCATTTTCGTCGTCCTCGGGCAAGTCGTCCGGCAGACGCGGGCCGCGCTGAGGGTGACCGCGCTCCTGGCGTCCCCGGCGGCGGCGGTTGCCGCGCTCGTTGGAGCCATGTTGCTTGTTGTTGCGCTTGTTGCGCGACTCGTCGCGGTTGCCTTGCGAACGCGATTCGCCGTTCTGGTCGTCGTCGCCGGCGCCCTTGTTGCTGGCACCCTTGCCATCGTTGGCCTTCTCATTGGCCTTCTCGTGGGCATTCGACTCGCCGCCAGCGTTCGTGCCAGCGGGGCTTTGCTCGCGCTGGCTGGTGGGCGCGCTGTCGGCCTTGATCGTTGGCGCAGCGTCGGTCCTGGCCGCTGGCGCAGCGTCGGTCTTGGCCGTGGTCCCGGTTTTGGCGGCGCTTTCGCTCTTGGCGTTGTCAGCCTTGGGCGCGGCCGACGATGTTTCCGGCTTGGCTGTGGTCTCGGTGCTGGGCACTGGCGCCTTGGCGCGTGACTTGCGTGGTGCAGCCTTGGGCGCGGCGCTCGCCGATTTGTCGGCGGTATCGCTGGGTGTATCGGTCATGGGTTTGTTTTCATCAATATCGGACACGGACGGTCCTCGGGGAGGCGGGCGGCAGCGAGGCCGCGAATCATACGGAAGGCAGGGATCACCCGTAGCGGACGCGACGGGCAGGCGCGGATCAGGGCCGCGTCAAGGTTTGCAATCACAGGCAGGGCGCTACATTAGCACCCGGTCGCGACCGCCGTCCAGTACCCCAACGCGGATACGGCGGTCGCGCAAAACGGTATCACAGAGCGCGGTCGAGGGTCTGCGCATAAGCGCTCTTGGGCTTGGCGCCAATCTCGGTGGCTTCAACCTTGCCGTTCTTGAACAACAGCAGGGTCGGAATCGAACGCACATTGTAGTTGATGGCGGTCTTCTGATTTTCGTCGATATTGAGTTTGACGATTTTTACCTTGCCCGCGTAATCGCCTGCCAGACCTTCGAGCACTGGAGCGATGGCTTTGCACGGGCCGCACCATTCGGCCCAGAAATCGACCAGCACTGGGGTATCGGATTGCAACACCTGCGCGTCGAAGTCGGCGTCGGTAACGTGGCTGATGAGGTCACTCATGTGGATTCTCCGTTTTTTGATAATGCGCGTGAAACGGGCATACCGTCCGAACTCGCACTTTGAACAAATGACACCGGCTACGCCGGCATCGGCTAAACTCGTGAGATAACGCTGGCGCTGTGCCAGCAAGATACGCGGGGGCAGGATCGTATTCCAGCCCAACTCGGCGCGCCCATCATCGAAACCTTTTCATTTCGTGGTGCGACGCCCTTTCCTGACTCGAGCATATTCTTTTCCATGGCAGAGCAAGTTCTCACTGACACTTTTTTCGAGCAATTCGACCTGCACCCGCGTCTGCATCAGGGGCTGTCCGATTGCGGTTTCCTGCGCTGCACACCGATCCAGTCGCTGGCTTTGCCGCATGCGCTGACCGGGCGTGACGTCGCTGGTCAGGCGCAAACCGGCACCGGCAAGACCTGCGCGTTTCTGGTCGCGCTGATGAACCGGCTGCTGACCACCAATGCGCTGCCGGAGCGTCGCGACCAGGACCCGCGTGCGCTGATTATTGCACCAACCCGCGAGCTGGCTATCCAGATCGAGAAGGATGCCCAAGCCATCGGCCGCCACACCGGGCTGCGTCTTGCGCTCATATATGGGGGCGTGGATTACGACAAACAACGGCAGTTGCTGAAGGATGGTTGCGACATCATCATCGCCACCCCGGGGCGGCTGCTCGATTACTTCAAGCAACATGTATTTCGCCTCGACTCGACCGAGGTAATGGTGATCGACGAGGCGCCGCTTGCCGAGACCGTAGGCCAGGTCATCCATCATCAACGACATGGCGCTGACGACCGCATCGTAGTTCAGCAGCGGTTCGCCCATGCCCATGAGTACGACGTTCGTGATCGCGCGTGAACAGCCGGGCTCCGGTTGCAACCTCGATTTGGCTATCCACAGCTGGCCGACGATCTCGGCCGGCGTCAGATTACGGTTGAAACCCTGACGCGCGGTGGAGCAGAAGGTGCAATCCAGCGCACAGCCGACTTGCGAGGAAACGCACAACGTACCGCGGCCGTCGTCGGGGATGAACACGGTCTCGATGCAGTTGCCGTCGTCCAGACGCAGCAGCCACTTGCGCGTGCCATCCTCGGATTTCTGCTCCAGCACGACTTCCGGCGCACGCACCTCGGCTTCCGCCGTCAGCAGCGCGCGCAGGTTGCGCGACAGATCGGTCATCAGCTCGAAGTCGGACAAACCGTGATGATGCACCCACTTCATCAACTGACGGGCGCGAAAGCCCGCTTCACCGCGAGCGGCGAAGAACGCCTCGAGTTCCTGACGATCCAGGCCGAGGAGATTGACGGGCTTTGCGTCCGCAGTCATGACCTTAGCGCGTGCGCGGGCAGATTTCGTCTGGCCCGAAGAAGAAATTGATCTCCTGCTCGGCGGTTTCGGCGCCATCGGAACCGTGCACCGCATTCTCGTCGATCGAGTCGGCGAAGTCCGCACGAACAGTGCCGGGCTCGGCCTTCTTGGGATCGGTGGCGCCCATGATTTCGCGGTGACGCGCAATGGCATTCTCGCCTTCGAGCACCTGCACCATCACCGGACCCGAGATCATGAACGAGACCAGATCGTTGAAGAAAGGGCGCTCGCTGTGTACGGCATAGAAACCTTCGGCGCGCTCGCGCGTGAGGTGCTGCATGCGAGCGGCGACGACTTTGAGGCCGGCGCGTTCGAAGCGGCTGTAAATTTCACCGATGATGTTCTTGGCTACGGCATCGGGCTTGATGATGGAAAGCGTGCGTTCGACCGCCATGTTCGGTACAACTCCTTGGTTCTAAATCCTGTGGCTCGCTCCTCGCCACCGCGGCCGTCAGCCGCGCATGCAACGAAGGTGGGGTCCCTCTAGCAACAAACCCGCGTCACGCGCGGGTTTGTAAGCCCTTGGGGGCACGGATTTTACTCGCTATACAGCCACCCTGACAAATAGCCTGACGGCTTATTCACGTTCTTCGAGCCAAGTCGCCTGGATCGCCTCGAGTATCTTCTCCCCAGAGCGCTCCGGATCGTCGTTGAATTCATCTAATGCGCAGACCCAGCTGTGCAGGTCCGTGAAGCGAACATACGTCGGATCAACGTCGGGGTGCGCTTCGTCCAGGGCAATGGCGATCTCTCGGATATCATTCCAGGTCAGGCTCATGGCTACGTTCCCTAATGGTTTTCGGAGGCCAGGTTGATCGTATATTTCGGGATCTCGACGACCAGGTCCTCGTCACGGACGATAGCCTGGCAGCTCAGGCGCGAATCGGGTTCCAGCCCCCAGGCCTTGTCCAGCATATCTTCCTCTTCCTCTTCAGGGTCCGCCAGCGACTCCATGCCTTCGCGCACGTAGACGTGGCAAGTCGTACAGGCGCAGGCTTTCTCGCAGGCGTGCTCGATTTCGATACCATTACTCAGCGCGGCATTGCAAACGCTGACGCCGGATTCGACCTCGATCTCCGCTCCTTGCGGACAAAGCGTCTCATGCGGCAGGAACGTGATACGTGGCATGTGTTGATCCTGATCGTCTGTGTTGTATTGAGTGGTTATCGGGTCGGTTTCAATCGAAATCTTCGACGCGGTGCCCCGCCATGGCACTGCGGATCGAGGTATCCATGCGGCGCGCGACGAAGTCGGCCGCTGCCGCCTCGACCCGCTTGATCGCCTCCTCGATGGCTTCGTGATCTCCGCCCGCCGCGGCCTGCTCCAGCACGGCACGCGCCTCGGCGATATGCGCACGTTCCGCGGCATCCAGCAAGCGCTGGCCATCCGCCTCCAAGGCCGCATCGAGTGCCTCGATCACGCGCGCAGCCTCGACCTGCTGCTCACGCAGGCGCCGCGCGACCATGTCATCGCGCGCATTGTCGATAGAGCTGCGCAGCATGCCGGCGATCTCCTCGTCGGACAGACCATATGACGGCTTGACCTGAACCCCGGCCTGCACGCCGCTGACCTGTTCCTGGGCAGTCACGCTGACCAATCCGTCGGCATCGACCTGGAAAGTAACGCGGATGCGCGCAGCCCCGGCCACCATGGGCGGGATCCCGCTGAGCGTGAAACGCGCCAGGGAGCGGCAGTCGTCGATCAGCTCGCGCTCGCCCTGCACGACATGGACCACCAAACCGGTCTGGCCGTCTTTGAACGTTGTGAAATCCTGCGCCCTCGAGACCGGAATCGTGGTGTTACGCGTGACGATTTTCTCGACCAGGCCGCCCATGGTTTCGATGCCCAGTGACAGCGGAATGACGTCGAGCAGCAGCATCTCGTCTTCCGACTTGTTGCCGGCCAGCACATTGGCCTGCAGGGCCGCACCGACGGCCACGACCTTGTCCGGATCGATATCCACCAATGGCTCGGTTCTGAAGAACTCACCGACCTTTTCGCGCACGCGCGGCACACGCGTGGAGCCGCCGACCATGACCACGTCGACGATATCCTCGCGTTCGATGTCGGCATCGCGCAGGGCCCGTCGGCACGACGCCAACGTCTTCTGGATCAATGGATCGAGCAACTCGTTGAGTCTCGCCCGATCCAGCGTGCCCCGCCATTCGCGTTCGTCATCGATCTGCACCCGTATCTCGGTCCATTCCGAATCGGTCAGCGCTTCCTTGGCGCTACATGCGTCGCGCATCAGGCGACGCATGAAGCGATGATCACGGACGTCTTCTATACCGGCCTCGCGCATGATCCATTCGGCGATCGTCCGATCGAAATCGTCACCACCCAAGGCGCTGTCGCCTCCGGTGGACAGCACTTCGAACACGCCCCGATTGAGCCGCAGGATGGAAATATCGAAGGTGCCGCCGCCGAGGTCATAAACGGCGATCAACCCTTCTCCGCCCTGGTCCAGGCCGTAGGCGACGGCCGCCGCAGTCGGTTCGTTGAGCAACCGGAAGACATTAAGCCCGGCAAGCGTGGCGGCATCTTTGGTCGCCTGGCGCTGCGCGTCGTCGAAATATGCCGGCACGGTAATCACCGCACCGCTCAAGTCGCCGCCCAGGGATACCTCGGCACGCCGCTTGAGCGTACGCAGGATATCGGCAGACACCTCCACCGGAGTCACCTCGCCGGCTGCGGTGCGGATACGCGGCACACCGCTTTCTCCGGGCGCGAAATCGTAGGGCACATGCCCGGCAAGCGTTTTGAGGTCGGATGATCCGCGCCCCATGAGACGCTTGATCGAAGCCAGCGTGTTCAAAGGATCTTCGGCCGCCGCCGACTTTGCCTCATGGCCGACCTCGGGCGCCCCCTCGGCTACGTAGCGCACGACGGAAGGCAGGATGTGGCGTCCCTGCTCGTCCGGCAGCGTTTCGGCCACACCGCTACGCACAGTCGCCACAAGAGAGTTGGTCGTACCCAGATCGATCCCGACCGCGAGGCGGTGCTCGTGGGGATTTGCCGACATTCCGGGTTCAGCTATCTGCAGCAGGGCCATGAAAAATCCATTGTTTATACAAGCGAAGCAGCGTGTCTCACGCAAGGCGGCACGCTACGCGATATTGTGCGAGATCAGCGGCTGTCGAACCGGCGCCGGCAACCTAAAGGCGTTCAGTCCAGAGCGTCTTCCAATGCGGACAACCTTTCCTCGATCTGAGACAGCAAGCGGTCGAAGAAACTCATCTGCAATACGTCGGCCTTGGCCGACTCGAACACCCCTTGGGCGTAATGTTGCGCGAAGCGCTCGACAAGTTCACCTCGCTGCCCTCGCAAACGCGTGTGCAAGGCATCAAGCGCGGTCAGTGCGTCATCGGATTCCTGAGCTTCTTCCAATGTTTCCCGCAGCTCCAGCTGCCGCATCAGAAATTCCGGATCGTTAAGGGTGTCACGCTCCTCATCGAGGGGGACGTTCGCCAGCGCCAGCAGATACCGCGCCCGTAGCCGCGGATCGCGCAACGTCCGATAAGCTTCGTTGATGCGTGTCGAGGCCTGCAGCGCCTCGCGCTGTTGGCGTGCCTCGCCGGCAGCCTGTCGATCCGGATGATAGCGAGCCTGGAGTTCCCGATAGCGGCTTTGCAGCTCGCCAATATCGATCGCGAAGGCGGGCTCCAGGCCGAACAGCTCGAAATCATTTCGGGTGAAATCTAAAACGTCGGTGCTCATACGCTGTCAGACGTTGAAGCTTTCGCCGCAGCCACATCGGCTCTTTTCGTTCGGGTTGGTGAACTTGAAGCCTTCGTTGAGGCCCTCGCGCACATAATCGAGCTCGGTGCCATCGAGGTAGACCAGGCTCTTGGCATTGACCAGCATCTTGACGCCCTTGTCCTCAAACACGGTGTCGCCGACATCGACTTCATCGGCGAATTCCATCACGTAAGCCATGCCCGAGCAGCCGGTAGTCTTGACGCCAAGACGTACGCCGGCGCTTTTTTCGCGTTTGGCGAGAAACGTGCGCATCCGGTCGGCTGCGGTGTCCGTGAGCGTGATTCCCATTGCAACCTCCATGACCTCAGGCGCTGCGTTGCTGTTCGGCGCCGGCGCGCTTGCCCTGGTAGTCGGCGATCGCCGCCTTGATCGCATCCTCGGCCAACACCGAACAATGGATCTTCACCGGCGGCAGCGCCAGCTCCTCGGCAATCTGCGTGTTCTTGATCTCACCCGCCTCGCTCAGCGTCTTGCCCTTCACCCACTCCGTCAGCAGGCTAGAACTCGCGATCGCCGATCCGCAGCCGTAGGTCTTGAACTTCGCGTCTTCGATCACCCCCTGACCGTTCACCTTGATCTGCAGCTTCATCACGTCGCCGCAGGCCGGCGCGCCGACCATCCCCGTACCAACATCCAGCGAATCCTTGTCCAGACTCCCGACGTTGCGCGGATTTTCGTAGTGATCTATTACCTTGTCGCTGTATGCCATTGATCTATCTCCTAATTTCCGCCAGCAACGATCAGTGCGCCGCCCACTCGATGCTCTTCAGGTCGATGCCGTCCTGATGCATTTCCCAAAGCGGCGACAGCGCGCGCAGTTTCTCGACTGCACCGAGGATGCGCTCGACGGCGTAATCGATTTCCTCGGCAGTCGTGTAGCGGCCGATGGAGAAGCGGATGGAACTGTGTGCCAACTCGTCTTCCCGACCCAGCGCGCGGAGCACGTAGCTCGGTTCGAGGCTGGCGGAGGTGCAGGCAGAGCCCGACGACACGGCCAGATCCTTGAGTGCCATCAGCAGGCTTTCACCCTCGACGAAAGCGAAGCTGACGTTGAGGATGCCCGGAAAGCCGTGGTCCAGATCACCGTTGAGATAGACCTCGTCCATTTGCTGCACGCCCTGTAGCAAGCGGTCGCGCAGGCTGCGGATACGTTCCAGATCCGCTCCCATCTCCTCGCGGGCGATGCGCGCCGCCTCACCCATGCCGACGATCTGGTGCGTCGCCAGGGTACCGGAGCGCATGCCGCGCTCGTGGCCGCCGCCGTGCATCTGCGCTTCGATGCGCACGCGCGGCTTGCGTCGGACATAAAGCGCACCGATGCCCTTCGGGCCGTACATCTTGTGGCCCGACATGCTGACCAGATCGACATCGAGCTTCTGCACGTCCAACGGCACCTTGCCCGCGCTTTGCGCCGCATCGACGTGCAGCAGAATGCCGCGGCTACGGGTCAGTTTCCCGATCGCCTCGAGATCCTGGATGATGCCGATTTCGTTGTTCACGTGCATGATCGACACCACGGTGGTGTCGTCGCGAAGGGCCGCTTCGATACGTTCCAGCGGGATCAGGCCGTTCGGCTCGGGATCAAGATAGGTCACCTCATAGCCTTCACGCTCGAGCTGACGACAGGTATCCAGCACCGCTTTGTGCTCGGTGCGGCTGGTGATCAGGTGCTTGCCCTTGCGCTGATAGAAATGCGCGGCGCCCTTGAGCGCGAGGTTGTCGGATTCGGTCGCGCCGCTGGTCCACACGATCTCCTTCGGGTCGGCATTGATCAGCTGCGCCACGTTGGCCCGCGCCTCCTCGACCAGCTTCTCGGCCTCCCAGCCGAACTGATGGCTGCGCGAAGCCGGATTGCCGTAGACGCCTTCGCGAGTCAGGCACTCGCACATATGTTTGGCGACGCGCTCGTCCACCGGCGCAGTCGCCGCATAGTCGAAGTAGATCGGGGTTTTCAACTCACTCATGCTCTGAACTCCATAAAAAATTGTTCCTGTTCGGGCGCACCGACAGCTACTTCGCCTGGAGAAGGGCCGCTTCGACGAAATCGTGCCGAGACCGCGAACTAGCGCCGGCCTGACGATCGGCAACCATACGCACGCCTTCGCGCTCCATCAGTTCGCCCAGGCTCACCCGCATCAGGAAATCTCGAATCTGTGCGCTCAATTCCGCCCACAGATCGTGGGTCAGGCAGCGCTGATGATTGTGACAATCGGCGGCGCCGCCGCAGCGTGTCGCGTCCACCGGCTCATCGACCGCATCGACCACCTCCCCGACCGCCACGCTGGAAGCGGCGCGCGCCAGGTTGTAACCTCCACCAGGGCCACGCGTGCTGACGACGAGCCCGTTCTTGCGCAGACGCGAGAAGAGCTGCTCGAGGTACGACAGCGAGATGCCCTGACGGGCGGATATGTCCGCCAGCGTTACGGGCCCCGAATCGTTGTTCAGCGCCAAGTCGAGCATGGCGGTGACCGCATAGCGGCCTTTGGTGGTTAATTTCATCGCATAACGCTCCAGTTACGGCGACAGACTACCCATAACATAGCAATTTAGTCAACTATTAGGGCCGACTGCTCGCTCGGCCTCGTCGATCGACACTTCGTTCGCTCCCGGGTCGAGCTCGCAGCCGGTGATTTCCGGCAGCCGAGTCTCATCGATATCGCCGCCCAGCTTGTGTACGGCCGCGCAGAGCTGCGCCATTTTCTCATCGACCAGTTGGGTGTGATCCAACAGGCAGTCAATTGCGTGCGCCACCGGATCGGGCGCATCGCGCGTCACGCCGTAGGCGTCGAAACCCAACTTGCTGGCCTGCGAACGGCGGCGTTGCGCAGTCTCGTCGCGGCGCATGATGTGAGCCGGGATGCCCACCGCGGTGGCCTCGTCCGGCACGTCCTTCAGCACCACGGCATTGGAGCCGATGCGTGCCGCGTTGCCGATACGGATCGGACCGAGGATTTTCGCGCCGGCGCCGACCACCACGTTATCGCCCAGCGTGGGGTGGCGCTTGCCTTTCTGCCAGGAGGTTCCGCCCAGCGTGACGCCATGGTAGAGCGTGCAGTCGTCACCGATTTCTGCGGTTTCGCCAATCACCACACCCATACCGTGATCAATGAAAAACCGCCGCCCCACCTTCGCCCCGGGGTGGATCTCGATGCCGGTCCACCAGCGGGAGAAGACTGCCAGCACCCGCGCCGGCCACAGCAGCCCCGCCCGCCACAAGGCGTGCGCCCAACGGTGCATGATGACCGCATGCAGGCCGGGATAAGTGGTCAGCACCTCGAACGTGTTGCGCGCTGCCGGGTCGCGGTCGAACACGCAACGGACATCTTCACGCAAGCGATCGAACATGAATTCTCCAGACTCGAGTCATGCCGGCCCGGGGGGTCAGCGTTCCCGCGCCAGTTTCGCCTGACGCTGTGCGGCGGTAAGAATACCACGCAATATGTTGACTTCCGTGGTCAACAATCGTGTGCGCCCGAACAATCGACGCAAGCGGCGCATCAGTTGCCGCGGATTGTCCGGATCGAGAAAATCGATCTCGACCAGGGCGCTATGCAAATGGTCGAAAAACCGCTCGACTTCGACCTGATCCGCCGCCTCGTCATCGACGATGGCCTCCACCTTTTGCTCGACGGCACCGGCCAAAGCCATCTCGTACGCCATGATCTGCACGGCAGCCGCCAAATTCAGCGAGCTGTACTCCGGATTGCTCGGGATGTGCACTCGGAAATGACAGCGTTCGAGTTCGACATTGGTCAGACCGCTGCGCTCGCGCCCGAACATCAGAGCGATCTCACCGCCTGCGGCCTGCTCCTGCACGACCCGCGCAGCACAGTCGCGCGGAGGTAGCGTCGGCCAGTCCAGGCTACGCGAACGCGCGCTGGTCCCCAACACCATGCTGCAGCCGGCCAGGGCCTCGTCCAGCGTGGCACACACCTGGGCACGGGCGAGCACGTCGTCCGCACCGGAAGCGCGCGCCGTCGCCTCGGCGCTCGGATAGGCTTCGGGCCGTACCAGATACAGGCGCGAAAGCCCCATGGTCTTCATGGCGCGCGCCGCCGCACCGATGTTGCCGGGATGGCTGGGCTCCACCAACACGAAGCGCAGGCGGGACGCGTCCACCCCCCTCAATTCATCACTCGCACGCATAGTCTGGTATCCTTGCGCCCCCAGTTCGCAGCCTTCACGCATCATGCATCCTTATCTCAATACCGCCGTCAAAGCCGCCCGCGCCGCGGGTTCGCTCATCTTGCGCCATACTGATCGACTCGACGCGCTCACCGTCGAGAATAAACAACGGAACGACTATGTCAGCGAAGTCGACCGGCAGGCGGAAGAGAGCATTATACGGACCCTGCGCAAAGCCTACCCGGATCACGCCATCCTCGCGGAAGAAAGCGGGCACCGGGGCGACGGCGACTATGAATGGATCATCGATCCGCTGGACGGCACCACCAATTATCTGCGCGGCATTCCGCACTATGCCGTGTCCATCGCCCTGCGCTATCGCGATCGCATCGAGCACGGCGTCGTTTACGACCCGGCCAAGGACGAGATGTTCAGCGCCTCGCGTGGCGGCGGCGCCACTTTGAACAACCGCCGCATTCGCGTCAGCACGCGCAGCGGCCTGGAAGGCGCTCTGCTCGGCACCGGCATCCCGTTCCGCGAGGACCAGGACATCGACAGCTACATGGGCTCGCTGCGCGCCTTCATCGGTCCGATCGCCGGCATCCGCCGCGCCGGGGCGGCCGCGCTCGATCTGGCCTACGTCGCCGCCGGGCGTCTGGATGGCTACTGGGAAGCCGGACTGCATCCCTGGGACATCGCCGCCGGATCGCTGCTGGTGCGCGAAGCCGGCGGGCTGGTCAGCGATTTCGAAGGTGCCGACGGGTATCTCGACAGCGGCAACGTGATCGCTGCGACGCCCAAGCTTCTCAAGCCGATGCTGACCACCGTGCATCCTCACCTGGGCAAGAAGAAAGCTCGCGACTGAAACAGGCGCCAAACGCCGGCAACAAAAAAGGCCCGACACTGATCGGGCCTTTTTTGTTGCTTCACTATCCGACCGGGCTGGCGCCTCACGGCCGGTCGTCGATCTCCTCTTTCTTCGGCGGCATCAGATCGGCCTTGCTCACGCCCAGCGTCAACGCCAGGGCGCTCGCCACATACACCGACGAATAAGTACCGAAGATGACGCCGATCAGCATCGCCAGCGAGAAGTTGTGGATCACGCTGCCACCGAAGAAGAACAGCGAAAGCAGCACCAGCACCACCGTCAACGAGGTGATGATGGTGCGCGACAGCGTCTGCGTCACCGCCGCGTTGATGATGCCCGCCGGGCTGCCTTTGCGCATCTTGCGGAAGTTCTCGCGTACGCGATCGAACACCACGATCGTGTCGTTGAGGGAGTAACCAAGCAACGCCAGCAGCGCCGCGAGCACCGTCAGGTTGAACTCGAGCTGGGTGATCGCAAACACGCCGACGGTGATCACGATGTCATGCACCAGCGCCAGCACGGCACCCAGCGCAAAACGATACTCGAAGCGCAAGGCCACGTAGATCAGGATCGCGATCACGGTATACAGCATGGCCAGCGCGCCGTTCTGACGCAGCTCCTTGCCGACGGTCGGGCCGACGAAATCGACCTTGCGCAGCGTCACCGTATGCGCGCTCCCCTGACTGAGGAGCTGTACCACCTGGTCGCCGACCTTGGCGCGATCCTTCTCCGCACGCGGCGCAACGCGAATCATCACGTCGCGGGCCGTGCCGATGTTGGAGACCTGCGCGTCGGGGAAACCGCCCTTGTGCAACGAGTCGCGCACATCGGCGAGCGGCACGGCCTTGGCATAATTGACCTCGATGACGGTGCCGCCGGTGAAGTCGATGCCAAAGTTCAGGCCGCGCACGCCAATGGCGATCAGCGAGATCACGACCAGCGTGGCGGACATCGCCATGAACCACCAGCGAGGCCGCATGAAATCGATATCGTGCTTGATGCTGAACATATGCGGAACCTCAGATGGCGAGCTTGCTGACGCGGCGTCGGCCATAGATCAGATTGACCACGGCGCGCGTACCCATGATCGCGGTGAACATCGAGGTCACGATACCGATCGACAATGTGACGGCAAAGCCCTTGACCGGGCCGCTGCCGAACGCAAACAGAATGATGGACGCGATCAACGTCGTGACGTTCGAATCGATGATGGTCGCCATCGCGCGATCATAGCCGGCATGGATACTGGCCTGCGGCGTATTGCCGTTGCGCAGCTCCTCGCGGATGCGCTCGAAGATCAGCACATTGGCGTCGACCGCCATACCGACCGTCAGCGTGATACCTGCAATACCCGGCAATGTGAGCGTGGCCTGGATCATCGACATGATCGCCACCACCAGCACCACGTTGGCGAACAGCGCCAGGTTCGCAATCAACCCGAACACGCGGTAGTAGATCGCCATGAAGAACACCACCAGCAGGAAGCCGATCACGGCCGAATTGAAGCCCTGCTGGATGTTCTCCTTGCCCAGGCTCGGACCGACCGTGCGTTCCTCGACAATGTTCATGGGCGCCGCAAGCGAACCGGCGCGCAGCAGCAGCGCGAGGTTGCGCGCCTGTTGCGGGCTGTTCAAGCCGGTGATCTGAAAACGCTTGCCCAGCTGTTGCTGGATAGTAGCGACGTTGATGACCTGCTCGGTCTTCTTGTAGACGGTCGTCTTCTTGCCGCCGACCATCTTGGTTTCGGGCTTGGTCTCGATATAGACCACCGCCATCAGCTTGCCGACGTTGTCGCGCGTGGCGGCGCTCATCAGATTCGCCCCCTGCCCGTCCAGCGTAATGAATACGGCCGGCGTATTGTTCTGCTGTTCGAAACCGGAAGAAGCATTGGTGACATAGTCGCCGGTCAGGATGACCTGGCTCTGCAGCAGGATCGGCTGCCCGTTGCGCTCATAGAAAAGGCGCGCACCCAAGGGCACGTTGCCGGTCTTGGCCGCCTGCGCAGCGTCACCATTCTGGAAGACCAGGCGGAACTGCAGGCCGGCGGTGGCGCCAAGGATATTCTTGGCGCGTGCCGTGTCCTGCACACCAGGCAGTTCGACCACGATGCGGTCCTGCCCCTGGCGCTGGATCACGGGCTCGGCCACGCCCAGTTCGTTAACGCGATTGCGCAGCGTGGTGATGTTCTGCTCCATCGCGTACTGCTGGGTCTGACGCAGCGCCGCGTCGCTCAGTTTGGCACTGAGCGACGGTCCGCCGTCATGCGTCACCGGAGCAAACACCAGATCGCGGTACTCGTTGGACAACAGCCCCTGCGCCTTGTCGCGCGTCGCCGCATCCGGGAAGCGGATGAACAGTTGCTCTTTGCTCCGCGTCACCGCCCGGTACTGCACCTGCTTGCTCATCAGGAAGCGCCGCATGCCGGTTTCGTCACGGTCGAGCACCTGCCCGACGGCCGCTTCCATGTCGATCTGCAACAGGAAATGCACTCCGCCGCGAAGATCGAGGCCGAGGTACATGGGGTTGGCGCCGATAGCCCGCAGCCAGCCTGGCGTCGCCGGTGCCAGATTCACTGCGACGACGTACTGATTGCCCAGCGCCGTTTTGATCTGGTCGATCGCCTTGAGCTGCGTGTCGGTGTTGTAGAAACGCACCAACAAACTGCTGCCGTCGTGCTCAATCCGCTTGTAGCGGAAACCATCCTTCTTGAGCACCGTCTCGACCTGAGACTGCAGAGCCGTACTCACGGCCCCGTCGCGCTTGGATATCTGGATCGCCGGGTCCTCGCCGTACAGGTTGGGCAGCGCATAGAGCAGCCCGACTACCAGCACGACCAGGAGCAGCAGATACTTCCATAGCGGATATCGATTCATCCCGCCCCAACCTTCGGCTTAAAGCCCCTTGATGGTTCCCTTGGGCAGAACCGCGGTCACGGCCTGCTTCTGCACCTTGATAACGGTGCCTTCAGACACCTCGACCTCAAGGAAGTTCTCGCCCACCGCACTGATCTTGCCGACCATGCCGCCAGTGGTCACCACTTCGTCGCCCTTGGAGAGCGCCTCCAGCAGCTTGCGGTGTTCCTTGGCGCGTTTGCTCTGCGGCCGGATGATCATGAAGTACATGAGCGCGAAGAAGATCGCGATCATGATCATGAATTCAATGCCGCCGCCGGCTGGCGCGGCCCCGCCGGCCTGTGCATAGGCGTTGGAAATAAAGAAACTCATGCCCTTCCCTCGTAGTGATTGAAGCGTGCCCGGTAGCGAAGCCTCACGGCTCCGCAAAGGGCGGCATTATGGCACAGCGTCCGCACCATGTGCGCGCCGCGCAGCATAGAACGCGTCGACCCAGGGCTCCAGCCGCTCGGCAACGATCGCCTCGCGGATGGCGCGCATCAGCGCCTGGTAGTAATGCAGGTTGTGAATCGTATTGAGGCGCGCGCCGAGAATCTCGCCGCACTTGTCCAAATGGCGCAGATATGCGCGCGTGTAGTGCCTGCAGGTGTAGCAGTCGCAGCTTTCGTCGAGCGGGCGGGTATCGTCTGCGAACTTCGCGTTGCGGATGCGCATCACCCCTTCGCGCGTATACAGAAAGCCATTGCGCGCGTTGCGCGTCGGAATCACGCAGTCGAACATATCCACGCCGCGGCGCACGGCTTCGACGATATCCTCCGGCGTACCCACGCCCATGAGATAGCGCGGCCGGTCTTCGGGCAGGGCCGGCACCGTGTAGTTCAGCACGGCTTCGCGCACGTCGGCAGGCTCGCCCACCGCGAGCCCGCCGACGGCATAGCCGTCGAAGCCGATCTCGCGCAGGCTCTGCGCCGACTCCAGGCGCAGATCCTGGTACATGCCGCCCTGCACGATGCCGAACAGCGCCGACGGGCTGTCGCCGTGCGCGTCGTGCGAACGCTGCGCCCAGCGCATGGACAGGCGCATCGAATCCGCCGCCTGCGTCTCGGTGGCCGGAAACGGCGTGCACTCGTCGAAGCTCATGACGATGTCCGAGCCCAGCGCGCGCTGCACCTCCATCGACCGTTCCGGCGTAAGCTCGACACGGTCGCCGTTGACCGGCGAGCGGAACGTCACGCCCTCCTCCGTCAGCTTGCGCAGCTTGGCCAGGCTGAACACCTGAAAACCGCCCGAGTCGGTCAGAATCGGCCGCTCCCAGTGCATGAAATCGTGCAGGTCGCCGTGTTTCGCGATGATTTCCGTACCCGGACGCAACATGAGATGAAAGGTGTTGCCGAGCACGATCTGCGCGCCCAGCGACTCCAGTTCCTCCGGCGTCATCGCCTTGACCGTGCCGTAGGTGCCCACCGGCATGAAGGCCGGCGTGTCCACCTCTCCGCGCGGAAATATCAGGCGTCCGCGTCGCGCGGCACCATCCTGAGCCAGACGTTCAAAGCGCATGGCGTCGACTCACGAACATGGCATCACCGTAACTGTAGAAGCGGTAGCCTGCGTCCACCGCGTGCCGATAGGCATGCATCATCTGCTCATAACCGCCGAAGGCGGCCACCAGCATCAGCAGCGTGGACTCGGGCAGATGGAAATTGGTTATCAAGGCGTCCACCACGTTAAACGCAAAACCGGGACGAATGAACAGCCGCGTATCGCCGGCATACGGTCGCAGGGTGCCGCCCTGCGCGGCCGTCTCCAGGCTGCGCACCGTCGTCGTTCCCACCGCGACCACCCGTCCGCCGCGAGCCCTGCACGCCGCTACGGCCGCGCAGGCATCAGGACCGACTTCGACATATTCGGCATGCATTAGATGCGTCGCCGGATCGTCCACCCGCACCGGCTGGAACGTCCCGGCGCCCACATGCAGCGTGATCTTCGCGCTCTGGACGCCGCGTTCGCGCAGCCGTTCGAGCAACGCCTCGTCGAAATGCAGGCCGGCAGTAGGTGCAGCCACCGCTCCCGGGCGCCGCGCGTACACCGTCTGGTAACGCTCGCGGTCAGCGGATTCGTCGCCGCGGTCGATATAGGGCGGCAACGGCACATGCCCATGGCATTCGAGCAGCTCCAGCACCGGCGAATCGCCACAAAACTCCAGCAGGAACAGGTCTTCCTCGCGGCCGAGCACCTCGGCCTCGATACCACCGTCGAGCAGCAGGAAGACACCGGGCCTTGGCGATTTGCTGGCGCGTATATGCGCCAGGGCGCGGCGCTCTTCCAGCAAACGCTCGACCAACACCTCGACCTGCCCCCCGCTCTCCTTGCGGCCATACAGGCGGGCCGGTATCACCCGTGTGTCGTTGAAGACCAGCAAATCCTCTGGATTCAGGCGCTCGACCAGCGAATCGAAGAACGCGTCCTCGATAGAATCCGCTGCGGGATCGAGCACGAGCAGGCGGCTCGCACTGCGTTTGGGCAAGGGCTGCTGTGCAATCTGCGTATCGGGCAGATCGAAATGGAAATCGCTGGTTTGCATGGGGGCGCAATGGTAGCACGCACCGCCGCCGATTTAGCCACCCTTGCGAGGGTTCAAAATGCACACACCATCTTGGTGAAGCGCACGGCTTGAGGTAGACTACCGCGCTCGTGCCGGGATGGCGGAACTGGTAGACGCGCCAGACTCAAAATCTGGTTCCCGCAAGGGAGTGCGAGTTCGATTCTCGCTCCCGGCACCACCATTATTAAAAGAACCGCGAAACCCTATCACCTCGCGCAACACTCGGTGGACAGCTTGCGCCATCGCGCAACCGACCTGCATGCGAGTCGCATCGAATCCTGCCTCATTGCCAATCTCCGAGCCAGGCCCTGCTGCCTACCATCCGCGCCGAAAGCACGCGAACCGCTTTAAACCGTATGGCGGTGGCCGTGCGGACGCCATGCGGGAGCGATCACATCGGCCGTTGCGGAACGACCGAGCAATGCCGCCGGGCCGACCGCCATCGAACCGAAACGCCGGTTCACTTCGTCCACTGTCCGGTTGACCTGCTCGCGGCGCGGGTCCTGCTTCGCAAACAGATCCAACTGGACATCCGCAAGTCCGGGGTCGAGCGCGGTTACCTGCACCTGGTAGGCCGGCTGCCCCAGCCAAGCATCTTTCAACAACTGCCGACAGAGATTCACGAGCGGCCGGGCATCGTCGGTCGGCTCAGTCGTCAGAAAGCGTCCGCCGACCCAGCCCGCCTCCGTTTTCAATCCGATGAAGAACTGTTGGGCCTCCAACTGGTGACGGCGCAGCCGCGCGGCCACCTTGTGCGCCATGTGCTCGAGATACGTCAGCAGCAAGCGCTCGTCGGTCGTTGCCGGCGGCAGCACCTTGCCATGCCCGACGCTTTTGGGCGGTGCCACATCCGTGCGCACGGGTTCCGGATCAAGACCCTGGGCCATCAGCCAGACACGCCGTCCGATGTTGCCCCATCGGCGCGTCAACGCGCCGATCGGCAAACCGGACATATCCCCGCAGGTATGCACGCCGCGCGCCGCCAGGAAACCGCCGATGCCGCGCGCCACGCCGCACAGCTCCGTGACCGGCACGTCGTGTAGGCGCTCGGCGGTCTCCCAGGGCGAAATCACGGTGACCCCGTTGGGCTTGCGCTGCTTCGCCGCCCATTTGGCGGTGGTCTTGTCTCCGGCCACGCCCACCGAGCACGGCAAACCCGCCACCTCCCGAATCACGCGTTGCACCAATCGCGCAATCTCTTCTGGAGAGCCGTGCAGACGCTGCGCACGGGTCACGTCGAGGAATGCCTCGTCGACGGAAAACACCTCGATGTCGGGCGAAACGCGATCGCGCAACGCCTCCATGATGCGAGTCGACACCGTCGCATAGAGCCGGGAACGCGCCGTGACGCGCACCAGGCCCGGACAAAGTCGCTTGGCCTCGCGCAGACGCATGCCGGTCCGCACGCCGTGGGCACGGGCCTCGTACGAGGAAGTGATGATGCAGGTACCCTGGTCACCATTGGTTACCGCCACGGGAAGGCCGCGCAACTCGGGCCGGTCGCGCTGCTCGATGGAGGCGAAAAAGGCATTCATGTCGACCAGGACGATCATCCGCGGCCACAAGACCTGTCGTGCGTTTCCGGTTGCGGTTGCCATGATCAGCGGTACCGACGCAATTGCGCCACGAGCACGCCCTGGATGCGTACCCGTTCCGGCGCATAGTGCAATGGCGCCATGTCGGCATTCTCCGGCAGAAGCAGTATTTCGCCACCTGTGGTGCGGCGGAAGCGTTTGAGCGTCGCCTCGTCGTCATCGATCAGAGCCGCCACGATATCGCCGTCCTGCGCAACGTCGCGGCGCTCGAGCACCACATAATCACCGTCGAAGATCCCGGCATCGATCATGGAATCGCCCTTGACCAGCAGCGCATAACGCTCCGGCCCCAGCAACAATGACGAAAAATCGAGTACATCCTGACCAGGGATGGCTTCGATCGGGCGACCTGCAGCGATCCGCCCCACCAGCGGCAACGAGCCTGAATCCTCCCTGTCCTGCGGCAGACGCAATCCCCGCCAACCCGGCGAACGCTCCAGCAGGCCGGCACTGATCATGGCCTTCACATGATAGTGCACCGTATTCTTCTCAAGCCCCAGAGCATCGCCGATTTCAGCCAGCGTCGGCGAACAGCCATGCGCCTGCAGATGGTTCCGAATCACCCTGAGGATTGCCGCTTGTCGAGGATGCATAAGAAAGTTCCAATAAGTTCGATAAATGTCAATCTAGAACTTTTATGGAACATTTTCAAGCGCTATCGCATAGATGGCCGCATATCGTCCCCCGCCGCTCCCGCATTTCACCCGTTCGTAGGATGGAAAAAGCGCACTTAAAGCAAGCGTTTCAAACAAGCGCTTGAAACGTCCGCATGGATTAGCTAGGCTGCGCGGAATCAAGATAACGTCCCGAGCGGCCCCACATCATGCAACCCCTAACCGACAACGCGCGCGAACGCCTGCGCAGCGCCGCCATTGAGGTCTTTGCCCAAAAAGGTTTCAATCGGGCATCCACCCGCGAGATCTGCCAACAGGCCGGCGTCAACGGCGCGGCGATCAATTATTACTTCGGCGATAAAGTCTCCCTCTACCGCGACGTCACTCGTCCGCCGTCCTATCTCACCGAGATCCCGGATGAACTCACGGACCCGCAGATCGACTTGCGCGAAGGGTTGATCGCCTTTTTCCGCCCGTTCGCGCGCACGCTGTCCGACTGGTCGCTGACCCCCCACAGACACCTGCTGTTCGTACGCGAGCAGATCCAGCCCAGCGGACTGCTGAGCGAAGAGTGCACCAATGTCTTCCGTCCACGTCACGAAAAGATGCGCGAATTCCTTTGCCGACACTGTGACACGGATGCGCCGGACGACAACATCGATCAACTCGCGTTGAGCCTGTCCGGCATGGCGATGATGCTGTTCATGAAGCGAGACATCGTGGAAGCGTTCGCCCCCTCACTGCTCGATAACGAAGCTGCCGTGGAGGCCACGCTGCAACGCCTGACGGACCAGGCTATGACCCTCGTAAAAGCCGAGGCAGCACGTCGTCAGAACAATAACAACTGATCCACCCACCGAGAGCGCCGCATGTCCCAAACACCCGTTCTTTTAGCGCAGCAGCAACCGGAAAAGGACCTTCCGCGAAACCGCACGCTGCCGATCGCCGCGACACCTCTGCTGGCCGCACTACTCTGCGTCGGCCTTAGCGCCTGCGCAGTCGTTCCGGCCTATAAGGCTCCGGCGCCCCAATCTCCTGCCGACTACACGGCATCGCCGATCGCGCAGCAGACGGCCCAGGCCGGCACAGGCCACGGCGGCAATGCGCAGCAACTGAAGAACGGCGAAACGCCGGCGCAGTGGTGGCAACAGTTCAAATCGCCGCAACTCGACACGCTGATCCGCGACGGCTTCGAGCGCAGCCCTACCCTGGCCGCGTCACGCGCCACCCTGCGCCAATACGCCTATCTGGCGCGTGCGGCCGGCGCCGCCTACTACCCTAGCGTCGGCGTCAGCGGTTCGGCCAGCCGGCAACGCACGCCCCAGGAAGGTGCCACCCCTACTTCGATCTACAATACCTTCGCCGGCAAGCTCACCGTCAGCTACAACCCCGACGTGTTCGGCCGCACCGGCTACGCCAAGCAAAGCGCCGCCGCACAGGCGGAACAGCGCCGTTTCGAACTGCAAGCCGCCTACCAAACCCTGGCCGGCAACATCACCGCCGCCGCCGTGCAGGCGGCCGGTTATCGGGCTCAGATATCGGCCACCGAAAAAATCCTCCACGACAGGCAGCAGGCACTCAAGCTCGTCGAGGAGAAATACCGTTTAGGATCGGCGCCTTACAGCGATGTGCTCACTCAACGCAGCGAAGTGGCCAGTGCCCAGGCCAGCCTGTCTTCGCTACGCCAAAGCATCGACCGGATCCGCAATCAGCTGGCGACGCTGACGGGGCACTATCCGTCCGCTCTGCCAACCCGTTTGCCGCGCCTCGATGAGCTCACCCTGCCCGCGCAGATACCGGTCCGGCTGCCCAGCAAGCTGACACAGGCGCGCCCCGATATCCGTGCCGCCGAGGCCGGCTTGCGCGCCACCTACGCGCAGTACGGGCTGGCCTACGCCGAGCGTTTCCCCAGCTTTGCCATCACCGGCGCCTTCGGACGAAGCGTGCCCAAGCTCAGCGACCTCAGCAACTCCGCCTACAACCTGTGGAACATCGCTCTGAACGCAAGCGCCACGTTGTTCGACGCAGGTGCGCTCAAGGACAAGTCCGAAGCGGCCAAGGCGGCCTTCGAGGCGAGTTCGGCCAACTACCGAACGACCGTACTGGGCGCCTTCCAGCAGGTTGCCGACGGCCTGCGCGCCCTGAGCGCCGATGCCGATATCCTCAAAGCGCGCCAGAATGCGCTGGATGCGGCTGAGGGCGCACTGAAGATCACCCGCGACCAATACCGCCTGGGTGGCGCGGACTATCAGAGCCTGCTGACGGCGCAGATCAACGCCAGCCAGACCCGAATCAGCTACCTGCAGGCGCTTCAACAGCGTTATCTGGACACGGCCGCGCTCTACGTCGCCCTCGGCGGACAAGCCTGGCCCGCCCAGAGTTCATCCACCACCCCTTCCACGCACTCCTGAGGAGCTCACTCATGGCTTCCCGCAAGACGCGTCTCGCGCGCCGTATCATTTTCATGCTCGTGTTCGTCGCCGTGATCTACGGCAGCGTGATCGGTTTCAACCGTTTCATGGGTGCAAAGATTCTCGAAGCGATGGCGTCCGCTCCACCGCCGGCAGTCACAGTGTCGGTGGCGCAGGCGACCCAGCAGACCTGGTCTAACGAACTGCAGGCCGTAGCCACTCTCAGGGCCAAACAGGGCACCACGCTGACCTCCGAGTCCTCCGGCACCATCACCGGGCTGCATTTCAAATCCGGCGAAATGGTCAAGAAAGGCCAGTTGCTGGTGCAGATGAACGACAACGTCGCCCGCGCCCAGCTCGCCGCGGATCAGGCCAAGCTGCTCAACGCCAAGCAACAGATCGAACGCCAGCGCAAGTTGTTCGCGCGTCAGGCCACCAGTCAGGCTTCGCTGCAGTCCGCCGAAGCGGCCTACCGCGAAGCGCAGGCGGCGATTCAATCCGACCATGCCAGGCTTAGCAACCTGCAGGTGCGTGCACCGTTCGCCGGCCATCTGGGCATACGCGACGTCAGTCTCGGCCAATACATCTCACCCGGCACCGGCATCGTCGACATCCAGCAATGGAATCCGTTGCGCGTGAGCTTCAATGTGCCGCAGCGCGATCTGGCGAAGCTCGCCATCGGCAATGCCGTCGATCTGAGCGTCGACGGCCTGTCCGGCAAGAGCTTCAGCGGCCGCATCACCGCCTTCGGCTCCGCCGTCGACAACAGCACGCGCACCATCGCGATACAGGCGGAAGTCAAGAATGACAAGAACGAGCTGCGCCCCGGCATGTTCGGGCAGGCCACCATCCGCCTCGCCGCGAACACCAGCGTCATCGCCGTGCCGTCCACCGCGATCACCTACAACACCTATGGCGAATACGTCTACGTGATCAAGGACAGCAGCAAGGGCAAGGTTGCCGAGCAGCGCATCGTGCAGACCGGCAGCGCGCGCAACGGCGAAACCGCCATTACCCGCGGCGTAAAAGCGGACGAAACGGTCGTCATCGCCGGCCAAGTGAATCTGTATCCCGGTGCGCGGGTCAAGATCGTTGCCGCCCCCAAGGGCATCAGCTCCCCCGACACCGCAGCTTCAAGGAACTGAACCATGTCACGGCACCTTAAAAACGAGCGCTGGACCGACCTGTTCATCCGCCGTCCCGTACTCGCCGTCACGCTCGCCACCGTGATCGCCGTGCTCGGCGCCTTCGGCCTGAGCAAGCTCACCGTGCGCGAGTATCCGAAACTGACCTCCGCCGTGCTGACGGTGAGCACGTCCTACCCAGGGGCCAGCCCGGAGACCGTGCAGAGCTACATCACCCAGCCGCTGAGCCGGGTCCTGGGCAGCGTGCCGGACCTGGACTACATGACCTCCAACAGCAGCCAGGGATCCTCCACCGTCACGCTGAACATGAAGCTCAACAGCAGCCCCGACAGCGCCCTGACCAACGCCCTGACCAAGATCAAGCAGGTCGAAGCGCAGCTACCCAAGGGCAGTTTCCCGCCGACGGTCACCTCGTCCTCCGGGCGTTCGACGGCGCTGATGTACATCGCGTTCTACAGCCCTGACGGGGCGATGAATACCTCACAGATCGTCGACTACGTGGTACGCAACGCGCAGCCTCTGCTGCAAACCGTCACCGGAGTTTCCGAGGCGCAGATCCTGCCGGGCGGCGCCTCCGGCGGCAACGGCAACAACCAGGCCGTGCGCGTATGGCTGAACCCGGTGCAAATGACGGCGCACAATGTTACGCCCGCCGATGTCGAAAGCGCCCTGGCAGCGCAGAACGTCATTGCCGCCACCGGCAAGACCGAGGGCAACCTCATCACGGTGCCACTGACCAGCAACCTCGGCCTGACCTCGGCCAATCAGTTCGACAACCTCGTGGTCAAGACCGTCAACGGCACCCCGATCTATCTCAAGGATGTCGCCCGAGTCGAACTTGGCGCGCAATCCTATACCTCGCACTTCTACTACAACGGCAAACCAGCCGTGGCGATCGCCATCAACACCACGCCATCGGCCAATGCGCTCGACGTCGCACTCGGCGTGAGCAAGAAGCTCAGCGGACTCCAGAGCCGCCTGCCGCCCGGTCTCAAGGTCGGTCTGCCCTACAATGCCGCCGACTTCATTCACACCTCCATCGTGGAAGTCGCCGTCACCATCGGCATCACCCTGGCAGTGGTCGTGCTGGTGATCTTCCTGTTCCTCGGCTCGGTACGCGCGCTGATTGTGCCGACCCTGGCGATTCCGTTGTCGCTCGCGGGCGCCGGATTCTTCATGTACCTCTCAGGTTATTCTTATAATCTATTGACTTTATTGGCATTTGTTCTTGCCATAGGCCTTGTGGTCGACGATGCCATCGTCATGGTGGAAAACGTCCATCGGCACATCGAGGAAGGACGCTCCGGCTTCCAGGCAGCCGTGCTTTCGGCCCGCGAACTCAGCGTGCCGATCATCGTCATGTCCACCACCCTCATCGCCGTCTATCTCCCGGTCGCCTTCTCCGGCGGCCTCAGCGGCATTCTGTTCACCGAGTTCGCATTCACCATCGTGTTCGCCGTGATCATATCCATGATCATCGCGCTCACCCTCTCGCCCGTGTTGAGCGGCGCGATCCTGCGTAAGACACCGGCCCATGGTCTGAACCACGCGCTGAATACGGCCTTCGACAAACTCAACAAGTTGTTCGACCGCTCGCTGCACAGTTTTCTAGAGTTCCCCAGCGTCGGCCTGATATTCATCGTCGCCACCTTCATCGCGGTTTACTTCCTGTTCAGCGGAGTCCGTCATGAACTGTCGCCGCCGCAGAACAGCGGCATCATCTTCACGCTCGGCACCGCCCAACCCAACGCCGCACCGGGCTACCTGGAGACCTACGGCGGCGAAGTGCTCAAGGCGATGGACAAGTTCCCCGAGAAGCAGCGTACCTTCATGGTCACCGGTTTCAGCCCGACCGGCGCCGGCAACAACAGCCTGATCGCCGGCATGCAGCTCAAGCCCTTCGGCGAACGCAGCAAGACGGCCACTCAGCTAAAGCCTGAAATCCAGGCAAGCCTGGGCGGCATTCCAGGCCTCAAGGGAGCCGCCTTCACGCCGCCCCCCCTGCCGGGCTCGGCCGGGCTGTTCCCGATCGACTTCGTGATCACCTCGTCGGCCCCCTATGCGGATCTGGACCACATCGCCAGCCAAGTGCTCGCCAAGGCGCGCCAAAGCGGCAAGTTCCTGTTCCTGCAAAAGGACCTCAAGATCGACCAACCGCAGCATGAACTGGTGGTCAACCGCAAGATGGCCGCCGACCTGGGCATCAGCATGAGCGAGATCGCCAGCAGCCTGCAGCCCATGCTCGCCGGCGGTTACGTCAACCGCTTCATCATGAATGGCTACGCTTATCAGGTCATTCCCGAAGCGCCGATGAACTTCCGCGACACCACCAAGTCCTTGGAGCAAATCCACCTGCGTGCGGCCAGCGGCGCGCTGGTACCGCTGTCGACCCTGGTCAGCTTCAAGACCAAGGTCATTCCGGAAAGCCTGCCGCAATTCGACCGACTGAACAGCGTCAGCATCCAGGGCGTACCCTTCCCGGGCGTCTCGGACGGTGAAGCGCTGGGCTTCCTGAAGCAGACCACGCACGACATCTCGCCCACTTCGGCGGTGAACTACGGCGGCGCCTCGCGACAGTTCATGGAGCAGGGCAACACCTTCATGGTCTCTGTGGTGCTCGCCCTGATCCTGATCTACCTGCTGCTGTCGGCGCAGTTCAACAGCTTCCGCGACGCGCTCATCGTCATGTTCGCCGTGCCCATGTCGGCCGCCGGCGCCCTGTTGTTCATGACTCTGGGTTTCGCCAGCCTGAACATCTACACCCAGATCGCCCTGATCACGCTCATCGGCCTGATCACCAAACAGGGCATCCTCGTGGTGCAGTTCGCCAACGACCTGCAGGCCAGCGAAGGCATCGGTCTGCGCGAGGCAGTGGAAAAAGCCGCCAGCATCCGTCTGCGGCCCATCCTCATGACCACGCTGTCGATGGCGCTGGGCGTGATTCCGCTGATCGCCGCCACCGGTTCCGGCGCCCCCCCACGCAACCAGCTGGGTATCGTCATCGCCACCGGCCTCGGCATCGGCTCCCTGTTCAGCCTGTACATCGTGCCGTTGATGTATCTCTACCTGTCCAAGGACCAAGCCAAGATCAGGGCCACCGAGGATGCCCAGCAGCGCGACCTGGACGGCCTCCTCGCGGAAGAGGAACACCAGGGCTGACACCACCGCTCGCGCGGCAATCACGGCCGGCCGGAATTTTCCGGTCGGCCGTTTTCATGTCCGGCTCCCGTCCCGCATCGCCACGCGCCGGCCAATCGCCACAGCCGCCACCACCCACAGCGCGAACAACCACGTACTCCAGGCCACCGATTCGCCAAGCAAGGCCCATGCAGCCGCCAGCGTGAAGAACACCTGCAGCAACTGCACCTGCGAAGTCCGCACCACACCGGCCAGCGCCATGCCTCGGTACCAGGCGAAAAAACCCAGCCACTGGCTCACCACTGCCAGATACACAAAACCCAGCCAGGCCGACAGCGGCACCGCATGCTGCGGCCAGTTGAGAGCAGCCGGAATCAGCAGCAGCGGCGCGGCGAACACCAGCGCCCATGAAATCACTTGCCAGCCGCCCATGACGCGCGCCAGACGCCCGCCCTCCGCGTAGCCCAGCGCGGCAAACAGTACCGCGGCCACCAGCGCCCCATCACCACCGCCGAGCAACGCACCGCCGCGACCCGCGGCATAGGCGATCACGCCCACGCTGCCGAGAATCGCCGCGAACCAGAATGTCCGTGGTGGACGCTCCCCTGCTTGCCAGGCACCTACCGCGGCCGTAGCCAGCGGCAGCAATCCCGCCATCAGCCCGGCCTGAACGGCCGACAGGTGCACCAACGCCTCCGCACTGAGCCAGGAGAAACCGGCCACCACACCCACTGCGACCCGCGCCAGTGCCGGCCAATGGCGCCGTTCCGGCAGCGGTTGCCGCGTCGCCAACAGCAGCGCACCGGCACATACGGCGGCAAACACCGCACGGCCGGTACCCACGAATGTGGGCGGCAAGCCCTGCAAGGCCAGGCGCAGCGCGGGAAAGGTCAGGCTGAACGAAGCCACACCCAGCAGCGCCCATGCCAACCCTGCCCTTTCGTTCTCTTGCGACATCCTGAATACCTCCGGGAACGAAGATTCAGCGTAGCCATCGGAGGTTTCTCGATACAGATGTAGATTGTTAGAATTAGACCGGCACAGATATAGACGTTCTGCTACTGTGTTGTACTGCCCTACAGCACAGCGCGCCCAACGCCATGCCCCATCTCTACGAAGCCGTCGCCGCCGAACTCGAAACCCGCATCGAGAACGGCAGTTACCGTCCAGGTGACCGGCTGCCAGGCGTGCGCCGCCTGAGCACTCAATTTCAGGTCAGCATCTCCACCGCCGTCGAAGCCTGCCGACTACTCGAAGACCGCGGCCGTCTGGAGGTGCGCCCCCGCTCCGGCTACTACGTTCGCGCCGCACGAACGCAACCCCGGCACGAACCCGCCGTCTCTCAACCACCGGCGGAACCCCACGCTGTGACCGGCCAGCACCTCGTGCTGCAGATCGCTCACGCGACCAACAATCCGGACAACGTACAGCTCGCCGCCGCCGTACCGGACGTCTCCTTCCTGCCCATCGCCGCAGTCAACCGCGCCATGACCGATGCCGCCCGCAAGCACGTCGCCGAAGGCTCGCGCTACGAATTCCCTCCCGGCAACCCCGCTCTGCGCCAACAGATCGCGCGCCGCATGGCCGATCTGCGCTGTGCAGTCGGCCCCGAAGACATCGTCATCACCAGCGGCGCCCAGGAATCGCTCACCCTCGCCTTGCATGCCGTCAGCAAACCAGGCGACGTGGTTGCCATCGAATCGCCCGCCTTCTACGGCCTGCTGCAGGTCATCGAAGCCTCCGGCCTTCAGGCCCTGGAAATCCCCACCCACCCGAGCGAAGGCATCTCACTGGAGGCGCTGCAGCTCGCCGTCGAACGCTGGCCCGTGGCGGCCTGCGTCGTGGTCTCCAACTTCAGCAACCCCCTCGGCTTCAGCATGAGCGATGCGCGCAAGCAGGCCCTGGTCAACCTGCTGGCTGCACGCGGTATCCCCTTGATCGAGGACGACGTCTACGGCGAACTGTGCTTCGGCGTAAGCCGCCCCAGCGTCGCCAAGTCCTGGGACGTCGACGGCGGTGTCATCTACTGCAGTTCGTTCTCCAAGACCCTCTCGCCTGGCCTACGTCTGGGCTGGATCGCCCCCGGCCGCTACCGCGATCAAGTGGAATACGATAAATACCTGCTCAATCTGGCCAGCGCCACACTGCCCCAGCTCGCCATCACGCAACTGCTCGAACGCGGCGGTTACGACCGCTACCTGCGCCAGGTCCGCCGACAGTACGCGGACGCCGTCGCCAGAGTCGGTGAGGCCGTCGAACTACTGTTCCCCGAAGGCACGAGAGTCAGCCACCCGCAAGGTGGATTCGTGCTCTGGGTGGAAATGCCGCCGCAAGTCGACGCCCTGACCTTGCACAAGCTGGCCATGGCGGAAGGCATCATCATCGCCCCGGGCCCCATCTTCTCCGCCAGTGGCAAATACCCGCACCACATCCGCCTCAACTGCGCCCTGCCATGGGACACAAGGCTGCAAGCGGCTCTGCGGCGCCTCGGGGACTTGGCGAAGCAGCTGGCAAAAAGCGGCCAGAACCAATTCAACGCGCATGTGGCTATTGCAAAGAGCGGTACTGCGGCGAGGCCAGGGATTCGATGAAAACACGATTGCTTCCAGACAGAAAAGAAGGGACGTTAATACCCCTATCCCGGCAGGTTTCCGTGCAGGAACAGGCATCGGCGAGCAATTGGGCTTTCCTCGGCCTGACAGGCACTCCTGGCCTATGATCAGAACATAGGGGAAGCGCCTTCATTCATGAAGTAAAACCTCAGGCCAGAGTCAATCGAGCGGTAGAGTCATGCCAGGCATAAACTATCAGGAAGCACTGCAGCAGCTAAAGCAAGCGCTCTACAGTCATGAACAATGGCACAAGGACATAATCAGGTTCGTCGCTTGCCGACTTCCTTACGACCAGCGCGACGTACTGGCCGATGCTCATCGTCAGTGCCGCTTTGGTCAGTGGTACTACACAACGGACTGCACGATCGTGAAACAGGCGGGGGGCTTTCCCGCTATCGAATCCGAACACAAGCGCATGCATGAATTTGCCAGGCGACTACTGCTTTCCTCAGACCGAACTGGGACTGTGAATCCAGCTGATTATGACAACTTCAGCAATTCGGTAGATCGCCTGCGGTTGCAGATGCAGTCGATGATTGCCGAACTGGAAGACTCCCTTTACAAACTGGATGCACTAACTGGCGCCGAGAATCGTGTCGGCATGTTGACTGCGCTAAGACAGGAACAAGCTTTAATTTTACGCGACGCGCATTGCAGTTCGATCATTATCATGGACCTCGATTTTTTCAAGATCGTCAATGATACATACGGGCATGTCATCGGCGACAATGTGCTTGTCGAGCTAGTCCGGCATACGAAAAGCATCCTCAGACCCTATGACCGGATCTTTCGATATGGCGGCGAAGAATTCCTGATTTTCCTCCCCAATACGGATGTCGATGCAGCCGTACAGGTCGCCGAAAGGATCAGGGCAGGACTGGAAGGTCAGACCTTGGCCCACTCAGGCGACAACCCCATTCAAATCAGTGCCTCGTTTGGTGTCGCTCAAATGGACCAGCGCTTCCATGTTGAGGACATCATCGAGCGCGCGGATAGTGCTCTTTATGCCGCGAAAACAACCGGTCGAAATGCAGTTAGGCCTTGGACTGAATAATGGTTTCTCGCTATTGAGGCACGTCCAGCCAAAGATACCGGCACGAACGGTGTCAGCCACGACCGCTCCGGAGAAGGTCGGGGTAGTCAACTCATTGCGGTGATGACGATAGCCGGAAAGCAAGAGAAACGTGCTCATGAGCGACATGCTTGAAAAGCTACAGCTTGAACTGCAGGCCACAGAACGCGAGCTGGCCGAGTCAAAAGCACGTATTGCCCACATGGAAACCCAACATCAGGCTACCGCCAGCAAACTTGAAATCATCCACAAGCAAATCGAGCATGCACACCAGGAATGGATGACCTCCCTGGATGTGGTATCCGACCCGATCTTCCTGCTCGACAAGGATTTCCAGATCCTGCGCTGCAACCGAGCTTATCAACGCTATGCCGGGATTCCCTTCAAGCAGATCATTGGTCGGCCCTACTACAAAATCTTCCCGAAAACCCATGCGTCACTGCCCAATTTTTCGCAGGATCCGGCAAAAGCGGAAGTCGATTCGGAGATCGTGGTCGGAGACACAACCTTCCGCTTGCGCACCTATGTGGTAACGGACGAACAAGATTCCTTTCAGTACTCCATCCATATCCTGGAAAACATCAACGAACAACTGCGTTCTCAACGGCAACTGCAAGAGTCAGAGGAGCAATACCGACGGCTATTCGAGTCGACCAAGGACGGCATCCTGATCCTCGATGCCGAAACCGGCAAGATCATCGACGCCAACCCCTTTATCCTCGATCTGCTGTGCTACAGCTTCGACGAACTCGCCGGGAAGGTTTTATGGGAAACCGGCCTGTTGGCTGACGTCGAGGCCAACAAGAAGGCATCAGAGAAATTATTGTCCGAGGAATATATCCGTCACGAAAACATGCTGCTGATGTCGAAAGACGGTCGGCGCGTTCAGGTGGAATTCGTCAGCAATATTTATGCGGCTGGCGAGCGCAAGGTCATCCAGTGCAACATTCGGGACGTCACCGAACGCGTGCGCGCCAAAGAATTGCTCATCGCCTCCCACGACTTGCTCAAGAACGTGATCGAAAACACGCCGGTACGCGTGTTCTGGAAAGACACCGATCTGCGCTTCCTTGGCTGCAATGCAGCCTTTGCACACGATGCGGGCATGTCGTGTCCGGAAGACTTGATCGGCAAGGACGATTTCCAGATGGGTTGGAGAGATCAGGCCGAACTCTATCGTGGCGATGACCAGCAGGTCATGGATTCCGGCATGCCGAAACTCAACTACGAGGAACGACAAACCACGCCCGATGGAGGCACGCTATGGGTCCGCACATCCAAGGTGCCGCTACGCGCTGCCAACGGCGATATCATCGGCATGCTTGGCATCTATGAAGACATTACCGAACGCAGGCAGTCCGAGGAAAATCTCAAGCTCTTTCGTAGCCTGCTCGACAACTCCAGCGATGCCATCGAGGTAATCGACCCGGCAACATTCCAGTTCATAGACGTGAACGAAACCGCCCATCGCGCCCTGGGTTACAGCAGGGAAGAATTGTTGTCGATGCAGCTCACGGACATCGATCCGCAGGCAAGCGAAAGGCAAACGCAAAAAATACAAGAAGCGTTGCACGCGCGGGGCTCGATAACGTTTGAAACGCATCATCGCCGCAAAGACAGTTCCCTGTTTCCGGTTGAAGTCAGCCTTTCAGCGGTTACGGCCGAGAAACCCTACCTGGTTGCAGTGGTGCGCGACATAACCGAACGCAAGCGCGCGGAAGCCAGCCTGCGTGACTCCGAAGAAAGGCTGCACGCCATCTTTGAGGGCGTACTCGACGGTATCGCGCTGGCAGACCTGGAGACCATGCAGTTCATTGATGGCAATGCGGCCATGTTCCAGATGCTGGGTTACAACAAAGAGGAATTCATTCAGCTCGGCGTCGCTGACATCCACCCACAGCAGGATTTCCCCCGGATCCTGGAGCAGTTCGACCGGCAGGCAGCCGGTGAAATTCACCTCGCATCGGATCTCCCAATCAAACGCAAGGACAGTTCGGTGTTTTATGCCGACGTCAATACGGCCCCCGTGCAATTCGGCGGCAAACGCTACATCGTCGGTGTCTTTCGCGACACCACCGAACGCAAGCAGGCAGATGAAACACTGAAACGAACCAACCGCACACTCAAGACACTGTCAGCCTCCAATTTGGCGCTGGTGCGCGCCACGAGTGAGGATGAACTATTACGACAGGTCACAAAGACCATCGTGCTCAATAGCGACTACCGGTTGGCAACGGTCTGCTATGCCGCTGACGATCCGCAAAAGAGCATCACGCCCATGGCATGGTCAGGTACCGAGGATAGCTATTACCTGTCGGATGAAATTAGTTGGGCCAACACGGAACAGGGCCAATTGCCCATCGCCGAGGCCATCCGCAACGGTAAGATAGAGAATTGCGCCGACATCGCCAGTTATTTGGGATATTCCCCCTGGAAATCAGCCGCGCTGACACATGGATACGCATCAAACATTGCCCTGCCCCTGGACAGCAACGGCAAAACGTTCGGTGGTTTGAGTATTTATTCGCCCAAGATAAACGCCTTCGGCAAGGGGGAAGTCCAACTGCTGGAAGAACTGGCCGAAGACCTGGCCTATGGCATCGAGGCCTTGCGTACACGCAAAGCACACGAGCAACATGAAATCATCCTGCGCCAGAGTCTGAAACAATTCATTCAGACCATCGCGGATACCGTGGAAGCCCGCGATCTCTATACCGCAGGCCATCAAAGACGCGTCGCGGAATTGGCAACGGCAATCGCCCAGGAAATGGGCTTGCCGGAAGAACAAATCAATGGCATTAATCTGGCCTCGATTATTCACGACCTGGGGAAAATCCGAATTCCGGCGGAAATCCTATCCAAACCCGGCAAGCTCAACGAAGTCGAGTTCATGCTGATCAGGACTCATCCGCAGGCGGGTTACGACATTCTGAAGAACGTGAAATTTCCCTGGCCCATTGCCGACATCATCCAGCAACATCACGAAAAAATGGACGGTTCCGGCTACCCTCAAGGGCTAAAGGGCGATCAGATATTGCTTGAGTCGAGAATCCTGACCGTGGCCGACGTAGTGGAAGCCATGTCCTCGCACCGGCCGTATCGGGCGGCATTGGGCATCGAACCCGCCCTGGATGAAATCAGACGCGGACGGAAGGTCGAATACGATGAAGCGGTCGTCGATGCCTGCCTGAAACTATTCACAGAAAAAAACTTCAAATTCAGTGTTTTGTGAATTCATAGTGATAGTTTTCTCTATCTTCAATTACTCTCTCGGCAGTGTCGTCTGCGGCGAAACTCGGACACCGGTGCAACCTTAGGATCGGTCGTGCTTTCGCTCCAGAACGCTCATTTCGACTCGAATACATCCGTGATCATTGCCTGACACTCAGCTCTCCTCCTACGCAAACCAAAGCTTTAGCATGGCGCCCGATAACAACGAACTTTCGATCACGACTCGCATCTCCATACCCGCTTCTGAAATCGAGCTGACGGGTGTGCGCTCGTCCGGCCCAGGAGGGCAGAACGTCAACAAGGTTTCCTCCGCCATTCATCTGCGTTTCGATATTCGGACATCGTCTCTGCCGGAACACCTGCGGGAACGGCTGTTGTCGCTACATGACCGGCGCATCAGCCGCGACGGCATCGTCATCATCAAAGCTCAGCGTTACCGCAGCCAGGACCGAAACGTGGAGGATGCCCGTGAGCGGCTGCGGACCTTGATACAGTCGGCAATGGTTGAAGCCAAACCGCGGCGCCCTACCCGACCGACACGCGGCTCGCGCGAACGGCGATTGACGAAGAAAACGGCGCATGGACAAACCAAGGCTCTGCGCAAGCGTGTGAAACCGCAAGATGAATAGACGACAGCATCCTCAGCTCTCGAACACCGAGCCGTCATGCTTCGTTTCAGCCCCGCCGTTTTCTCGACTCCCTCGGCTGTGAGGGCAAGGCTTGTTCCACTCAGTGCTCGGCGATCATGGATGGCATCGTCCTTGAACTGCTGTGGGATGCAGCTGGCACAGACTCTCTGATCCAGGCGCATGGCACCCGAGGGGCTTGGACACGCTCCATCGGGGTTACAAATGCCTCGAAACCGGCATATTCAAGCAAGCACGACTGCCAGGGTCCGAACGAAATAGTCAGCACGTAAGGTAAACCCACCCGGCATTTCCCGGCACGAACCCGCAAGTCACTTCTACTGCGATTCTCGGTTCTCCAGCCAAGCCAGACTTCTTCTTTGCGTTCGGAAACACACATTCGTGTCAGCTGCTGGCCGACTCCAACGGGAGTGCACGAACGAGCGATCAGCATTGCTGATTTGTAATGAACTCGGGCCCCCAACTTCATTAGTCTTTGCTATGCGTTAATTAATTATTCTGATTATTCACCCTACCGAGAACCGACTGGCGATAAGGAGGAGTTCAGCATGAAGAAGCCAGCAGTCCTAGCGGCAGGGCCGCAACGCACGACCGCAGGGTCGTAGTCACCCACGTCCGGCCACATCACACCGGAATACCTCTTATGCGAAAGAGATTCAGCGTGACCACTGGCGCCGCCAGTGGCCTGGGATGGCTACGGCACGACATCGGCTACCCAACGACGATTCCCATTACCTGTTAACGGCAGGATCACGCGCGCCTTAGCCACGGCGCCGCTCGTTTGAATAGAACTTCAACGATGCGGCTCCGTGCCCATGCGCGCGCCATCCAAAATTGAATAGGCAAACAATCGGGAGACTTGATGACGCGACATTCCTAGACAGCCAGCCATATTGTCCAAACATGAGGAACATCCCCGTGAGCAAGAGACAAGAGACTGACCGATTCTTCGGAAAAGCTAAAACCACTGCACGTCATCGTGTAATTCATGGCTCCAAGGAGCCGAGGAGGAACCATGGATAAGTTGACCTTGCTAACCGACCCCGCCGTGCCCCATGTCGTCTTCGGCATCTTCAACCTGTCGTGGCCCAGCATCGCATTCTGGACGCTAATCATCATCTTCTTTGCAGCCGCCACCTGGTTGCGAATACCGGAATTCATGGAAACCGATAGTGCATCCAGAATGGGAGGGGCCGATTAATGAATATCGACAAGACACTACAGGACCGCATCAAGACGCATCTGACTCTGGAGGATGCGCTGCCGACGAAAATGCCGGCCTATGTCAATTCGTTCGGCTACTTCTTTGGCACCATGACCATCTCCGCGCTTGCCGTCATCATAGGCAGCGGCGTCATACTGACTCTCTTCGGGCCGAGTTGGTGGCACTTTTCCGCGGTCGGAAGTTTCGTCAACGCAGTGCACTTCTGGGCGGTGGAGATTTTCTATTTTTCGGCCGTTCTTCATATCTTGTTCAAGATATTCACCGCCGCCTGGCGTGGCGGCCGCTTCCGCACCTGGGTGATCGGCTGGATGCTCTTCGGCACAACCGTTTTTTCCGGCATTACCGGCACGCTGCTGCAGGAGAACTGGGACGCGCAGTGGAATTCCCAGCAAGGCAAGGACGCCTTCAATGCGCTAGGTCTGTCATGGTTTCATGCGCTTAATTACGCCCAGGCCTTGACTCTGCACGTGGTGTTCTTCGCCGGCTTGGTCATTCTCTTCGCGGCTAGCCACCTGTTCGCGGTACGCAGCGAGAGCCCCGTTCGACCCATCGTCAACGGCGGGAAGGACTACGCCAATGCCGAGGAGGGCATGTAATGAGCGTTTTATCTGACAAGAACCTCCAAGGCATCCCGATGAAGCCTTATGACATGGTTCGGGAAGGATTGATGGTGTTTGGCGGTATCACGCTGGTAATCGTTCTGCTGGCCGCCTTCTGGGGCTTCCCCGACTATCATCCGTTGACGATGAAGGAGGTGGCCACCAAAGAGCCCGTCGCCTTCCTGAAACAGACGGCTTCCTACTTCTCGGGCACCAGCGATCTGCAGACTTACGGCCCGCCCTACACCAAGAACTACCCCAACGCGCAGCAGGTCGGTCCCATCTGCCCGGATTGTTGGGTGGGAGTGGTGACGCCGTTGAACGCCAAGGTCGATCTGGTGATGCAGCCGCTGCAACAGATCGGCATGCTCAACCCCGCGGTGGCCAAGGCGCTGAAGACTTATCGGCAGGCGCCTGTCGCGCAGCAGACCAAATGGGACGATGCGTATACGGCGGCATTGGACAAGGCGGTCGTCAAGAACGGACAGGTGGTGTTACCGGCCGGTCACTACGGCCCGGTGCCGCAGCTGATGACCGCGATGCTCAACATTGCGAAGGCCGGCATGCTGGAAGGCGTATTGTCCGAGGACACCAACCCCAAGCTCGCGCCCTACAACACCAGCTACGTGCGTGCGCTGGTGTACATGGGCGGTCCGATCATGGACCAGGTCGCCACGCATATGGATGAGCAAGGCGACCAGTGGGGCATGTCGCACATGCAGGGGCCCTACCCCGGCGCCTGGTGGCTATGGCCGTACGCCTTCCTGTACCAGATACCGGCCATCGCCAACTCGCCGAATGCCGATCTGATCGCGGGCATGATCATGCTGGCATTTGGCCTCATGCTGGTCTTCCTGCCGCTGATTCCAGGCTTGAATCGGATTCCTTACGTGATTCCGGTGTACAAAATCATCTGGCGTGACTGGTACGCGAAGTATCCCTCTGGCGACCCCGCGCATCCGGCCACCGCAGCCCGCATCGACGAGCGTAAGGCAGCACCGGTCGGCTAGCTGAGCTGGAGCAGCCGGTGGTCCATGGGGAAAGAACACATCCCCTGGACCACCGTTTCGCGCAGCATCGCCTATTAGCCGATACCGAACGTGGCAACAAAAACAAGAACGGCAGGCTCGAAGGCCTGCCGTTCTTGTTTGCATCGCGCCGTGTTGAACGGCGCCGCGGAATCGAGCGTTTAGCGCTTCGCCCCGCCCAGCAGGCGCCAGGCCAGCGGCATGGCAGCGGTGGCCATCAGCAGCTTGGCCAGGTCACCCAGCATGAAGGGGAACAGGCCGGCGGCGAGCGTGGCGGAAACGTCGTAGTGCATGAACGTCGACAGCCACAGCAGACCGGGCACGTAGAGCGCGACATTGCCGAGCAGCATGGCGATCGCGGTGCTCGTACCGTTACGGCCCCAACCGCGCTGCGCCAACCAGCCGGTCAGGCCGGCAGCGAGGACGAAGCCGACCAGATAGCCACCGAGCGGTCCCGCGAATGCCGCCAGGCTCGCCGTACCGCCGACGAACACCGGCAGGCCGAGCGCGCCTTCGAACAGATAGGCCAGCACGGTCAGCATACCCAGACGGGCGCCGTAGGCCATGCCGATCAGCAGTACGGCGAAGGTCTGGCCGCTCATGGGCACGGGCCACATGGGAACGGTGATCTGCGCGGCGGCGGCCAGCAGCAGACTGCCTATCGCCACCAGCGCCACGTTGCGAAGCATCCTCGAAGCGCCCGCTTCGGGCCACATCCGCTTGACGAGGGTATCCATTTGGGTTTCGAGAGCGATAGCTGACATCTGCGAAGAATCTCCGATCGGTGATATGCCTTACACGAAGGCGCGTAGCAAACTTATGTGGAAGGATACGGCTTTTCCGCCATTCTGTTAACCAGCAGCCCTCATCGCAATACGACGAGTGGATGTGCCCGCGATCATTTCGCTTCAGCGGGCGATGCGACAGGTGCATCTGCATGAGCGCGTCGCAACGGGATTTTGCGCCTGAATCTGCCGACTCCGACCTGTATACATGCCTGAACAGCCGCACCGTTGGCCCACCCGGCAGCAACACGGTTCGCGCAGCATTCGAGGCATCTTCTTCACATGCACCGTGCCCCTCCCATTCCGGCGCTCGTCCGCAATGGGCAACGAACCGCACGACGGCCCATCGCAGTTTACGGAGCCGATTTCTCAAGCGGGCGGCAGAGCTGTAAACTGCCCGCCTCCCGTCAGCAACCGCCTTACAATGCCAGACACGAAGACCCCGCCAGCCGCACTTGCGAAGCCGGACAGCCGCTCCCCCTGCCTACGCCAAGGCTTGCCCACAAACGCAGCGCAACCCTCGCTCACCTACCGGGGGCGGCGCTGGGCTTGGCCGCGGCCGATGCGGCGCAGGCCCACGCCGGCCCCGTGCTACTGCTGACCGCGGACACGCAAAGCGCATGGCAGCTCGAGCAGGCGCTGCAGTTCTTCACCAACGGCGCGCTGCCGGTGCTGCATCTGGAAGACTGGGAAACCCTGCCCTACGACGTCTTCTCACCGCACGACGACATCGTCTCCCAGCGCCTCGACGTACTCAGCCGCCTGCCCTCGCTGCGCAAGGGCGTGCTGGTAGCTCCGATCGGCACGCTGATGCACCGCCTGGCACCACCCGAATTCGTGCGTGGCCACAGTCTGAAGCTGGAACGCGGCCAGCGGCTCGACATCGACGCCCTGCGCCATGACCTGGAGGCCAGCGGCTACCGCGCGGTCACCCAGGTCATGAGCCACGGCGAATTCGCCGTGCGCGGCGCGCTGATCGACCTCTATCCCATGGGCCGGCGCACGCCGATCCGCATAGATCTGTTCGACGACGAGATTGAGACGCTGCGCGACTTCGATCCCGAGACGCAGCGCTCCGAGGCGGAAGTCGAACGCGTCGAACTCATGCCTGGTCACGAATTCCCGCTCAACGAGGAAGGCATCAAGGACTTCCGCCGCCGCTATCGCGAACGCTTCGAGGGCGACCCACAGGCCAGCCACGTCTATCGCAGCGTAAGTCAGGGCCAGCCGCCTGGCGGCATCGAGTACTACCTGCCGCTGTTCTTCGAACGAACCTCCACGTTGTTCGACTACCTCACCGGCGATACGCTCATCCTGCTCGCCGACGGCGTGCAGGATGCCGCCGAAGCCTTCCTGGAGCAGGTCGCCGAGCGCTACGAACAACTGCGTCACGACCGCGAACGTCCGCTACTGCCACCAGAGGTACCCTTCCTCAGCGGCGCTGAGCTGAACGAGGCGCTGCAGAAACACGCCACGCTGAAACTGCTCGCCCGCCAGGGCGACGAGGACGCCGGCGAGCAGGAGGCGGACGCCGTCGTGCTGCCGCCGCTGCGCCTGCAGCCGCGTGCCGAGCGTCCGGCCGCAGCCTTGCTCCGCTTCCTGGAAGACAATGCCGACCGCGTGTTGTTCGCCGCCGAATCCGCCGGCCGCCGCGAGGCGCTGGCCGACACCCTGCGCGCCCAGGGCCTGCGCCCGCACACGGTCGAGAGCTGGGACGAATTCCTGGTCGCCGACGACCGTCTATGCCTGGCCGTCGCGCCGCTACCCGCCGGCGTGCGCCTGCCGAGCGCCGGCGTCACCATCATCACCGAAGGCGAACTGCTTGGCGAGCGCGCCCAGCAGCGCCGCCGCAGCCGCCGCCCCACCCGCGACGCCGACGCGGTCATCCGCAATCTCACGGATCTGGCCATCGGTGCGCCGGTCGTCCACGAGGACCACGGCGTCGGCCGCTACCAGGGCCTGCTCAAGCTGGACATCGGCGGCAGCGGCAACGAGGCCGAGTTCCTGGCCATCGAGTACGCCGGAGGCGACCGACTCTACGTGCCGGTCGCCTCGCTGCACTTGATCAGCCGCTACACCGGCGCCAGCGCAGAGGAGGCGCCGCTGCACAAGCTCGGCGGCGACCAATGGCAGCGCCAGCGCAAGCGTGCCGCCGAAAAGGCTTCCGACGCCGCCGCCGAGCTGCTGGAGATCAACGCCCGCCGCGCCGCGCGCCAGGGCCACGCCTTCGACATCAACGGCAACGAGTACGCCACCTTCGCCTCGGCCTTCCCGTTCGAAGAGACGCCCGACCAGCAAACCGCCATCGACGCCGTGCTGACCGATCTCGCCGCGCCGACGCCGATGGACCGCGTGGTCTGCGGAGACGTCGGCTTCGGCAAGACGGAGGTCGCCATGCGCGCAGCCTTCGCCGTGGTGCAGAACGGTTACCAGGTCGCCGTGCTGGTGCCCACCACGCTGCTCGCCGAGCAGCACCTGACCAACTTCCGCGACCGCTTCGCCGACTGGCCGGTGCGTATCGAATCGCTGTCGCGCTTTCGCAGCAAGTCCGAGCAGGAGGCTACGCTCAAGGCGCTGCGCGAAGGCGCGCTGGACATCGTCATCGGTACGCACAAGCTGCTCGCGCCCGAGATCCGCTTCAAGCGTCTGGGGCTCGCCATCATCGACGAGGAACACCGCTTCGGCGTACGCCACAAGGAACGCCTCAAGCAACTGCGCGCCGAGGTCGACCTGCTGACACTGACCGCCACGCCGATCCCGCGCACGCTCAACATGTCGATGGCCGGATTGCGCGATTTGTCGATCATCGCCACGCCGCCGCCTCGGCGTCACCAGATCAAGACCTTCGTGCACGAGTGGAACAGCGGCATGCTGGTCGAGGCCTGTGCGCGCGAACTCGGCCGCGGCGGCCAGATCTACTTCCTGCACAACGAAGTCAAGACCATCGAACGCTCCGTGCGCGAGCTGCAGAGCCTGCTCCCCAACGCGCGCATCGGCATGGCCCACGGCCAGATGCGCGAGCGCGAGCTCGAACAGGTGATGATGGACTTCTACCACCGCCGCTATGACGTGCTGGTGGCTACCACCATCATCGAAAGCGGCATCGACGTACCCAACGCGAACACCATCATCATCGATCGCGCCGACAAGCTCGGCCTCGCCCAGCTGCACCAGTTGCGTGGCCGCGTCGGCCGTTCGCACCATCGCGCCTACGCCTATCTCATCACCCCGCCGCGCAAGGCCATGACGCCCGACGCGGTCAAGCGCATCGAGGCCATCGAGACGCTGGGTGACCTCGGCGTGGGCTTCAGCCTGGCCACGCACGACCTGGAAATCCGCGGCGCCGGCGAACTGTTGGGTGAAGATCAGAGCGGACAGATCCAGGAAATCGGCTTCACGCTCTACAACGAATTGCTGGAGCGCGCCGTCGCCGCGCTGAAGGCCGGCAAGCTACCCGAGCTCGAACGTCCCTTGGAACACGGCACCGAGGTTGACCTGGGCGTTGGCGCGCTGCTGCCCGACGACTATGTCAGCGACGTCCACGGTCGATTGATTCTCTACAAACGCATCGCCAGTGCCGCCAATGAGGACGAGCTTCGCGAGCTGCAGGTCGAGCTCATCGATCGTTTCGGGCTATTGCCGCAACCAGCCAAGAATCTGTTCGAAATCACTCAGCTCAAACTGCGCCTCACGCCGCTGGGCGTGCGCAAGCTGGATGTCGGTGCTCACGGCGCACGCCTGATCTTCTCCGAGCAGACTCCGGTCGACCCCGGCAAACTGATCCTGCTGCTGCAGTCCAACCCCGCGCGCTACAAGCTCGACGGCCAGTACAAGTTGCGCGTGAACACCGAGATGCCCGAACTCGAAGGACGCCTCAAGGTCATAGACGAACTGATCGCGAAGCTGGGTGGATGAGGGTATGCGACGCCTGCTCGCGCCGACGCGATACACTAGGGCCTGCTCACAAACAAGTGCGTACAGGCCCTATGGGACCACAACCCTATCCCATTGCCATCGACGTTGCCCCTGGGCAACAGGTACATGCCATCGGGTTCATCCGGCTATGATTCACAGCCGACGGCACGCAGGAGACCACCGAATGCCCGCTCTACGCCATCTTCTGGTCATCGCTCTCATTGCGCTCGGTACCGCTTGGCCAATCTCCAAGGCCGCAGCCGCGGACGCTGCCGCGACCACGACAACTACAGCGCCACCGGTCCAGAACCGCTACCGCGTCGAGATGGTGTTCTTTACCTTCAACTCCTCGGGTAATTTCAACCAGGAGGAATGGCGTCAGGGTCTGCCGCAACCCGACCTGGCACACGCACTGGATCTGTTCGGCGGGCAGACCGCGCCGGGCTTCAAGGTGCTGCCGTCTTCCGCCTACGAACTCGATGCCGCGGCCAAACGCCTGCAGGCAAGCGGACGCTACACCGTGATCGGGCACGTCGCCTGGGAACAGCCCGGCCTGGACATCAAGCAGGCGGTGCCCGTGGTCATCACCGGCGGCGCCGACTACGGACCGCTCTATCCGCAACTCATGCAGCCTCGCTTCATCATGCGCGCCGGCCAGGCGGTAGAGGTGCCCGCACCGCAGCACCTCTACCAGCTGTACGGCACGGTCAAGATCGTGCTCAGCCGCTATCTGCATCTATACACCGACCTGGTGCTGCGCGTGCCGACCAAGCCGCAGGACATCCCTGCCTCGGCCGCCTCGGCTCAGACCGACCAGACCACGCCGGTCACGGGGAGCCAACCTGATCAGAATCCGGCGTTGGCCTCCAACGCCACCACTTCCCCTGCGCCGGCGACCAGTGACCAGGCCATGCAGACAAAGCTCGTCGAGGACGTGCCCGTGATCGCCAATCCGCAGAATGCGCAGCCGGCGCCGGGAGGCACGCTGACGGAAGTCCACATCATCGAACACCGCCGCACCCGTTCGAAGCAGCTCAACTACGTCGACCACCCCATGCTGGGCATCCTGTTCGAAATCTGGCCGATCGGGAACAGCCGCTAATTCTCATGCACATTCTGAGAAACAGCATTTTACTGATTGTTTTATAAATAATTAATGGGTATTGCATGGATAGCGACGTAGCTCCCGACTTCGGCGAAATCCGGGAAACCCGTCATCGGCATGACGACGATCTGCTGAGCGCCGGATTGGGGCTGACAGGGCTACGCCAGGTTCAGCCGCCACGCTTCTCCGATCCCGTGCGCCCCACCCCCGAAGAACTCAGGCGGCGTGCCATTCATACCAACTGGCGCGCCATTGCGGATCTTTCGCCGCTGGGCGCCTTCGGCAGCCTATACGGCGGCGCGCCCGAGGTGCCGGGGCGCGAGTACCAAGCCTTTGCCTGTCTGACTGGAGCTGAGACACCGCACCGGGTGCTGCTGCAGGCCCCGGACGCCTTCGATCGCCGAGCGCGCTGCCTGGTGGTTACCGCGTCCCCCGGCTCGCGCGGCATCTACGGTGCCATCGCCTTGGCCGGGGCCTGGGGGTTGCCGAAGGGATTCGCCGTCGCCTACACCGACAAAGGCGCCGGCACCGGCTACTTCGATGCTGGCAGCGACACCGGCGTACGCCTGGACGGCACACGCGCACATCGGGGAGAAGCGCCGCTGGAGTTCGAACCGGCCGCGGCAGACAGCGGAGTCGGCATCAAACACGCCCACTCCGGCGACAATCCGGAGGCGCGTTGGGGCGACTGCGTGCTGCAGGCGATCGATTTCGGATTGGCCATGCTCGAACGCGCCTACCCCGACGAAGCCCCCTTTACCGCCGACAACACGCGCATCATCGCCGTGGGCCTGTCCAACGGCGGCGCCGCCGTCCTGCAGGCCGCAGGGCGGGACCCTATCGGCGTGCTCGACGGCGTGGTCGCGATCTCGCCCAATGTCTATGCCGCCGAAAAGGGGCGCCCGCTCTACGACTATGCCAGCGAGGCTTCGCTGTTGTTCAGCAGCGCCCTCGCTGCAACGCCCTTCCGCGAGATCCTGCAGGCACGTTTCGGCGAACATCCCCCATACGATTTCACAGCGCACGGTGAAGCGCTCAGAGCCGCAGGCCTGCTCGAGTCGAGCGATCCGCATGGCTGGCCGCAGGAGGCTTTGGAACGCCTGCTCGCCGCCGGCTGGGGTCCGAACGTGCTGCAAGCCTCGGCGCTGATCAACGAACTCGAACTATGGCGCCCGGTCGGCGCAACCTATGCCAGCTCCTATCTCCGCCGTCCTCTGGACGACATGCCTTGCGACTTCGACTTCGAGGCGGTGGCCATCGACGGCGACGGCCGCCGGCATCCCGCCGACGAGCGGGTACGAGCCGCGTGGTGGTCGGATGCCCACGGCATCCCGCCTGGCGCCGGCGTCGTGCTGCCACCGACGAAGCGCTCGCTGATCGAGGACTTCGACTGTCTGCGCAAACTGTGGACGGCCGACGACGAAGCTAGTCGCGCGTTGCGCGACGGCGTGGCTGCCACCGCCGCGCAGCTTCCCCGCAACTCGTTGCCGATATGGGTCGTTCACGGTCACGACGACGGCCTGATCCCGATCAGCTTCAGTTCGGATGCCTACGTCGCCTGGCTGCGCGCCAACGGACGCGATCCGGTGTACTGGGAAGTGCCGTATGCGCAGCATTTCGACGCCCTGCTCGCCTGGCCGGCGCTCGGCATGCGCTATCTGCCGATGATGCCCTACGCCTATTCCGCACTGGACAGCATGCTGCAGCATCTGCGTGAAGGCACGGCTCTTCCGCATAGTCGGGTGCTCGACAGCCGACCGCGCGGGGAGGCGGTTCTTGAACACGGGCATCTGGGGATCGTTGGTGGTTAGGGACAGTTAGCGAAGTCGGTATTTCTGGGCGGGTCCAGGGGGCCATTTCGGGCGTGAATCAGCCATTGGCGCTTGATCGAAGGCCGACTTACTCGTTGTCCCTGGTGGCTGGTTTCGTGTGCGATTCGAAGCTTGGGACTCAGATCAATCGAGGTGACGCGCCCGAGTAAGATCGGAAATACCTATCGCCGATTCGCGCCCGAAACGAACCCCATACGTAAAACTAATGCGTGGGCTTTGCGCATTACCAAGCAAAACCAACACACCTAGAATCGCGCCCGAAACAGGCCACTACAGCCAGCAAGTACGTAAAACTAGAGCGGCAAGACCAACACCGAGAGCGCCGCTTCTCGCTCGTCCCGCCACGATCACCCCATAGATGACTACAAAAACCAGCTGGCGCTACTTACCCTTCAGCGCTTGGCGATCCCGCGCCCTCAACTCGTCCAAACGCGCCTTGATCCGCCCCTCCAGTCCACGCTCACTCGGCGTATAGAACCGCTCCTCGGGCATACCCTCGGGGAAATAGCGCTCACCCGCCGCATAGGCGTCAGCCTCGTCGTGCGCATAGCGGTAGTTCTTGCCGTAATCGAGGTCCTTCATCAGGCGCGTCGGTGCATTGCGCAGATGCAGCGGAACCTCCAGCGAACCATGCTCGCGGGCCGAACGCATGGCCGCGCCGAAAGCTTTGTACACTGCGTTGCTCTTGGGCACCGCCGCCATATACACCACCGCGTGCGCCAACGCCAACTCACCTTCGGGAGAGCCTAGCCGCTCGTAGGTATCCCAGGCGTTCAGCGTCATCTCCAACGCACGAGGATCTGCGTTGCCGATGTCCTCGCTGGCGAAGCGCACCATGCGCCGCGCGATATAGAGCGGATCGCAGCCTCCGTCGAGCATTCGACACATCCAGTACAGCGCCGCGTCCGGGTTCGAACCGCGCATCGACTTGTGCAGCGCGGAGATCTGATCGTAGAAGTATTCGCCGCCTTTGTCGAAGCGCCGCAAGGTCTGGCTCGCCACCTCACGCACTACTTCCTCGTCCAGCACACGGCGGCCATCGTCCTGCGGTTGGGCCAAGTCGGCAGCCAGTTCCAGCAAGTTGAGCGCGCGACGGGCGTCGCCATCCGCGGCGGCAACCAGTAGTTCGGCGGACCTGTCCGGCAGTTCGATGCCCTGCCCGCCCAAGCCGCGCTCGGCGTCTTCCAAGGCCTGGCGCAAAACCGCCTGGACCTCTTCCGGTTCAAGCGACTTCAGGACATAGGTACGCACACGCGAGAGCAAGGCGTTGTTCAGTTCGAAGGACGGGTTTTCGGTGGTCGCACCGACGAAGAACAGCGTGCCGTCCTCGACGTGCGGCAGGAACGCGTCCTGCTGCGCCTTGTTGAAGCGGTGCACCTCGTCGACGAAAAGCACCGTGGGCCGGTGTTCGCGCTCGCGTGCTTCTCGTGCCTTGGCTACCGCCTCGCGGATGTCCTTGACGCCGGCAAGCACCGCGGAAAGCGTCAGGAACTGCGCGCCGCCCTGGTTCGCCATGAGGCGCGAAAGCGTGGTCTTGCCGGTGCCGGGCGGCCCCCACAACACCATCGAGTGCAGATGCCCTTCGGCAATGGCCCGCCACAGCGGTTTGCCATCGCCCAGCAGGTGGCGCTGACCGATGACCTGTTCCAGCCGCTGCGGCCGCATGCGGTCGGCCAGCGGGCGGAATTCGTCAGGACTCTGGTCCGCAAACAGATCCGCCATCACAGCATGTCGACGACGTCGACTCCCTTGGGCGCGACAAACTGGAAATCCTTGGACGGCAGGCTGTCGTTGCGTTTGATATCCTTGAACACGATCACGCTGCGGTGCCCGAACTGGTCGAACATCACCATCTGCTGCACCGATGCGCCTTTGAGCCCGAGCAGGATGCGCTCGAACTGACTGTTCTTGAGATCCTTGGGCACCAGCTTGACCCAATTCAGCCCATTCCGGCTGCCGTCGTCGCTCAGCGTATAGCTTTCGCTGAGCGGCACGCTACCACCGAGCAAGGTGATCGGCGCGCGTCCCAGCGCCTTGCCGACGGCACGCACGGTGACCTGCGCCAGATCCTTGTCGTAGATCCACAGCTTCTGTCCGTTGGAAACCAGAATCTGCTCGTGCGGCTTGAGATAGGACCAGCGGAAACGTCCGGGCCGGGCCAGCTCGAAGCTGCCGCTGGACTGACTGATGCGCGGACCGTTGGTTTCGAAGACCTGCTGCGTGAAATTGCCGCTCAGCGTGTTGGTGGTCTGGAAAAAACGCTCAAGTTCAGCCACGGCGTCGGCGCGGGCGCCGGCGCTGAGCACGAACAGACACAGAGCGATGAGCAGGCGTGGCATCGATATTCTCCGGAGTTTGGCGGGGACGCCACTATCACATTTCAGGCGGTGCCGGCGCCAGCACCTCGCGGTTGCCGTTCGACTGCACCGGACTGACGATGCCGGCAGCTTCCATGCCCTCAACCATGCGTGCGGCCCGGTTGTAGCCGATCTTCAGCCGACGCTGCACGTAGGAAATCGAAGCTTTGCGCGACTCGGTGACGATTGCCACCGCCTCGTCGTACAACGGATCCGTCTCGCGGTCGTCGCTGGCTGATTCGAGCCCGGGAATGCCATCGCCCGGCAAAGGCTCGTTGACGATTTCATCGATGTAATCCGGTGCGCCGAGCTTCCTCAGCGCCTCGACCACACGATGCACTTCGTGATCGCCGACAAAAGCGCCATGGATGCGTTCGGGCAAGGCACGGCCGGGCGGCAGGTAGAGCATGTCGCCATAACCGAGTAACTGCTCTGCGCCCTGCTGGTCGAGGATGGTGCGCGAATCGATGCGTGAAGACACCTGGAAGGCGATGCGTGTGGGAATGTTGGCCTTGATCAGGCCCGTAATGACATCGACGGATGGACGCTGGGTGGCGAGCACCAGATGGATGCCGGCCGCACGTGCCTTCTGCGCCAGGCGCGCGATGAGTTCTTCGACCTTCTTGCCGACCACCATCATCATGTCGGCAAATTCATCGACCACCACGACGATGCAGGGCATGGGCTCCAGCGCCGGTGGACCTTCCTCGGCGACATGTTCTTCTGGCTTGAACAGCGGGTCCGGAATCGTTTCCCCGCGATCTGCCGCGTCACGCAGCTTGCGGTTGAAACCGGCTAGGTTGCGCACGCCCATCTTGGACATCAGCTTGTAGCGCCGCTCCATTTCGGCCACGCACCAGCGCAGCCCATTGGCGGCGTCCTTCATGTCCGTCACCACCGGGGTGAGCAGATGCGGAATACCTTCGTAGACGCTCAGCTCGAGCATCTTGGGATCGATCAGGATCAGGCGCACGTCTTGCGGCAATGCCTTGTACAACAGGCTCAGCAGCATGGCGTTGACCGCCACCGACTTGCCCGAACCGGTGGTGCCGGCGACCAGAAGGTGAGGCATGCGCGCCAGATCGGCAACCACCGGTGCACCGCCAATGTCCTTGCCCAACGCAAGCGTGAGCGCCGACTTCGATTCGTCGTAGGCCTTGGAGCGCAGAATCTCGCTGAGCGCCACCACTTCGCGGTTCTCGTTAGGGATCTCCAGGCCGATGACCGATTTGCCCGGAATCACTTCGACGATACGAACGCTGACTACCGACAGTGCTCGCGCCAGGTCCTTGGCGAGGTTGGTGATGCGGCTGACCTTGATGCCCGGCGCCGGCTGCAGTTCGAAACGCGTGATCACAGGCCCCGGATGGACCGCCACGACCTCCACCTCGATACCGAAATCGGCGAGCTTAAGTTCGACCAGCTTGGACATCGCCGCCAGCGATTCCTCGGAATAGGCGCCCTGAGTCTCCTTCGGCGCATCGAGCAGCGCCAGCGGCGGCAATCCCGCCACCGCCGGTGCCTCGAATAGCTGGATCTGGCGTTCGCGCTCGACCCGTTCGCTGGTGGGCGGCGGCACGATTTTGGGCTCGATCTTGGGTTGCGGCTTGGCCGCACGCTTGGCGCTCTTCTCTTTGAACGTCGTCTCACGTGCGGATCGCGCCTGCGCTGTCGCACGACGTTCGCGCCAATTGAGCAGCCCGCGACTGATCCAACGACCGATGCCCAATGCGAAGCGACCGATCAAATCCATCAGCGCCAGCCACGACAAACCGGTCGACAGCGTGATGCCCGCCAGGAACAGTCCCAACAGCATCAGCGTGGTGCCCAGCGTGCCTGCCGCACGGGTCAGCTCGCTACTGACAAGATCGCCGAGAATGCCGCCGGCATTCAGCGGCAGATAGCCCGACTTGAAATGCAGCGTCGCCAGGCCGCAACCGGCCGCCACGGTGACGGCAAAGCCAAGCCAGCGCAGGGCGAATTCGGCCGGATCGAATTCGCCGTCCGTCGCCCGCCCACGGAACACCAGATAACCGCTGTAACCCACCATCAGCGGTGCCAGGTAGGCCAGATATCCGAACAGATAAAGGGAAAAGTCGGCAAACCAGGCCCCGGCGCGACCGCCGAGATTGCCCACCGGACGCCCCAGACCGGTCTGCGACCAGCCCGGGTCCGTCGGCTGATAGCTGACCAGCGCCAGCAGCAGGTACAGGCCGGCCACCAGGAACAACAGCAGCGCGCCCTCACGCAAGCCGCGTCCGCGACCCACGTTGAGCGACTTGAACCATCCGCGCTTAGTACTAGTTTCGGCCAAAGTTCGAATCACAAATAACGTGAAATACAGGAAATACCACTTTGATATTTCGGGAGATTGTACCTGAGAGAGCCCTATGCCGCGAGAGCGTGGCGTTTTTGCCGCAAAGGAGCCGTTTGCCGTAACATCGCGACAATTGAAAGGCGGCCCGCCGCCCCCATCTATGACCAGTAAGCCCTACGCAGACGCCACACCCCAAGAATTCAAGGATTATACATGAGCGACCTCAAGCACTGCCGTCTCCTCATCCTCGGCTCAGGCCCCGCCGGCTATTCGGCGGCAGTCTACGGCGCACGCGCCAACCTCAACCCCGTCATGATCACCGGCATCGAACAGGGCGGTCAGCTCATGACCACCACGGAAGTGGACAACTGGCCCGGCGACGATGCCGGCGTACAGGGCCCCGAACTCATGGAGCGCATGCGCAAACATGCCGAACGCTTCGGCACCGAGATGGTCTTCGACCAAATCCACACTGCGCAGCTCGACGAACGCCCCTTCACCCTGATCGGCGACTCGGGCACCTACACCTGCGATGCGCTGATCATCGCCACCGGCGCCTCCGCGATGTATCTGGGGCTGCCCTCCGAACAATCGTTCCGCGGCAAGGGCGTTTCGGCCTGCGCGACCTGCGACGGTTTCTTCTACCGCAACCAGAAGGTCGCCGTGGTCGGCGGCGGCAACACCGCCGTCGAAGAAGCCCTATACCTGTCCAACATCGCCGCAGAAGTCACCCTGATTCACCGCCGCGACAGCCTGCGCTCGGAAAAGATCCTGCAGGATCAGCTGTTCGAGAAGGCACGTAGCGGCAATGTCCGCCTGCTGTGGAACCACACGCTGGACGAGGTGCTGGGCGACACCAGTGGCGTCACCGGCTTGCGCGTACGCAGCACCCAGGACGACAGCACGCAGGATGTCGAAGTCAGCGGCGTATTCATCGCCATCGGCCACAAGCCGAACACGCAGATCTTCGAAGGCCAACTCGACATGCGCGGCGGCTATATTACGGTCAAGAGCGGACTGGACGGCGACGCCACCGCGACCAACATACCCGGCGTATTCGCAGCCGGCGACGTCATGGACCACGTCTACCGCCAGGCGATCACCTCAGCCGGCACCGGCTGCATGGCCGCCCTCGACGCCGAACGCTATCTCGACCGTCTGACCGCCGCTCAGGGCAGCTGAGGACACTGCTTCAGAGCATGAGCCTGGAACTGCGCCTGCATGAAGGCCTAAGCGGGATCGAGGCCGCCGACTGGGACCGCCTAGGCGGCGACCGCGATCCCTTCCTCAGCCACGCCTTTCTGCACGCACTGGAAGCCACCGACTGCCTCGAACCCTACGGCTGGCACCCGCGCCATCTGGTCGCGCACGGTCCGGATGGTCGCCCGCTGGCGGCCATGCCGCTCTACGTCAAGACCAACTCCTACGGCGAGTTCGTGTTCGACTGGTCCTGGGCCGACGCCTACGCGCGCCAGGGCCTGGACTACTACCCCAAGCTCGTCAGCAGCGTGCCCTATACGCCGTCCACCGGACGCCGCCTGCTGCTTGCCCCGGACGCGCCGGACCCGGACGCGCTGACCGGGATGCTGGTGCAGCAGGCTCTCAGCATCGCACGCGACAACAAGCTGTCCGGCATGCACTGGCTGTTCACCCCGCCCGAACAGACCGAACGCCTGCAGCAGCACGGCCTGATGCGGCGCATGGGCTGCCAGTACCACTGGCACAACCGCGACTATGCCGACTTCGATGCCTTTCTCGCCGATTTCAGCGCACACAAGCGCAAGAAGCTGCGTCGCGAACGCCGGCGCGTCGTCGAAGACAAGGTCACCCTGCACACACTGCATGGCGACGAGGCTGGCGAAGACGAAATCGACGCCTTTCATCGCTTCTATCTCGATACCTTCGAACGCCACATGGGGCTGCCGACGCTGAGTCGCGAGTTCTTCCACAGCGTGGCTGCCGGCCTGGGGCGGCGCTTCATTCTGGTGATGGCCAAGCACGGCGGCGAATGGGTCGCCGGCGCCGTTAATTTCCGCAGCGACGAAGCACTCTACGGGCGCTACTGGGGTTGTCGCGACGCTTTCCACAGCCTGCACTTCGAAGCCTGCTACTACCAGGGCATCGAATACTGCATAGAACACGGCCTGCAATCCTTCGAACCCGGCGCGCAGGGCGAACACAAGATCAGCCGCGGCTTCCTGCCGACGCCGACCTGGTCCGCGCATTGGATCGCTGACGAGAACATGCGTCCGCATCTCGAAACCTTCTGTCGGCGCGAGGAGCAAATGATGCGTGCGCAATGCGCCGAGCTCCACTCGCATAGCCCGTTCAAGGCCGAGCTCGAGTACGGGCCGCAAGTGCCCGCATCATCATGACCTCCCTGCCCTGGCTCGATCCGCAGTCTCCAGAGCAACCCTTCCCGCCGGTCGAACAGGCGCTGCGTGAACCCAACGGTCTGCTCGCCGTCGGCGGCGATCTGCACCCCCAACGTCTGCTAAACGCATACCGGCACGGCATCTTTCCCTGGTACGAGGAAGGACAGCCGGTGCTGTGGTGGTCGCCCGATCCCCGCTCCGTACTCTTCATCCGCGAATTCCGGCTGCATCGCAGCCTACGCAAACGCCTACGCAACGCCGGCCTGCACGTCACGCTGGACAAGGACTTCGGCAAAGTCATGCGCGCCTGCGCACTGCCCCGGCACGATCAAGCCGGCACCTGGATAACCCCGGCGATGCTCGAGGCCTACGTCACCCTGCACCGCATGGGCCGGGCGCACTCCGTTGAGGCCTGGACAGCCGAAGGAGAACTGGTGGGCGGACTTTACGGCTTGGCGCTGGGACGGGTGTTTTTCGGCGAATCCATGTTCAGCCTGCGCACGGACGCCTCCAAGATTGCGCTGGCCACCCTCGCCTGCCAACTGCAGCGCTGGGGTTTCGAACTGATCGACTGCCAACAGACCACGCAGCACCTGACGTCCTTGGGCGCACGCGAGATACCGCGCACGGCCTTCATCGCACGGCTGGCGCAGGATTGCGAGATACCGGGACACACCGGTCACTGGCGGCTGGAAGACGGATTGGAGGTCGACCGCTGGCAACCGGCGACGAATGCGCCAGGAGAACAGGAACGAGCCTGAACTGACCGGGGGTTCGGAACCTTAGAGAGTCGGAATTAGATCAACGCTTCCAGCAAGCGCTTGACGCGCGCCATACCCTCTTCGAGGTTGGCGCCGATCTCCGCCATGGTAATGGCCTGCTTGCCGCCACGCCCGGCCGCCCAATTGGCAACCACTGCGCATGATGCGTAGCACAGCCCGAGTTCGCGGGCCAAGGCCGCTTCCGGCATGCCGGTCATTCCCACGAAATCGCAGCCGTCGCGCTCCAGGCGGTCTATCTCGGCGGCCGTTTCGAGGCGCGGTCCCTGCGTTGCAGCATAGGTGCCACGTTCGGCGGCATCCAGTCCGGCCTTGCGGGCTGCAGCGATGAGCTGTTCACGCAGTTCGGCACAATACGGCTCGGTGAAATCGATATGCGTCACCTGTTCGAGATCCTGTTCGAAAAAGGTGTGCGCGCGCGACCAGGTGTAATCGATGATCTGGTCGGGGATTGCAACCCGGCACGGCTCCATAGGCGGCGTGATGCCGCCGACCGCGGCAACCGCGACGATGCGCGTGACGCCGATGCGGCGCAGTGCCCACAGGTTGGCGCGGTAGTTCACGCGGTGCGGCGGGATGTTGTGCGTTGCGCCGTGGCGCGCAATGAAGGCCACCTCGTGACCGAACAGTCGCCCGTGTGTAATCGGCCCGGAAGGTTCGCCGTAAGGCGTATGCACTACCTCGCGGCGGATGATCTCGAGCGAATTGATGCGAGTCAGCCCGGTACCGCCGATGATAGCCAGATCAGACATCGAACGTACTCCTGACAGGCTGCCCCGCGCGCATCATTCCGCGTCGCGCACGGCGTAGATACCGGGAACGTTACGCAGGTATTCGTGGTAGTCCAGCCCGTAACCAAACACGTACTTGTCCTCCACGTCCAGGCCGACGAAATCGGCGTGGACCCCCTCGAACTTGCGCTCGTGATGCTTCTCGACCAGCACGGCGCACTGCACCGACGCGGCCCCCGCCTGACGGCAGTCCTCCAGCACGGCAGCCAGCGTATGGCCTTCGTCCAGGATGTCGTCGAGTACCAGCACATGCCGACCCTGCAGCGACAGCTTCGGCCGCGCGCGCCACTGCACATCGTGACCGACGGTGCCGCTGTGATAGCGCGTGGCATGCAGGTAATCGACCTGCAGAGGAAAATCGAGACGCGTCAGCAACTGCCCGGCGAAAATGAAACCACCGGTCATGACGACCAGCAGCAAAGGATCCTGGTCGCCGAGCTCGCGGGAGATGGAGGCGGCCAGTGAGTCGAGCGCTTGTTCGACTTCACTGGCTGCGTAAAGACACTCGGCGTCGTTGAGAACGCGCGTCGCGTCTTGAGGAGTCGTGGTCACGGGCGATACGTGCCCTTTAGCGGGTGCGGTGTCGCCCATGAAACAGAATCCTTAGTAGGTGAAGGTGACGGTGTCGTCGTCCATCGCCTCGCTGATCACGTAGGCGCCGCCGACAGTCTCCTCGATCTCGGGGATCAGGTCGTCGCCCCACAGGTCCAGCGTCGGGGTGCAGACTTTGAAGGTGGCACCGGCTTCGACGGCGTCCTTCATGAAGTCGTACACGGACTTGCCGCTGCCTTCCTGCACGTAGAGATTTTCCGCCACGCCCTTCTTGGCCAGCTCGCCGGCACGCGCGGTCAGGATCACCTCGACTTCATACTCCATCGCCGCTGCCACGGTCGCCTGGAAGAAGGGCGCGCCCAGCTCGGAGGGATTGGAGGGATCGGTATTCACCATCACGATCAAAAGCTTGTCAGCCATTGGTGATACTCCATAGTTATAAACATCGTTGCGGGAGGCGGCATTATAGGCATGCACATAAGGCTTTGCCAGTCACCGCCGTTCCGGCGCCTAATCGCGGTCTGCACGGCACATCTTCGTGAGTAGGTCAGCGGCCCGGCGCGTTTCAGCTTCGCCGACTCCGATCACTTCGCGACCCCGGTGAAAATCCATCAGGCCAATGCGCGCCAGGCGCGGCGACAACAGAATATCCGGCGGATCACCCGCCATGCGGCTACGGGTGATGCGTGCCGACATGATGTTGATGCTGCGCCCGAGCACCTCGAGTATCGACGGCGCCGCCACGCCTCCGCCATTGCCCAGCAAGGGGCCGAACCACTGCGACAATCTGTCCAACAGGCCGTCTTCGGCATTGCCCGCGAATTCACTTTCGCCATCCGCATCCTCGGTCGAGGGGGCGTCGATCTTGTGCCTGTCCAGTAGATCGGAATTCAGATCGACCGCGATGACCACGTCCGCGCCGAACGCACGGCACAGCGAAACCGGCACAGGATTGACCAGCCCCCCATCGACCAGCCAGCGACCGTCGTGGTTATAAGGCGAGAACAGCCCGGGCAGCGCGAGGGAGGCGCGCGTGGCCGTCAGGATCGAACCTTCGCGCAGCCACACCTCGTTGCCGTTGACCAGGTCCGTGGCCACCGCGCCGTAGATCGTGTCACAGCCGCCGATGTCGCGGTTGGGAATGAGCCCTTCGAGCGCTTCGAGCAGACTCTGCCCGGCGATCAACCCGCCGGCGAAACGCAGGTCGAGCAGCGTGAACACCTGTCGGCGCGTCAGGCGCTCCACCCAGTCGGCAAAGCTGTCGAACTCGCCGGTCACCCACGCCGCGCCGACCA
>CAVVUY010000003.1:0-68763 GCA_963751375.1 uncultured Gammaproteobacteria bacterium
CGGAGTCGAGCCCCTCCGGCAGCGCCGGCAGCCGGTAGACGGCCCGTCCCTGACCGAGGACGGCCTTCTCCTGCTCGGCCTGCAACGCGACCCGGGCGCCGTGCTCGCGGGCCTCGGCGAGCAGGCCCTCGACGAGGTCGTCGTCGGTCTCGACTCCGACGGCGCCGCGCAGGTCGGCGGCGACGCCCTCGGCCAGCCGCACGGTCCGACCCGAGTCGACGGTGCGCATCACCTTCTCGCTGAGCACGGGCTCGCGGACGCCGTTGATGACGATCCCGCCGACGGGCAGGTCGGCCTCCCGGAGGTCGGCGACGGCGTCGACGGTCTCCTGGACCGGCATCTCCTCGAGGAGGGTGACGAGGTGGACCGCGGTGCTGCCGCTGCGGAGCATCCGGGTGATCGAGTCCGCCTGTCCGCGGACCGGGCCCACCTTGGCGACCTGGGCGAGCTCGGAGTTGACGTTGAGGAACCGGACGAGCCTGCCCGTCGGCGGGGCGTCGAGGACGACCGCGTCGAACGCCCGGCGCGCGGAGCGGTCCCGGCCGCGGCCGCCGGCGGGGCGGCCGACCGCCAGCAATACGTGGCGCTGCCAGCGCCTGGACTCGTCGTCTTGTTGGGCGCGATCTCTGGCGTGACCGTCAGATGAATGCCCACCAATTTGTGAATTGAAACCGAATCCCCTGCGCCTCCTGAGGTCGCTGCAGCGTTAATGTCAACGCCTGAAAAGAACTTGGATGTCTGCCCTGGCCGCGCCACCAGTGTGGGTTGAGCAAGCACTTCGCTTTTTCCTGCCTGGGAATTGGCGATATTCAGGGAGTACTTAATAGCCGGTATACCGATGGCGCGGGTAATCGTTCGGGTCGTCAGGTTTTGGGTGGGGTCCGACGCGTTCGTGTATCTCGAGAACGCGTCGTTGTACGCCGGGGTACCATCCAGGGTGTTCCCGAACTGCAGCTCCAATCCATGCAGCAGATTGACCCCCATTGAGGTGCTGTTGTTCTCCACTGTTTGAATGATGACTACGTCAACCGCCACCATCGTGTCATCGATGAAACCATTCGCTTGACCCCCTGATTGCTGAGGACCCGTTGAATAACCCATTTGCCCCGAGTTGTCCGATGTGGCCTGTTGCTGAGAGTCCGACGGATAAACCGTTTGTCCTGTGTCGTTCTGTGTTGCCGATTGCCCCGCATTGCCCGGATTCGGACTCGATAGAGGAAAGCCTACTTTGATCAATTTGGGATCATTGGCAGCGTAAGCCCGTTTCCAATCGTCCAGCCGGCGTGCCAGTTGTTGCGCCCGTCCTTTGTTTCCGGAGAGCTTTTCATATTCGAGGAAGTAGGCTCGTGCTTCGGCCGGGTTGTCCAGGGCAGCCTTGTTCAGTGCTGAAATACGTGCCAGTTCCGCCTTTGCCGCGACGTCGCCTTTCACGCTCTTAAAAATCCTGCGCAGTTGTGTAAGCGCTGCCTCGGTCGTGATCGGGTCATGTGCGTAATAGGAGGCAGCCGCGAGGTAAAGCAGCATGTTCTTGTCGTCGGGTCTGAGAAGCACGGCCGAGGCAAACTGATTGCGGGCCGCACGGTAGTTGCGCTCGTCGAAATAAAGTTGCCCTAAGTAATAGAAACTTACGGCATTCGTAGGATCGAAGCGTATTGCCAGTTTGTATCCTTGCTCCGCCAGCGCCTGATATTGGGTCTCGCCCCGCTTCGCTCGCACTTGGTAACACAAGGCATTGATGAAGTTGTAATAGGGATTGGTGGGATCCATCTTTAGGGCGCGGTTGAACAATTGCGTGGCTTGGCTCAAGCGCCCTGAGTCCATCGCCTTCTGCCCCTGAACGATCAATTGCTGCGAGGCCGTGAGTCGCGCGTGCGTCTGCACTCCACCGAACCCGCTATCAGACAGAGTTGCAACCGAGGTTGCTGGAAGGCTCTGGCAAGCTGACGTAACCACAATCACCCCTGACATCGCCATGAAGAGCAGGCTCTTCCGCAATGGGTGGCGACTAGCAATACGGCCCCGCGATGTGTCAATTTTCATTTGTTATCGTGCCTTGCGATATGGCGCCTATTCAGAATTCGTTGGATAAGCGGTTGGCGCGCGGGTGATGCCTTGGAGACTTCTAGCGGCCGCGCCGCAGCGCCATTGATTCGGCCACGACGCTCGCTGCTTCGATTAGTTATTTAATTTTCAGAGCAAGGTTAAATTACTTCGATTAAGAAAACAATTTTTCATTTGAGTGGAAATGTGATGGTCAGGCTGCCGGTTTCTACGGCCAAGGTGTTCTCGCGTAGGGTGAAGCTATAGTTCGCCTAGCGTGTCGTTCAGCGATTCGATCCCGCGCAGGCGGGCCTGTCCCTGCGTGGCCGCCCATTCGATGGTGCGATTGACGAGCAGATTGATGAGCGCCATCACCGAAACGTGGTTGAACAGCGGCCCCGGCGAGGCGGTGTGGCATCGGAAATGCCATTCCGCGCCTTCCTGACGCACGGCTCCCTCATCAGTGACATAGGCAAGCCTGGCATGGGTGTGAGCGATGGTCTGTAGGATTGCATTCAGCTGCACGACTCGCCGGCGCAGGCCGAAGACGATTACCAGGTCGTCGGCTGCAATGCTGACCAGATGTTCCCCCATCGTTTGACCGCTACCGGGAATAGCCACGACATTTTCGATAACCTGGATGAGTTGCCATTGCAGATAGGCTGCCAGCGGGTTGCTGGCTCGGAAGCCCACGATCCAGACCTTGCGTGCGCCCAGCAGCGCTTCGGCCAGGCGATCAATCTCGGCCAAGTCAACGGTTGCCAAGGTTTTGCGTAGGTTGACTGCATCGGTTTCAGCGTAGTCGCTAGCACTTTCGACCGACTGCATATCGGGACGGGCCAGGTACTGGCGCGAGCCAGTCTCGCGTTCCTTGCGTGCGTGGCGACGTGCTTCTTCATAGGACGGATAACCGAGCCGGTGGATGAAGCGGGTGACTGTCGCGTTCGACACCTGGGCCAAGCTGGCCAATTCAGAGGCCGAATAGCTGGCGACTTCTCCTGGGAACTCGCAGATCATTTCCCCCAACTTGCGTTCTGCGGGATGAAGGTCGGGCAGGCTGGCGCGTACCCGGGACAGAAAGGAACGTTCGGACATGGTGTGGCCGATGGTGAAAGGTGATTTTCATGGTAATGGGAGCATACGGAGAAAAGCTATCGCAACATGTCACGGCCGTCCGGCTCGGAGCAGACAGTGCCGATGTTCCGACCCTGGGGCAGTGGGTTGAATCGGTGTTTAACCTTGTAAGAGGTGTAATCCCGGTGCTTAGCTCTGTTCGGCGTGGCGAAAGCAGCCGTCGGTTTGATCGTTGACCAGGCCGGTACCTGCGTGATGGCATAGCAAACGGTCGGGCCGATGAAGACAAAGCCGCGCTGCTTGAATCACCACCGGATTTCCAGATGCTTTCTGGCTGTCACGCCACTCCATGTCTGTTCTCCTCGTTGGATACGGGCGCTACTAAGTCAGAGATGGCTCTGAATCGGAGGGCGTGCGTAACCGGTCGGAAGCGCTGTTCGACCTTATAACTCGGCCGCATCACGCGCCACCGCCTCGCACAGCGCCTCGGGTATGTCGGGCAGCGCGCTGACCACGCGGCTCCAGTTGGAGATGTAGGCCGGCTCGAAGGGGGTGGCGAGGTAGGAATCTCCGGCCTCGATGACCGCGCGCGAGAAGGCTTCGACGGCGACTTCCTCGTCGTGGAAGCTGTAGCCCAGACCGTTCAACCGTGCGTCGGACTGGTAGTGCTGGATCATGTCGAGTGCGCCGCGCAGGTAGCAGGCCTTCAGCGCGCGGAAGATTTCGGGGGTGAGGGTCACGCCTTCGGTGGCCAGCTTGCGATAGATGGACAGGGCGATTTCGCGGCTCATGCGCGCCAGGCCCTTGGAAGCGTCCTCGGCCGAGAGTGTCTGGTGCTTGTGGTCGTAGCGCGCGGCGATGTCGACCTGGCAGACCTGTTTGGGATTGAGGTTGCGGTAGACCTCGGACAGCAATCCGATCTCCAGGCCCCAGTTGGCCGGAATCCGCAACTGGGCGATGTCGCTGGCGTCGACCGCGAATTCGCCGGACAACGGGTAGCGGAAGGCATCCAGGAACTCCAGGTAGTCGAGCGGGCCGAGCACGCGCTTGAGCGCGCGCAGCAGCGGGGTCAGGAACAGGCGCGAGACGCGCCCGCCGAGACGTTCGCCGTCGGTGCGTGCGTAATAGCCCTTGCAGAAGCGGAAGCCTACGTCGGCGGCGACGGGGTAGAGCAGCCTGGCCGGCAGCGCGCGGTCGTAGGTGAGGATGTCGGCGTCGTGCACCGCGACGACTTCGGCCATGCCGCAGGTGGTAGCGAAGCCCAGGCAGTACCAGACGTTGCGCCCTTTGCCGGGCTGGCCGGGGGACAGGCCGGCGGAGGCCAGGCGTTCGTCGACTTCGCTCAGGCGCGGGCCGTCGTGCCACAATAGATGCACGGTTTGCGGCAGCCGCGAGAAGACTTCGCGGGCATGCAGGTATTCGTCGCGGTTGGCCTGATCCAGGCCGATGATGACGGTCGATAGATAAGGAATCCCGGCGATGACGTCGAGCATGGGACCGAGTGCGGGCCCCTCCAGCTCGGAGTACAGCGATGGGATGATCAATGCCAACGGGCGGCGACGGGCGATGCGGGTCAGCTCCGCTTCGAGCGAGGCCAGCGAGCGGGTGCCGAGATCGTGCAGCGTGGCGATGGGGCCGTTCTGGTGGAAATCGCTCATCAGATGACTCCTAGCTGGTGAAGGGCCTCGAGCCAACCTTCCGGGCCGGCACGCGTGGCGCGTAGACAGGCGACGTCGTTGCCGAGTGGTCGTGGGCCGGGCAGGCAGGCGGCGAGGTCTGCGAAAGCGAGTAGTTTGCGGTCGTTGGGTGCGTCGCCCAGGGCGACGATGCGCGGCCGACGCCGGGACGGCTGCCAGTGGTTCAACAGTGCACGGGCGCCGTCCGCCTTGTCGGCGCCGCGCGGCAAGACGGTGAAGAAGCGTCCGCCGCCTATACCGGTGAGTCCGGCCTCGTGCAGGCCGGCCGTGAAGGTCGGCGGCGGTTCGCCGGGCCATTGCAACGGCTCGCTGGCCAGACGCATGCGTGCGGCGAGCGCCTGCGGCGGCGTGAGGCCGGTGTGGCGCATCAGTTCGGCCATGGACCAGTCGCCGAACCCCGGCATGGCGAGGCCGAGTTCGCGGCGAAGGTGACGTACCGTGAAGCGGACCTGGGCGTAGCCCTGCGGCGTGAGGCGGCGCACGCGCCAGCAGCCGGGACGGGTAGGCAGGCACAGCGCCGCACCGTTTTCGACCACGGCCGGGCCATGTATGCCCCAGCCGCGCAGCAGCGCGATGGTTTCCGCAGCGGTCTTGCTGGTTGCCGGCACGACGGCGATGCCGCGGGCGCGGACTCGGGCCACGGCAGCACCGGCTGGACCGGGGCCGCGGGCATCGAGGAGGGTGTGGTCGAGGTCGGTGAAAACCACCGTGTCTGTCGAGGGGCGCACGCTCATGGCGCGGTTACTTGCAACTTCGGTGCCCGGCACGGCGTAACAACGGGATAACGGCAGCCAACGTCGATGCCGTGCGCCTTATGCGGGCTTAATGCACCGCAATGGTGCGTGGTACGTCTTTCGTCACGACCCAATCCGGGTGAAAAGAACGCTGTCCTCGGGTGCCCCCGACCGAGGGCATGCAGCCCTTACGGTGTCTGTTCTACGTCCGTCTGCTGTAGATGACGCTCCAGATCCGTGCGGTCCGCAGGCGAATTGACGTTCAGGAAGGCCTCGGCTTCGTCCGCGAAGTCCACGGCGATGCTGTGGTGGCGTTCGAACCAGAGGTCGATCTTGCGGTCGCCGGCGGCCAGATAATCCCGTAAGGAAGGCAGCAGTTCCCTGCGCAGCAGAGCGAACACGGGGTGCAGACGTTGGCCGTCGTGCGCCACGGCGATGTCGGCCTGCTGTGTCTCCAGCGCGCGGTAGAGCCTCGCCGTAAGATCCTCGGGCGGAGCCGGGCTGTCGCAGGGCAGGGTGAGGAGGAACGGAGTGTCGATCTGCGCGAGTGCCGTGGCGACGCCGGCCAAGGGGCCCTGGAAGTCGTTCAGCTCGTCGCTGAATACGGAATGACCGAGCCGGGCATAGCTCGTGCGATTGCGGTTGGCGTTGATGATCACCCGGCCGACCTGCGGGACGATGCGGGCCAGGACATGCTCCACCATGCGGCGGCCGGAGATTTCGATCAGCCCCTTGTCTTCGCCGCCCATGCGCCGCCCTTCGCCGCCGGCCAGGATGACGGCGGTGATGAGGGCACGTTCGTCGTCGGAGAGAGGGGACACTGAGTCTTGTTTGCGCATCGCACGGCCAACGGTAGGGGGAGCGTGTTTCGGAATCAAGATTTTGTTTGCTGTTTCATGGTCGGGGGGCAGTTTAGCGTGGTTTTTTTGCTACTGCGTCTTTCGGTGAATGCGCCTTCGGCGTCAGCAGGTCTGTATCCAAGCGGCTATCCTCCAGCTGCAGCGATGCGTGGTCCGGCCGGAGTCGCCGTGTTCTAGACGATGCGTTCGCTCCTTGTGCCAGTTCGTCGTCTGTAGCGAATTGCGAAAGTAAAAAGTGAGACCCATGCCTTTGCCTAGTCCCCCAACTCTCGTGCCCATGGCTCGGGTGCGCTGCGAAGTCCAACCCACGGTTACGCTAGGCGGCGGCCCCTATGGCGAACGGCGCTACGTGCCGCTAGGAGGCGGGACTGTGGAGGGGCCGGAGCTGAATGGACGAATTGTCGAGGGCGGCATCGACTGGCAGACGGCGCGTGCGGATGGGGTGCTCGACATCGGCGCTCACTACGTGATCCGCACTTGCGACGGCGCGCAGGTAGAGGTGCAGAGCAACGGTTTGCGCCATGGGCACCCCGAAATCATGGCGCGGCTTGCACGGGGCGAGCACGTGGAATCTGCCGAATACTTCTTCCGTACCATCATGCGCTTTACCACTGGAGACGCTGCCTGGACGCACTTGAACAAGGTCATCGCCATAGCGGTCGGTCAGCGCGAGGAGCAGATGGTGTTGCTCGACGTCTACCGTCTGACCTGAGCGGCGTTGATGACGCCCAAGGGATGAATTCGAACAAAGCGCGTCCGGAGATACCGGTCAGACCAGAAAAAGCTAAACCGCGTCTTCCTCCGGACGCCACAGCCTCAGCCCCTCATGCTCCATCGCCGACGGCGCCTCGATGGTTTTGAACTCTTCCACGATGTCCAGACCGTTCACCGAACGTTCGATGCCTAGCAGTGTGTCGGCAGGGTGTTCGCACAGGCTCTGGGCGAAGGCGATTTCGTCGCGGGCGGCGGGCAGTGCGGCATCCACGTCTGGGGCGCCGTGCCGGTCGACGAGATAGGTGGCAAGGCGCCTGGTGACGACTTCGAGTTCGTCGGTGTCGATCGTCGCGACCTGCGCCAGGGTGCCGCGTCCGAAGCTTTCCGTACCCAGAAAACCGTGTGCGAAGGCCTGGCGCTCGGCAGCGTCGAGCGTGTCCGGGTCGACGTCCCAGAAGGTGAAGGTACCGGGTACCGCCCATTCTCCGGGGTCGGCCGGATGGGCGTAGACGCGCCGGTCGGAATCGTCGAACTGCACGATGCGCAGCAGTTTAGGCATGGTCGTACTCTCTCATTTCCTTTCCCTAGTCATCGTGGCTCCAGGCAAGATTGCCGGTCCGGCTCAGGTCGTAGCCGCCGAGTTCTCCGGCCAGCGTTGCGGTATCCGGAGACTTGAGCGCTTCGACGAGTTGCTGGAACAGGCGGCGGAAATAGATGCCGTGGCTGAGCGCGAAGTCGAAGGCTTCCCAGCCGGTGGGTACGAAGCCCAGACCGAACTCCGTGGCGACGGCGCGCGCGCCGGGGGCGATGTCGGCCTGCCCCATGGCGACGAGGGCGGCGGCCTCCCGTTCGGAATGGGCGGTGCCGACGCGGTGCAGCTGCTGCAGGTCGACGCCGTGGCGCGACAGTTCCTCAAGCAGGAAACGCTGCGCGCCGGCGCCTTCCTGGCGCAGGGCCCAGCGCAGATTGCGCTGGAACAGCCGTTCGGGGCGATTCTCCTCGGCCAGTAGCTTGGGCGATACCAGCAGCCCCTGTTCGCGCTGGAAGGCGCGGATCAGCACCCAGCCGCGGTGTTTGGGGTACTGACGCAGCAGCGCCGGGTGGCGCAGATGGCTTTCGGCGCTGGGGCCCCAGTGCAGGCCGCAGACGTCGGCACGGTGCGCGTTGAGCAGCCCGAGGCCGAGGCGCGTGCCGGTGGGCGTGTAGCTGACCAGGCCGTGGGTCTGAATGCGTTCGGCCAGTCGCAACACCAGGCGGTAGATCAGCGGGTCGTCGCTGCCGGCGATCACCAGGCGGTCGGTGAGCAGGCCGCCATGACTGGATTCGAGCATCCAGCGGTCGACCAGTTCGCGCGGGAAGGTCCATTTGCCGGTGATCTTGGTGCCGGGTATTTTGCCTTCGGCGACCAGCGCGTAGATCTTCTTTTCGTTGATGTTCAGGTAGTCCGCGACTTCGCGGACGCTCATGAAGCTGGACTGGCCGGGATCGCCGGATCGGTCCTGTCGGGCGCTCATCGGACGGCCTCCATGCGCTCGCCGGGGCGAGCGGCCGGCACTGCGTCGAGTTCGAGGTGCTCCGCGCCGTGGTAGACGAGGAAGTGCCGTCCCTTGGCGCGGGCGATCAGCACGACGCCGGTGCTTCGGGCGATGTCCAGCCCCATCTGCGTGACGCCGGAGCGCGACAGCAGCACCGGGATGCCCATCTGCGCCACCTTGATGACCATCTCCGAAGTGAGACGGCCGGTGGTGTAGAAGATTTTGTCGTGGCCGGAGATGCCTTCCAGCCACATGCGGCCGGCGATCGCGTCGACGGCATTGTGGCGGCCGACGTCCTCGACGAAACACAGTACGCGCTCGTCCGCGCAGAGCGCGCAGGCATGCACCGCGCCGGCCTGCTTGTAGACGGTGTTTTCCCCGGACAAGCCTTCGAGCAGCGCGTACAGGCGGGCTTGGCTGAGCTTGGGCGGCGTTACCTGCAGGCCGTCGATGTGGTCCATGAGGCGACCGAACACGGTGCCCTGGCCGCAGCCCGTGGTGACCGTACGGGTGGCGAGCTTGGCGTCCCAGTCGCCGATGCCGTCGCGGGTCTTGACGGCAACGGCATCGACTTCCCAGTCGACGTGTACGCTTTCGATTTCGGCGAGGTCCTGGATGAAGCCCTGGTTGCGCAGGTAGCCGAGGGTGAGCCATTCGGGATGTCCGCCCAGCGTCATGAGCGTGACGATCTCGCGTTTGTCGACGAACAGCGTCAGCGGCCGTTCGCCGGTCAGGTGCACTTCGCGGATGTCGCCGCGTTCGTCCATGACCTGCGTGGCACGAGTGGCGCTCAGGCCTGCATCGCTCAGTTCGGGCTGGCCCACGGGCTCATCCTCCGGTGGCGTTCATGTGGCGCAGGATGACCGGTTCGCCACGCAGGCTGAAATCGTGACCCTTGGGCTTGAGCGCCATCGCCTGCACGATGGCCTCTTCAAGGCGTTCATGGTCGCCAGGATGCGCGCGCACGACGCGTTTTAGGTCGACCGAGTGTTCCTGGCCGAGGCACAGCAGAAGACGGCCTTCGGCGGTCAGGCGCACGCGGTTGCAGCTTTCGCAGAAATTGTGGCTGTGCGGCGAGATCAGGCCGACGCGGCCGCTGCCGCCGTTGACGCGAAAATAGCGTGCGGGTCCGCCGGTGGTCTCCGGCGTCGGCAGCAGATCGAACTCGCGGCGCAGCTCGGCCAGCACCTCATCGCTGGAGAAGTAGGCCTCGCCCCGGTCGTGGTCGCCGACGTGCCCCAGCGGCATTTCCTCGATGTAGCAGATGTCCATGCCGCGCTGCAGGGCGAAGCGCGCGAGATCGCGCACCTCGTCGTGGTTGCGTCCGCGCAGGATGACGCTGTTGATCTTGATGCGCTCGAAACCCTGCGCCTGTGCGGCATCCAGGCCGGCCAGGGTCTGCGCCAGGTCGCCGACGCGGGTGATGGCCCGGAAGCGTTCCGGGAGCAGCGTGTCCAGGCTCAGGTTGATGCGTTTGACGCCGGCTCGCTTGAGTTCGCCGGCATGGCGTGCGAGTTGCGAGCCGTTGGTGGTCAGCGTCAGTTCGTGCAGGCCTTCGAGTCCGCCAAGGGCGTGGAACAGCCACGGTACGTTGCGCCGCACCAGCGGCTCGCCGCCGGTCACGCGCAGCTTGGTGACGCCGAGGCGGCAGAAGGCGGCGGCGATCTCGGCGGTTTCCTCCAGCGTCAGCAACTGCTGGCGGGGGAGGAATTCCATCTGTTCTTCCATGCAGTACACGCAACGGAAATCGCAGCGGTCGGTGACCGAGATGCGCAGATAATCCACGTGCCTGCCGAAACGGTCGGTCAAGCGGGAGGTGGTGGCCGGAGTCTGTGCCATGCGATGTCCTATCTTTCCATACCCTTGTCGGCAAATCTGCAAGAAGCATTCCTCGGCCCGACGGCGAAGAGGCAAGCCTCGGACAAGCCTTCGTCGCCGTGCCTGTGGCGGTTTATCAACGATAGACAGCGGCGGGGAGACCACGGTTCGGATGCGTCGATTTGACTCAGTATTGGTCGTATCGTGGTTTATTTTGTCCGCTTTTCCGGATTGGATGAATTGCTCGGTCGCGCGCCTAGTCCATGCGGGGCGGCGTTTCAGCCGTGTGGGGCGACGCTGGTACGGCGCTTGCTGTCTACCCTTGGCGAGAGTCGACGACCAGAGAGCAGAACGATGACTGAGCTGCCTTTCGAGGGCGTGCCCGAGGGGACGCTGGACCCGCAGGACTTGCCCGAATCCATGCCGGTCACGGTGATCATGCGCCGCTACTCCGTGCACGCCACGCCCTGGCTCAGCGAGAAGTGGCAGGCGCTCGCCGTGCTGGTGCCGCTCGATCCGCCACCGGAATCCGCTCTGCAGCCGCTGCCGGTCGATGGCGTGGACGACCAGCTGCGCTACGAAGGGTTGCGCCTGAGCCTGCACAAGGATCAGTGCGAGAGCTACTACTACAACATGCTGTCCGATCAGCCGCGGCTGTTCGTGCTGGCGCGCCCCGACGACGAGGAGCGGCCGCAGCCTTTTCACGTTAGCGCCAGCTTCGACGAGGCCGGTGCGGGCATGGAAGGCGACGAGCTGGTGTTCCCGGTGGCGATTCCGCCGCAGATCTATCGCTGGATGGAGGCCTACGTGCTGATCCACTACGTCCCGCAGCTCAAGTACAAGCGGAAGCTGAGCTAGAACCGGTCGACGGCTCCTTGCCGCGGAGGGCAGGCATGAACGAATCGGAAAAGACGCCGGCGGATGCGGAACTGGGCGCGCTCGGCCGATGGTCGCAGCGCAAGCGGCGGGCTGCGCGCGGGGAATCGCTGGCGGATGAACCGGCTGCCGAAGCGGCGGAGCCGATCGCGTCCGAGGACGTCGCCGTCCCCGAGCCCGCGCAGATCGAACTCACCGATGCCGACATGCCGCCGATCGAGACGATAGACGCGCAGACCGATCTGTCTGGCTTCTTCTCGCCCAAGGTAAGCGAGACCTTGCGCCGCGATGCACTGCGTCGCTACTTCCATCTGCCTGACGTGCATGTCGTCGACCGCATGAACGAATACGACGCGGATTACAGCAGCTTCCTGCCGCTGGGGGATCTGGTGCCCGAGGAGATGAAAAGCAAGCTGGCCTATGAGGCGGAACGCTTGAGCAAGCAGTTGCTCGACGGCGGCGAAACAGAGGGCGCCGCCGCAGCGGCGAGTGAGAACGAAGCGGGCGGGGCCGCGCCGGCCGATGCTCGGCCGCGCGTCGCCGCCGCGGAACCGAACGATGAAGGGGAGACGGGTGCATGAGCAGCACGCAGGATGAAGTCGATACCGACGTGACCGCGCGCAGGGCCGCGCAGGCGGCCAGCGCCGGTTTCTTCGAGCGCGTGCCCGAGGACGCGGTGACCTATCTTTCGCAGGGCCGCGTGCTGGTGATCGGGCCCAGTCAGCAGGCGCAGCGCGTGGCGGAGCGGCTGCAGCCTTCGCTGCGCGCCTGGGTGCTCGATCCGGGCCGGGGCCGTGCGGCGCCAGGGGCGAATCCGCCCGTGTGGTTCGCGCAGGAGCAGAAGGTCAGGCTGAGCGGACATCTGGGCGATTACGACGTGCTGATCGGCGAGGGCGACGAGGTGGTCGATCTGGCGCAGCTGCTGGGCGATGGCGCGCATTTCGATCTGGTGGTCGACATGGGAGAAAAGGCTCTGCTGCGCGACGAATTGCTGCCGTTCGGCTATTACCATCGGCCGCAAGTCTCCGACGAAGCGCTGGATACGCTGTGCGACGACCTGGGCGGGATGGTCGGCGAGTTCGACAAGCCGCGCTTCTTCGATTACCGCGCCGATATCTGCGCTCACGGCTACGGCGGGCTGCAGGGCTGCCGGCGCTGCCTGGATGCCTGCCCGGCGGGCGCCATCTCCTCGCTGCAGACGCGCGTGCAGGTCGATCCCTATCTATGCCAGGGCGGCGGCGCCTGCGTGGCGGCCTGTCCGAGCGGGGCGATGCGCTACGCGCTGCCGCGCGCCTCTTCGATGATCGACGGCCTGCGCCGCCTGCTGCAGGTCTATCGTGAGCAGGGTGGATCGAGGCCGTGGGTGGTGTTCCATGACGTCGAAGCCGGCGCACGCCGCCTGGCTGACGAGCCGCTGCCGGGCAACGTGCTGTGCGTGCCGCTGGAGGAACTGGCCGGGGTCGGGCTGGAAGTTTGGCTCAGCGCGCTGGCGCTGGGTGCGCAGCGGGTGGGTCTGCTCGACAGCGCGCAGGTGCCGCCGCGTTCGCGCGATGAGTTGGAGCGCCAGCTCGAAGTCAGCGCGGGACTGCTCGAAGGGCTGGGCTATCCCGCCGACGCGGTTGGGCTGATCGGTCCGGAGGCGGGCGACTGGCGCGACTGGCTGGCTGCGGAGGCGGCCATGCCGGAGCTGGAGCCGGCGGCTTACGCGGGCCTGGACGACAAGCGCGAGACGCTGTTCTTCGCGCTCGATCATCTGCGCGCCAGGGCTGCCGCACCGGCGGAGGAGATTCCGCTGCCGGCCCATGCTCCGCTCGGCACCATCAGGGTGGATTCGCAGGCCTGCACGCTGTGCATGGCCTGCGTCTCGGTGTGCCCGACGCACGCGCTGGCCGCCGGCGGCGGCGAACCCCGGCTGGACTTGTTCGAGGGCCGTTGCGTGCAGTGCGGTCTGTGCGAATTGGGTTGCCCGGAGCAGGCCATCGTGCGCGAGGCGCGCCTGCTGAGCGATCCCGAGCGCCGCCGCCAGCCGCAGCAGCTCAATGCCGAAGCGCCTTTCGAGTGCATCGGCTGCGGTACGCCGTTCGCCAGCCAGGCCATGATCATGCGCATGGCCGAGAAGCTTTCCTCGCACCATATGTATCAGGGCGAACGGGCGCAGCGACGTCTCTACATGTGCGGCGAATGCCGGACCCGCGACATGTTGCAGGAAGAATTGGAACGCAGTTCGTGAGCGCCGTGCTCACGGGGGAGTCGAACGCAAAACGCCGCATATGCGGCGTTTTGTCCATGGGGCGCCCGCGGCTGCGACAGCCTGTCCAGGCAGCGGATCGTGCTTACCCCATACGACGCATGCATCGGTATTTAGCTCCTTTTTCGTCAGTATTTTTCATGTTTTTCTGGTCCTGCTCTTGCGTACCTAAGGTCCAGACGTTGCGAGGAGGCGTCGATGAGTTCTGCCCGTAGGCTGGAAACGTTTACCGAAGCGAAACCCGTGGCGCAGGAGGATGCGCAGCGGGCCGGCGTCTACGGGCTGCTGGCGGCACTGCTGCGTGAACCGCCTTCGGAAGAGATGTTCGCGGTACTGCAGGGACTCGACGTCGGCGACGGCGGCGATGCGATGACGCAGGCCTGGGCGCTGTTGCGGCTGGCGGCGCAGCACAGCGAGATCGCCTCGGCCGATGACGAGTTCCACGCGTTGTTCATCGGCGTGGTCAGCGGCGAGTTGCTGCCCTATGCCTCCTGGTACCTGACCGGATTTCTCATGGAGCGGCCGCTCAGCGAACTGCGCGACGACCTGGTCCGGCTGGGTTTCGCGCGTGAGGAGGGTGTCGGCGAACCGGAGGACCATGCCGCGGCGCTGTGCGAAGTGATGTCGCTGTTGGCGATGGAGGCCGACGGCGACATGGGGCCGCAGGCCGCCTTTTTCGCGCGCCATATGGCGCCCTGGATCGAACGGTTCTTCGGCGATCTGGAGACCGCTCAAAACGCCGTTTTCTACCGGGCGGTAGGTCGCCTGGGCAATGCGTTCATGGCACTGGAACGCAAATATCTGGATGTCGGGGCCTGACGGCCCGTGACGAGTGGGAGTGACGCAAGGGGATGAAGACCATGCGCGACAAGATTACGAAGGAAAGTGGAATCAGCCGCCGCCAGATTCTCAAGGGAGCGTTGCTGGCGGGAACCGGCGGCGTCGTGGTCGGTGTCGGCGGTTTCGAACTGAAGCCCCAGGCAACGCACGTAGCGGCCGCGCCGGGGCAGGGCGACAGCGGCTACCGCGTCACCCGCCACGTACTCGATTACTACCAAACGCTCGCGCAATAGCCGCAGGGATACAGGAGAGCCGATCATGAAGCTGACCAGAAAGCAGGCATCCTCCGGAGTCCGTCCGGGTGCGGACGTATCCACCGCGCGCCGCGCCTTCCTGCGCAACAGCGGCCTCGCCGCCGGCGGCGCGGCGGTCGCCGGGATGTTTACGCCGCGCATGATGCGCAAGTCCGAGGCGGCCGAACCCGCGGCCCAGACCGGGCCGGTGGAGACCAAACGCACGGTGTGCTCGCACTGCTCGGTGGGCTGCGGCGTCTACGCCAAGGTGCAGAACGGCGTGTGGGTCGACCAGGAGCCGGCCTTCGACCATCCCTTCAACCTTGGCGGGCACTGCGCCAAGGGCGCCGCGCTGCGCGAACACGGCATCGGCACCCGGCGGCTCAAGTACCCGCTGAAGCTGGTCGACGGCAAATGGAAGCGCATTCCGTGGGATCAGGCCGTCGAGGAGATCGGCGACCGCCTGCTGAAAATCCGCGAGAGCGCGGGCCCCGATTCGGTGTACTGGCTGGGGTCTTCCAAGCACAACAACGAACAGGCCTACCTGTTCTGCAAATGGCGCGGCTTTTGGGGCTCCAACAACATGGATCACCAGGCGCGCATCTGCCATTCGACCACGGTCGCCGGCGTAGCCAACACCTGGGGCTATGGCGCGATGACCAATTCCTATAATGACATGCACAACAGCAAGGCCATGCTGTTCATCGGCAGCAACGCCGCCGAAGCGCATCCCGTGGCCATGCAGCACATCCTGCGCGCCAAGGAAAACGGCGCGAAGATGATCGTCATCGATCCGCGCTACACGCGCACGGCCGCGCACTCGGATTTCTACGTGAGCATTCGCCCCGGCACCGATGTGCCGTTCATCTGGGGCATGCTGTGGCACATCTTCCAGAACGGTTGGGAGGACACCGAGTACATCAATCAGCGTGTCTACGGCCTCGACAAGATCCGCGCCGAGGTCGCCAAGTGGACGCCGGACGTGGTCGAGAACGTGTCCTGGGCCAAGCCGGAGCAGGTGCGCCAGGCTGCCGAGCTGATGGCCAAGAACCGGCCCGGCACGATCGTCTGGTGCATGGGCGGCACGCAGCACACCATCGGCAACAACAACACCCGCGCCTATTGCGTGCTGCAGCTCGCGCTGGGCAACGTCGGCGTGTCGGGCGGCGGCGCCAACATCTTCCGCGGCCATGACAACGTACAGGGTGCGACCGATCTCGGTCCGAACTGCCACACGCTGCCGGGCTATTACGGCCTGGCCGACGGTGCCTGGAAGCACTGGAGCCGCGTGTGGGACGTTGACTTCGAGTGGATCAAGGGGCGTTTCGATCCCGAGCTCTACGACGGCGAGACGGGCGGCAAGGTGCATCCGATGAACATGTCGGGCATTCCGGTGTCGCGCTGGATGGACGGCGTGCTGGAAAGCAAGAACAACATCACGCAGAAGAACCCGATCCACGCCATGGTGTTCTGGGGCCATGCGAGCAACAGTCAGACGCGTGTGCCCGATCAGAAAAAGGCCATGGAGATGCTGGACACGCTGGTCGTCATCGACCCGCACCCGACGGTGTCCGCGGTGCTCGGCGACCGCAAGAACAACACCTATCTGCTGCCGGCCTCGACCCAGTTCGAGACTTACGGTTCGGTGACGGCTTCCAACCGTTCGATCCAGTGGCGCGACAAGGTCATCGAACCGCTGTTCGAGTCCAAGCCGGACCACGTGATCATGTACAAGCTGGCCAAGAAGTTCGGCTTCGCGGACCAGATGTTCAAGCACATCAAAATCGTGAAGAACGCGCAGGGCGACGAGGAGCCGCTGATCGAGGACATTGTGCGCGAGTACAATCACGGCGCCTGGACCATCGGCTACACCGGCCAAAGCCCGGAGCGGCTCAAGCTGCAGCAGCAGAACTGGCACACGTTCAACACCACCTCTCTCAAGGCCGAGGGCGGGCCGAGCAACGGCGAGTTCTATGGTTTGCCGTGGCCGTGCTGGGGTACGGCGGAAATGAAACACCCCGGTACGCCGGTGCTCTACGACCCGAGCAAGCCGGTGGCCGAGGGCGGACTGTGCTTCCGTGCCCGCTTCGGCGTCGAGCACGACGGTGTCAGCCTGTTGGCCAACAACTCCTACCCGGTCGGCTCCGACATCAAGGACGGCTATCCGGAATTCACCTTCGGCATGCTGCAGAAGCTCGGCTGGGACGTGGACCTGACGCCCGCCGAAATGGCGGCGATCCAGAAGGTCGGCGGCGCCAAGCCAGCCGGCGTGAACTGGAAGACCGACCTTTCCGGCGGCATCCAGCGGGTGGCCATCAAGCACGGCTGCGCGCCGTTCGGCAACGCCAAGGCGCGCACGGTGGTGTGGCAGTTCCCGGACCCGGTGCCGATTCATCGCGAGCCGCTGTACACCAGCCGCCACGACCTCGTCTCCAAGTATCCGACCTACGAGGATCGCAAGATCCTCTACCGGCTGCCGACGCGCTTCGCCTCGGTCCAGAACGCGCGCGACTACAGCACGGAGTTCCCGCTGGTGCACATTTCCGGACGCCTGGTGGAGTACGAAGGCGGCGGCGACGAGACGCGTTCGGAGGCCTGGCTGGCGGAACTGCAGCCGGAGATGTTCGTGGAGATCAATCCGGTGGATGCCAACAACGCCGGCGTGCGCCACGGCCAGGTGGTGTGGCTGGAAGGACCGGAGAACGGCGCCAAGATCCGCATCCGGGCCATGATCACGCGCGGCGTGCCGCCAGGGCGTGGTGTTCACGCCGTTCCACTTCGACGGACATTTCGAAGGTGCGGACCTGCGCGACAAGTACCCGGAGGGGGCCGCGCCCTACGTGCTGGGCGAGTCGACCAACACGGCGACGACCTACGGCTACGACGTGGTGACCATGATGCAGGAAACCAAGGCCACGCTGTGCCGCGTGGTGCCGGCCTGAGCCGCCACGAGCAAGGACTGAGGAGAATCGACCATGGCGCGGATGAAATTCCTGTGTGACGCCGAACGCTGCATCGCCTGCAACGGCTGTGTGACCGCCTGCAAGAACGCCAACGAGCCGGCCGTGCCCTGGGGCATCCAGCGCCGCCGGGTGGTGACGCTGAACGAGGGGGAGCCCGGCCAGAAATCCATCTCGGTGGCCTGCATGCACTGCACCGACGCGCCCTGCAAGGCGGTGTGTCCGGTGGACTGCTTCTACACCACGCCGGACGGCATCGTCCTGCACGACAAGAACCAGTGCATCGGCTGCGGCTACTGCTTCTACGCCTGCCCCTTCGGCGCGCCGCAGTTCCCGCAGGAGGAGGCCTTCGGTTCGCGCGGCAAGATGGACAAGTGCACGTTCTGCGCCGGTGGGCCGTTGCCGGACAACTCCAAGCAGGAGTACGAGGCCTACGGTTCGAACCGCATCGCCGAAGGCAAGCTGCCGCTGTGCGCGGAGATGTGCGCCACCAAGGCGCTGCTGGCGGGCGACGGCGAGGTGATTTCCAAAATCTACCTCACCCGGGTCATGAAGCGCGGCACCCGCCCGGATACCTGGGGCTGGGAACGCGCGTACATGCGCGGGCTGTGAGCGGCGCTGACTGAAGAGGGGACGAGGCGATGAAGTACGTGAAGAGTCTACTGCTCGGGGCGGCGGCGCTGGGACTGTTGGCGACAGCCGGGTGCTACCGCAATCCGTCCGACGTGGCGGTGCACAAGCCTGGGGTCTACAAGGGCAGCCCCGATCCGTTGATCAGCAAGTTGCAGTCGACGCAGTTGAACCGCGCGCTCGACGACCGCGCCGTCCTGGCCTTTCGGGACCGCTGAGGAGGTGGGACATGGACAAGCGGCTTGAAGCTCGGAACCGGTTCCGGAGTACATGGCGGATGTGGTTGGCGACGTTGTGCGTGGCGGCGCTGCTGGGCGTGCCGCTGCTGTTGCCGTCCGCGCCGGGTTACGCCCAGGACCAGACACAGACTTCCTCGGCATCCTCGACGACACCAAAGGAAAACCCGCGTGCCGGGTTCTGGCGCGAGGTGCGCAACGGCGATAGCGGCTACACCACGGCGGACACGCCGCAGTCCGACGTACTGATCCAGAACGGCGGGCAGAACTGGCGGCAGCTGCGCAACGGGCCGATCGCCAACTACGGCGGCTGGCTGATGGGCATCGTGCTGGTCGGCATCGCGCTGTTCCTGGCCATTCGCGGGCGCATCCGTATCCAGGCGGGTCCTTCCGACAAGAGAATCATCCGTTTTACGGCCTGGCAGCGCATCGTGCACTGGTTCACCGCCACGCTGTTTGTCGTGCTGGGCTTGACCGGCGTAGCCATTCTTTACGGTCGGGCGGTGTTGATTCCGGTGATGGGCAAGGACGCCTTCTCGGTCATCGCCATGGCTTCCAAGCAGATCCATAACTTCGTCGGACCGCTGTTCGTGATCGCGGTGATGATGTTGGTGGTGACCTTCATCGCCGGCAATTTCTATGCGCGCGGCGACCTGGAGTGGCTGAAAAAGGGCGGCGGCATCGTCGGCTCGGGACACGCCAGCTGCGGGCGCTACAACCTCGGCGAGAAGAGCTGGTTCTGGCTGGCGACCGTCGCCGGCGTGCTGGTGGCAGGCAGCGGGCTGGTGCTGGATTTCCCCAACTTCGGCCAGAGCCGGGCGGTCATGCAGTGGGGCGAGGTCGTGCACGCCGTCTCGGCCCTGATTTTCATCTCCGCTTCCTTCGGTCACATCTACATCGGCACGCTCGGCATGCAGGGCGCGATCGACGGTATGGCCAAGGGGCACGTCGATGCCAACTGGGCCAAGGAGCACCACGACCGCTGGTACGAAGACATGGAGCGCGAGGGGCGGGTCAGGCCGCTGGCGGAGGTCGAGGCCCAGCGCGCCGCCGTGCCGCCGTCAGCGCAGAGGAAGGCGCCGGGGTGACGGCAGCCGGGAGGATGGACATGTAAACCGCTGCCGGGCGGGTTTGCGCCGGCAGCCATAAGCACAACGACGGAGAGCCGATCCATGTCAGTGATTCAATTCATCGAAGGACCGCTATGGTATTTCACCGCCATCGTGTTCGTGCTCGGCGTGGTGTGGCGGCTTTCCAGTCTGCTGCGCTTCGCGCGCCGGCGCGATTTCACGCTGGCCAAGGCCTCATCCGCATCGGGAGCTTGGGTTGCCAACCTGCGACATTTCGTGCCGCGTTCCATTTTTCTCGGACCGACCCGCTTCAATTTCTACGTCGGCTACCTGTTCCATCTGGGGCTGTTCGCGCTGCTGTTGTTCGCGCTGCCGCACATGGAGTTCCTGCGCGACCACGTGCTCGGCTTCGGCTGGCCGGCGCTACCCGAGTGGGCCTTCATCATCGTCGCGGAGGTCGCCTTCGGCAGCCTCATCCTGCTCTATCTGCGCCGCCTCATGGACCCCGTGCTGCGGCGCTTGTCGGATCGCGACGACCATGTGGCTGCGCTGCTGACGCTGATCGTGATGCTGACCGGCTGCATGGCACTGGCGCGGACGGACATTTTCCTACGGGGGCTGCACATGCTCACGGTGGAGGCCTGGCTGCTGTATTTCCCGTTCAGCCGCCTGATGCACACCTTCACCTTCGTGTTCAGCCGCAGCTATACCGGCCAGGTCTACGGGCGTAGGGGAGAACTGCTATGAATTCCGTGATGGAGCAGATCGTCGGCGAGATGGATCGCCCGATGGTGTCCTATCTCGAGGCCTGCGTGCACTGCGGCAACTGCGCCTCGGCCTGCCATTTCTACGAAGTGACCGGCGACGCCAAATACGTTCCTGCGCTGAAGTTCGCGCCCGTGCTGCGCACCTACCAGCGCGAAATGGCGCCGCTGGCGGGACTCAAGCGCGCGCTCGGCCTGGCGCCGGCCGAGGTCGGCGAGGCCGAACTCGCCGACTGGAGCGAACTGCTGTACGACAGCTGCACCATGTGCGGGCGCTGTACGCTGGCCTGCCCGATGGACATCGACATCGCCTACATCGTCGGCGTATGCCGGCGCGCGATGACCGACCACGGCTTCGCGCCGCCCGAACTCAAGGCCGCCTCCGATCGCTCCGAGAGCCAGGGGAGTGCGCTGGGCGTCACCTCAGACTTGCTCAAGGAGCGCATCGAGTGGATCTCGGACGAGCACGAGGTGGATATTCCCCTCGACCAGTCGCGCGCCGATGTGCTGCTGACGCTGTCGTCGATCGAGGTGATGAAGTATCCCAAGGACGTGGCCGCCATGGCGAAGGTCATGAACTATTCCGGCGTGGACTGGACGCTGTCCAGCAAGGGCTACGAGGCGACCAACTTCGGCTACCTCGCGGGCGACCGTCAGGTGGCCAAGATCATGGTCACGCGCATCGTCGAGGCGGCCGAAACCATCGGCGCGAAGACCGTGATCGTGCCCGAATGCGGGCATGCCTACGGCGTGCTGCGCTGGAACGCGCCGAACATCGTGGGCCGCGAACTGCCCTTCGAAGTGCTGCATATCTCCGAATTCCTCGAACGACTGCGCCAGGATGGCAAACTCAAGCTCAAGCCCATGAGCAAGAAGGTGACTTTCCACGATCCCTGCCAGATCGTACGGCGCGGCGGCGCGACGCAGGCGCCGCGCAACGTGTTGGGCGCCTTCGCCACGGATTTCGTCGAGATGGCGCCCAACGGCAACCTGAACTGGTGTTGCGGCGGCGGGGGCGGGGTGGCCACCATCAGCGCCGCCAAGGAGTTGCAGTACCAGGTATTCGAGATCAAGCGCGAGCAGGTCGCGCAGACCGGCGCCGAGGCGATGGTGTCGTCGTGTTCCAACTGCCGCCTGATCTTCGACGAGGATATCGAGCATGCCGGCTGGGACAAGGAGAACCTGAGCCTGGTCGAACTGGTGGCGGAACATCTGCAGGATTAATCGATCCGGCAACTGAACAATTGCCGGATTGATAGCGTGCGGCTGCTCGAATGGCCCGGAGCGGCTATGTTTACTGGAGCGATGTCCCGTCAAGAAGGAGAGCGACATGGATGCCGAGGCTTTCAATCTCAGCGTGCGGGCCTTTCTGAAGAAGGTCGGCGTCAACTCCCAGCGCGAGATAGAGCGCTACGTCGAGGAGGCCGTGCGCGAAGGGCACCTGCGCGGTGACGAAACGCTGGCGGTGCGCATGCAACTGGACGTGGAAGGCAAGGCTGAGCCCCTAGTGATCGAAAGCGAAGTCAGGCTTCGCTGAAGGACCGTTGGTTTCGTCATTCAGTCGGGCATCCTGCAAGCGCAGACAGGCGTTTTCGATGCCTTGCAGGTGCTGGGGCTCATGCGTGGTGACCAGCAACGCCACGCCCGCCCGCTTGAGCTCTTCCAGCGTGTCGCGCACCCCGCTTTTGGCGGCCGGGTCCAGGCTGGCGGTCGGTTCGTCCAGCAGCAGCGCCCTGGGACGCAACACCCATGCTCGGGCCAGCGCGACGCGCTGACGTTGTCCGCCCGAGAGGCGGTGCGCAGGCTCGTTTGCGAGTTCGCCCAGACCGGTCCATTCCAGCGCCTGCCGTAGCCGCGTTTCTCGCTCGCTCCTGCCGAGAGGCAGCAGGCGCAGCCCGTAGGCGAGGTTCTGGCGCACCGAGCCGCGGAACAGGTAGGGATCCTGATGCAGATAGACCACCTCGCGGCGGAAGCGGGACACCAGCCGGCCCCACGGCCGCGTCTGTCCACGCCAGGTCACCTGCCCGCCGTCCGGCGCTTCCAGGCCGGCGACGATCTTGAGCAGAGTCGATTTTCCGGCTCCGTTGGGGCCCAGCAGCAAGGTAAGATGACCTTCGCGGAGTTCGATTCCGACATCATTGAGGACACGGCGCTGGCCGAAGCGTTTGTCGACGTGCCGCAGCGCTAGGACGTCGTTCACAGCGGCCCCTCCTTGCGGCCCTGCAGAACGCTGAGCAGCAGGTTGAGCCCGAATGCCAGCAGCATCAGCACGAAACCCAGCGCGATGCCCTGGGCGAATGCGCCCTTGCTGGTCTCCAGGGCGATGGCGGTGGTGATGTTGCGGGTGTAGTTGAGGATGTTGCCGCCGACCATGAGCGATACGCCCACTTCCGAGATCATGCGGCCGAAGCCGGCTATCACGCCGGCGAGAAGGCCGAAGCGGACGTCGTAGAGTACGGTGAAGAATGCGCGCCAGGGACGGGCGCCCAGCGTCCGTGCGGTTTCCCAGGCGCGCTTGTCGCCGCCCTGGAAAGCGACGAGACTCATCACGACCATCAGCGGCAGCGCCAGCAGAGTCTGGCCAATGACCATGGCCGGCTGGCTGAACAGCAGGTGCAGATCGCCCAGGGGGCCGCTACGCGAGAGCACCAGATATAGGGTGAGGCCGACGACCACTGCGGGGAAAGACAGCAGGGCGTTGAAGACGTAGACCAGCATTGCACGGCCGGGAAAGCGTCCGTAGGCGAGCAGAAAGGCGAACAGCACCGCCAGCGGCGTGGCGACCGCGATGGCGCGCAGCGAGACGGAGAATGAGGTCCAGATGATGAGCCACAGCGCCGGGTCGCCGCTGAACAGCAGCTGCATGGCGTGCAGGCAGGCGGTGGCGATGCTGCTCGAGTCCATGTTTGCCCGGCGGTCGGGGTGGGACGGTAGTCAGCGGGGCGGCCGGTGATGCAACGGCCGCCCCCGCTTGCTGGATACAGACCCTCCGGCCATGTTCGCGCCGCTTGCCGTTGTCAGCGCGTCACCGCCGTCGGGTGGAACAGCTGCTGATTCTTGACCTGATAGTCGCGGATCATCGCCTGGGCGTGCGGAGAGGTGATCCAGGCGACGAAGGCCATGGCGCCCATGTATTTGATGTCAGGATACTTCTGCGGATTGGTGGCCATGACGTGGTAGGGGTTGAACAGGCGCGGATCGCCCTGCACCAGGATTTTGAGCGGGAGCTTGCTCTGATAGGCCAGCCAGGTGGCGCGATCGGTCAGGGTATAGGCGTTCATCTCTCCGGACATCTGCAGAACCTTGCCCATGCCCTGTCCGGCGGCGCGGTACCAGGATCCGGACGGCTTGACGCCGGCATCCTTCCACAGGATCAGCTCCTTCTTGTTGGTGCCGGAGTCGTCTCCGCGCGACACGAAGGTACTCTTGGATTGCGCGATCTTGGCCAGCGCGGCGGCGGCGTCCTTGCTGCCGGCGATATGGGCGGGGTCGCTGGCCGGGCCGACGATGACGAAGTCGTTGTACATCACGTAGCGGCGGTTCACGTACCAGCCTTCCTTGACGTACTTGATCTCCGACGGCGGCGCGTGCACCAGAATCACATCGGCATCGCCGTCGCGGCCCATGCGCAAGGCCTTGCCGGTGCCCACCGCGACTTCCTTGACGCCGTAGCCGGTGTCTTTGGTGAAGGCGGGCAGCAGAACGCGCAGCAGCCCTGAATTGTCGGTGCTGGTGGTCGTAGCGAGCAGGATGGTCTTGCCCGCGTCGGCTGCGAAAGCGGGCAGGGTGAAGAGAGTCAGAAGCAATACCGCCAACGGTTTGAAACAGCGCATTATCGATCTCCCCTTGGGTAGTTGTGCTTGGTTCTGTCGGTGTCCGGAGGGATGCGAAGCAAGCGCGGTGCCAGCTTGGCGGCGTCGCCTGTTTCCGTGCGCGACGAATCGGTTTCGATGGCCGTTTAACCCCGTATCGGTGCGGATTTTCCTAAAACTGTGGTTTTGCGGATCAGCGCCTATACTCGAAACGACAGCGGCGTGTGAGCGACCAGTCACACTCGGGAGTGCGTCAATCTGGATAAGCGCTGGGACATTTCGCGCCAATGCGCCGGTTCACTGAGCGGGTGTCGATGGAACAAAGCGATGGGGGAGTCGTGAGCACTAATCCTGAACATAGCGGCGTTTTCGAGGATGCGGAGACATTGCCGGCGGAGCATCTTGCCGGGGGCGCGATCCTGGTCGTCGACGACGAGCCCGGCATCCGCAGTTTTCTGCAGCGCTATCTGAAGAAATCCTATGCGCTGGTGGAAACGGCTGCCGACGTCGAGGCTGCCGAAACCCTGCGTGCCCGCTGCCATTTCGACCTCATGATCGTGGATATACGCCTGTCGGGCGAGTCGGGGCTCGAATGGTTGTTACGCCTGCGCGAGCAGGGCGAACAGGCCGACGTGATTTTCATGACCGCCCATGCCGATCTGGAGATGGCCATCCAGGCTCTGCGGGCCGGCGCGGCCGATTTTCTGCTGAAACCGTTCCGGACCGAGCAGATGCGTTCGGCGGTCGAGCGGAGCCTGGCGCGTCGCCGGCTGACGCGCGAGAACTATCTGCTGCGTCGGCAGGTGAGCCAGTTCTACGCGCTCGAGGGCGTGATCGGCCGCTGTCAGGTGGTCAAAGATCTGTGCGACATGATCAAGCGCATCGCGCCCATGCCGAGCACGGTTCTGATCACCGGCGAGTCCGGCACCGGCAAGGAGCTGGCGGCGCGTTCCGTGCACACGCTGAGCGGCCGTGAAGGCCCTTTCGTGCCGATCAATTGCGGTGCGATATCGGCCGATCTGCTCGAAAGCGAATTGTTCGGTCATGCCAAGGGATCGTTCACGGGAGCGCATCAGGCACGCGAGGGCCTGTGCAATTTCGCGCATACGGGTACGCTGTTTCTCGATGAGATCGGCGAGATGCCGATGTCGCTGCAGGCCAAGCTGCTGCGTTTTCTGGAAGAGCGCACGGTGCGCCCGGTCGGTACCAATCGCGAAACGCCGGTCGACGTGCGCGTGATCGCGGCGACCAACCGCGATCTGGGCGAGGAGGTGGCCAAGGGGCGTTTCCGTGAGGATCTGTTCTACCGCCTCAACGTTGTGACGCTGCGTTTGCCCCCGCTACGCGAGCGCTGCGCGGACATCGACGTGCTGGCGGGGCATTTCGCCGCCAGCCTGTCGGCCGAACTGGGCGTGGCGCCGCTGGAGTTCGACGAGACCGAGTTGGCGCGCCTGCGGGCATATGACTGGCCGGGCAACGTGCGCGAACTGCGCAACGTGATCGAACGTTCGCTGTTGCTCGGTCTCCGGCCCAGCGAGGCCCTGGGAGAGCAGGCCCGCTCCGGAGAGCGAGTCGCGCACGGGGAGGACGCCGTCGCCGTAAGCGCCGAACTGCCCTTGGCCGAACTCGAACGGCGGCATATTCTGTCCATGCTGGAGCGTGCGGGCGGCAACAAATCGGAGGCGGCTCGCAGGCTGGGTATCTCCCGCAAGACCCTGGAGCGCAAGCTCAAGTCCTGGGCCGAAGGAATCGAAGACGACGTGGGCGATGAACAGGATTGACGCGCGCGGGCGCGTCTGACGCATTGCTTTCGGAGCAAGCGCCGTGCGCCGCGTGAATTCATGGTCGAGGCGTCTGAGCGCGCCGTTTCGGCGCTCGTTGCGCTACAAGTTGCTGCTGCTGGCGTTGTTGCCGATCCTGGTCGGTGCGCCGATCACCATGGGCGTGGCCGCCTACTGGATCAAGTCGTTCGTCTACGATCAGCTCTACAGCAAGGTCAACGCCGATCTGGCGGTGGCGCACGACGTGTTCATCCGTACCGGGCACGATTATCTCGACCGGCTCGGCACGTTGGCCGAGTCCTATGCTTTTCGCACCAGTCTGCGCCAGCAGGATGCGCAGGCGGTACGGCGCCAGTTGCTGGCGCTCAAGTTCAAGGCCGGCCTGGCCTTTTTGCACCTGGTGGGGCCCGACGGCCGCTGGCTCGACGCCGGAGTCGACAAGCGGGGCGTGCCGTCGCCACTGTTTGCGCCGGCCTTGAACGGCCAGGCGGGCGTCGGCGTGGAAATCTTTTCGCCACAGGAGCTGGCCCACGAGAGCAAGGCCCTGGCGGAGTCGGTGCGCCTGCCGCTGTTGCCGACGCCGCATGCCGCGCCGAGCAGCCGCAAAACCGAAAAGCAGGGCATGATCGTGCGACTGATGTATCCGGTGAAAAATCTTTCCGGCAAAGTGGTTGCAGTGCTCGACGGCGGCGTGCTGCTCAACAGCGATTTCCGTTTCGTCGACGCCATTCGCAGCCTGGTCTACGGCCCGGGCAGCTTGTTGCAGGGCAGCATCGGTACGGTGACGCTGTTTCTGGGCGACGTGCGGATCAGCACCAACGTGCCGCTGCGCCCCGGCGAAAGGGCTTTGGGCACCCGCGTCTCGCAGGTCGTGCGCGATCAGGTACTGGGTAGGGGCGAGCGCTGGATCGACCGCGCCTTCGTGGTCAACGACTGGTACATCTCCGCCTACGAGCCGATCGTCAGTGACGGCGGCAACCGCGTGGGAATGCTGTATGCGGGTTTTCTGGAACGTCCCTACGACGAGGCACTACGTAATGCCTTCGGCCTGTTCGTCGGCCTGTTCGGTCTGTTGTTCGTACCGGGGGTATGGTTCGCGGTGCGTGCGGCGCGCGGTATCTTCAAGCCGATCGAAGCGATCAGTGCGGTCGTGCGCTCGACGCGCGATGGGGGGGAGAGGCGCATCGGCGACGTGGGCAGCGAAGACGAGATCGGACTGCTGGCGCACGAGTTCGATGCCATGTTGGACCGATTGCAGCAGCACGCTCGGTTGATCGAGGTCAGCCACGATTCCCTGGAACGCAAGGTTGCCGAACGCACGCGGGCGCTGCAGCGCAAGAATGCGGATCTGGAGCGCACCATCGCATTGCTGCGGCAAACCCGTCGGCAACTGGTCGAAGCCGAGAAACTGGCGGCGCTGGGGGAGCTGACCGCCGGTGTGGCTCACGAGATAAACAATCCGGTCGCGGTGATCCTGGGCAACGTCGAAGTGCTGCGGGACGAATTGGGCGAGGCCGCGGCGCCGGTGCGCGCGGAAATCGACCTGATCATTCGTCAGGTCTACCGCATCAAGGCCATCGTGGACAATCTGCTGAACTATGCCAAGCCGGCCACTGGTTTCGACGGCGGCGAATTGCAGCGCATCGACGTCAATGCCGTGATCGGCGATACGCTGAGTCTGATGCGGCACACCTTCAGAAAGTCCGGGGTGGAAGCGTGCTTCGAGCCCGGCGAGATCGGGCTGGTAGGTCTGCATCAGCAGGTGCTGCAGCAGGTCATGCTGAATCTGCTTGGCAACGCGGTCAATGCCATGCCGCAGGGCGGAGAGATCAGCGTCGTGACCAAGCCCTGGGGCAGCCGCGGGGCCATTATCGTGGTGCGCGACAGCGGAACCGGCATCGCCCAGGAGCACATGGCGCGTCTGTTCGAGCCGTTTTTCACTACCCGTCCGGAGGGTACCGGGCTCGGTTTACCGATCAGCTACGGCCTGATCCGGCGCTACGGCGGGCGTATAACGGTCCGTTCCACGCCGGACAAGGGTGCCGAATTCCGCGTCTGGCTGCTGTACGAGCCGGTTTTCATCGAGGACGAGGAAGCCCATCTTCTGCGCCTGCACGCGGGCGACAACGAGGAGGCTTGAGGCAGCGCGCAGGCCGGCTCCGGGCCTGTCCCTGTGGTATCATGCGCGCCTCCCCGTGAGGGCGGAATTCAAGCGAGAAGGGATATGTCGCAAGTAAAGGTTTTCGAGGGCGATTACGCCGTCGGCAAGGCGCGTTTCGGCATCGCGCTGGCACGTTTCAACGGCTTTATCGTCGAGCGTCTGCTGGAGGGCGCGCTGGATGCCCTGAAACGCCATGGCGTGGACGAGTCCGATATCGAGGTGGTTCGCGTGCCGGGCGCTTTCGAGCTGCCGTTGACGGTGCAGGCGATGGCCAAGCGCGAGCGTTACGACGCCATCATTGCGCTCGGCGCGGTGATCCGCGGCGCTACGCCTCATTTCGACTATGTGGCGAGCGAGAGCGCCAAGGGTCTTGCCGGCGTGGCGCTGGCCAGCGGGCTGCCCGTCATCAACGGCGTCCTGACCACGGATACCATCGAACAGGCGATCGAGCGCGCCGGCACCAAAGCCGGCAACAAGGGCTGGGACGCCGGCATGACGGCGCTTGAAATGGTCAGTTTGCTGAAACGCCTGAATGACTGAGTCGATGGAGCAGGATTCCACGCGGCGCCTGACGCAGGGGCGCCATGCGGCGCGCAGGGTGGCGCTGCAGGCCTTGTATCAGTGGCAGCTGACCGGCGACAGCCCCAAGGACATCCTGGCGCAGTTTCGCGAGGAGCGGCCGCTGAAGGGTGCCGACCTGGATTATTTTCGCGAGCTCACGCTGGGCGTGCCGGAAGCGCAGGTGCAGTTGGACGCGGCCGTCGAACCTTTTCTTGACCGGCCGATGGACCGGATCGACCCGGTAGAGCGCGCCATTCTGCGCCTGGCCACCTATGAACTGATGCAGTCCCTGGATGTGCCCTACCGCGTCGTTATCAACGAGGCGGTGGATCTCGCCAAGGTGTTCGGCGCCGAGCAGGGCCACCGTTTCGTCAACGGCGTGCTGGACAAGGCCGTGCGCCGCCTGCGCGAGGCGGAGACCAAGGTCGCCCGCTGACGGCTACCTGCCGTTCGGCCATTCAGCAGGTTTCGAGATTTTCGCCGTGCACTCCGAATTCGAGCTGATAGACCGCTGGTTCAAGCGCATGTCATCGCGGGCCGACGTGTTGCTGGGCGTCGGCGACGATGCCGCGCTGCTGCAGGTGCCGCCGGGCCGGCAGTTGGCCGTCACGGTCGATACCCTGGTCGCCGGGGTGCATTTCCCGCACGAGACGGATGCCGTCTCCATTGGGCACAAGTCCCTGGCTGTCAATCTGAGTGACTTGGCGGCGATGGGGGCCGAACCTGCCTGGGTCACGCTGGCGTTGACTTTGCCGCAGGCCGACGAGGACTGGCTGGCCGGTTTTTCGCATGGTTTTCTTGAATTGGCCGAGGCCTGCGGCGTCAGCCTGGTCGGCGGCGATACCACCCGCGGCCCGCTTTCGATCACGGTGCAGGCCAGCGGCTTCGTACCGGACGGGCTGGCATTGCGCCGCAGCGGCGCACGCCCCGGCGATGCGCTCTGCGTGACCGGTTCGCTGGGCGATGCGGGGCTGGGTCTGGCCTGGCTGCTGGGCGAGCGAACACTCCCGCCGAAGGTCGGACAGGCGGTACGCGAGCGGCTGGACCGGCCGGCGCCGCGGGTTGCCGCCGGCCTGGCGCTGCGCGGCCTTGCCTCGGCTGCGATAGACGTATCCGATGGTCTAGCCGCCGATTTGCGACACATATTGCAGGCGAGCGGGGTGGGCGCGACGGTGGATGTCGACGCCTTGCCTTTGTCTGAACCGGTGCGCACGCAGTCCGACGCCCGTGAATTGGCGCTGGCGTCGGGCGACGACTACGAGCTGCTGTTCGCGGTTGCGCCGGCGGACGAGCAGGAGACGGTTGCACGTCTGCAGGCGCAGGGCCTGCGCTGTACGCGCATCGGCCGTGTCGAGGTCGAACCGGGGCTGCGTCTGACGAATGCCGATGGCAGTCCGTATGCCGCGGCTACGCCGCGCGGCTATGATCATTTCCAGGAGTCCGATTGATGCGTCCCTTCAAGCAGCCGCCGGCCAAAGTGGTGTTCGGCCATCCGGCCCACTTCCTCGCTTTCGGTTTCGGTTCCGGATTGTCGCCGATAGCCCCTGGAACGGCCGGTACGCTGGCGGCGATCCCGCTGTTCGTCGCCTTCAGCTTTCTGCCCATGGCGGCGTATCTGGCCTTGACCCTGCTGGTGACGGTCGCCGGGTTCTGGATTTGCGGGCGCTCCTCCGAACTGCTCGGCGTGCACGACCACCGCGGCATCGTGTGGGACGAGATCGCCGGTTACCTGATTACCATGATCGGCGCGCCGCTGGCCTGGCCCTGGGTGCTGGCCGGTTTCGTGCTGTTCAGGATTTTCGACGTGATCAAACCCTGGCCCGCGAACTGGGCCGATCGCCAACTGCACGGTGGCGTGGGCATCGTGATGGACGATGTCTTTGCCGGCATCTACGCGCTGATCGTCATGCAATTGGCGCTGCACTATTTTTCCTAGGCCTCACGCGCGGTTCGCGGCGGACCTAAGCCTGCTAAGATCGCGCCTTCCCCAAACCCAACCTAGTTGCACCTGACCATGACCGTACGTACCCGTTTTGCCCCGAGCCCGACCGGCTATCTGCACATCGGCGGCGCGCGCACCGCGCTGTTCTCCTGGCTGTATGCCCGACGCCACGGCGGCGCTTTCGTGCTGCGTGTGGAGGACACCGATCTGGAGCGTTCCACGCAGGAATCGGTCAACGCCATTCTCGAGGGTATGGCTTGGCTGGGGCTGGACTACGACGAAGGGCCGTTCTACCAGACCCATCGTTTCGATCGCTACCGCGAGGTCGTGCGCCAGTTGCTCGATACGGGCCACGCCTACCATTGCTATTGCAGCAAGGACGAGCTGGAGGAAATGCGCGAGGCGCAGCGTGCACGCGGCGAGAAGCCGCGTTACGACGGTCGTTGCCGTACGCGCACCGACGTGCCGGAGGGCGTCCAGCCCGTGGTGCGTTTCCGCAATCCAACCGAGGGACAGGTGATCGTCGACGATATGATCCACGGCCCGATCGTGTTCGAGAACGCGGAACTCGACGATCTGATCATCGCCCGATCGGACGGTACGCCGACCTACAACCTGACGGTGGTGGTCGACGACATGGACATGGGCATCACGCATGTCGTGCGCGGCGACGATCACATCAACAACACGCCGCGGCAGATCAACATCCTGCGCGCGCTGGGCGCCGAGACGCCCAAGTACGCGCATGTGGCCATGATCCTGGGCGAGGACGGCAAGAAGCTGTCCAAGCGCGAAGGTGCGGCCAGCGTGATCGAATACCGCGACATGGGGCTGCTGCCTGAAGCCGTGCTGAACTACCTGGTGCGGCTGGGCTGGTCGCATGGCGATCAGGAAATTTTCACGCTGGACGAGATGGTCGAGTACTTCGACATCGAAGACGTGAACAAGGCAGCCTCCGCGCTCAACCATCAAAAACTGCTGTGGCTGAATCAACACTACCTCAAGACCGGCCCCGTCGAGCACGTGGCGCGGCATCTGAGCTGGCACATGGGTCAGCAGGGCCTCGATCCCAGTGCAGGTCCGGCGCTCGAGCGGGTGGTGGAGGCGCAGCGTGAGCGTGCCAAGACGCTGGTCGAAATGGCGCAGAACAGCGCGTTCTTCTACCGCGACTTTGACGGCTATGATGAGAAGGCCGCCCGGAAGAACCTGACTCGGGACGCTGAGCCCGTGCTGCTGCAGATGATCGACGCGTTGACTGACTTGCCGAACTGGTCCGCGGAGGCGATCCACGGCGTCATAGAGTCTCTGGCGGAACGGTTGGAGCTCAAACTGGGGAAGGTGGCGCAGCCGTTGCGCGTGGCCTGCAGCGGAGGGTCGGTGTCGCCGCCGATCGATGTCACGCTGGAGTTGCTGGGGCGCGAGCGCGTGCTTGAACGACTGCAGCGGGCGGTCTCCTACATTAGCGCCGAAACAGGGGTTGACGAGTCCGGGGAAGCTCATTAAAGTACGCGCTTCCCAACGGTACGGGGCCATAGCTCAGCTGGGAGAGCGCCTGCATGGCATGCAGGAGGTCGGCGGTTCGATCCCGCCTGGCTCCACCAAATTCCTTTCCAGGCGGTGAGTGCCGGAGGGGCAGGATGCAGAAGTTAGGACGCATCACCGCCTATCTGGGGGCCGTGTTGACAGCGGTCAGTCTTTGTCTGGGATTTTTTTTCATGGTGGGAGGACGGTCGGCAGGTTATGCCGAGTTCTTTTTTACCATGGTGCCGGTCGGATTCCTGGTGCTGTTCACGGGAGTCATGACGGCGTTGATGTTCGGGCCGAGGCAGTAGGCTTTACCGTTTAGACGTCCCCATCGTCTAGAGGCCCAGGACACCGCCCTTTCACGGCGGTAACAGGGGTTCGAATCCCCTTGGGGACGCCAATATGAAAACCCCGGTTACGCCGGGGTTTTTTTATGCTTGCGGCCCTGTTCAGGGCTTGCGTCCGAACCAGATTACGCGGCCGATTATCTCGACTTTTTGCGTGAATTCCTCGCCCGACAGCCGCACTGTTTCATATGCGGGATTGTCGCAGGATAGGATGACACTGCCGTCGGGCATGCGCTGCAGACGGCGTACCGCCATGCCGTTGCCATAGCGGAGCAGGTGCAGCCCCTCTTCGAAGACGTGTCCCGATTTCCTGAGATCGACGAGCACGATATTGCTGGGTCGCAAAGTAGGGTTCATCGCCTCGCTGCCCAGGACCACGGCGCAGATGTCCTCGGGCGCCGCCGAAAATTCCTGCTTGAGCCAAGCCAGATCGAAACTGAGCGGCGGTCGTGGCGCTTCGGTCGGCAGCGCACTGCGCGCTGTTGTCAAATCCTGCATGGCCGGGAAACAGGTGTGTACAGGGAAGTGTGCGTAATACGCCTCCTCGCCGGATTTCGGAGTTTCGAATATGGTGTCGCCGGTCGCCAGCCAGTCGATGCTGACATTGACTGCATTGGCGATCGCTATCAATCGGGAAATCTTGGGTTCGGCGCGGCCGCTCAGGTAAGTCTCGAGTGTCCTGCGCGGGATCGATGCCCGTTTCGCGAGTGCTTCTCCGGACCCGGCGATCTTGCTGCAAGTGCGTAAGCGCTGGGTGAGGCCGCGCAACCATTCCTCGGGATGTTCTGGCTGTGCGGTTTTTTGCTTTTGTTTATTGTGTTCGCTCATCGATTTGGTAGTTTTATGCTTGATTTTTTGATTGGCCTAAATCATCAACGCGTATTTTGATAAATTAAGGCATAAAGCTGCTATTTTTGTGCTTGAGGTATCCCTTCAGGCTATGGTGCAAACCTCTTTGTCGGCCACGGTGTGCAAAACATAAGTTCAGCTATGTTTATGACCACGCTTTTCCGAAAAGAATCATTTTTTGTAAGCGTGTAGACAATCGGATAAGCCGCCTAGCAGCTTGAATTCCCGGGAGCGCCCCGTACTGAAACGGTTGGAAACCGGTTAAAGCCTCCGTACATTGATGGGGTTTGTTTTTCGATGCTATAGATTTAATGGCATGGTTTAATTGATAAATATCAATTTTCGTTGGTCGATCGTTATAAATCCCGTCAATCTTTCGAGTTTCGCTTCGATTTCCAGCTGGGATTAAAGGGCTATTCATTTCCTCGCTTATGGAATTGCATCGAAGTGAAAAATCGGCAATGGAGTTGTGCTTGCGTCGCATGGGATTGGCGGTATTTTTCTTTGTCGCTGTCTGACGGCGGGTGGATGCTTCCGGAATAGTGTTTTTCCAGAATCGGATTGAGGGGGGGCATGTATCGCATCATGCCTGCCGTTCGCATATAGGTCGCTCGGCGCAGCCGGGGGCTGCAAGTGCGGGGGCGTGCGCCGTGTGATCGAATCCGCGCGAACATCCCGATCACACGCTACGGCTTAATACGGCGCCACTGCTGGTAGACTTCCTGCCCAGTCCGCCATACAACCTGCGAATCCATCTCCATGACCGGTCCCACGCCACGCATTGCCCTCATTCGCCAGAAGTACACGAGTTTCGGCGGTGCCGAACGGTTCGCTGCCGCCGCTCTGAATGCGCTGGTCGAACAAGGTGCACGCTTGTCCGTCATCACGCGCAATTGGCGCCATCAACCCGGAGTCGAGGCGGTCAAGGTGAATCCCTTTTATATCGGCAGACTTTGGCGCGATTGGGGTTTTGCGAGGGCCGCGTGCACGATGGTGGAGAAACGTGGTTTCGACTTGGTGCAGTCGCACGAACGCTTGCCATGCTGCGATATATATCGCGCCGGCGATGGGGTGCACCGTGAGTGGCTGCGCCAACGTGGGCGGGCGCTGTCGCTGGCTGGCAGACTGGTGCAGTTCCTCAGTCCGTATCATCGGCATGTGCGGGCGGCGGAGCGCGGGGTCTTCGCCAGCCCGCGCCTGCAGGCCGTAATCTGCAATTCCGAAATGGTGCGTCAGGAGATACTGGATCACTTCGGTCCCATAAAGGCACGTCTCGAGGTCATCTACAACTCGGTCGACCTGGATCGTTTCTCTCCGTTGCTGCGCAGTCGCTTCCGTCAGGCCTTGCTGGCGGAACTGGCGATACCGGATCGTTCACTGGTTTACTTGTTCGTGGGCTCGGGTTATTCACGCAAGGGGCTGGCGCAGGTGTTGCGCGCCCTGAAACAGTTGCCCTTGCATTGCTACTTGGTGGTCGTCGGCAAGGACCGGCATGCACGGCGTTACGAACGCCTGGCACGACGGCTGGGTATTTCGGCGCGCGTGCGTTTCGCCGGCGCCCAGGAGGACACGACACCGTATTACGGGGCCGCCGACGCCTTCGTTCTACCGACCTTGTACGACCCGTTTCCGAATGTGGTGCTCGAGGCGATGGCGAGCGGCCTGCCGGTGGTGACCAGTCGCAAGTGCGGTGCCGTGGATCTCATTCGCGACGGCGAAAATGGCTATGTCTGCGACGCGCTCGACGTCGAGGGGCTGACTTGGCGTATGCGCGAGTTGTTGGACTACACGGTGCGCGAACGACTCGGTTACGCCTCGCGCAAGCTGGTCGAGGACTGGACCGCGGAGCAGATGGCCGGTCGTCTACTCGGTCTGTATCGGGAGTTATTGGACAAGGCGGGTTGATGGTTGGGGGATGGGCGGTTTTTTCCTCGCTCGGAACTGGCTAGACTAGAAGGTAATGATGAGGTCTGGCCATGCATGAAAGACGAAGAATCGAACGCCGTCATTGGGAACAAATAGCTGCTTATCCGCTGATCGACAGCGAGGGCAAGCTGGTGACGCACAACCGACGCCGGGTGGTCGAGCGCAGGATGCGGGAGGCTGGCGACGTGGCTGCAGCCGATGCGCCCGAGAGGGAGCTGCGCCTGCGTTTCCAGGGCTGCGATGTAGTGATGCACGATGACAGCCTGGTGGTTGGCCGCCAGGGCGATTGCGATGTCGTGGTGCCGGAGCCCGTGGTGTCGCGCAAGCATGCGCGTATCGAGCGTCGCGGCGCGGATTACGTATTGATCGACTCCAGCCGGAACGGCACCTTCGTGCGGTTTCACGGGGTCGACGGCGTGCATCGGATCAGGGGGGGGAGTTGGTGCTGACCGGACCCGGAGTGATGATGCTGGGGCACGATTTCAACGGACATCTACACCGCGACGCGGTTCACTTCGATCTCGGCTGAGTTTCGCGCAGTGCCGTGGGGCGGGCGCTCGCAGCGCCGCAGCCCCGTATTCCTCTCAAATCCGATAGTAATCCTTGTACCATTCGACGAAACGTCCGATGCCGTCCTCGACGCTGGTGGCCGGCTGGTAACCCACGTCCGCCACCAGATCGCTGACGTCGGCGTAGGTGTCCGGCACATCGCCGGGTTGCAGCGGTAGCAGATTCTTCTCCGCCTTGCGGCCGAGGCAGTTCTCCAGCACTTCGATGTAGTGCATCAGCTCGACCGGTTGGTTGTTGCCGATGTTGTAGAGCCGATAGGGCGCGCGGCTGGTGGCCGAGTCGGGCGCGTCGCCGGACCACTCCGGGTTGGGGCGCGCGACGTGGTCCAGCGTGCGAATCACGCCTTCGACGATATCGTCGATGTAGGTGAAGTCGCGCCGGTGCTTGCCGTAGTTGAAGACGTCGATGGGCTCGCCGGCGAGAATGCTTGCGCGTGAACAGGAACAGCGCCATGTCCGGGCGGCCCCAGGGGCCGTACACGGTGAAGAAGCGCAGTCCGGTGGTCGGCAGGCCGTAGAGGTGGCTGTAGGTATGCGCCATCAGCTCGTTGGCCTTCTTGCTGGCGGCGTAGAGGCTGACCGGATGGTCGACGTTGTCGTGCACCGAAAACGGCATGTGCGTGTTGGCGCCGTAGACGGAACTCGACGAGGCGTAGACCAGGTGTTCGACGCCGTGGTGGCGGCAGCCTTCGAGGATGTTGGCGAAACCGACCAGATTGGTTTCGACATAGGCGTGCGGATTTTCCAGCGAATAGCGTACGCCGGCCTGGGCGGCGAGGTTGACCACGCGCTGCGGGCGGTGTTCGGCGAACACCTTGTCCATGGCGGCACGGTCGGCGATGTCGGCGCGTATGTCGGTGTAGTTGGCATGCCCGGTCGTGCGCGCCAGGCGGGCTTTTTTGAGCTCGACGTCGTAGTAGTCGTTGAGGTTGTCGATACCGATTACTTCGTCGCCGCGTTCGAGCAGACGCAGGGCGAGGTTGGAACCGATGAAGCCCGCGCTGCCGGTGATGAGTACTCGCATGTTTCCGGTGTTCTCTCGTGGATTCAGAGTCTGCCGTCGACGGCGTCGACGGGCAGCATGGACTTGACGTCGAACAGCACGCATTCGGGACGCCCGAGCGCGCGGATGCCGGCGGCGCCGAGTTCGCGGAACTGGTCGTGCGAGACGGCCAGGATGATGGCGTCGTATGCGCCCGGTTCCGGCGCGGCGATCGGGTGGATGCCGTATTCGTGTTCGGCTTCGTCCGCATCGACCCAGGGGTCGTAGACATCGACTTCGGCGTGGTAGGCGCGGAACTCGTCGATGACGTCGACCACGCGCGTGTTGCGCAGGTCAGGGCAGTTTTCCTTGAAGGTCAGGCCGAGAACCAGGATGCGCGCGCCGACGACGTGGATGCGGCGGTGCGTCATGAGCTTGAGGATGCGTTCGGCGACGTAAGCGCCCATGCCGTCGTTGATGCGCCGACCGGCGAGGATCATTTCCGGATGGTGGCCGATTTCCTGTGCCTTGTGCGTGAGGTAATAGGGGTCGACGCCGATGCAGTGGCCGCCTACCAGTCCCGGCCGGAAGGGCAGGAAATTCCATTTCGTGCCGGCGGCTTCCAGTACCTCGAGGGTGTCGATGCCGAGGCGGTGGAAGAGCATCGCCAGTTCGTTGATCAGGGCGATATTGACGTCGCGCTGAGTGTTTTCGATGACCTTGGCCGCTTCGGCCACGCGGATGCTGCTGGCCAGATGCGTGCCGGCGGTGACGACGCGGGCATAGAGCGCATCAACGAAGCGTCCGGCCTCGGGAGTGGAGCCGGAGGTGACCTTGCGGATACTGGCCACGCGGTGCTGCTTGTCGCCCGGATTGACCCGCTCCGGGCTGTAGCCGACGAAGAAGTCCTCGTTGAAGCGCAGGCCGGAGGTCTGTTCGAGGATCGGCACGCAGACTTCCTCGGTGGCGCCGGGGTAGACGGTGGACTCGTAGATCACCACGTCACCCGCGCCAAGTACGCTTCCTACGGTGCGGCTGGCCGACTCCAGGGGGCTCAGGTCGGGGCGCTTGTTGCTGTCGACCGGGGTGGGCACGGTGATGACGTAAACATTGCACCCGCGAAGGTCCTGCAAATCCTCGCTGAAGTTGAGCTGCGTGGACGCACGCAGTTCCTCGGGTTCGACCTCGCGCGTGTGGTCGTGGCCTGCGCGCAATTCGGCGATGCGCTTGGCGTTGATGTCGAAGCCCAGGGTGGGCCATCGGAGCCCGAATTCGACGGCCAATGGCAGGCCGACGTAGCCCAGCCCGATGATTCCGATCCGCGATTTTTCGATGTCGAACACTGCGCGTTTCCTTGCGTTGATCGTTGCGACGGGCTGCATTCTACTTCATTGGGCGCGAGGCGATAGCCCGCCGCCGTTAACGGACGTGTTTGATGATTGCGGCAAGGCGCCCGGCATCGCGAGCGCCGGTGAAGAAATAGGCCTTGCCGTCGTCGCCGCGGAACACCGTGACCGGGACGCCGCTGATGCCGGCTTCGGTGAGCAGCGCGGCATTGGCGTTCAGTTTGAAGACGGCCGTTTCGGCCGGCTTCGGCAACGGCTCGATGCCGCCGTTGGGCGTGTCGCCGAAATTCCAGTCGTCTTCATTCTTGTAGAAGGCCTGGATGGGGGACTTTGCTTCGAGGATGGCGGCGGCTTTGCCAAGGCTGGTGCGTGTGAGAATGCCTACGGGAACCCAGCGGACTTCGAGGCCGCCGGTCTTGACGTAAGGGCGCAGTTCTTCGTAGAGCTTGTGGCAATAGGGGCAGTTGGGATCGAAGAACACGTAGATCAGATGCGGTCCATTGCCCTCGGAGATCGAGGTCGCCTGGCCCATCTTGCCGAGCAGCGTCGCCGCGCGGTCGTCGGCGTGTCCGGGCGTGGCGACAAGCGTCAGGCCGAGCAGCAGCAGTGTGGCGAATAGATTCTTTAGCGACGTCATGCGATTCATGTCCCTCGTCCCCATCGGTCGTTATGCTTCCGTCGAACTGCGGAATTTGTTTCGAGTCTGTATACCATAGAGCCCGGCAGGGGAACACGGCTGGGCACTCGCGTACAATCCGGCTTGACCACGCCTGCATGCAGTGAGGTCGGGAGTGGCGCACCGCGTTCTGCGGTCTCATTTCCCGAGCATCCGGGCCCGTTCGAACGGACAGGAGAGCAGCGACAGCATGAGCCATTACAAGACCGACGCCGGGATGAGCGCGCATCAGCGCTTCGATCGCGCGTTCTTTCGAGACGTCTGGCGCTTGGCCAAACCCTATTTTTTCGAATCCGATGAGCGCTGGCGTGCCAGAGGGCTGTTTGCCGCGGTCATTTTCACAACGGTCGGGCAGGTCTATATCAATCTGCGTATCACCAACTGGTACAACAGTTTCTACAACGCGTTACAGAACTACGACGGGCCCGCATTCTGGCGGCTGATCGGCGTGTTCGCCATTCTGGCTTCCATCGGGATCGCTCTGGGGGTTTACCAGAGCTACCTGACGCAATTGCTGGATTTGCGCTGGAGGCGCTGGCTGACCGGTACCTTCCTGACGCGTTACTTGAGCGCGCGCACCTACTACCACATGGAGGTGTTCAAGCGGGGACAGGACAACCCGGATCAGCGTATTGCGGACGATCTGTCATCATTCGCGCAGTACACCACCACGCTGTTCAGCGGCATGCTGAACGCCATACTCAGTCTCATCGTGTTTGTCGGTCTGCTCTGGGTGCTGTCGGCCAAGGTGGTGCTGCCCTGGGGCGGCGTGGAACACCACGTGCCAGGTTTCCTGGTCTGGGTGGCGCTGATCTATGCGGTCGCCTGGACTTGGGTGGCGGCGCGTGTAGGCAATCCGCTGATTCACCTCAACTACCATCAGCAGCGTCTGCAGGCGGACTTCCGTTTCAGCCTTATGCGCCTGCGCGAGAATAGCGAAGCGGTGGCTCTCTACGGCGGCGAAGCGAAGGAGCGGGCGAATTTCGATCGCCGATTCGATCATGTTTTCGGGAACTACAAGAGACTGATTCTAAGGCAGAAGCGGTTCAACTGGTTCAGCAGCTACTTCGCCCAGGTCGCCATTATCCTGCCGTTCTTGGCAGCAGCTTCGGCCTACTTCGCCAAAGCCGTGCCATTGGGTTTCCTAACTCAGATCAGTTCGGCCTTCGGCAACGTTCAGGGTTCTTTCGCATACATTGCGCAAAGCTACGACAGCTTCGCCAACTGGCACGCCGTTGTCGACCGACTGAGAGGTTTCCTCGGCATCATCGAGGAGGTGGAAGAGCTGCAGATCAGCGCCAGTCGCGTCCAGCGGCGGGGTGGTGACCGCCTGCGCGTGCGTGGACTTGAATGTCCGCCTGCCGCTTGGGCAGACCATCGTCAGCGACATGCAGCTCGAGGTCGCACCGGGTGAGCGCGTGCTGATCACCGGCCCCTCCGGTTCGGGCAAGAGTACGCTGATGCGTGTGCTGGCTGGCATCTGGCCGTTCGGCGAAGGCGAGATAGAGCTGCCCGACGGCGGCAAGGCGCTGTTCCTGCCGCAGAAGCCCTATCTGCCGCTGGGCAGTCTGCGTGACGCATTGCTGTATCCATCAGGAAGTCCGGCCACGCCCGACGAACGATTGCACGACGTGCTGGAGGCGGTCGGGCTGCCTGGACTGATTCTCCAACTCGGTGAGATCGAGCCCTGGTCACAGATGCTGTCGCTGGGTGAGCAGCAGCGTGTGGCCATTGCCCGTGTGCTGCTGCAACAGCCCGAGTACGTGTTTCTCGACGAGGCGACCTCGGCGCTGGACGAGCCCTCCGAGCGTGCCCTGTACCTGCTGTTGACGGAAGTCCTGCCGCATACAGCCATCATCAGTGTCGGCCACCGCAGTACGCTGTTGATTTTCCATCAGCGCCGCATCCACCTGTCGGGCGGTGGGCGTTGGGAAGATATGCCGCTGCCGAATGTCGCCGACGCTGCGGAACTCGATATAGGTGCGGGTGCCGTACAGGCCCCCGGTGGGCCTCTGGTATGATTTCACGCCCCGCGTCTTATCGGCCGCGGACGCGCTACCGGGAATTGATTACATGTCAGGCAACAGCATCGGCAAGCTCTTCACCGTAACGTCCTTCGGCGAAAGCCATGGTGCGGCCATCGGCTGCATCGTCGACGGTTGTCCTCCAGGGCTGGAGCTGAGCGAGGCGGACCTGCAGGCCGATCTCGAACGGCGCCGTCCGGGCAAGACCCGCCACACCACGCAGCGCCGTGAACCGGACAACGTACGCATTCTGTCCGGCGTGTTCGAGGGGCGCACCACCGGCACGCCGATCGCGCTGATGATCGAGAACGTCGACCAGCGTTCCAAGGACTACGGCAAGATCATGGACCGTTTTCGGCCGGGCCATGCCGACTACACCTACTACAAGAAGTACGGTCTGCGCGACTACCGCGGCGGGGGGCGTTCCTCGGCGCGCGAGACGGCCATGCGCGTGGCCGCCGGGGCGATCGCCAAGAAGTATCTGGCCGAACGTTTCGGCGTGGCCGTGCGCGGCTATCTTTCGCAGCTCGGACCGATCCATCCGGAAGGCTTCGACTGGTCCGTGGTCGAGGAAAATCCGTTCTTCTTTCCGGACGCCGCCAAGGTCGCCGAACTGGAAGCCTATATGGACGCGCTGCGCAAATCGGGCGATTCCATCGGCGCGCGGGTCAACGTCGTCGCCGATGGCGTGCCGCCCGGCTGGGGCGAGCCGATCTTCGACCGGCTCGATGCCGACATCGCCCATGCCATGATGAGCATCAACGCGGTCAAGGGCGTGGAGATCGGCGCCGGCTTCGCCAGCGTGGAGCAGAAGGGCACCGAGCATCGCGACGAGATCACTCCCGAGGGATTTCTCGGCAACAACGCCGGCGGCATCCTCGGCGGCATCTCCAGCGGCCAGGCCATCACGGTGAGCATCGCCCTCAAGCCGACCTCCAGCCTGCGCCTGCCGGGCCGTACGGTGAACCTGCAGGGCGAGCCGGTCGAAGTGGTCACCGAGGGACGCCACGATCCCTGCGTCGGCATTCGCGCCACTCCCATCGCCGAGGCCATGCTCGCCATCGTGCTGATGGACCACATGCTGCGCCAGCGCGCGCAGAACGCAGAGGTACGCACCGAACTGGCCGACATTCCGGCTCAGGCGACCTGACGCTCTCCAACCCCGGTCCGACTCATGTTCGCCTACCAGCACGGTTTCCACGCCGGCAATTTCGCCGACGTGCTCAAGCACGTGGTCCTGCTCGCGCTGCTGGATGCACTGCAGCGCAAGGACAAGCCGTTCTTCGTGCTCGACACCCACGGCGGCGACGGGCTGTATGCCTTGGACGGCGCGCAGGCGCAAAAGGTCGGGGAGTCCCGCGACGGGGTGGGGCGACTTTGGGGCGAGCGCAGACTGCATCCGGTTATCGATGCCTGGCTGGACGCAGTTGCGGCGGAGAACCCCGACGGCGAACTGCGCTGCTACCCCGGTTCGCCGCGGCTCATTGCGCGCCGGCTGCGGGAGAAGGACCGCCTGGTGGCGGTCGAGGGTCATAACAGTGTGTTTCCGCGCCTGGCCGAGAACCTGCGTGGCATGTCCGGTGCCCGCGCCGAACACGGCGATGGCTACCGGGCGCTCAAGGCACACTTGCCGCCGACCTGTGGGCGCGGCCTGGTGCTCATCGATCCGAGCTACGAGACCCGGGGCGAGTATCAGCGTCTGAACGAAGCGCTGCAGTTGATTCACAAGCGCTTCCGTCAGGGGCTGGTCGCCGTGTGGTACCCGTTGCTGCCGAACAAGCCCGCCGAACCCTGGCTGCAGACGGTCGCCGGGCTCGGCATTCCCGACATCCTGGTCGCCGAGCTCAGCGTGGCCGCAGCATCCGCCGAACGCGGCCTTTACGGCAGCGGCATGCTGCTGGTCAATCCGCCGTGGGGGATGGATGATCTTTTGCGCGAGGTTTTACCGCTGCTGCATGCGCATTTGTCGCCAAGCGGTGCGGGAGGCTGGCACGTGTCGGTGCTGGTCGACGAGCAGGGACGCCGCTGCTGAGCGGCGGTGCTAATAAGCATGCTGTCATCGAGCGACGCGACCGCTGATCCATCCGGTACGACGCCGTACTGGCGCCTGTCCGCATTTTATTTCGTCTACTTCACCGTTACCGGGGCATTCGTGCCGTACTGGAGCCTGTATCTCCAGCATTTCGGCTATGCGCCGGTGGTTATCGGCGCGCTGGTGGCGGTGCCGATGGCGACCAAGATCGTGGCGCCGTTCCTGTGGGGGTGGCTGGCCGACCGTAGCGGGCAGCGCATGCGAGTCATCCGCCTGGGCGCGTTGTTTGCGGCGCTGAGTTTCAGTGGCGTGTTCTTTGGCCATGGCGCGTGGTGGCTGGCGCTGGTGGTGGGGATGTTCAGTTTCTTCTGGAATGCCGCATTGCCGCAGTTCGAGGCGGCCACCCTGGGCCATCTGGGCATAGCGGACCATCATTACGGCCGCATCCGGCTGTGGGGTTCGATCGGCTTCGTGGTCAGCGTGGTGCTGCTGGGGCTGGCCTTCGGCTATGTATCGGTGATCTGGCTGGCGCCGGTCATGGCCGTGCTGCTGACGGCGCTGTGGTTGACCAGCCTGGCCGTGCCGGCGCCGCCCGACGTGAACCATTCGGATGCTCCGGATCATCGCTTGGGGCGCGTGCTACGCCAGCCTGCGGTGCTGGCGCTGTTTGCCACCTGCCTGTTGATTCAGGCCAGCCATGGCCCGTACTACACCTTTTTCACCCTGTATCTGCGCGAGCACGGCTACAGCTCCGCGCTGACCGGTCAGCTGTGGGCACTTGGCGTGTTGGCCGAAATCATGGTGTTCCTGTTCATGTCGCGCTTGCTGCCGCGCTTTGGTGCGCGGCGCTTGCTGATCTTCGCGTTGTTCGCCACCGCTCTGCGCTGGCTGCTGATCGCCGCGCTGGTCGATAACCTGCCGGTGCTGATCTTCGGCCAGACCCTGCATGCGGCGAGCTACGGCATTTATCACGCCGCTGCGATCCATCTGGTCTATCGCTATTTCCCGGGGCGTCTCCAGGGGCGCGGGCAGGCCTTGTACTCGAGCGTCAGCTTCGGCCTGGGCGGCGCGTTGGGGGCGCTGGCCAGCGGTTATGTCTGGAGCGGAGTGGCACCGTCGGCGACCTTCCTCATGGGGGCGGTACTGGCGGCGGCGGGCGGCGTTGTGGCCTATGCCGGCCTGCGGGCACCGCCGGCCCGCGCATAGTCGCGTCATTGCAGCGTGACTGGAATCTCCCAGCGCCTGCCGTCGATGTCGCTCAGGCGTAGCGTGTAGTTGCCCGCCTGCAGGTTTGCTAGGCCGGGCAGGGCGATACGGGCCTTGGCGCCGGTTTCGACGCCGATGCCGTAGGCGGTCGGTTTGAACTGTGAGGCCCAGGCTTGCGTGAAGCGGTTGGCAATGGACTTGGCGGGCAGCGCGCTGAGCCGCCCGCCGCTCCATTGTTCGACGGTTTTGCCCTGGGCGCTGATGAGTTCGGCGCCGATCAGATACAGCTTGCCGGTATCCGGGCCGGCGTCCACATAGGCGGAGAAGCGGACGCTGCCGTCAGCCTTGGCCGTCGCGTCGCTCAAGGCGAGCGCATAGTTGTGGAAATTGATCCGAGCGTGCAGCGGGGTGAACACCGCACCGTGCAGGTATTGATAGAAACCGGCCGTGAACAGCAGCGAAAGCAGGCCCAACACGATGCCCCAGCGGCGCGTGCCTTCCAGCGACAGCGGGCCGGAGCACAGCAACCGGAACCTGCCGTGTTCGTACAGCGTTCTCGATCGATTGGCCAGCCACTGATCGAGCGACCAGCTGCCGCCCCCGGTCAGCATGAGCAGCGTACCCATGGCGAAGCCGGCCGCAGCCATGGTCCATTCGTCGACGCAGGTCGAACCCATCCAGCCGAAGATGAGCATCAGCGATATGTTGAGCCCCACGCTGGCGAAGGCGAGCAGGCGGGTGGCGATGCCGAGGATCAGGCCGACGCCGACCACGAGTTCGGCCACGGTCCAGAACCAGACCATGAAATGCAGCAAGCCGCCTTGTAGCAGTATCCACTCGACGAGCCCCGGAAACAGGGCGCCGGGCATGGCGTGTACCAGCTTGCCGGCTACATAGCCGGCGCTGTTGGGGTCCATCTTTACGGCATAGGCGATACCGTGAAGCGAGTGGAAGTCGTAGAACAACCTGCGGGATGCGCCGGCCCAGAAGATCCAGCCCTGCACTAGGCGTACGCCCAGCGCCATGACGCCGACGAGCGCGAACAGGGTTTCGGGTGTCCAGGACCGGCCGTTGCCGGGATGGGTGGTTTGCATGCATTAGGCTCCCGTTTCGCCGTATCCGCTTGGATATTGCGTGTGACCTTGAACCGACGCGACAAGTTCAGCAGGTTTTTCTTACGTTTTCATTTTGCGACCAAGCCGTGGTCAATTTTCCAGCAGATAGGCGCGCAATGCGGCAAGATCGTTGATGGTGAGTTCGGCGCCGCGTAGTTCCAGCATGCCTTCGCTGCGCAGGCGCTGCACCAGCCGCGAGAAGGTCTCCGGCGTGATGCCTAGCCGTGAGGCGATGACCTGCTTGGGGGCGGCGAGCGTGAGCCGGGTGCTGTCGTTGCGCTCGCATTCGTCGATCAGGTAGTTGACCAGGCGGTAGGTGGCGCCGTGCAGGGAGAGCTTCTCGATTTCCTGCACCAAGCCGTGCACGCGCATGCTGAGTTGACCGAGCATGCGCAGGGCGAGGCGGCTATCGTTGCGCAGCAGGGCGAAGAACCGATGATTGGCTAGCGCAAGCACCACGCTGTCGTCCACTGCCTGTGCGGTGACGGGGTAGCGTTTGGCATCCATGAACATGACCGCCTCGGCGAAGGATTCACCGGGGCGGATCATCTCGATTACTTTTTCCTCGCCGTCGCCTGAGAGGCGGGTGAGCTTGACGACCCCGCTGTCGACCACGTAGAAGCGCTGCGCTTCGTCGCCCTGGCGGAACAGGGCGCTGCCGGCCGCCAGCGGCACACGGCGCATGTCGGCGGTCGCTTCGGCGAGCTGGGCGTCGTCGAGGGCGGAGAACAGGGGGCAGTTGCGTAGGGTGGCTAGGTTCACAGGGCAGCTGATCGAATCGGGGGAAGTCCGATTCTAGTGCACTGTGCGGTTGTTACTCAGCAATCGACGATATTGCTAGGCAATATGTTGGATTTCGGGTTTGGGTGGTTTGTTTCGGGCGCGATTCGGATGATGGCAGTTCTAATCTGAATAAGTGACGCGCCCGAGTACCTTTCTTTGCACGCCCAAAGAAAGGTACGAAAGAAAGGCGCCCGAAAGGCCTTGTCCCTACGGGCAGACCTCGAGCGCACACCCCGTCAGGGGGCACCGCAGGCACTTGCCTTCCAGGCAAAGCCTGCTCGGGCGGCGTCCCTGCCGCCCGACCCCGCGCCGGGGCGCACGCTCGAGGCAAGGCCTAACGGGAAGCGGGACGTCAAAACAGAACGCATCCCAAACGCTTGGGCTGCGCATCCGGCGATCGAAGCGTAGGTTGGGGTAAGCGAAGCGCACCCCAACGCCGGCGGTGCAGATATATGTTGGGGTTCGTTGCACTCACTCCAACCTACGGAAAGCCCTGTTTTGACGTTAAGTCCCCCCTTGATCGCTTGCCTCGCGAACGTGCGCCTGGGCGGGGATGGCCGGCAGGACGCCGGCCAAGCAGCCCTTCGCCCGGACGGCGAATGGCTGCGGGCCCCGTTCAGGCGTGCGTTCGCGAGGTTGCCCGTCAGGGACAAGCGATCCCGGGGGTGCGTTTCTTTCGCCGGTTTCTTTGCGCACTCAAAGAAAAAATCGTCGGGAACGATTTTTCGCGCCAGCCCCGAAGGGGTGAGGCGCAGGGATGCGTCGAACAAATCTGCTCGGGCGCGTCACCACGGTCAATCAAGAATACTGCCCGCCGATTCGCGCCCGAAACGAACCCCACGCGCAAAACAGTGCGTACTTTCAGCACAACAGGCAACGCGAAGCATCACTCCTCAAATCGCGCCCGAAACCGGTCGCCATGTCCTGTAAATCAGTCCTCTTGACTCAGGTTAAAAAGCGTCTGCGGCCAATCCACCCACGAAAACAAAGCAGAACCGCTCAGGCAACCTCGCAACAGGCGTCCTGCTGCGCGCGGACAGTGGCGAGAAACCGCTCATAAACCAGTCGGTCACGTGCGATGCCATGTACGGCAGCCGCCTCGGCGACCGCCTCGATGAGCCCTGGCGAGCCGCAGATGTAGACGTCCGGCTCGGTCGCTTCGCCGTCCAGCGCCGCGGCGAAGGCATCCACCGCCGAACCGTGACAGCCCGGCCACGTATCCGAGGCCTGCGCGACGCAGATCGAATATTCGAGCTGGGGATAGTCGGCGGCCAGGGCTGCGAGTTCCTCACGGTAGAACACTTCCGCTTCGTTCCACAGACCGAAGAACAGCTTGACCGGATGCGGCTCCTGCCATTCCGCCATGCGCCGCAGCATCGACATGACCGAGGCGATGCCGCAGCCGCCGGCGACGAAGTAGCGCGGACGCAGTCCGTTGTCGCGCAGCACGAAGGTGCCAGAAGGACCTTCCAGGCTGAGCGTGCGGCCGGGCTCGGCGACCTCGTGCAGCCAGGAGGAGAACTCGCCGTGCGGACGCAGTTTGATCAGAAACTCCAGCGCGCCGTCCCAGTTGGGCGCGTTGGCCAGCGAATACGGGCGCGCCAGCTCGCTGCCGGGGACGCCGAGCTGCACGAACTGCCCGGGTTCGAAGTCCAGGCTCAAAGCCCCGTCCTCGTCCGGCAGCAGCTGCAGTTCGAGCTTCACGGTGTCTGGAGTGAGATAGGTTTTGGCGCTGATCGTCGCCTCGCGCACTGGCGTCTTTTCGAAGCGGATCAGGTCGTGCTCGTAGGGCAGCACGAGTCTGAGGTCGCTGCGCGGTCGGGTGCAGCACAGCAGAACGTGGCCCTGTTCGACATCCGCGTCGCTCAAGGCGTCGTCGCTGTGCTCGCCGAGTTCGAGTTCGCCGTCCTCGCGTCGCGCGATGCAGGCACCGCAGGAGCCGGAGCGACACTGCGCGTTCAGATAGATGTCGGCGCTTTCCGCAGCGGCGATCACGTCCTCGTTCTCGGCGCAGGTGAAACTCAGGCTTTGTCCGTCGCGGGTGCTCAGTACGATGGTGTGGTCGGACATGGATGCTTCCCGATGTTGGCGAGGGGCGGAAACGCCGCCCCTCGCATTTGCGGTTGAAGTCGCTTCAGTGGGCCGCCAGCGCGGTCGCCAGATCCTGCTCCGGGGTGCTATTCACGCGCAGGTCGAAGCGCTCCTGCAGTACCGCCAGCAGGTTCGGCGTCAGATAGACCGGCAGGCTGGGCCCCAGGTGGATGCCCTTGACGCCGGAGGCCAGCAGCGACAGCAGCACCGCGGTCGCCTTCTGCTCGAACCAGGAGATCATCAGCGACAGCGGCAACTGGTCGACGCCGCACTCAAAGGCGTTGGCCAGCGCGCCGGCCACCTTGAGCGCGGAGTGGGCGTCGTTGCACTGGCCCATGTCGAGCAGGCGCGGGATGCCCCCGATGTCGCCGTAGGCATGCTTGTTGAAGCGGTACTTGGCACAGCCCAGGGTCAGCATCACGGTGTCGTCGGGGGTCTGGTCGGCGAGCTCGGTGTAGTAGTTGCGCCCGGGCTTGGCGCCGTCGCAACCGCCGATGACGAAGAAGTGCTTGATCGCGCCGCTCTTGACCGCGTCGACCACCTTGTCCGCCAGGCCCAGCACGGTGTCGTGGCCGAAGCCGACGGTGACGGTCTGCTCGGGCGCGTCTTGCTTGAAGCCGGGCATCGCCTTGGCCGCCTGTACCACCGGCGCATAGTTGCCGTTGTCGATGTGGCGCACGCCGGGCCAACCGACCGGGCCGGTGGTGAAAATGCGGTTGCGGTAGCTCTTGCCCGGTTCGATCAGGCAGTTGGAAGTGAGCACGATGGGTCCGGGGAACTCGGCGAACTCGCGCTGCTGATCCTGCCAGGCGCCGCCGTAGTTGCCGACCAGATGCGGGTACTTCTTCAGGCCCGGGTAGGCGTGGGCGGGCAGCATCTCGCCGTGGGTGTAGACGTTGATGCCCTGGCCGGCGGTCTGTTCGAGGATCTGCTGCAGATCGTGCAGGTCGTGGCCGCTGACCAGCAGCGCCTTGCCGGCCACCGGAGTGACGCGCACGGTGCCGATCTCCTGATCGCCGAAGGTGCCGTTGTTGGCCTGGTCGAGTAACGCCATCACCTTGAGGTTGAGTTCGCCGGCGGCAAGCGCGTGGACGAGCAGATCCTCGATGTCGGTCGGCTCGGCGGCCAGATAGTCGAGCATACCCTCGATGCCGGCGTCGATATCCGCGTCGCGGTAGCCGAGCACGCGCGCATGGTGCGAATAGGCGCAAACACCTTTCATGCCGTACAGGATCAGCATGCGCAGGCCGTTGACGTCCTCGCCGACGGTTGCGTGGCCCTTGTTGACCGCGACCTTGGGTGCCTGTGCGAGCAGGCCGTCCATGTCGGCAGCGGGCTGGAACTGTGCCGGACCCTGCGGCTCGTCGGCCGCAACACCCTGTGCCTGTGCCGCGGCCTGATAACGCGCCTTGAGATCGTCGCGGATCTCGGCGGCGTGGTTGATCATGTTGACGAAGCGGGTGGGCGTGAAGTTGACGTTGGTCAGGGTGGTGAAGAAGCCATACTGGATGAAGTCGTCCACGCTCTGGTCGGCGATGCCCAGCGCGCGGGCGCGCACCGCATATTGGGCGATGCCCTTGATCTGGTGGATCAGGATGTCCTGCAGGTCCGCGGTGGTGGCGTCTTTGCCGCAGGCGCCGTGGTCGGCGGCGCAGCCGAGCAGGCCGTCGTTGCGCTGAGTTTGTTCGCACTGATAGCAAAACATGAAACTGTCTCCCGTGTCGTTGATGTTCGATACGGGAGGCAGCTTAGGTTTCAAGCGGACAGGTGCGCCTTGACCAAGATCAAGAGGCTCCGTCCGCTTCACCGTAGATCGTCCTGCGTGCGTAAAGTGCACGCAGGATCCTGGCAGCCGCGACCATGCTGATTAGCGCGGCCTCGACTTCCGGCCAGGCGCGAGTCTTGAGCCCGCAGTCCGGGTTCACCCAGAGCCGCGCCGGCAGGATGCGTTCCGCGGCCGCGCGCATCAGCTCGACCATGCGATCAACCTCGGGAACGTTGGGCGAGTGGATGTCGTAGACGCCGGGGCCGATCTCGTTGGGGTAATCGAAGTCGGCGAAGGCATCGAGCAGCGACATGTCGGAACGAGCGGCCTCGATGGTGATCACGTCGGCGTCTAGTGCCGCGATGTCCTCGATGATGTCGTTGAACTCGGCATAGCACATATGCGTGTGGATCTGGGTGGCGTCGGAGGCTCCGCCCGCGGCGACGCGGAAGCAGCGCGTGGCCCAGTCCAGATAGCCTCGCCACTCGGCATGGCGCAGCGGCAGGCCCTCGCGCAGCGCCGGCTCGTCGATCTGGATTACACGGATGCCCGCATCCTCCAGGTCGCGCACCTCGTCGCGCAGGGCCAGGGCGAGCTGCAGGCAGGTCTCCGCACGCGGCTGGTCGTCGCGCACGAAGGACCATTGCAGCATCGTCACCGGGCCGGTGAGCATGCCCTTGACCGGCCGTTCGGTGAGCGACTGCGCGTAGCGCGCCCAGTCCACCGTCATCGGTTCGGGACGCACCACGTCGCCGAACAGAATCGGAGGTTTGACGCAGCGCGAGCCGTAGGACTGCACCCAGCCGTGGCGGGTGAAGGCGAAGCCTTCGAGCAGTTCGCCGAAATACTCGACCATATCGTTGCGTTCGGCCTCGCCGTGTACCAGCACGTCCAGTCCGCAGCTCTCCTGCAGACGGATGGATTTCACGATGTGCTCGCGCAGGCCCTGGTGGTAGTCGCCGATCGAGCATGCTCCGGCGCGGAAGTCGCGGCGCAGCGCGCGCAGTTCCGCGGTCTGCGGAAATGAGCCGATGGTGGTGGTGGGAAACAACGGCAGCTTCAGCTGCGCGGCCTGGGCGCGGGCGCGTTCGGCGTAGGGACTGACGCGCTGCGCGTGGGCTTCGTCGACCGCGGCGACACGCGCGGCAACCTCGGGTCGGTGCAGGTGCTGCGCGTCGCGGCGCTCCTTCTGCACGGTGCGCGACAGGTCGAGTGCCTGGCGTACGCTATGTTCCCCGTCGTCGAGGGCGCGGCGCAGCACCGCGAGTTCGTCCAGTTTCTGCACCGCCCCGGCCAGCCAGCGGCGAAGCGCGGGCTCGAGTCCGCTTTCGCGGGTGAGGTCGATGGGTACGTGCAGCAGCGTGCAGGACGGCGCCAGCCACAAGCGGTCGCCGCGTGCCTCGCGCAGCGGACGCAGGCCTTCGAGTGCGGCTTCGAGGTCGCTGCGCCACACGTTGCGGCCGTCGACGATGCCGACCGAGAGGACCTTCGACGCCGGCAGCCAGTCCTGCACGGCGGTGAGTTCTTCCGGTGCGCGCACGGCATCGACGTGCAGTCCGTCGACCGGCAGTCGGCAGGCGCACTGCAGATTGTCCGCCAGCGGTGCGAAGTAGATCGCCAGCAGCAGCTTGGGGCGAGCGCCTCCCAGGCGCGTGTAAGCGGATTCGAAAGCTTGGCGCCAGGTCGGCGGCAGGTCGAGGGCGAGGATGGGCTCGTCGACCTGCACCCAGTCGACGCCCTGCGCGTGCAGTCTCGCGAGAATCTCGGCATAGACGGGCAGCAGGCCGTCGAGTAGTTCCAGTCGATCGAAGTCACCACCCCTGCATTTGCCGAGCCACAGCCAGCTCAGCGGACCGAGCAGCACCGGCTTCGGTTTGACCCCGCAACGCTGCGCCTCGGCGACTTCCTCGAACAGACGTTCGCTGCTCAGGCGGAAGGTCTGTGCGCGGTGCAGTTCGGGGACCAGGTAGTGGTAGTTGGTATCGAACCACTTGGTCATCTCGCAGGCTGCGGCGCCGATGCCGTCGGCCGACCGGCCGCGGGCCATGCGAAAGTAGGTCGAGAGCGCCGCCGGATCGGCGTCGCGGCCGAAACGCGGCGGCACGGCGCCGAACATGACGCTGTGGTCCAGGACGTGGTCGTAAAGCGAGAAGTCGCCCACGGGAACGTAGTCCAGGCCGGCGGCGGCCTGGATGCGCCAGTGGCGCTCGCGCAGCGCGCGGGCGGCGGCCTGCAGTGCCTGCTCGTCGTTTTCGCCGCGCCAGTAGGATTCGAGCGCCCACTTGAGCTCGCGTTCGGCGCCGATGCGGGGGAATCCCGGATTGTGTATGACGGTCATTGATGATCCTCGTTCGGGCAGTCCTTGCCGGGCTTGCTGGGCTGCGCAGGTATTTGCGCCGCGGCCAGTATCCGGGCAGAATTGATATGAATACAATTTCTAATTTTTCACTATTCATTGAAAAATATTCATGATTGAGTTCAGGCATCTGCGCACCTTGTGCGAATTGCACGACACGGGTTCGCTGGCTGCGGCCGCGGAGCGGCTGCATTTGACGCAGTCGGCGCTCTCGCACCAGCTCAAGGCCCTGGAAACGCATTACGGCCTGCCTCTGTTCGTGCGCAAGAGCCGACCGCTGCGCTTGTCGCCGGCCGGCGAGCGCCTGCTCGAGCTCGCCCGGCAGGTGCTGCCCGAGCTGCGCCGCGCCGATCAGGAACTGCAACGCCTTGCCGAGGGCTGCGGTGGGCGGCTGTATGCGGTGATCGAGTGCCACAGCTGCTACGAGTGGCTGCTGCCGGTGCTGGATGACTACCGGCGTGACTGGCCGGAGGTGGAGCTGGATCTGCCGGGCAGCGTGAGTTTCGAGGCACTGACGGCGCTGCGCGAGGGGCGGGTGGACGTGGTGGTGACCTCCGACCCGGTGGAGGACGAGGCGTTGGTGCAGATTCCGTTCGCGCGCTTCGAGGTCATGCTGGCGATGGCTCCCGATCATCCGCTGGCGGCGAAATCGCACGTGCTTCCCCGCGATCTGGCGTCGGAAACGGTGATCACCTATCCGGTCGCGCCGGAACGCCTCGACGTGTTTCGGCGTTTCCTGCACCCGGCCGGCGTGGTACCGGCGGCCTGGCGCACCAGCGAACTGACGCTGATGATCCTGGTGTTGGTTAAAAGCGGACGGGGAGTGAGTGCCTTGCCGGCCTGGACCCTGCAGGCGGCGCAGGCGGACGGACTGGTCGCCGCGCGTCCGCTGGGCGAGGGCGGCTTGCATTCGACTCTCTACTTGGCCACGCGTGCCGGCGAACAGCGACAGGCCTATGTGGCCGCTTTCGTCGATGCGGTGAGGCGGCGGGCGGAGGCTGTGTTCGGGCCTTTTTCAGACAGGGCGTAAGCCCGCTTCGTCGGGGCGATCGCGATTTCACCGAGGGAAGGGACGAAGTCCTGGTTTCGTCCTATGCGACAGGTTGATGCCCTTTAAGCAGGCGGGCCGCAAAAGTGTTTAGAGGTCCGATGACGGCGGGGTCCAGCTGGCGTTTCAGTTCCTTCTGCATGACCCCAAGGTCGCGGCGGGCCACGGAAAGCTTGCCGAGACCGTGCTCGGTCATGCTGACGTAGAAGGAACGGCGGTCGCTTGGATGTTCGATGCTAACAAGCAGGCCGTTTTTCAGCAGTTCGTTGACCAGGACGCTGCATGTGCCCCTCGTGATGGCGAGCAGTTCGGTGAGTTCGGTAACCGTACACCGTCCGAGTTTTTCCACTTCATCCAGCAGCCGGAACTGGGGAATTCTCAGGCCGGAATACATCAACGATACGGCGGCATTGCGCTCGAGAACCTGTACCGCCTTAAGCAGCTTCAGCAGATCGAGTTCGGTGGGGGATTCTGACAATGTTTGTTCGCCAAACTAATTAAATATTCTGTATTGCGGTGCCTGTAGGTCGAGTTTTTAATTAAACCCGAATGTTATGAATTGCTGCAATGTCCTTCTCAATCCAGCTAGGGGTGACCGCCATGGCTTCAGCAACCGCTCTTCAGTCTCATTCCGACGATGCTCTCGTGGCCCGTATTTCCGCCATGGAGAAGCAACTGTCGAGTCTGCAAAAACAGGCGCCACGCGATCAGGTGTCCATCATTCTGCTCTCCAGCGACTTTGACAAGGCGATGGCGGCTTTCATGATGGCCAACGGCGCGGTGGGTATGGGCATGGAGGTTTCCATGTTCTTCACCTTTTGGGGCTGCAGCGTGATCAAGAAAGGACGCAAGCTGAGTGGCAAGCGCTTCAGCCACAAATTGATCAACTTGATGCTGCCGGCAAACAGTCACGCGCTTGCGCCCTCCAAAATGTCTTTCGGTGGCTTGGGGCGGCGGTTTTTCAACTATGTGATGAAGGGGGAGATGACTCCCTTGGATGAGCAGATCGAAATGGCCCAGGAACTGGGAATACGTTTCCAGGTTTGCGCCCCGTCCTTGTCGATGATGGGCTTCGACGATGACGAGTGGCTGGTGCCTGTGGATGTTTGTGGCGTCGCCGCCATGTACGAAACGGCGCTCAATGCCAGGACGGCCTATTTCATTTCCTAGCGTCTGTCTAGATGGCCGTCGTGCGCGATTCCTGTTGGTGCGGCCGTACTTTCGTTTCGCCCGATGACGCGAACGCGGTGTAGCTCGCCGTTTGAGTGGGCTACGCCGCGACCGATGTTCAGTTGACGGGCAAAGCCAGCAGCGCCGCATATGCGAACAGCCCAGCCAACAACGCTACGCCTAGGTTGCGTGAGCGGTGTTTGACCCAGAGCGCCACGCCGAAGGCGAGCAGTTGCAGGGCCAGGCGCGGCCAATCCGGCAGGCCATGTGCGGGGATCAGTTCTACCCAGAGGAAGGCGGCGATGAGGGCCGGGCCAACGGGTTCGAACAGGCGCCCGAAGCGACGCTCGCCGTCGCCCTGGCGTGCCCCGGCAAGCATGCCGACGAGTCGCAGCAGATAGGTTCCCGCGGCGGCGAGTGCGATGGCCGTCCACAGTGCGGCTGCGTTCATGGGCGTTTCCAGAGCAGGCCGATCGCCACGCCGCCTAGCCCGGCGGCGATCAACGCCAGCGAAGTCATGCCGACGGCATGCAGAACAGCGGCGAGCGCTATGCCGCAAACTGCAGCTAAGGCGCCGCGCGCTTCCTTGACCAACGGTTCGAGCAGCAGGACGAAGAGCAGCGGCAGGGCGAACTCCAGCACCGGCTTGAGCATGGGCGACAGGGCGAGTATCGCGGTGCCGCCAAGGACGCCCAGCAGCGTGCCGCCGACCCAGGCCAGGTAGGCGCCGCATTCCAGCCCCAGCATCCAGGTGAAGCGCCGCCTCGGATCCAGTCCGGTGAGCGGCGAGGCGAAGGTGGTAGCGAAGACCTCATCGGTCAGCCCCAGGGATAGTACGGCGCGTTCCTTGCGGCCGAGCCCCCGCAGCTTGCCGCCGAGCGTCGGACCGTAGATGAGGTGGCGAAGATTCAGCGCGAGCGCGAGCCCCGCTGCGGCCAGCGGCGCGGCGCCCTGGGCCAGTGAGCCGAGCAGGACGAACTGGCTGGCGCCGGCGTAGACCAGCGCGGAAACCGAGACGGCAAGCCAGGGCGAGAGCCCGGCGCCGAGCGCGCTGACGCCGAAGGCAACGGCCACTGGGACGTATCCGGTGACGATGCCGAGGCTGGCGCCAAGGCCGCGGAAGAAGTATTTCATGGCAGCTGCCCGGTTCCAGGACATTCGAAGACGAACAAATGAGTGCCGGCATCCAGTTCGTGTGGACCGTCCGAGGGGTATATGCGACGGTGCTCCAGTAGCTGCAACCCCTCGCGTTGGGCGAGTTGTAAGAGGCGCTCCGGGTGCGTCGCCAATTCTTCCGGCAAGTCGAGCGCATGCTCCAGTGCTTGTAGTTGCTGGTACAGGCGGTCGACGAGAATGCCAAGTGGACCCATGACCTGCCGATGCTTCGCGTTCAGGGGGGGCAGGTCGCGTCGTAGTCGTTTGACGGCAGCCGCTGCCTGTTCGATGTCGCCGCGCAGCATGTCGGCGGCGATCGCCGGCAGGCGCTTCAGCAGAACAAGCGCCGGCGCGGATCGTTGCGGAGCCGTGTCTGATGCGCTGCGGGCGAGGCCGGCCAGTGGCGGCAGCAATCGGGCCAAATGGTGGCGCATGAGCGCGTGGATGCGGTCGCGGGGATGGGCGAAGCGGCCGGTGAGATCCTCGGCCAACAACAGCAATCCACCGGCGTCCAGCGACCGCATGGCCCGATGCAGAAACAAGGCTGCATTGTCCTGTTGCAGGATATCGGCGGCCAGCAGCAGCTGGAATGTCGGCGTGCCGTCGGCGTGGGTGGACGCCGGCAGGGTTTCGAGGCTTGCCGATGTCAGAACCCAGGCCGGACACAGCTCTTCAAGCATCGGCTGCAGGCCGTGAGAGCCGGTGTTGTCCAGCACCAGTGCATTGACGGTCGATGTACGAATCTGGCGGTACGCGGAGCTGGCCAGCGCCACGGCCTGCCACGCCGTAAGGCTGTCCCATCGTGGCGCTTGTGCGTCATCCGCGGCGACCTCGCCACCTTGCCCATGCACAGCGTGAATGTCCTCGGCCAGCGCCCTCAGTAAAGCGGAATCGCCGAGTTGCAGTGTGCGCAAGCGATCGATCTGAGACGAGGTCAGCGCTGTCGCGTTGTGCAGTGCGGGCAGTAGTGCCGCAGTGCGCAAGACGGCGCCGAGGTTTTCGATGTCCGGCAATGGGCCGAGGTCGATGTGTGTGGTCGGGACCGGCAGAATGACGAGTTCGACTCCGTCCGCGTGTGCGGCGATGAAGCCCTGCGCTGCCTGGAGGCCCGGCGTTCGTGTGCAGTCGGCGGCAAGTTTCCGCAAGCGCTGTTCGTCGGCCGAACTCATGGCGTCGGCGGTAATTCGCAGCGAATGCGCGTTGCCGCTTTGCGAGGTCGCCAGCCAAAGGCGGGCGGTCAGTGCTTCGAGCCGGTTCCACTGTGCATTATCGGTCGGCAGATGCAGCCAATGGATGTTGTCGTCCGGAAATGGCGGTACATCGGGGTATTCCATACGTACGAGGACGGAGGCGGCCTCGCCTAGGCTGAAATAGCCATGCGGCCGGTCGGCGCAGAAGTCGAGCGTCTCGCCGACGCCCAAAATGCCGCTTTCGGCAATCGGGCCGGCTTTGATTCGTCCGCTCAGGACTGTCGCCTGTTCGCGAACGCCTCGTCCATGCGGGGCGGACACTCGTTGGCCGCCCGGCGCCAGCTGCAGCAGGTAGCTCTCTCCTTGCGGAGGTCCGAGATGTCGTTCGATAAGATGAACAGACGCGCTCTCGTCCGTCAGGCTTTGCAAGTACCTGTCTGTGTCCGAGACCAGTTCGCCGAAGGGTACGCCGAGTGCGTTGGCCAAGGCCCAGACGGTTGAGATGGTCGGGTTGGCCGTGCCGCGTTCCAGTTCTGATAGCGTTGCTTTGGAAAGGTTTGAACGCTCGGCCAGGGCGCTAAGGGAGATGTCCTGCTCTGTGCGGATGCGTGCCACATTGCGGCCGATCTGTTTCGAGATTGACATGCCAGCTGCACGCGATGGTGTCTGAATAGGCGTTCAGTTTATCGAACAATCCGGCGTTGTCAATTTCTGTTTGTTTGCTTTGGTGTTCCCTGTTTGCTTCCGCGCGACCCTAGCGCATAGGTGAACATCGGCCGGTGTGGGCCACGCCGTCGAGCCAATCGACGAGTTCGTGTTTCCAGCGCGCTATCGCCGCATCGGTCGCCTGTACTCCAGCTTCAGGCGTGGCGGCTTTGGCGGGCGTGTCGATCACGAAGCGGTGGGCGGCAAGTTGGCGGTGCGTCCGCAGGTTGCTGAGGCTGGAGCGCACGACCAGGTGGACGTGGCTTTGCGCGCCGTCGACGCGTTGAACCAAGGCGACGAGTTGCGTGTCGAGCTGCAGGGGGGCGGCGGCGGGACTGTCGGCTGCGAGCACGGTTTCGAACAGGCCGCTGTCGCTCAGAGTCTGTACCAGTAAAGGCCCCAGCATCCTGGCCGGCGGTGCCGCCCAGCGATGGTAGGCGAAGGTGGCGATGGTGCCGGCGGTCTCGCTGTAGCGCATGTCCGGCCCGCCGAAGCCGGCGGCAGCGGACGGAGCGGCCACGCGCAGTGGCGGGCATACGGCGTTCTCGATGGCTGTCTTGCCGCCGGTCGAGGGCGGCAGGGCGATGCGGTAAGTGCTAAGTGCGTGCGGCGGGGGGCGTTGGGGCAGCACGGAACAGCCGCCGAGTCCTAAGGCGAACGCCGCCGCAAGGAATGCCGCCTTGCTTCGGCGCCGGGGGGTGGCGACGATTTTCCGTGGCGTGGCTGAAACGGGCTTCATGCAATCATTCTCCAGGACCGGGTTTGGCCGGCGTGGGGCCGTAGAGCAGTGCGCTCGGGTCGTGCTGCAGCTGTTCGCCGAGGCGGCGATAGGTGTCGGCAGTGTCGCCGAGCTGCTGCAGTGCGCTGTCGACTTGCGGCAGGGCCTGCTGCACGGCGATCGCGGCTGCGCCGACCTTGTCGGCGGCGCTGTTGAAGCGCTGCGTACTGTGATCGAGGTTGTCGATGAGCGTCGGCAGTTTGCTTGCGCTGCGGTTCATGTTGTCGATCAGGCCGGGTAGTTTCGAGGTGCTGCTGCGGATGTCGCGCAGCGTGGCGTCGAACTGGGTCAGGGTGTTGCCGAGGCGGCCGCTATTGGCGGCCAGCCGGCCGCTCAAGGTGTCCAGATTCGAGATCGTGGACGAGAGATGTTCCATGTTGCGGTCGTTGAGCAGGATGCCCAGGCGCTTGCTGACGGTGGTGAGGCTGCCGCCGACTTCGGTGAGGATGACGTCGAGGCGTTGCATCAGCGAGGGCGTGTTGGGAATCACCGGATAGGGTTCGCCGGCTTTGCGCGTCAGCGGCGGTGCGTTTTCGGACCCGCCGGTCAGGCTGATGAAAGCGAGGCCGGTGATGCCCTGCATCTGCAGTGTGGCGCGGGTATCGGTCTTGATCGGCGTGCCGTCGATAATGTCGAGCACGATCCTCACTTCCTGCGGATTGTTCGGATCCAGACTGATGTCAGTCACGTGCCCGACCTTGACGCCGTTGAGGCGCACGGCCGCATCGGGCGGCAGGGCCCAGACCGATTCGTTCATGAGCAGCAGGTAGCGCGTGTAGCTGTGGCGTGGACCGCCTGCGGCGAGCCACAGCAATACCGCGATCGCCGCGGCGCTCAGTGCGAGGACGAAGGCACCGACCAGGGCGTAGTTGACGCGCGATTCCATCCTTAGTCTCTCCCCTCAAGGGCTTCCATCGGCCGTTTGCGCGGCGAAAAAACGGTGGGTGCGCGGTTCGTCGCTGGCGGCGACTTCCTGTGGCGTGCCTTCGGCCAGTATGACGCTCTCGCCGAGCAGAATCACCCGGTCGGCGGCGCGCTGGACGGTCGCCAGGTCGTGCGTGACCATGACCACGGTCAAACCGAGCGCGTCACGCAGTTTGAGTACCAACTCGTCGATCGCGCGCGCGCTCAGCGGGTCCAGGCCGGAACCGGGTTCGTCGAGAAACAGCAGTTCCGGATCCAGCGCCAGGGCGCGGGCCAGAGCCGCGCGTTTGCGCATGCCGCCGCTCAACTCGCTCGGATAGAGCGCGGCGCTTTCCGGCGGCAGCCCGGTGAGGGCGATCTTCAGTGTCGCAATCTGGCGGATTGCGGCGGCGGACAGGCGGGTATGCTCCTGCAGCGGCAGACAGACGTTCTCCAGTACGGACAAGCCGCCGAACAGCGCGCCGGACTGGAACAGTACGCCCATGCGCCGGCGCAGTTCGATTTCTTCCGGCGAGCCGCTGTTGACGTCGCGCTGTCCGAGAATTTCGACGCTGCCTGCCTGGGGGCGGTGCAGCAGTAGCATCTCGCGCAGCAGAGTGGTCTTGCCGGAGCCTGAGCCGCCAACGATGGCGAGGATTTCGCCGCGCCGCACTTCGAGATCGATACCGGCGTGGATCACTCGCGTGCCGTAGCGTGTTTCGATGCCGCTCAGGCGCAGAACGATTTCGTGCGTCATATGCCGAGTCGGTTGAACAACACGGAGAACACGGCATCCAGCACGATAACCATGAAGATGGACTGCACCACGCTCATGGTGGTGCGTTGGCCCACGCTTTCGGCGCTGCCGCGCACCTTGAAGCCCTGGTAGCAACCGACTGCCGCGATTACAGCGGCGAAGATGGGGGCTTTTGCCAAGCCGACCAGGTAGCTGGAAACGCTGACCGTCTGCGCGAGCCGGTCGAGAAAGACGGTGGCGCTGAGGTCGAGCACCGTCCGGCCGATCACCATGCCGCCGAGTATGCCCATGACGTCTGCAAACAGGGTCAGCAGCGGTAAGGCGATGATCAGCCCCAGCATTTTGGGCGTGACCAGCACTTCCAGCGGTCGTATGCCCATGGCGCGTAGCGCGTCGACTTCCTCGGTCACCATCATGGTGCCGATTTGCGCGGTGAAGGCCGAGCCGGTGCGCCCGGCTACGATGATGGCGGTCATCAGCGGCGCCAGTTCGCGGGTCATGCTGATGCCTACCAGGTCGGCGAGGAAGAGGTTGGCACCGTATTGGCGAAGAAACACGGCGCTTTGGTAGGCGATGACCACGCCGATCAGGAATGACAGCAGACCGATGATGGGCAGCGAGTTGACGCCGGCCTGTTCGATGGTTTTGAGCAGCATGCGGGGGCGAAGCCTGCGCGGCGAAGTGAGGGCGCGCAGCGTGGTCAGCGCGCCTTCGCCGACGAAGCTGAGGAACTCGTAGCCGATGCTCAGGATGCCGACACTTTCCCGACCGATCTTCTCCAGCAGTCCAGGATCCTTACGCGTGGCCGGTATGTTGCGCGGATCGTTCTGTTTGGCGACGAGTTCGAGCATGGCGGCGACGCGCTCGCTGGCGCCGCGGGTTTGAATTTCCTGGCCCTTGCGGCGCCGGTCGATGAGCAGGCGCTGGATCAGCCATGCCCCGGCCGTATCCAGTTTGCCGACATCGCTGAAATCGAGGGTGACGGATGCGCTGCCGCTGTCCGGTACCAGCCTGCGACTGAGTCGCCCCTCTATTCGGTTCAGCCGCGTTGCGGTCCAGTCGCCTCGGAGGCGAATGATGCCGTCTTCGGCCTGCAACTGGGGGGTGTTTGGGCTCATGATCGTGAACTTTGGCGGATTTGCGTGAATGCGGCAATGCCGGAGGCGTGTGTCAGCGGCTGATATCGGCGGGCAGAGCCTGTGTGATCAGTGCCTGTGCGGCGTTAGACAGCGTGCGGGCGCGGTGTTGCACGAAGCCCAGCCTGCGTTGCAACGGCAGTTCGGCGACTTCCAGCGCACGCACGCTGTCGTCCAGCATGGTGCACGGCAGCGCGCTCCAGCCCAGGCCAATGGAAACCATGCTGCGGATGGTTTCCAGATAGTTGGTTTCCATGCGCACGCTCGGCCGCAGGCCGCGCGCGCTCATGGCGCGCTCGATGACGCGGCGGGTGACGGTGCCGACAGCCGGCAGGATGGCGGGAAAGCCGGCGAGTGCGGCGACGTCCTGAGAGTGCTGGGCGGCGAGCGGATGGTCTGGCGCTACGACGACGGTGAGCGGATCGTCCCACACCGGCGTGGCCAGCAGGGCCGGCGGCGTGCGCTCGGGCAGTGTGACCAGGGCGAGTTCCAGTTCGCCGTGCTCGACCAGGTCGCAGCCTTCTTCGGAGTCGAGGAAACGCAGGTCCAGGTCGACCTCGGGAAAGCTGCGGGTATAGCGGCGCAGGAGGTCGGGTAGGCGGTGCAGGCCGATGTGATGCGAGGTGCCGATGCTGAGCGTGCCCGCCGTGCGTCCGGAGAGGTTGGCGAGCAGGCGGCGGCTTTCGCTGAGTTCGAGCAGGATGCGGCGGGCGCTCGGAAGCAGGGCGTAGCCTGCCTCGGTGAGTTGTACGCGTCGCGCAATGCGGTCGAACAGGCGCTCGCCCAACTCGATTTCCAGCGCGCGGATGCGTTTGCTGATCGCGGGTTGGGTGAGGTGCAGGTGTGCGGCCGCTTCCGAGAACGAACTGTGGTCGGCGACGGCGGTGAAGGCCTGAAGAGTGTTGATGTCCATGATCGGGTGTTTCGCCGTATGCATTCCCATGTGGAATGTATCACATGAAATATCGCCATTTGAGTTATATGTTGGCGGGGATTAGTCTCGGCCTACACAGTGAGGAGGCGTGACAGATGGCAGGAAAAACGCTTTACGACAAATTTGGGATGCCCATGTCGTGCGCAGCGAGGCGGACGGCACGGCGTTGCTCTATATCGACCGGCATCTGGTGCACGAAGTGACCAGCCCGCAGGCCTTCGAAGGGCTGCGCCTGGCGGGGCGCAAGCCGTGGCGCATCGACAGTGTGCTGGCGGTGCCCGACCACAACGTGCCGACCACCGACCGCGCCGCGGGGCATCGACGATCCGGTGTCGCGCCAGCAGGTGGAAACGCTGGACGAGAACTGCCGGATATTCGGCATCACCGAATTCCGTATGAACGATCCGCGTCAGGGCATCGTGCACGTGATCGGGCCGGAGCAGGGCGCGACCTTGCCGGGCATGACGGTGGTATGCGGCGATTCGCACACCTCCACGCACGGCGCGTTCGGCGCGCTGGCACTCGGCATCGGCACCTCCGAGGTCGAGCACGTGCTGGCCACGCAATGCCTGTTGCAGAAGAAGTCGCGCAACATGCGTGTGCGCGTGGAAGGCGCAGACCGGCCCCGGCGTGACCGCCAAGGACATCGCGCTCGCCATCATCGGCGAGATCGGCACCGCCGGCGGCACCGGCTACGCCATCGAGTTCGCCGGCTCGGCGGTGCGTGCGCTGTCCATGGAAGGGCGCATGACGCTGTGCAACATGGCCATCGAGGCCGGCGCGCGCGCCGGCATGGTGGCCGTGGACCAGACCACCATCGATTATCTGCAAGGACGTCCCTATGCGCCCAAGGGCGAGCAGTGGGAAGCAGGCGGTGGCGGCCTGGCGCAAGCTGCACAGCGACGCCGATGCCGTGTTCGACCACGAGGTGGTGATCGACGCCGCGCAGATCTGCCCGCAGGTCACCTGGGGCACGTCTCCGGAGATGGTCGCGCCGATCGATGCGAAGGTGCCGGATCCGGCCGCCGAGGCGGATGCGGTGAAGGCCGAGGGCATGAGTCGCGCGCTGGCCTACATGGGGCTGCAGGCGGGTACGCCGATTGACCGAGATACCGCTGGACAAGGTGTTCATCGGTTCATGCACCAATTCGCGCATCGAGGATCTGCGCGCCGCCGCCGCTGTCGCCAGGGGCCGCAAGGTGGCCGATAACGTCAAGCTGGCGATGGTGGTGCCGGGTTCCGGCCTGGTCAAGCGAGCAGGCCGAGGAGGAAGGGCTGGACAAGATGTTTATCGAGGCCGGTTTCGAGTGGCGCGAGCCGGGCTGCTCCATGTGTCTGGCGATGAACGCCGACCGGCTGGAGCCGGGCGAGCGCTGCGCTTCGACCTCGAACCGCAACTTCGAGGGCCGCCAGGGGCAGGGCGGGCGCACCCATCTGGTGAGTCCGGCCATGGCTGCGGCGGCCGCGGTCGCGGGCCATTTCGTCGACGTGCGCATCGCTGTAATCGGGAGAACAAGTCATGCAGGCATTTACCACGCATACGGGCAAGGTGATTCCGCTCGACCGGGCCAACGTCGACACCGACGCGATCATTCCCAAGCAGTATCTCAAGTCGATCAAGCGCACCGGTTTCGGTCCCAATCTGTTCGACAGTTGGCGTTACCTCGATCCGGGCGCACCCGGCATCGACAATGCCACGCGCCGGCCGAACCCGGATTTCGTGCTCAATGATCCGCGTTACGCGGACGGCACGGTGCTGCTGGCACGCAAGAACTTCGGTTGCGGCTCCTCGCGCGAGCACGCCGTGTGGGCGCTGGACGATTACGGCATTCGTGCGGTGATCGCGCCGAGCTTCGCCGACATCTTCTACAACAACAGTTTCAAGAGTGGCCTGCTGCCCATCGTGCTGGACGAATCGGCGGTCGACGCGCTGTTCGCCGCGGTCGCGGGTACGCCCGACTATGCGCTGACGATCGATTTGCAGGCGCAGACGGTGACGACGCCGGACGGACAGAGCTATCGCTTCGACACGGATCCATTCCGCAAGCATTGCCTGCTCGAGGGACTGGACGACATCGGCCTGACGCTGCAGCATGCCGACGACATCCGTGCCTACGAGGCGCAACGGCGTCAGCAGGCGCCGTGGCTGTTCGCGGCGGGTAAGTGAGGCAGGAGTCCGCCTCCCGGGACGGGCGGCAGACCGCGGCGTGAGCATTCCGGCATGGATTCCGGTCACGATTGCCGCCGCGGTGTTCCAGGTCTGGCGGACGGCGCTGCAGGCGCGCTTGCGCGAGAGCCTGTCGGCCGGCGGCGCCGGTTTCGTGCGCTACCTCTACGCGCTGCCGCTCGATGCCCTGATGCTGGTATTGGCGCTGTGGTGGCTGCACGCCGCTCTGCCTGCGCTGACGCCGGAGTTTGTGCTGCTGTGTCTGCTCGGCGGCTTGAGCCAGATCGTCGGCACGGTGCTGCTGATTACCGCCTTCGGGTTGCGCAACTTCGTGGTCGGCACGGCCTACGCCAAGACGGAAGCGGCGCAGCTGGTGGCGATCTCGGTAGCGGTGTTCGGCGTGAGCCTGCCGCCGGTGGCCGTGGCGGGCATCGTGCTGGCGGTGGTCGGCGTGCTGCTGCTGTCGTTTTCGGGGCAGCGCATGTCGCCGCGCCAGCTGCTGGCGGCGTCGCTGCAGCCAGCGGCCTTGTGCGGTCTGGGGGCGGGGTTTTCCTTCGCGCTTACCGCACTGGCGCTGCGCCAGGCCAGTCTGGGCTTGCCGGAGACGGTGCCTGTGCTGCTCAAGGCGCTGCTGGCGCTGTTGCTGACCAATACGCTGCAGACGTTCGCGCAGGGCGGCTACATGGCTTGGCGCCAGCGCGCGCAGTTGCGCCGCTGCCTGCTGGCATGGCGACAGGCGGCGCCGGTCGGTGCGCTGTCGGCGCTGGGTTCGGCGGGCTGGTTTGCGGGTTTCGCCATGACGCACGTGGCGCTGGTGCGTGGGCTGGGTCAAATCGAAATTCTGTTCACCTTCCTGGTCGGGCATTTTTTCCTGCGCGAGCGGATACGGCGCGGCGAGGCCGTGGCACTGGTACTGGTGGCGCTGGGCGTGGTGATGATCGCGGCTGCTGATATGCGCTGAGCGTGTTCGAAATCGAATTCTTGAATCGAGGAGTCTGCTAATGAGTCGGAAAATTCTGGTACTGCCGGGCGATGGGATCGGCCCAGAGATCGTCGCGGAAGCGGTCAAGGTGATCGAGGCGCTGAAGGCCCGGCACGGCCTGGATGTGGATATCGACGAAGCCGCGATCGGCGGTGCCGGCTACGATGTCGCGGGCCATCCGCTGCCGGAGGCCACACTGTCCAAGGCGCGCGCGGCGGATGCGATTCTGCTCGGCGCGGTCGGCGGCCCGCAGTACGATACGCTGCCGCGCGAGTTGCGCCCCGAGCGCGGTCTGCTGGCCATCCGCAAGGAGCTGGGCCTGTTTGCCAATCTGCGTCCCGCGCTGCTGTATCCCGAGCTGGCCGAGGCCTCGACGCTCAAGCGCGAGGTGGTCGAAGGACTGGACATCATGATCGTGCGCGAGCTGACCGGCGGTATCTATTTCGGCGAGCCGCGCGGCGTGCGAATTCGCGAGGACGGCGAGCGCGAGGGATTCAACACTCTTATCTACCGCGAGTCCGAGGTCGAGCGCATCGCGCGCGTGGCCTTCGATACCGCGATGAAGCGCGGCAAGCGACTGTGTTCGGTGGACAAGGCCAACGTGCTGGAAGTCTCCGAGTTCTGGCGCGAGATCGTGGTTCGCGTGGGGAGGGACTATCCCGAGGTGGAGCTGACGCATATGTACGTCGACAACGCCGCCATGCAATTGGTACGCGCACCCAAGCAGTTCGACGTCATGGTGACCACCAATATGTTCGGCGACATCCTCTCGGATGCGGCGTCGATGCTGACCGGCTCGATCGGCATGCTGCCCTCGGCTTCGCTGAATGCCGCGGGGCAGGGCATGTACGAGCCTATCCACGGCTCCGCGCCGGACATCGCCGGGCGCGGCGTGGCCAATCCGTTGGCGACCATCCTGTCGGTGTCGATGCTGCTGCGTCATTCGCTGGGCGAGGCCGAGTTGGCCGATCGCATTGATGCGGCGGTCGGAGCGGTGTTGGCGCGCGGTCTGCGCACGGCGGATATCGCGCGTGGCGGCGAAACCGCTACGGGCACCTCCGCGATGGGCGATGCGGTGGTGGCAGAGCTTGGATAGGATGCATACAACGAATTGTAAGAGGACTCAGTCATGAAGCGAGTCGGATTGGTCGGTTGGCGCGGAATGGTCGGTTCCGTGCTCATGCAGCGCATGCAGGCGGAAGGCGACTTCGCGCTGATCGAGCCACAGTTTTTCAGCACCTCCAACGCCGGCGGCGAGGCGCCCGGCTATGGCGCTCCGGGTACGTTGGCGGATGCCTACGACCTGGGCCGCCTCGGTGAGATGGACGTGATCATCACCTGCCAGGGCGGGGACTACACCTCGCGGGTCTATCCGCAGCTGCGCGAAGCCGGCTGGGACGGGCACTGGATAGACGCCGCCTCGACGCTGCGCATGAGCGAGGAGTCGGTGATCGTGCTCGATCCGGTCAACCGCGACGTCATCGACGCACGCCTGGCCGCCGGCGGTCGTACTTGGATCGGCGGCAACTGCACCGTCAGTCTCATGCTCATGGGTCTGGGCGGATTGTTCCGTGCCGGGCTGGTCGAGTGGATCAGCGCGATGACCTATCAGGCGGCCAGCGGCGCCGGTGCGCAGAACATGCGCGAACTGCTGGCGCAGATGGGCGCTTTGCGCGATGCCGTGGCCGCCGAACTGGACGATCCGACGTCGGCGATTCTCGACATCGACGCCAAGGTGAGCGCTGCGTTGCGTTCGTCCGAATTGCCGACGGAGCATTTCGGCGTGCCGCTGGCCGGCAGCCTGATTCCGTGGATCGACAAGCAGCTCGACAATGGTCAGAGCCGTGAGGAATGGAAAGCGCAGGCCGAGAGCAACAAGATTCTCGGGCGCGAGTCCGACCCGATCGCGATCGACGGCGTCTGCGTACGCATCGGCAGCATGCGTTGCCATTCGCAGGCGCTGACTATCAAGCTGACGCAGGATGCGCCTCTGGCGGATATCGAGGCGCTGATCCGGGAATCCAACGATTGGGTGCGCCTGATTCCCAACGAGCGCGAGGTGTCTATGCGCGAGTTGAGCCCGGCGGCGGTCAGCGGCCGGCTCGAAGTGCCGGTGGGTCGCCTGCGTAAGCTGAATATGGGGCCTGAGTACCTGGGAGCGTTCACCTGTGGCGATCAGTTGCTGTGGGGAGCGGCCGAACCTCTGCGGCGGATGTTGCGTATCCTGCTCGAAGCGGACGTTTGACGACTTCGATATCCATTGTATTCAGGAAGGTAGGAGAGATGCCCGAAAGCGACTTCGGGTGTCTCCCGGCGAGCTTCATTGGCACATGCAGGGGTGCGGATACCCCGTCACGGGATGCCACAGTTGCGGATGCAATGTTCGCAATGGTGTTCAAAACGCTGAGATTTTGATAAAACACCACATATAATCTAAAGTTACCGCGGTAATCTCGATCGCGTATCAGGTAAGTGTTCTATGCGGGAGCGACCTGAACGTTTCGAGCGTGGGTATAATCGACGATCACAATGACCACTCCGAACAAGCATATAAAACTGAGGGGATCGGAACGTGCGTAGACTGGCCTTGGGCTTGTCCCTCATGGGGTGCCTCCTGGCGCCCGCCACCTCCCTGGCGCTTGGGCTCGGTTCCATCGAGGTTCGCACCACACTCAATCAGCCGTTGCAGGCGAATATCAAGCTGGTCGGGACCAGCCCTGGCGAAGTCCAGAGCATGACCGTCCGACTCGCTTCGCCGCAGCTGTTCGAGCAGGTGGGTGTCCCGCGTCCCGATTACCTGGGCGACCTGCAGTTCAAGGTCGAAAGCGGCAGCGGTGGCGAGCCTTACATCCAGGTCACCACCCGCAAGGCGGTCAAACAGCCGTTCCTTGACTTCCTGCTCGAGGTGAACTGGCCGGGTGGACGACTGCTGCGTGAATACACCGTTCTGCTGAACCCGCCGAACTACATGCAGGGTAAACCCGAAGCTTCGGTGAGTACGCCGACTGCCGCGCCCGCGCCTATGGTCAAGCGTGCGCCGGCCGCTACGGCGCAGGTGGTGCCGTCCTCAAGCGGTACTCAGAGCACGGCCAAGCCCGCAGCGGGCACGATGGCCGCCGCGACGAGCGGTTCCGCCGTGACCCAGTATCGCGTGAAAAAAGGGGACGTCCTGATTCAGGTCGCCAATCGCATGCGACCCAGCAAGGCGACCAGCGTGAATCAGATGATGATCGCACTCGTTAGGGCCAATCCCGAAGCCTTCATTCACGGCAACATTAACGGCCTCAAGCAGGGTTATGTGCTTCGCATGCCGCCGAGCAGCACCTTGTCCGGTATCAGTGGCAACGAAGCCAATGCCGAAGTGCGCAAGCAAAACGGTTTGTGGCGTGAATATGCCGCCCGCATGGCGGGGAACACTGTTGCCCAGAGTCAGCTCAAGAGCGGTGGTGAAGCGGCAGCCGCGACGCAGAAGGCGACCACTGAGCCGTCTTCGCCCGCAGCCTCCAGTTCCCGGCTCAAGATCATGGGTACCGAGCCGAGCGCGAGCGGTGATGCCAAGGGCGCCTCGCAGGTAGCCATGAACACTGGCGACGCGGCCAATCTCAAACATCAGCTTTCGCTGGCGCAGGAAACGACCGCGTCCAATCAGCAGAAGATTGCA
>CAVVUY010000004.1:0-7566 GCA_963751375.1 uncultured Gammaproteobacteria bacterium
CCAGCCCATGATGTAAATCACCGCAACCAGCATGAAGAATATCTTGCTGGTGTCCTCGATGAAGAAATGTACGGCCTGGCCCAGGTGCGAAGAAGCCGAGAGGCCGAAGAGCTGATAGGCGATCAGGTTGGCGAGTGAGGTGAACATGGCGATGTACTCGTGCTATATCTGCCTAATAATATATCTGTAACATCATATATATTCAATATCGCATATTTGACTTTTGTCAGGGGGAATCATGAAAAAAGCGATCCGGGTGTTGTTTCTTTGTACGGGGAATTCCTGCCGCTCGCAGATGGCCGAGGCCTTGCTACGGGGATTGGGGGACGGGGATTTCGAGGTTGCCAGTGCGGGGACCGATCCGCAGCCGATCCATCCGCTGACTCGGACGGTGATGGCAGAGTTGGAGTTCGATCTTGCAGGCCAGCACTCCAAGAGCCTGGAGTGCTATCTGGACGACTCTTTCGATTTCATCATTACGGTCTGCGACAAGGCCAGGGATCGCTGCCCGAACTTCCCTGGCGACAATGAGCGCATCCACTGGGGCTTCGAGGATCCGGCGCAAGCCGGCGGTACGCCGGCCGAGCAGTTGTTGAGCTTCAGGCGGGTGCGAAATGAGATTCGCGACCGCCTCAGGCCATGGATTGCGCTGCAGCGCCGCCGCCTGCAGGAAACGGACGTACCGCCCGTCTGAGCGGAGAAGGGTTTGCCTGTCAGCCGAGCAGTGCCTTGCGCAGGAACTCGGGCGTGGCGGCGCAGGCGCGGTGGATGGCGTCGTTGTAGTAGAGCGTTTCGAACGGCCGTTCCTCGCAGGCTTCTTCGCGCGCGAAGGTGACCGGCATGTCCTTGCAGGCCAGCGTTGCGGTCCACCAGCCGGAGGGGTAGCTGACCTGCGGGAAGTGCAGGGTGAGCGTGTCGAGGAAGCCTGCCTTGCGCATCTCGTCGTGCATGGGGCGGATGATGCTCTCGGTGTGGTAGAGCGGCGACTCGCTTTGCTGGGCGAGCAGGCCGTTGGTTCCCAGTGCGCGCCGGCAGTCCGCGTAGAACGGCGCGGAGAACAGGCCAGCGGCGGGTCCGATGGGGTCGGTGCTGTCGACGATGATGACGTCTATCGAGCCGGGCTCGGCGTCCTTGATCCATTGGATGCCGTCGCCGAAGAAGAACTCGGCCCGCGGGTCGGCGTTGGACTCGCACAGTTCCGGGAAATACGCCTCGGACAAACGCGTAACGCGTTCGTCGATCTCGACCTGGACGACGGATTCGACCTCGGGATGCTTGAGGACTTCGCGCAGCGTGCCGCAGTCGCCGCCGCCGACGATGACCACGCGCTTGGGCTCGGGATGGCTGTACAGCACCGGGTGGCTCATCATCTCGTGATAGACGAAGTTGTCACGCGTGCTGAGCATGACGAAGCCGTCGATGGTCATGAGATTGCCGAACTGTTCGGTCTCGTAGATCTCGATGCGTTGATACGGCGTCTGTTCGTCGTGCAGTTTGCGTTTGACCTGCAGCGAGAATGCGCTGCCGGCTTCCTTGCACACTTCCGTAAACCAATTCTGATCGAGCGCCATGCCGAGAATCTCCAGGTACGGGCGGGTGGAGGAGCTATTATACGGGGCACATTAAACCCAGGAGCCCCTTAAATGCCGGATTGGTCGATCGAGCAGGCACGCAAGCTATACAACACGTCGATATGGGGGGCCGGCCATTTCGATATCGGCGACGATGGCGAACTCTGCGTGCAGGCCCGCGACGGGGCGAGCCTGAGCCTGCGCGGCCTGGTCGAAGGCTTGCGCCAGCATGGCCTGCGGCTACCCGTACTGGTGCGCTTCAACCATATTTTGCGCGAGCGCGTCGATGCGTTGTGCGGCGCGTTCACCGAGGCTCGCGAGGCCCTGGACTACGCCGGCGGCTATACCGCGGTATACCCGATCAAGGTCAACCAGCAGCGCAGCGTGGTCGAGGAGATCCTACGCCACGGCGGCGAGCGCGTCGGCCTGGAGGCGGGCAGCAAGCCGGAACTGATGGCGGTGCTGGCGCTGGTGCGCCGCGGCGGGGTCATCGTCTGCAACGGCTACAAGGACCGCGAGTATCTGCGTCTGGCGCTGATCGGGCGTCTGCTGGGCCATCGCACCTACGTGGTGATCGAGAAGCCCGCCGAGCTGGAGCGCGCGATCGAAGCCTCGCGCGAGCTCGGCGTGCGTCCGCTGCTGGGCGTACGCGTGCGGCTGTCCTCGATCGGGGGCGGCAAGTGGCAGAACACCGGGGGCGAGAAAGGAAAATTCGGACTGTCGGCGGCGCAGGTCATCGCCGTGACCGAGCGTCTGCGCGAAGCCGGTATGCTGGATTGCCTGCAGCTGCTGCATTTCCACATGGGCTCGCAGATCGCCAACATCCGCGACATCCAGCGTGGCGTGCGCGAGGCGGCGCGTTTCTACGTCGAACTACGTCGGCTGGGCGCGGACCTGCGCGTCGCCGATGTTGGTGGTGGACTCGGCGTGGATTACGAAGGCAGTGGCACACGCAGTGACTGCTCGATGAACTACAGCGTCAACGAATACGCCGCCAACATCGTGCGCACCCTGCGCGAAGTCTGCGAGCAGGAAGGCGCGCCGCATCCCGAGATATTCACCGAATCCGGTCGTGCGATGACCGCGCACCACGCCGCGTTGATCACTGAGATCATCGACGTGGAGCATGCCGCCGATCGCACCATTGAACCTCAGCCGGGTGAGGATGCGCCGCTGATCGTGCGCGATCTATGGGAGCTGCTGCAGGCGGTCGGTCGCCGCTCGCCCAGCGAAATCTATCACGACGCGTCCTACTGGCTGAGCGAAGCGCACGGCATGTATACGCACGGCGTGCTCAGTCTGGCGGAGCGAGCCCGTGTCGAAGAGCTTTACGTGGCGGTCTGCCAGCGTCTGGCCGCGGGACTGAACGGTCATGGCCGCAGCGCCCGCGAGATGCGCGAAGGGCTGGGCGACCGGCTGGCCGACAAGGTGTTCTGCAATTTCTCCGTGTTCCAGTCCACGCCGGATTTGTGGGCTATCGACCAGGTCTTCCCAGTGGCGCCTTTGCAGCGTTTGGACGAACGCCCGACGCGCCGCGGCGTGCTGCAGGACCTTACCTGCGATTCGGACGGGCATATCGACCGCTACGTGGTCGGCAGCGAACTGGAGCATACCCTGCCGCTGCACGACTGGACGCCGGGGCAACGCTATCTGATCGGCATTTTCCTGATCGGGGCGTACCAGGAGATCCTTGGCGATCTGCACAATCTGTTCGGCGACACGGACGCGGTCAACGTGGATTTGCGCGCCGACGGCAGCTACGTGCTGGCTGAGCCGGAGTTGGGCGATACGGTGGCCGAGCTGCTGGGCTACGTGCATTTCGACCCGGCCGAACTGCGTCGCGTCTATCGCGAAAAAGTGGCGGCGGCCGTGCCGTCGGAGCGGGCCGAGGCGGTGCTGGCCGAACTGGAGGCCGGTTTGAACGGCTACACCTATCTGGAGGACTAGGGACTGTATCCGGCGCTTGCTCATTCGGGCGATGTGTCCGATGCTTCATGTCGGGATACAACCACGATATTTATCGGGCTTCCGACGAGTGCGCGCAGGATGCGGCGCTAAGGAGTGAACATGTCGGACATGGTGTTGCTGCTTTTTCTGGCGGGTTTTGCCGGTTTCATACTGGGCATGCTGATGCTTTATACCGCCGCATTCCGCAGCGGTTGGCTGTGGGGCATCGTCTGTCTGCTTCTGCCGCCCGTACTGCTGTTGTTCATCCCGTTGCGCTGGCGGCGTTCCCAGTTCGGTCTGTATGTCCTGCTGGCCGGACTGCTGGTGGGTGGTGCGGCGCTTTATGCGGGGGCGGACGCGCCGGTACAGGCCTGGCTGCAGCAGCCGCAAGTGCAGGCATACATCGCCCAAACCGGTTGGCACGGCGAAATTCGTCTGCCGCTCAAGTCCTACCAGTCCGAGCAACTGCCCAATGCGGCGGCGGCGGCGGCCATCAGGGCCCAGGAAAAGGCCGCGGCACAGACTCCACCACCACCGCCCCCGTCGCCCAAACCATTGGCGCCCGTCGCGCCGCCTGATACCTTCCAGCCGGCCAGCCTGGACGCTCTGGGCAAATACGTCGGCAAGACGGTACGCATCACCAGCAATGACGGCGGACAGGTCAGCGGTCAGCTGGCCCGGGTCGACGGCGTGGGCGTGACCGTGGTGGCGGACCAGGGATCGGGCTCGGTGAGCTACCATGTCGCCTGGACGCGTCTGAGCGGCGCTGAAGTGTACGCGCCGCCGGGCAGCGTTCCGGCTCCCGTGCCGGCAGCGCCCACCACGGCAGCGCCGGCATCCTCCACGACGGTGGCACCTAGCGCTTCGGTGAGTCCACCGGCTTCGGTAACGATCAGTCCGGCGCCGCAGGTGGAGCCCTTGCCCAACGCCGCGACGACGACGCCGGAAATGCCGGTCAGCCCACCAGCGGCAGCTGACCAGGCACCGTCCGGCGCCGTCGATACCACCACGACTTCCGGAACGCCCTGACATGATGTGCTACGTCTATCGCAGCGAACGCCGCCCCGATACGTACCTGTTCCTGCCCGCCGCGGACGACTTTTCCGGCGTGCCGGACGCTCTTATGGAATTGTTCGGCGAAGCGAGTTTCGCGCTCGAGTTCGAGCTGACGCCCGAGCGTAAACTGGCCCAGGCCGAACCGGCCCAGGTCATGGTGAGTTTGCGCGAGCAGGGTTTCTATCTGCAGATGCCGCCGGCGAATCAGTCGCTGGCCTGAGCACGCCGCGCCACCGGGCGCTCAGCCGCGCGCCGCGCCCAATGCTTTTGAGGCGGCGGCGGTGCGCGTTTCGACGCCGAGCTTTTCGAACACGTGTTCGAGGTGTTTGTTGACCGTGCGGGGGCTGATTCCCAGGATTTCGCCGATCTCGCGGTTGGTTTTCCCCAGGATGACCCAGTACAGCACTTCCGCCTCGCGGGTGGTGAGGTGAAGAGTGCGTGCCAGCGCCTCGGGTTCCGGCAGAGCAGTGTGCCGCTGTATCAGCAGCAGGCCGGGTTCGAGCTGACTGAACTGCAGGCGTTCACCGTTGTGCCACAGGGCGTAGGGTAGCTCGGCGGGCCCTTGCAGCCACTGGCGTATGGGCAGCGGCAGGCGGTCATTGGCGTCCATGAGCGGCTGCAGCAGCCGCTGCGCCTGCGGCGTGGCCCAGTTGATGGTGTACTGATCGTCGAATGCGGCGACGGCATGCCCGGTCGAGTCGATCGCGGTGCGGGTGTCGGCCAGCAGCCGCGCGGCCTGAACGTGTGTCTCGACGCGCGCCAGCAGTTCCTCGGCCACCACCGGCTTGGTGACGTAGTCCACGCCGCCGACCTGGAAGCCGCGCACGATGTGTTCGCTGTCGTTCAGACCGGTCAGGAAGATCACCGGAATGTCGCGGGTGTCGAAATCCTCCTTGAGCTGGCGGCAGGTCTCGAAGCCGTCCATGCCGGGCATCAGGGCGTCCAGCACGATCACGTCCGGCAGCTTATGGCGCACGCTCTGCAGTGCGGCGAAGCCGTCGGTGGCAACGCGAACGCTGTAGCCATTGCCGTGCAGAATCTCGTACAGCACGCGCAGATTGTCCGGCGCATCGTCGACCAACAGGATGGTGCCGACTTCAGGCGCGGGCGGCATGGTCTTCTCCCGCGCGTTCGAGGGTGCGCAAGTACTCGTCGAGACGGAAGTTTTCGACGAAGGTGCGCAGGCGGTCGACGAACAGGGCGAGCCCGGGTTCGTTTTCCTCGACCTGTTGCAGACGTTCGAGAATGTCACTTACGTCGCCGATGACGCCCAGTCCGTGCAGTTCGGTGATGATGTCCGCCGCCGGCAGTATGGGGGTGTCGACGGTGTCCGTGGTGGTCGGCACCAGTGCCTGGGACGCCTGCCGCGTATCCGATCGCTCCTCGTCCGGTATCGCGGGCGCTTTGCGTACCACCCATTCCAGATGCAGCTTGGCCGCGATGCGTATCAGCAGCGTATCGACGTCCACGGGCTTGGCGATGAAATCATGTTGCCCGATGCCGGCCTCATTGCTCTTGCCCTTCTCGTGGATGTCGGCGGAGATCACCAGAATGGGGGCGTCCGAAAGGCGATTGGCGCGCAGCAGGTTTGCCGTTTCCCAGCCGCTCAGATCGGGCATGTTGAGGTCGAGCAGAATGAGTTGCGGGCGGAACGTCGAGGCCTTGCGCAAGGCCTCGACGCCGGAGCCGGCCTGATCCAGTTCGAAGTCGAGCGGCTGCAGCATGCTGATCAGGAGTTCGCGATCGACCCATTCATCATCGACCACGAGAATGCGTCGTCGCGGACCGGCGTAGCCGGTGATGTCCGCCGGCGGCAGGCTGAGTGGGCTGCTTGGGTCGTGCCGGGCTTCCGGCAGGTACAGCCGAAGCCGGAACATGCTGCCGCCTTCCGCGCGTTGGTGGGCGGTGAGTTCGCCGCCCATCAGCGCAGCCAGCATGCTGGCGATGGTCAGCCCCAGGCCTGCGCTGCTGCCGGCGTGGCGGCCGGCGTTGCCTCCGCGCTCGAAGGGCAGGAATATCCGTTTGCGATCGTCTTCCGAAAACCCGATGCCGGTGTCTTCGACCTCGAAGCGCGTCATCTCGCTGCGATAGAACACGCGGAAGGTCACGCTGCCGCGGTCGGTGAACTTGACCGCGTTGCCGAGGATGTTAATGAGGATCTGACCGAGCCGCTTCTTGTCGATGCGTACGCGCTCGGGCAGCTCGCCATGGGTTTCGTACAGGAACTGGATGCCTTTCTCGCGGGCCTGCAGCCTGAACATGTCGGCCAGCTGGCCGACGAACTGCGGAAAGCGCACTTCTTCCGATTCAATGCTCAGTTTTCCCGCCTCGATCTTGGAAATATCGAGCAGGCCGTCGAGCAGCGAGACCATGTGTTCGCCGCTACGGCGGATCACTTTCATGGCCTCGCGCCGGGCTGTGGGCACCGAAGGATCGTGTTCGACGATCTGGGCATAGCCGAGAATGCTGTTGAGCGGCGTACGCAGTTCGTGGCTGATGCCGGTCAGGTAGCGGCTCTTGGCCTGGTTGGCGCGTTCGGCTGTCTGCATGGACGCCTGCAGCTGGGCGTCGGTCTTCTGGTGCGCATCGATTTCGTTCATCAGCAGATGCGTCTGGCGGTTCGATTCGTCCTGCGCGACGTAGCGGCTTTCGATGGTCAGTACCAGCCACCACGAACCGATGCCGGCCAGCAGCAGGGTCACCAGGTACAACTCCAGCAGCATGGTGCGCAATGCGCTGAGCGCATCGGGGTCGATGCCGCTGCCTGCCTGTTGCAGGTAGAACAGCGTGAGGATGCCGCCGAGCACCAGCGCGGTGCTCAGCACCAGCAACGCGTAGTAACCCAGTCGCGTGTTGACGCGGGCCGACAGCGTCAGCGGCAGCAGCCGGCGCATGGCAGCCAGGAACTGATCGGCCAGGTTGGCTCCGGGTCGGCACAGGTCGTGGCAGCGGGCGTCCAGCGTGCAGCACAGCGAGCAGATGGCGCCGCGGT
>CAVVUY010000005.1:0-14160 GCA_963751375.1 uncultured Gammaproteobacteria bacterium
TTAGGTCTCACTGGACCCTCGAGGTCCCTAAAGGGCCCTTGTAGACTACAAGGTTGATAGGCTGGGTGTGGACGCGCAGTAATGTGTGAAGCTAACCAGTACTAATTGCCCGTGAGGCTTGACCATATAACACCCAAGCAGTTTGGGTGAAGCGAATGCGACTTCATAGCCAATGCCTTTCTGAATTGACCGACGAAAGTCGGTAAACGGTTTGCCTGGCGGCAATAGCAAGTGGGAACCACCCGATCCCATTTCGAACTCGGAAGTGAAACCGCTTTGCGCCGATGATAGTGTGGGGTCTCCCCATGCGAAAGTAGGTCACTGCCAGGCTTTTAAAAGCGAAACCCCGACGGTTATACCGTCGGGGTTTTTTTTTGAGAAATTTCTATCCTAGCTGTCACGTGAAGTTATCGTGAGGGAAAACCGGAGTGCACGAATCGCTTGATGCCGAGAAAATTCGTATGCATCTGTCGCCGGTGGGGCTAGAGCTGTGCCACCGGATACACGTGCACAAGACCTTGGATTCGACCAACAGTTGGTTGACGGATCGCCTGCGCAAGGATGCGGGTTCAACGCGTGGCGGCGAAGTCTGTTTGGCAGAGTCACAGACGGCTGGGCGCGGTCGCAGGGGGCGCAGCTGGGTCTCCCCAGCGAGCGGTAATGTCTACCTGTCGCTTTCGTGGCGCGTGCTTCGCGAGGAACAAGATTCTGGTGCGGTCACGTTGGCAATCGGTCTTGCGGTGGCCGAGGCCTTGGGCGAGGCTTCGGGTGCCCGGGTGGGACTGAAGTGGCCAAACGATTTATACGTCGGCAAACGCAAGCTGGGCGGCATCCTGGTCGAGCTTGTCGTCCGCACATCCGGGAGCTACTGGGTCGTGGGGGTCGGCGTGAACTTGGAAGCGGTTGACCTGGACTCGCATGCGAGCCCTCTGTCGGTGGGCATGGCGGAGTTCTGGCCGGAAGTGAGGCAGAATCGAAATCGTTTAGCCGGGGCGATCATCGATAGCGTGTTGCAGGCCTGTATGCGTTATGAAGACGCAGGTTTTGCTGCGGTGCAGGATCGTTGGGCTGCCTACGATGTCACACGCGGCAAAGAGTTGGATGTTTACTCCGCAGATGGCCGAGTCATGCACGGCATAGGCGCTGGGGTCGATGCAAGAGGACGCTTGCGCGTCCTTTGTGCCGGTGGCGAATGCTGGCTCGATGCAGGCGAAGTCAGTTTGCGGATATGCTGATGCGCTTGGTTATCGACATAGGCAACAGCCGGATCAAATGGGGGTGGTCGGATCGCGCTGGCGTAGTGACTGACGCTGGAATTTGCGTCGCACCGGCGGAAATGTTCGCGGTTTTGGCTATGCATACTCCGCCGACGGAGATCCTCCTCGCCGACGTGCGTCGCGGCGAAGCCGCCAAAGAGATCCTGGCCCATGTTCGAAGACTAGCCTGGCCAGAGCCGGTTGCCGTATCCACTCGGGCCGATTTTGGGGTTTTGAAAGTCGGTTATCGGCAGCCGGAATTGCTGGGCGTGGATCGTTTTCTATCACTTATTGCGGTACTTGATGCTCGTCCTGTGGTGGTCGTTTCGGCAGGAACGGCGTTGACTGTCGACGGTGTTGCAGCGGACGGTGAGCACAAGGGGGGGGTGATCATACCGGGGCAGCGTGCAATGCTGGAGGCTTTGACTCGTGCAGCTACGATGCTCCATGGTCGGGCCGATCTACAGCATGCCGCGTTGACACCCTGGGGAGCCGATACATCTGAGGCGCTCGGCAATGGTGTATTGTACGCATGGGTCGGCGGTGCCGAGCGAGTCATCGGCGATATGCTGGAACAGCTCGGAGCCGATTGCAGAATCATGCTGACCGGAGGTGACGGAATGTTGCTGAAGAAGTGGCTGAAGTTCGACGCGCAATATGATGAACTGCTGGTCCTGCGTGGTATGACGCACTTATAACGGAGGCCGAGTGCGGGCATTCTTCCTGTTTCTGATATTGCTCAACCTGATCTATTTTGCGATCGGGGATTTTCTGGCGCCCAGTGTGCCCTCGGAACAATCGCCTCGAGTCGCGACGGCGTTGCCGTCGGGGGTACGGCCGCTGCATATGATCGGGACCGCATCGGCCGCCGCTGTCGAGCCGGCGGCGCCGGTGCTTGCGGATAGTGCAACGTCTTCAGTGGCGTCGACTCAGGAAGGTTCGACTCCTGTCGTTTCCAAAGCGCCGCCCGCGCGCTGCTATTCCCTAGGGCCGTTTGTCGACAAAGCGGGCGCGAATGAGATGGTCGCCGTATTTGAGCAGCGCGGTGTGAAGGCGACATTGCGTAATATTCAGCAGACACAGGTGACCGGGTATTGGATCTATCTGCCGCCATATCCGTCGATCGCAGCGGCTACGGCTGCGACCCGAGAGCTCGGCGCAAAGGGGCTGCGAGACTACTACATCGTGGCTTCAGCACCTAACGCCAATGCGATCTCCTTGGGCCTGTTTCGCGAGCGCAGCGGCGCAGAACGGCGCTTGGCGCGGGTGCGCAAAATGGGCTTTCAACCCAAGCTCGAAGTTCGCACAACGAACAACGAACTATATTGGTTGGATTACCGTGATCCTGGAAATGGGGCGATCAGTTCAGGGCTATGGGCGAAGGCCAACGGGGGCGGCGGCGCACTGCAGCGCGTCAAGCGTAGTTGTTCCGCCGGATAAGCCGTGTTTGCACCGCGAAGACAAGCGCCCTAAAATGCGCGCCTGATGCTGGCGTAGCTCAGTTGGTAGAGCGGCTGATTTGTAATCAGTAGGTCGCGGGTTCGACTCCTGTCGCCAGCTCCATTCAGCATTCGCGAAATGGACTTCACCGACCGTGTTGGCCCATGTCGAACGCCGTCTCCTTGCGATGTCTCTTGAGTGTCGGCGGCCAGCTGGAATCACGCCCTGTAGCGATGAAACATCTTCACATTTTCCATGGCCGAGCGCCGCCCAAGCCGATGATGCTCGTGGTGGGCTTGTGGGCGTGGGGCGGCTGGTGGGCTTGGTGGCCTTGGGCTGATTGGGGATGCGTGCGAAGCGCGTCTACCTAGGCTGGCACTCAAGGAGGCGATGCCCTGGGGAACTGCGCGTGGTGGGCGGGGCGCAATGGTTCGCCCGGTCATGCTGGGGTTCGACGGCCGCGGCCGATGGCGTAATAAGTGATGCCGGCGCGTTCCATCTGCTGCGGGTCGTAAAGGTTGCGGCCGTCAAAGATGACGGGAGCGTCCAGGCGTTTCTGGAGCAGCTCGAAGTCGGGGCTGCGGAATTCTTTCCATTCGGTGGCGATGGCAAGCGCGGAGCTGCCTTCCAGGGCTTCCTCTGGGCTTGAGCACAGGCTCAGATCGGCACGTTCGCCGTAGATGTGCCGGCATTCGTCCATGGCGACGGGGTCGTAGGCGCGGACTTTGGCGCCGGCAGCCCACAGCGTCTCCATCAGTACGCGGCTCGAGGCTTCGCGCATATCGTCCGTGTTCGGCTTGAAAGCAAGCCCCCACAGCGCGATGGTGCGCCCGGCCAGGTCGCCCTGGTAATGCGCGTGGATCTTCTCGAACAGACGTAGCTTCTGCCGGTCGTTGACGTTCTCGACGGCGCTCAGCAGTTCCGCGTTGTAGCCGATTTCGCGAGCTGTGCGCTCCAGCGCCTTCACGTCCTTCGGGAAGCAGGAGCCGCCGTAGCCGCAGCCGGGATAGATGAAGTGGTAGCCGATGCGCGGGTCAGATCCGATGCCGATACGCACTTCCTCGATGTCGGCGCCCAGGCGCTCGGCGAGGTTCGCCAGTTCGTTCATGAAGCTGATTTTGGTGGCCAGCATGGCGTTCGCGGCATACTTGGTCAGTTCGGCGGAACGAATGTCCATGATCAGCACGCGATCGTGGTTGCGGTTGAACGGCGCGTAGAGTTCGCGCATCAACTCGCTGGTGCGTGGGTTGTCCGAGCCGACGACCACGCGATCGGGCTTCATGAAGTCGTCGATAGCCGCGCCTTCCTTCAGGAACTCGGGGTTGGAGACGACGTCGAACTCGACTGTGCGCCCGTGCGACGACAGTGTCGAGTCGATATGTTCGCGCACACGGTCGGCGGTGCCGACCGGGACCGTGGATTTGTTGACGACGATGCGGTATTCGTCCATATGTTCGGCGATCGTACGCGCGACCGTCAGCACGTGGCGCAGGTCGGCCGAACCGTCTTCGTCCGGTGGCGTGCCGACAGCGATGAACTGAAAAAGGCCGTGTCGCACGCCTTCAGCGGCATCGAGAGTAAAGTTCAGGCGTCCGGCTTGCTGGTTTTCGGTGACGAGCTTGTCCAGGCCGGGTTCGTAAATCGGCACCTCGCCGCGTTTGAGGCGCTCGATTTTGTCGGGATCGACATCGACGCACAGGACATGGTTGCCGACCTGGGCGAGACATGCGCCCGTGACAAGTCCCACATAACCTGAACCATAGATGGTGATGTTCATCGTCGACGTCCCTGGAAAATGACTATATTCGCGCTGCGCATGTTAGCAGATCGCAAGCGCGGCAGTCGTGGCGTCGCTGAGGTTTAGGTGTTGACAAGGTCGGCGCTATGACCGAAAATCGCCGCCTTTGTTTTGGAGGGGTTCCCGAGCGGCCAAAGGGGGCAGACTGTAAATCTGCTGGCTCAGCCTTCGGAGGTTCGAATCCTCCCCCCTCCACCAGTATTTTGGAGTTCGCTTAGGTCGAGGCGGGTGTAGTTCAATGGTAGAACCTCAGCCTTCCAAGCTGATGGTGTGGGTTCGATTCCCATCACCCGCTCCAGTTGAAACACAGTAGCCCGTTTGGGGTTGTGTGCTCAAGCCCATATAGCTCAGTCGGTAGAGCACTTCCTTGGTAAGGAAGAGGTCACCGGTTCAAATCCGGTTATGGGCTCCATTTGAAGGCGCGTCCGTATCGAGTTTCGGATGCGTGAACCGATAGTGTGTTCGTTATACCAACCGGGGTGGTTCGATGGCCAAGGAAAAGTTTGAGCGTACCAAGCCGCACGTAAACGTGGGGACGATCGGTCATGTTGACCATGGAAAGACGACGCTGACGGCGGCGCTGACCAAGGTGATGGGTGAGGCCCATGGCGGTGAGTTCAAGGCCTACGACCAGATCGACAATGCGCCTGAAGAGCGCGCACGCGGCATCACGATTGCGACCGCGCACGTCGAGTACGAGTCGGACGCGCGGCACTACGCGCACGTGGACTGCCCCGGACACGCCGACTACGTCAAGAACATGATCACCGGTGCGGCGCAGATGGATGGCGCGATTCTGGTGTGCTCGGCCGCTGATGGCCCGATGCCGCAGACGCGCGAGCACATTCTGCTGGCTCGCCAGGTGGGCGTGCCGTACATCGTGGTGTACCTGAACAAGGCCGACATGGTGGACGACGCCGAGCTGCTGGAGCTGGTGGAGATGGAAGTGCGCGACCTGCTGTCGAGCTACGACTTCCCCGGCGACGACACCCCGATCGTGACGGGCTCGGCGCTCAAGGCGCTCGAAGGCGACCAGAGCGAAATTGGCGTTCCGTCGGTGCTCAAGCTGGTCGCGGCGATGGACGACTACATTCCCGAGCCCGAGCGTGCGATCGACGGCGCGTTCCTGATGCCGATCGAAGACGTGTTCTCGATCTCCGGTCGTGGCACGGTGGTGACGGGTCGCGTCGAGCGCGGCATCGTCAAGGTGGGTGAGGAAGTCGAGATCGTCGGCATTCACGACACCGTGAAGACCACCGTGACCGGCGTCGAGATGTTCCGCAAGCTGCTCGACCAGGGTCAGGCGGGCGACAACGTCGGCGTGCTGCTGCGCGGCACCAAGCGTGACGAAGTCGAGCGTGGCCAGGTGCTGTGCAAGCCCGGTTCGATCAAGCCGCACACCAAGTTCGAGGCCGAGGTTTACATCCTGTCCAAGGACGAGGGTGGTCGTCACACGCCGTTCTTCAACGGCTACCGTCCGCAGTTCTACTTCCGCACGACGGACGTGACCGGGTCGGTTGAACTGCCTGAGGGCACCGAGATGGTGATGCCGGGCGACAACGTGGCGATGACGGTGTCGCTGATTGCCCCGATCGCGATGGAAGAAGGTCTGCGCTTTGCGATCCGCGAAGGCGGCCGCACTGTCGGCGCCGGCGTCGTCGCTAAGGTCATCGAGTAAAATCGATGGCTAAGCCGCGGGCGGAGGCACGTCCTTCGCCCGCGGCGTTGTTGTGTAGGGATATAGGCCAGTAGCTCAATTGGCAGAGCAGCGGTCTCCAAAACCGCAGGTTGGGGGTTCGAGTCCCTCCTGGCCTGCCACTAACGAGAGGTTGGCGCAGTAGAGGCCGCCTCGTTTCCGGGTGACAGGCATACCATGGCTGAAAAAGCCGCATCGACAGGGTCCGCTCTCGATTCCCTGAAAGTCGGTGTCGCCGCAGTTCTTTTGGCTGTGGCGGTGCTCGGCTTCTATTATTTTTCCGCTCAGATGCTCGTGGTCCGCGTGCTGGGTCTGCTCGTGGTCGCCGGTTTGGCGGTCGGGGTGTTTCTGACGGCTGAGCCCGGCAGGCGCGTGTGGCGATTTCTGGCCGACTCGCGCACTGAAGTGCGCAAGATGGTCTGGCCGTCGCGCGCGGAAACGACGCAGGTGACGCTTGTGGTCCTCGCGATGGTGATCGTGGTCGGTCTGTCATTGTGGTTGCTGGATACGTTTCTCGGCTGGGCCGTGAAGCACCTTATGGGATACGGAGGCTGAGATGTTGCGTTGGTATGTGGTACACGCCTACTCAGGCTTCGAGCAGCAGGTCAAGCGCGCGATCGAGGAGCACGTGGAGCGTGCAGGGATGCAGGATCAGTTCGGTCAGATCCTGGTGCCGACCGAAGAGGTCGTGGAAATGCGGGAGGGGCAGAAGCGCCGCAGCGAGCGCAAGTTCTTTCCCGGCTATGTGCTCGTGCAGATGGATATGAACGACGCCACCTGGCACTTGATTCGCAACGTGCCGCGCGTGCTGGGTTTCATTGGTGGTTCGCCGGACAAGCCGTCGCCGATCACCGAGAAGGAGGCCGAGGCCATCCTGAATCGTATCCAGGAAGGTGTGGAGAAGCCGCGCCCGAAGGTGCTGTTCGAGGTTGGCGAAGTCGTGCGCGTGACCGAAGGGCCGTTCAACGATTTCAATGGGGCGGTCGAAGAGGTCAACTACGACAAGAGCCGGCTGCTCGTGGCCGTGCAGATTTTTGGGCGTTCGACGCCCGTCGAGCTGGATTTCCACCAGGTCGAGAAGGTTTGACGCGGCAGCGCTCGCGTCGATCACAGCATCGGGGAGCCGCGAGGCGTTTGCACCCGAAGGAGACTTAAATGGCGAAGAAAGTTACCGGATACATCAAGCTGCAGGTCGCAGCTGGACAGGCTAACCCCAGTCCGCCCGTCGGCCCCGCGCTCGGTCAGCACGGCGTCAACATCATGGAGTTCTGCAAGGCGTTCAACGCGCAGACCCAGAACGTTGAAGCCGGCCTGCCGCTGCCTGTGGTCATTACGGTTTATTCCGACCGCAGCTTCACCTTCATCACCAAGACCCCCCCGGCGTCGATTCTGCTCAAGAAGTCGCTTGGTTTGGCCAAGGGTAGCAGTACCCCGAACACCGTCAAGGTGGGCACGGTCACCCGCGAGCAGTTGGAAGAGATCGCCAAGACCAAGATGCCCGACCTGACCGCCGCGGACATGGATGCGGCAGTCCGCACCATCGCCGGCAGTGCTCGTGCGATGGGTCTTAACGTGGAGGGTGTCTGACATGGCAAAGCTGAGCAAGCGCATTCGTGCGATCCGCGAGCGCATCGAGCCGGGCAAGCTGTACCCGCTGGCCGAAGCCCTGGGGCTGATCAAGGAAACCTCCGGCGCCAAATTCGTCGAATCGGTTGACGTTGCCGTCAACCTCGGCGTCGATCCGCGTAAGTCGGATCAGGTCGTGCGTGGTTCCACTGTGTTGCCAAACGGCACCGGCAAGACCGTCCGCGTGGCGGTGTTCACGCAGGGTGCGAACGCCGAGGCGGCGATTGCCGCGGGCGCCGACAAGGTCGGCATGGAAGACTTGGCGGAAGAGGTCAAGGCCGGCAATCTGGATTTCGATGTGGTGGTCGCCAGCCCCGATGCGATGCGCATCGTCGGTCAGCTGGGCCAGATCCTCGGCCCGCGCGGACTGATGCCCAACCCCAAGGTCGGCACCGTGACCCCCGATGTCGCGACCGCGGTGAAGAATGCCAAGGGCGGTCAGGTGCGTTACCGCACCGACAAGGCCGGCATTATTCACTGCAGCATTGGCAAGGCCGACTTCGAGGTCGAGGCTCTTGAGGGCAACCTTAACGCGTTGATCGCGGACCTGATCAAGGCCAAGCCGTCCAGCGCCAAAGGTATTTACGTCAAGGCTGTTACCGTGTCGTCCACTATGGGCGCCGGTATTCGTGTGGATCAGGCGTCGCTGCAGCTCTAAGCGCGCAGCGACAGGATGTTTCGCGGTCTTTTTTTGACCGCGAGGGGATGTACATGGATGTACGTCGTCCCAGACCGCAGGTGCCCTTCGGGGCGTAATGGCTGAATCGCCTGCGCAGACGATGCAACCCGAGTCGGAACAGACTGTTCGGGACATCGTTGGTAGCTTCGCCGCAGTTGCGTCGGAGCGATGTAAACGGTGAGGCGATTTCCGCCTCCCCGAGCAGTTAAGGAGATTAATCGTGGCACTTAATCTGGAAGACAAGAAGCGCGTCGTTTCGGAAGTTGCTGCGGTGGCTGCAAACGCGCATTCCGCGGTCGCCGCGGAATACCGTGGGATGACCGTGGAACAGCTGACCGACCTGCGCCGCAAGGCGCGTGACGGTGGCGTGTATCTGCGGGTGGTGAAGAATACGCTGGCGCGCCGTGCGCTCCAGGGTACCGATTTCGAGTGCATAAACGACGATCTCGTCGGTCCGCTCGTCCTGGCGTTCTCGCAGGAGGATCCGGGTGCGGCGGCGCGTGTGCTCAAGGATTTCACCAAGTCCAACGACAAGCTTGTGGTCAAGTTCCTGGCCATCGGTGGTCAGAAACTGGCCGCCAGCGAGCTTGAGCGTCTTGCCAGCCTGCCGACGTACGATCAGGCCGTCAGCTTGCTGATGGCGGTGATGCGTGCGCCGCTCGACAAGTTTGCCCGTACCCTCAACGAGGTGCCCGGCAAACTGACTCGTACCGTGGCTGCAATCCGGGATCAGAAGCAGGCTGCCGCCTGAGATCTCGCGTTTTGATTCGGGTTTATTGACTGGAGAAGTAACATGGCTGTATCCAAAGAAGACATCCTCGAAACGATTGCCAACATGTCGGTGATGGAGGTCGTGGACCTCATTTCCGCCATGGAGGAGAAGTTCGGCGTTTCGGCCGCCGCTGCCGTGGCCGCCGCTCCTGCCGCCGCTGGTGGTGGTGATGCCGCCGCTGCCGAAGAGCAGACCGAGTTCGACGTGGTCATGACCAGCTTCGGCAGCAACAAGGTCGGCGTCATCAAGGTCGTGCGTGCGATCACCGGCCTGGGCCTGAAGGAGGCCAAGGACATGGTCGAAGGTGCGCCTTCGACGGTGAAGGAAGGCGCGTCCAAGGACGAAGCCGAAGACGTCAAGAAGCAGCTTGAAGAGGCGGGTGCGTCCGTCGAACTCAAGTAAGCGTACGGCCCGCATTTGCGGAACGCACGTGTAATCCGGAATCGGCTGGCGGTGGAAACACTGCCGGCCTTTTCCCGTTTGTAGGCGTTGCAGGCAAGCAACGTCGCGCCGCAGCACTGGGCGCATTGAGATGACAGGACAAGCAACTGCGGGCCATAAGGGCCGCTGGACCCGCATCTTGGCAGGGATTGCCAGTTTGTCAAACGGGGCAGTGCCAATGCGCTGCGGCCGAACGCCCCTGGCCAGGGTGGATCGGTCTGGACCCGAGACTTGATTTGGTAGTGAGGAACCGCGATGGCGTACAGCTACACCGAAAAGAAGCGTATCCGCAAGGATTTTGGCAAACAGCCGCAAATCCTGGAGGTCCCCTATCTCCTGGCGACGCAGCTCGATTCGTATCGCCAGTTCCTGCAACTCGACGCCCAGTCTGCTGAGCGCCAGGATGTAGGTTTGCACAGTGCGTTCAAATCGGTGTTCCCGATTGTGAGCTACTCCGAGTACGTGATCCTCGATTACGTGAGCTATCGACTCGGTGAGCCTGTTTTCGACGTCAAGGAATGCCAGCTTCGCGGGCAGACCTATGCGGCGCCGCTGCGCGTGTTGTTGCGCCTGGTCATCTACGACAAGGACGCCCCCGCCGGCTCCAAGGTCATCAAGGACGTCAAGGAGCAAGAGGTCTACATGGGCGAACTGCCGCTCATGACCGAAAACGGCACCTTCGTCATCAACGGCACCGAGCGTGTCATCGTCTCCCAGCTGCACCGTTCGCCGGGCGTGTTCTTCGACCATGACAAGGGCAAGACGCACTCCTCCGGCAAGCTGCTGTTCAGTGCCCGTGTGATTCCTTACCGCGGTTCCTGGCTGGACTTCGAATTCGATCCGAAGGATAGCGTGTTCGTGCGTATCGATCGCCGCCGCAAGCTGCCGGCAACGGTGCTACTGCGCGCGCTCGGCTACGAGGACGAACAAATCCTCGATACTTTCTTCCAGAAGATTCATGTGGCGGCCGTCGGCGAGGATAGCTACAGCATCGATCTGGTGCCGGAGCGTCTGCGTGGTGAAACCGCCGTCACCGACATCGTCGTCGACGGTAAGGTGGTGGTCGAGGCCGGACATCGGGTCAGTGCGCGCCATGTCAAGCAGATGGAAAAGGCCGGCCTCGACAAGCTCGATGTGCCAGAGGAATACCTGGTTGGCAAGGTGCTGGCCCACAATGTGGTCGACGAATCGACCGGTGAGCTGATTGCGCGCGCCAACGCCGAACTGAACGGCGAAGTGCTGGCCAGCCTGCGCGCCGCAGGCGTGAGCGAGTTCCAGATCATCTACACCAACGATCTGGACTGTGGCCCGTACATCTCCAGCACGCTGACGTTGGATCCGACCTCCACGAAACTCGAGGCGCAGGTCGAGATCTACCGCATGATGCGTCCGGGCGAGCCGCCGACCAAGGAGGCCGCGCAGAACCTGTTCGAGAGTCTGTTCTTCAGCGAAGACCGCTATGACCTGTCTGCGGTCGGTCGCATGAAGTTCAATCGCCGCGTCGGGCGCGAGGAAGTCACCGGCCCGGGCACGCTGACCAACGACGACATTCTCGACGTGGTCAAGACGCTGATCGCGATCCGCAACGGCGACGGCACAGTCGACGATATCGACCATCTCGGCAACCGTCGCATCCGTTGCGTCGGCGAAATGGCGGAAAACACCTTCCGCGTCGGCCTGGTTCGTGTCGAACGCGCCGTCAAGGAGCGCCTGACGGTCGCCGAAAGCGAAGGCCTCATGCCGCAGGAGCTGATCAACGCCAAGCCCGTGGCTGCGGCGATCAAGGAATTCTTCGGCTCCTCGCAGCTGTCGCAGTTCATGGACCAGAACAATCCGCTGTCCGAGGTCACGCACAAGCGCCGTATCTCGGCACTGGGTCCGGGCGGCCTGACCCGCGAGCGTGCTGGCTTCGAAGTGCGCGACGTGCATCCTACGCACTATGGCCGTGTCTGCCCGATCGAGACTCCTGAAGGCCCGAACATCGGTCTGATCAACTCGCTGGCGCTGTATGCGCGCACCAACGAGTACGGTTTCCTCGAGACGCCGTACCGGAAGGTCACGGACAATAAGGTGACCGCGGAGATCGCCTATCTGTCGGCGATCGAAGAGGCTCAGTACGTGATCGCGCAGGCCAACGCGCGTCTCGACGCCGAGGGTCGTTTCGTTGACGACATGGTTTCCTGTCGTCATCTGAACGAATTCGAGATGTCCACGCCCGACCGAATCGAGTTCATGGATATTTCGCCCAAGCAGATCGTGTCGGTCGCTGCGGCGTTGATTCCGTTCCTCGAACACGATGACGCCAACCGAGCGCTGATGGGTTCGAACATGCAGCGTCAGGCGGTGCCTTGTCTGCGCGCCGAAAAGCCGATCGTCGGCACTGGTGTGGAGCGCATCGTGGCGATGGACTCGGGTGCGACGGTTAAGGCACGCCGCGGCGGCGTGGTCGATTCGGTCGACGCGGCCCGTATGGTGGTGCGCGTCAACGACGACGAGACCAACCCCGGCGAGCCGGGTGTCGATATCTACAACCTGACCAAGTACACGCGTTCGAACCAGAACACCTGCATCAACCAGCGTCCGCTGGTGAATCCGGGCGATGTGATCGCGCGCGGCGATGCGCTGGCCGACGGTTCCTCCACCGATATGGGTGAACTGGCGCTGGGGCAGAACATGCTGGTCGCGTTCATGCCGTGGAACGGTTACAACTTCGAGGATTCCATCCTCATCTCCGAGCGCGTGGTGCAGGAAGACCGCTTCACCTCGATCCATATCGAGGAGCTGACCTGCGTGGCGCGCGACACCAAGCTCGGGCCGGAGGAGATCAGTTCCGATATCCCGAACGTCAGCGAAGGCCTGCTCAACAAGCTGGACGAGGCCGGCATCGTCTACATAGGTGCGGAAGTGCGTCCTGGCGATATCCTGGTCGGCAAGGTTACGCCCAAGGGCGAGACCCAGCTGACTCCGGAGGAAAAGCTGCTGCGCGCGATCTTCGGCGAGAAGGCGTCCGACGTGAAGGACACCTCGCTGCGTGTGCCCTCGGGCATGGAAGGCACGGTCATCGACGTGCGCGTGTTCACCCGCGATGGCGTGGAGAAGGATTCGCGTGCGAAGTCGATCGAGGAAACCGAACTCGAGCGTGTGCGCAAGGATCTTGCAGATCAGCTGCGCATCTACGAGAACGACGTCTACACGCGTATCGAACGCCTGCTGAGCGGAAAGATCGCCGAGGGCGGCCCCGGCAAGCTGGAGGCCGGGGCGAAGATCACCAAGTCCTACCTCAACGAGATCGGTCGCGACCGCTGGGCGGAAATCCGCATGCGCAGCGAAGAGGTGAACGTGCAACTCGAGGTTCTGAACAATCAGATCAGCGAGCAGCGCGAGTCCTTCGACGCCAAGCTGCGCGAGCAGCGCACCAAGCTCACCCAGGGCGATGATCTCGCGCCGGGCGTGCTGAAGATGGTCAAGGTGTATCTGGCGGTGAAGCGCCGCATGCAGCCGGGCGACAAGATGGCCGGCCGCCACGGCAACAAGGGCGTGGTGTCGATGATCGTTCCGGTCGAAGACATGCCGCACACCGAGGATGGCGAGCCGGTCGATATCGTGCTCAACCCGCTCGGCGTGCCCTCGCGTATGAACGTCGGGCAGGTGCTCGAAACGCATCTGGGTTGGGCCGCCAAGGGGCTGGGCCACAAGATTGCACGGATGATCGAAGCCAAGGCCAAGGTCGACGAGCTGCGTGGTTTCCTCGACCAGATCTACAACTCTGACGATGCCTTCCAGAAAGTCGATCTGGCATCTTTCAGCGATGAGGAAGTCCTGCGTCTGTCCACCAACCTGCGCGCCGGTGTGCCCTTGGCAACGCCAGTCTTCGACGGCGCCAGCGAGGAGGATATTCGCACTATGCTGCGCTTGGCGGATCTGCCGGAAACCGGGCAGACCATGCTGGTCGACGGACGTACCGGCGTCACATTCGAGCGTCCGGTGACGGTGGGCTACATGCACATGCTCAAGCTCAACCACCTCGTCGACGACAAGATGCACGCCCGTTCGACGGGACCGTACAGCCTGGTCACCCAGCAGCCGTTGGGCGGCAAGGCGCAGTTCGGCGGCCAGCGCTTCGGCGAAATGGAAGTCTGGGCGCTGGAGGCCTACGGTGCGGCGTACACCTTGCAGGAAATGCTGACCGTCAAGTCGGACGACGTGGCGGGACGCAACAAGATGTACAAGAACATCGTCGACGGCGATCACCGTATGGAGGCCAATATGCCCGAATCCTTGGCCCTGATGTTCCTGATCGTCTTGTTTCTTGGTTCTGGTGCCTGTTATAATGATTATAATGTTTGTGGCCTGATGGCCTGTGGATCCTTTTTTTTTTTTTTTGTGGACTGTTTGGTGACATCTGGTGCCTTGTGGTTTTGCTGCTGTGTGGTGTTGATCTGTTTTTTTTTT
>CAVVUY010000006.1:0-432707 GCA_963751375.1 uncultured Gammaproteobacteria bacterium
GCAAGCTCCCGTTTATCCCGGCGGCCGAGGAGGTACAGAAACAAAAGTCCACCAAACTGGGGCTTATACAGCAATAGTGCCGCCGCAAACCCGGTTAGCCAACGATGTTGTGATTTTATCCCATACTGGACCAGCGCGAAACAAAGGATCGACAGAGCTGTGTTTTGCCCACCGACGATGGATATCGCAACAGGAGGCAAGGTTAGAATGTAGAACACCACAAATAGGAAATGCGTTCGCACGAAAGCGCTGATCGGACGCGTAATGAACAAGGATCCGAACAGGAACGCCAGCAGAAAGCCCGCAGCTACAGCCTTCGCATTTAGTGGCGGGAGCGCGGCAAGCGGGGATAGGATGAGCGCGAAGAACGGCGGATAAGGGAAAACCAGAAATGTCCCACCAAAATCCGGCCAGTAGGAGTTCTCAAGTTCTCTTTGCAGAGAATAATCATATAGGCGGGCAGCTCTACCGGAGTGTACAATTTCGGCCGCTACGTAGAAGGCTGGGAAGTCCCCTCGGAACAAGGCCGATTGCTCACGCGAGCCTACCGTTAGAAAAAGAAGGAAGCTGAGCGATCGAGCCAGCCCCATCGCTAGCGCGATCCTGTGGATCGTCCTGTCAGCAAGTTTAGGTTTTGACATCGGGTGATTTATACGGCTTGGTTTCTGGGCGTCCATACCATCCGCTAGGTTAACCGAATGGCGCTGCCGCCGACCCGCTACCCGTCAGGCTTCCTCGCCTGGGCCTGTGCCTTCGCCCCTCGCTCGCATGGGAAATTTTTGGACCCCTCGGACGAATGTCGAGTGCTGCAAAATCCCTCTCGTAGCCGTTCCAAGCCTCTTCGATGTGTTCGCGCCAACAGTGGCGGACAACCGCGGCCGGCCTGAGCGGCCCGTCGACCTGAAGCATCTCTATCGAGGGCGCGCCCAGCAGCGGAGTAGCCGTGATCGCATTTAAGCAGTTTAGCAAATTGAGGCCAGTCTCCGAACCCTTAGGTTTTGAGTATCCCATCGCACTCTCGGCGCAGGCAGAATTGGGCAAAGCCCAGTCCAATTCCACTGTGTTCGGCCGTTGAACGTATTCTCAGGGTGTAATAGCACGCAATCCTCTACTAAGTTTAGGGGCCTGTTGCAACCGGCCCATACGACAGTACGCTCCGCTGCTGTACGGCGCACCTGGTTTCCGGCATTCCCTGTTGGAACGACGACGTTGATCCGTGCCTCGGCGTCATCCCGGCAGGAAGCGCCGGAACCTAGACCCCACGAATGGAGTGCAACGTGTTCCAGCTGAGTTTCAGGACTAATCAGCACGCGGAAAGTACCCGACGCATCGACCTTCTTTGGCGCCTAGGCCGCTTCGTCATTCTCTTAGCATTTTCAGCAGTTGCAGTGCTGCAGGCTGCAGTCTACTCCGTCGATACGAGATCCGACGTCTATTATGACCTAGCCCCGTTTTTGGCGTCTGGAGATGCGGCCAACCTCCGATTCCCCCATATCGTGCCGAGGTGTTCGGAAGCTGGCTCAGACAGCACCGCATATGGGGCACCACCCCAAATGTGAACGTCCCCGCGTGGCTACCTCTTTTCCAACTCCTTGCGACGCTCGATCCGGTCAAAGCACGACTCTCATGGCTACTTGTCACCGTGGTCTGCTATGCAGCAACACTCGTGGTAGTTCTGCGCAAACGCACAACTACTCCCTACAAGGTAGCGTGGGCGCTGGCAGTCGTAAGCTTCTGGTCGACGCTCGTGCTCGGGCAAGTGTATGCCCCCCTTGCACTCCTTGCGATATTTGCGCAAGAAAGCCTTGCCAAAGATCCCGTCCGAGGCGGCATTCTTATTGGGATCCTCGGCGCACTTAAACCGCCGTTTCTGACGTGGCCGGCGCTTCTCTTCCTCCAGAGACAGCGTGCCACAAGCATAACCGCTTTCATTACAGCCGCCGCGGTCACAATTCTCCCAATGGCGATCTACGGCCCCGGGATTTACCTCTCATGGTACGAAGCAGTCGCTGAAATCAGCTGGGTCCCGACGCCAACAAATGCGTCACTCCCCGGCGTTCTTGCGCGGCTGGGCGTCGGTTCCCTCAGCCCAATCGCTTCGATTATAGTGCTCGCCGTCACCGCGGTTTTCGCGCGCCGAATCCGCCCCGGCCGGGGGACGGCCGAGGTAGCAATGCTGGCTGGGTTGCTGGCTTCTCCGTTGGCCTGGCCCGGATACTTCTTGCTGCTCGTACCGAGCATGTTGAGCGAACGTTGGGGTGCAACTCGCCTGCTTGCGGCGTGCTTGCTCTGTATACCCAATTGGTTTCTATTTGATTCCAATGTCCTGTGGTCACTTACTTACCCCCGCGCATTGCTCGCGCTCTTTGCTTTGCGTCTATCAACTGCGCGGCGTCCGGCCGCTCCGAGCAAGATCTGAGTCGACGTTTTTGTCCTCCTGACGGAGGGACCAGACGCGGGGATCTCGGCCTACAACCCGTTCGCAACAGTGCGTCTTTAAGAGCCAAGCCATTGCCGAACCCGAGTAAGAGGATGACAAACCGTCCGATTCGCCTCTCTATCGTTACGCCGCTGTACAATGAAGAACAAGTGTGCGGCGCTTTTTTCTCGCGCCTGGTCCCTATCCTCACATCGGTAAGCGGGGACTACGAAATCATCTGTGTAAACGACGGAAGCCGGGACCGGACGCTGGAGCTGCTCCGGGGTGCCCATGCCTCGAACCCGCGTGTTAAGGTGATTGACCTGACGCGCAACTTTGGGAAAGAGCTTGCGCTAACTGCCGGTCTCGACCGTGCAACCGGAGACGCAGTCATCCCGCTCGATGTGGATTTGCAAGACCCACCCGAGCTAATACCCGAAATGGTGGATCTCTGGCAGCAGGGCTATGACGTAGTACTGGCTGTCCGTTCCGACCGCTCTTCCGACAGCCCCTTCAAGCGGCTTACCGCCAACGTCTTTTACCGCCTGATGGGGCACATCAGCGATATTCGCCTACCGCCGAACGCCGGTGATTTCCGGCTCATGGATCGCCGAGTCGTGGCGGTGCCGACCTATTTCGTGCACGTGGTCAACGTCATGCAGAGCGGGGAAATCAGCCAGCCCATCCGCAGCCCCAGCGGCTTCCACCTGGTCAAGCTGCTCGGCGTGCGCGGCGGCAAGCAAGTCACCATCACTCAGACCCACGTGCGCCACATCCTGATCAAGATCACCCCGACCATGAGCAGCGCGCAGGCCCGCGCCAAGCTCGAGCGACTGCGCCGCGAGATCGAGCAGGGCGCCAGCTTCGCCACCCTGGCCAAGGCCAATTCGGACGACACCGGCAGCGCCGTCAATGGCGGCGACCTCGGCTGGGTCAGCCCGGGCCAGATGGTGCCGCAGTTCCAGAAGATGATGAACGAAACCCCCGTCGGCAAGATCAGTCAGCCGTTCCGCACACCCTACGGCTGGCACATCCTCGAGGTGCTGGGCCGCCGACAGCACGACAGCACCGAGCAGATGGTGCAAGCCCGCGCCAAGGAAATCATCTTCCAGCGCAAGCGCCAGGAAGCCCTGAACGTATGGCTGCGGCGCATCCGCGACGAGGCCTATGTACGCATCCTGCTCAAACAGAACGCCGGCTGACGCCTTGCGGACCCTCGCCATTACGCCCGGCGAGCCCGCCGGCATCGGCCCCGATCTCGTCGTCCAGCTGGCCCAGATCGGCCCCGCGCCGGATACGGCCTGGGTCGTCATCGCCGATCCGCAGCTGCTTGCCGAACGGGCACGCATGCTGGACCTGCCGCTGCGCCTGCGCGAATACGCTGCCGGCGCGCCGCCGGCAGCGGCCGGCGAACTCTGCGTGCTGCCCATAGCAACCGCCACCGATGCCGTCGCCGGACGCCTCGACTCGCGCAACGCCGGCTATGTGCTACGCACGCTGGAGCGCGCCGCCGATGGCTGCCTGGCAGGCGAATTCGATGCGCTGGTCACCGGCCCGGTGCACAAGAGCGTGATCAACGACGCCGGCATCCCGTTCAGCGGCCACACCGAATTCCTCGCCGCCCGCTGCGGCGGCGCGCATCCCGTCATGATGCTGGCCGCCGACAGCCTGCGCGTGGCGCTGGCCACCACCCATCTGCCGCTGGCCGAGGTCAGCCGCGCCATTACCCGCGAACGCCTGCAGCGCGTGCTGCGTATCCTCGACCGCGACCTGCGCGCGCGCTTCGGCCTGCCGCAGCCGCGCATCCTCGTCTGCGGCCTCAACCCGCACGCCGGCGAGGGCGGCCATCTCGGTCGCGAGGAAATCGACGTCATCGGCCCGGCCCTGGAAGAGCTGCGCGCCGAAGGTCTGGAACTGATCGGCCCTCTGCCCGCAGACACATTGTTCACGCCGCGGCATCTCCAGCATGCCGACGCCGTACTCGCCATGTACCACGACCAGGGCCTGCCCGTGCTCAAGTACGCCGGCTTCGGCCACGCCGTCAACATCACCCTGGGCCTGCCCATCGTGCGCACCTCGGTCGACCACGGCACCGCGCTCGAACTCGCCGGCAACGGCCGCGCCGAAACCGGCAGCCTGCAGGCCGCGCTCGAACTCGCCGCGAACATCGTTCAGCGCAGCCGCGAGTCCCACGCATGAAGCACGTCCCGCGCAAGCGCTTCGGCCAGCATTTCCTACACGACCAGAGCGTGATCGAGCGCATCGCCGCGGCGGTCGCCCCGCAGCCCGGCGACACGCTGGTCGAAATCGGCCCCGGCGAAGGCGCGCTCACCGGCGCATTGCTCGCCCGCATTCCCCATATGCTCGCCGTCGAACTCGACCGCGACCTGGTGCCGCGACTGCAGGCCCGCTTCGGCGATGCCCTGGAAGTCCACCAGGCGGACGCCCTGCGCTTCGACTTCGCCGCTCTCGCCCCGCCCGAGGGCCTACGCGTAACCGGCAACCTGCCCTACAACATCTCCACGCCACTGATCTTCCACCTGCTCGACAGCGCGGCGCAGATCCGCGACATGACCTTCCTGCTGCAGCTTGAAGTGGTCGAGCGGCTTGCCGCCAAACCCGGCAGCAAGCAATACGGCCGTCTGTCCGTGATGGTGCAGTACCGCTGCCGGGTCGATGCCCTGTTCCGCGTCGGCCCCGGCGCCTTCACCCCTCCGCCCAAGGTCGACTCCGCCGTGGTGCGGCTGCAGCCCTATCCCGCGCCGCCGCATGCGGCACAGGACGAAACGCTGTTCGCCAAAATCGTCGCCCAGGCCTTCGCCCAGCGCCGCAAGACCCTGGGCCGCGCGCTCAGGGACATGGTCGACGCGCCGCTGATCGCCGCCGCCGACATCGATCCGGTGCGACGCGCCGAGACGCTGAGCGTGGCCGAGTTCGTTGCGTTGGCCGATGCGGCGGCGGGCGCCGCCGGCTAGAGCGCGACGCGTCTGGCGCTCTGGCCGACTGGTTTCTGGCATGCAACAACCGCACGCAGCAGTTCCGGCAGATTCTATTCTCAAGCGAGTGGGGCCTGTTTCGGGCGCGATTTGAGGTGTGGGGTTTCGCTCTGAATCGGTGACGCGCCCGAGCCGATTTCTTTGAGTGCGCAAAGAAACCGGCGAAAGAAACGCACCCCCAGGATCGCTTGTCCCTGCGGGCAACCTCGCGAACGCACGCCTGATCGGAGCCCGCAGCCATTCGCGTCCTGCGAAGGGCTGCTTGGCCGGCGTCCTGCCGGCCATCCCCGCCCATGCGCACGCTCGCGAGGCAAGCGATCAGGGGGGCCGAACGTCAAAACACGGCTCCCGTAGGTTGGGGTGAGTGCAACGAACCCCAACATGATCTGCACCGCCCGCGTTGGGGTGCGCTTCGCTTACCCCAACCTACGTTTCGATCGCCGGATGCGCAGCCCAAGCGTTTGGGATGCGTTCTGTTTTGACTTCCCGATTCCCGTTTGGCCTTGCCTCGAGCGTGCGCCCCGGCGCGGGGTCGGGCGGCAGGGAGGCCGCCCGAGCAGGCTTTGCCAGGAGGGCAAGTGCCTGCGGTGCCCCGCGACGGGGTGTGCGCTCGAGGTCTGCCCGTCAGGGACAAGGCCTTTCGGGCGCCTTTCTTTCGCCTCTTTCTTTGGGCGTGCAAAGAAAGGGGCTCGGGCGCGTCACCCAAGTAGGATCAAAACTGCAAACGCTGATTCGCGCCCGAAATCAGCCACCCTCATCAACGAGCACGTCAACTTCACAAACGCCGAACACCGATTCGCACCCGAAACCAGTCTCAGCGCCCCACATCCCCCCAAACCCCGCTACCAAACAGCCAAACACTCCAACGCCTAGCAAGAACTCATGCGAACATCGCCGGTCTCACCTAAGATTTAGGGATACGTCGATCGAACGTGCGCCACGGCAACCGGCCGCACCGACAGTCATCCGACGTAACCGGGGAACCCCCGCCATCGCGCGCCGCGTTCCCGCACCACACACCGCCTCCACGGACAGGAGACTAGCGCTTATGCCGACCCCCACTCCCGTACAACACCTCGCCGAACTCGGTCAAAGCATCTGGATCGACTACATTCGCCGCGACATGCTCGATGACGGTAGCCTGAAGCGGATGATCGAAAGCGACGGGCTGCGGGGCATGACGTCGAATCCCTCGATTTTCGACAAGGCCATTGCCGAAACCGACCTCTACGACGACGCCCTGCGCGACGAACTCGCGCGGGACAGCCAGCAGCCCAACCAGGAGCTTTTCTTCCGCCTCGCCATCGAAGACGTGAGCCGTGCCGCGGATCAGTTCGCGAACGTCTATCGCGACAGCGGCCACGGCGACGGCCTGGTCAGCCTGGAGGTTTCACCCAGTCTGGCCAGGGACACCGACGCGACAGTGAGCGAGGCACGTTCGCTGTGGCAGCAGGTCAACCGTGCCAACCTGATGATCAAGGTACCGGCAACCCGCGAAGGCATCCCGGCGATCCGCGAACTGCTCGAGGACGGTCTCAACGTTAACGTCACCCTGCTGTTCTCGGTCGAGCGCTACCGCGACGTGCTCGGCGCCTACCTCGACGCGCTCGAAGCCCGACTGGCCGCCGGCCAGCCGTTGGAGAACATCAATTCGGTGGCCAGTTTCTTCGTCAGCAGGGTGGACGGCAAGCTGGACAAGGCGCTGGAAGCGCACGGTTCGGCCGACGCGCTCGCCTTGCGCGGGCAGTGCGCGGTCGCCAACGCCAAGGTCGCCTACGCGCACATGCAGGAGGTCATGGCCAGCGAGCGCTGGCAGCGCCTGGCCGCCGCCGGCGCCAAACCGCAGCGTCTGCTGTGGGCCAGCACCAGTACCAAGAACCCGGACTATCCGCCGTTGCTGTACGTCGAATCGCTGGTCGGGCCGCACACGGTCAACACCCTGCCGCCGGCCACCTACGACCTGTTGCTGAAAACTCCTCTGGAGGAGGTGACGGTCAACCGGGAAGTCGATGAGGCCCGCGCCGCACTATCCCGGCTGCGCGACTTCGACATCGACCTCGGCGCGGTCACCGACCAGCTCGAGGACGAAGGCGTCAAGTCCTTCAGCGATGCTTTCGAGCATCTGCTCGGACGCATCGACGAACGGCGCTCGGAACTCAAGGCCGCATCATGATCCCCGGCCGGCGCCTGCCCGACGCCGAAGCGCTGCACGAAGCCGCAGCCCGGCGCATCCTGGAACTCGCCCGCGCGGCCATCGCCGCGCGCGGCGCCTTTCATATCGCGTTGTCAGGCGGCAACACGCCGCGCGGCCTGCATACCCGCCTGGCGCGCGAGACGGACGTCGACTGGCCGCACTGGCACGTATGGTTCGGCGACGAACGCTGCGTGCCGCCCGAACACGCCGACAGCAACTACCGCATGGCCCGCGAAACCCTGCTCGATCACGTCGCTGTCCCGGCGGACCAGATACACCCGATGATCCCCTCGGCCGGACTGGCGCCGGCCGAGGCCGCCCGCGACTACGCCGCCAGGCTCGCGGCCGAGGCGCCGCGACACGACGGCCGGCCCGAGCTCGACCTGATCCTGTTGGGTCTGGGCGGCGACGGACACACCGCCTCCCTGTTTCCGGACACCGATATCCTCGACGAACGCGACCGCGACGTGGCCGCAGTGTTCGTCCCCAAGCTCGACGCCTGGCGAGTGTCGCTGACCCCTCCCAGCATCGAACGTGCCCGCCACCTGCTGTTCCTGGTCGACGGCAGCGGCAAGGCCGATATCCTGCAGCGGCTCGAACGCGGCCCCGCCGCGGACGAATTGGCGCTGCCGGTGGAACGGCTACACCCGCAGGGCGCCGCCGAGTGGTATATATCGGAACCATGAGGCCGTTGACACCGCCTCGCGTCATCGCTGCCGCGACCGACCATTCATCACACCCGACCCCGGAGACAACCGCATGCATCTGATCGCTGGAGACATCGGCGCAACCAAGACTCTGCTCGCACTCGCCCGACCGGGCGAGACCGGCCTCGACATCCTCGCCGAACAACGCTTCTCCAGCTCCGCCTATACCGACATCGTGCCGATGATCCGCGAACTGCTGGATAGCGCGGCCCTCGGCACCGTCGATCTCGGGGCGGCCTGCTTCGCCATTGCCGGCCCCATCGAGGGCGAGGACGAGGCGCAGTATGCCCGCCTCACCAATCAGCCATGGGATCTCGACGCCGCAGCCGTCGGCAAGGCTCTCGACATTCCCAGAGTCAAGCTGATCAACGATCTGGCCAGCATCGCACATGCCGTGGACGTACTGCCCGAGGACCAGCGCGTCGTACTGCAGGAAGGACGCCAGATCGCCCACGGCCAACGTCTGGTCGCCGCACCCGGAACCGGCTTCAACAGCGCCATCGCCTGCCCCGGCGACGGCCCGCTGCTCGTGCTGCCGGCCGAGTCCGGGCATGCCGCGTTCTCGCCCGCCAATCTGCGCCAGCTCGAACTGATCCGCCACGTCACCGAACGCGAAGGCCGCTGTTCGCGCGAACACCTGCTCGCCGGTCCCGGTCTGCCGCGTCTGCTCGACTTCGTCTGTAGCGAAGCAGGGCACCCCGCCGGCACCGCGCTGCAGCAGGCCATGCGCGATGGCGACCCGTCCGCCGCCATCGGTCAGGCCGCGGTCGCCGGCAGCGACGGACTCGCCGTCGCCACACTGGAACTCTATGCCGACATCCTCGCCGGCCAGCTTGCCGACCTCGCCCTGGCCGCCCTGCCCACCGGCGGCGCTTATCTGGCCGGCGGCATCCCCCCCAAGATTCTACCGTTCCTGCAGGCACCTGGATTCTTGACCGCCCTGCACGACCGCCCGCCGATGAACCACCTGCTAGAAGCGCTGCATGTCGAGGTCGTGCTCGACGAACGCGCCGGCCTGCAAGGCGCGCTGGAAGCCGCACGCCAGGTGGCTGCGGCGTAGACTCCCGAACAACGGCCTGCGGCGGGGCCGACCGGCGCGGTCCCGCCCTCCTGCACACCGGCCCGGGCCGCTCTGGCGCACCCCGCTCTTGCCAGCATCCCAACGCGCGCCGGATACTATGCACATGAGCGCCGTGACCTCTCTTGCCAACCACTTCCTGATCGCCATGCCCCAGCTGGCGGACCCGAACTTCAGCCGTACGCTCACCCTGATCTGCGAACACACCGACCAGGGTGCCATGGGCCTGATCGTCAACCGCAGCCTGGACCTGCGCGTCGGGCAACTGCTCGAACACATGGAGCTGGAGGCCCAGGATCCTGAGCTCGGCCATCAGCCGGTCTACTACGGCGGGCCGGTCGAAATGGAACGCGGCTTCGTGCTGCACCGCCCGCTGGGCGCCTGGGAGAACACCATCGCGCTCAGCGACGGACTCGGCCTGACCGCATCGCGCGATATTCTCCAGGCCATGGCCGGCGGCGAAGGTGGCCCGACCGATGCCATGGTCATGCTCGGCTACGCCGGCTGGGGCGCCGGCCAACTCGAAGCCGAACTCGCCGAAAACGCCTGGCTCACCCTGCCGGCGGACGCCTCCATCCTGTTCGACGAGCCGCTGCCCACGCGTTGGCAGGCGGCGGCCTCACGCCTCGGTATCGACCTCACCCTGCTGAGCTCAGAAACCGGGCATGCCTGAGGGCAGCGCACACTCGCAACGCCGTGGAACCCACGCATGACGGCCGCAACCACCGCCTTGTGCTTCGACTACGGTACCCGGCGCACCGGCGTCGCCGTGGGCCAGCGACTGACCGGTACGGCCCGCCCGTTGACCACCATAGGCATGCCGCAGGGCAGCCCCGACTGGGATGCCATCGACGCCCTGCTGCGCGAGTGGCGTCCGGCCCAGCTGGTGGTCGGCCGCCCGACGCGCATGGACGGCACGCCGGTGCCCATGACCGAGGCGGCCGAATGCTTCGCCCGCGACCTTGGCGAACGCTACCGACTGCCGGTCGCACTTGTCGACGAGCGCCTCAGCTCGCGTGCCGCCGAAACACTGCTGCGCGAACAGCGTGCCGAAGGGCGCCGCGGCCGTATCGACAAAGCCGAGATCGACCGCTACGCTGCCGCCCTGCTACTCGAAGACTGGCTTGCACAACCCGCCTCCACCGACACCTCGCACACATGACCGAGCCCCCCGAACTACCTGCCGTCCCGCCGCTGCTCGACGACTTGGCCGACCGCCTGCGCGGCGCGCTGGCCGAAGACGCCGACAATGCCATGCTGGTCGGCATCCATACCGGCGGCGTCTGGCTCGCCGAAGCACTGCACGAACGCCTCGGCATGGCGCTACCGCTGGGCACGCTCGACGTCAGCTACTATCGCGACGACCTCGCCCACGGCGGCCTGCACCCGCGCCTGCAGCCCTCCAGCCTGCCCGGCAGCGTCGACGGCAAGACCGTCTGGTTGGTCGACGACGTCCTGCACACCGGCCGCACCGTGCGCGCGGCGCTCAACGAAATCTTCGATTTCGGCCGTCCCGCCCGCGTACGCCTGATCGCGCTGATCGACCGCGACGGGCGCGAACTGCCGATCGCGGCCGACCTGGTCGGCGCCCGTCTCGATCTGGCGCAGGAACTGCGCGTGCACCTGCAAGGCCCCGAACCACTGCATCTGGTGCTGGGCGAAGGCCGCGCACGCCGTGAGGGAGATACCCGATGAACGCCCTCAACCCGCGGCCGGGCCCGCTGCCCAACGATCTGCAGCTGACCGAAGACGGACAGCTGCGTCATCTTCTCGATGTCGAAGGCCTGGGCCGGCCGCTGCTGGAACAGATCCTCGACAACGCCGAGTCCTTCGCCGGCCTCAACGACCAGGGCGTGAAGAAGGTGCCGCTGCTGCGCGGCAAGACGGTCGTCAACCTGTTCTTCGAGCCGAGCACCCGCACCCGCACCACCTTCGAAATGGCCGCCAAGCGCCTATCGGCCGACGTGATCAATCTCAACATGAGCGCCTCGTCGACCACCAAGGGCGAGACGCTGCTGGACACGCTGCGCAACCTCGAAGCGATGCAGTGCGACATGTTCATCGTGCGCCACGCCCAAGCCGGCGCGGCGCACTTCATCGCCCGTCACGTCGCGCCGCAATATCGCGGTGATCAACGCCGGCGACGGCCGCCACGCGCATCCCACCCAGGCGCTGCTCGACATGTTCACCATCCGCCGCTACAAGGGCGAGCTGTCACGGTCTGCGCGTTGCCATCGTCGGCGACGTGCTGCACTCGCGCGTGGCGCGCTCGGAAATCCACGCGCTCAACACCCTGGGCGCCGGGGAGGTGCGCGTGATCGGCCCACGCACCCTGCTGCCGGCCGGCGTCGAACGGCTCGGCGTGCAGGTCTATCACGACATGGACGAAGGTCTGCGCGACGTCGACGTGATCATCATGCTGCGGCTGCAGCACGAACGCATGCAGGGCGCGTTCATCCCCAGCGAACAGGAATACTTCCAACGCTATGGCCTGACCGAGGCGCGCCTCGCCCTGGCCACGCCCGACGCCATCGTCATGCACCCCGGCCCGGTCAACCGCGGCGTCGAAATCGACTCGGAGGTCGCCGACGGCCCGCAGTCGGTGATTCTGCGCCAGGTCACTTACGGCCTGTCCATCCGCATGGCCGTCATGTCCATGGTCATGGGCGTCAACCCTAAGGTGCCGGCATGAAACGCGTTCTCATCCGCCAAGGCCGCGTCGTCGATCCCGCCAACGGCGTCGACCGCATCGCCGACCTCGCTCTCGCCGATGGCCGTATCGTCGGCCTCGACCCCACCGGATTCCAGGCCGACGATACGCTGGATGCACAGGGACTGTGGGTGCTGCCTGGTTTGGTCGACCTCGCCGTGCGCCTGCGCGAACCCGGCCAGGAACACAAAGGCACGGTGGCGAGCGAATGCCTTGCCGCCGCCGCCGGAGGCGTCACCACCGTATGCGTCCAACCCGACACGCTGCCGCCGATCGACTCGCCGGCAGACGTGCGCCTGCTGCGCCAGAAGGCCGAAGCCGCCGCCGGCGCACGCGTGGCCGTGGTCGGCGCGCTCACCAACGGACTGGACGGCGAGCATCTCAGCGAAATGGCGGCATTGGCCGAGGCCGGCTGCGTCGGCATGAGCAACGCGCAGCGGCCGGTCTCCGATCTGCTGGTGCTGCGCCGCGCGCTGGAATACGCCGCCGGCCTGGGCCTGACGGTGTTCGCCCAGCCCATGGAGCCGACTTTGGGGCGTGGCGGTTGCGCGCACGAAGGACCTGTCGCCTCGCGGCTGGGGCTGGCCGCCATCCCCGTGGCTGCCGAAACCGCGGCATTGGGCCACTGGCTGGCGCTGGTCGAGCAGACCGGCGCGCGGGTGCATTTCGGCCGCCTGTCCAGCGCCGCCGGCGTGCGCCTGCTCGCCCGCGCCATCGCCGACGGCCTGCCGGTCAGCGGCGACGTGGCCGCCCACCAGCTGTTCCTGACCGAAATGGACGTGGCCGACTTCAACCCGCAGTGCCACGTGCTGCCGCCGCTGCGCGCCGAGCGCGATCGCGACGCCCTGCGCTCGGCCCTGGCCGACGGCACCCTGGCCGCGCTCTGCTCCGATCATCAGCCGCATGAAATCGACGCCAAACTGGCGCCCTTCGCCGAAACCCAGCCCGGCGTTTCCGCACTGGAAACCCTGCTTGCGCTGAGTCTGCGCCTGGTCGACGAAGAGATACTGCCGCTGAGCGAGGCGATCGGCCGCATCACCCATGCCCCGGCCCGCATTCTCGGGCTGTCGTCCGGTACGCTGAGTGCGGGTGCGGCGGCCGACCTGTGCCTGGTCGACCCGCAGGCCGAGTGGGAACTCGACGCCGATCGTCTGCTCAGCCGCGGGCACAACACGCCCTTCCACGGCTGGCCTTTCCGTGGCCGCGTGCTCCGCACCCTGATCGACGGCCACACCGTTTACACCGCAGGCGAGGAACCGGCCGCATGAGCGCCAAGCCGCACCGCAACACCATTCATGTCGAGGAGGCGGAAATCCTCGCCCATCACGCACATGCGTCCGAGCAGTACGTGCTGCGCGTCCATGCGCCGCACTGCGCCGCACACGCCGAACCGGGCAGCTTCGCGCACCTGACCTGCGACCCACAGCTGCCGCTGCGTCGCCCGCTGTCGATCATGCGCACCGACCCCGCAGCCGGCTGGGTGGAGTTCCTGTACAAGGCGGTCGGTCGCGGCACCGGCCTGCTCGCGCGGCGCTCGCCGGGCGAGCGCCTGAGCGTCATGGGGCCTATCGGCAAGCCTTTCGCGCTGCACGCCGAACGCCGCAGGCCTGTGCTCATTGGCGGCGGGGTGGGCATTCCGCCGATGGTGTTCCTGGCCGACCGCCTGCGCCGCCTGCCCGGCTACGAGCCCTTCGCCGTGCTGGGTTCCGAGGTTCCCTTCCCGTTCAGCGCCCGCCCCTCACAGATGCTCGTGCCCGGTCTGCCGGACGGCGTCATCGCCGCCATGCCGCTACTGGAGGACTGGGGCGTCCCGTCGCGGCTGACCAGCCTGCAGGGCTACCCCGGTTGCCACGAAGGTTATGTCACCGACCTCGTGCGTCTATGGCTGCATGCGCTGCCGGAAACCGAGCTCGCCACGGTGGAGTTCTTCGCCTGCGGGCCGCACCCAATGCTCAAGGCGGTGACGAAGCTGGCCGCGGAATTCGACATTCCGGCGCAGATTTCGCTGGAGGAGTACATGGCCTGCGCGGTCGGCGGCTGCGCGGGCTGCACGGTACGCATCGATACTCCCGACGGACCGGCCATGAAGCGCGTGTGCGTCGACGGCCCGGTGTTCGACGCCGAGACGGTAGTATTTTGAAATAAACGCCGGTCCTGGCGGGACCGGCCTTAGTCGATGAAGCTCTCCAGCCTCCGATACAGCGTCACATAGGCTTCCTGCACTTCCGTGCCGAAGATCGGATCTCGCTCATACGGCCCGCGATTCCTGACCTCGCGCCACTCCTTCGCCGTCATCTTCTCGTCCAGCTCCGGAAACACCAAGCCCTCTTCCAGGTCCAGGTGTTCGATCTGCTGTTCGATGTAATCGTCCAAGCGCGCGACCAGTTCCTCACGCGAAACGGGCGCATCGTGCATGGCTGCCTCGAGCAAGCGGCTCAAGTCCGCAGTCATTTCGGGAAAGCGCTCGTGCTGCGCATGTACCTGCTTCAGCGCATCGGCCAATTCCGGCGAGGGTTTGTGTTGTTCGCGGAACACGGCGAACATGGTTTCCTCGCGCGGATGATGAACGCGGTCGGGATAATGCGCGAAATAATCGACGATATCGGCCACGCGTTCGAGATCCAACTCGTCGTCAACCCCCTCGCGCAGCACCTCGACATCGCTACGCAACAGCTCCAGCAGCAAGGCCATGTTGCGATGGTCCTCGCGTACCTCGTCCAACGCATGCTTCGTCATTGCAGACTTCCCCCCTCGCTTGAATTCGGCTGGAGCTTCGTCTCCCTCATGCTCAAAGCTTAGGTCAATTCGCACACGGGTGCGGACCGCCCTGGGACGCAGTGCCCAAGACAATGACCCACGTCAACCATACTGCGCCATAACCTCGGCCACGGCTGCCACTGCCTGCCTCACCTGCGCCTCATCGACGTCGCAATGGGTCACCGCGCGCAGCCCCTGCGCACCGGTCGGGCTGAGCAGAACGCCCCGCTCGGCCAGCGCTGCCGACAGCGTCGGCGCATCCAGGCCGGCGCGTTCGATATCGAAATAGACCAGATTGGTCTGCACCGCGGACGGATCGATCGACACGCCATCCAGGGCGGCCAGCCCCTCGGCCAACAGCCGCGCGTGAGCATGGTCTTCGGTCAGACGCTCGACCATCTCGTTCAGCGCCACGATGCCTGCCGCGGCGATCACGCCGGCCTGGCGCATGCCGCCGCCAACCGCCTTGCGCAGACGCCGCGCGCGACGGATGAACTCGCGGTCGCCCGCCACCACCGAACCGACCGGCGCGGCAAGTCCCTTGCTCAGACAGGCCGAAACGCTGTCGGCACCGCGCAGCAGGCGGCTCACCGGCACGCCGAGCGCGACGGCGGCGTTCCAGATCCGTGCGCCATCGACGTGCAGGCTCATGCCGTGCGCATGCGCCAGCTCGGCGGCGGCATCCATGTAGTCGACCGGCAGCACCCGTCCGCCGCAGCGGTTGTGCGTGTTTTCCAGCGCCAGCAGGCGGCTGACCGGGTAGTGCACGTTGTCGGCGCGGATCGCGTCTTCGATCTCGCCCAGGTCGAGCGTGCCGTCGGGCCGGTTCGGCAGGGTGCGCGGATGTACTCCGCCCAACGCCGCCGCTCCGCCTTGCTCGTAATAGAAAATATGCGCGTCGGCGCCGAGTATCATTTCGTCGCCGCGCCCGCAGTGGGCCAGTACCGAAATAAGGTTGCCCATAGTGCCGCTGGGCACGAACAGCGCCTCATCCATACCCAGACGCTCGGCCGCTAGCCGCTCCAGCGCATTGACGGTCGGGTCCTCGCCGTATACGTCATCGCCCACTTCGGCCCTCGCCATCGCCTCGCGCATCGCCGGCGTCGGCTGCGTCACGGTATCGCTGCGAAAATCTATGGCGGTAGCGGCGGAAGCGTTCATGACGTCTGGTTTTCCTCGATTTGCGGATGGAAGTCGGCTGCCGCGCCATCGCGGCGCGCCGTGATCACGAGCATGTCGCGCACACCTTCTCGCGCGGCGTCGAGCACATGGATCGGTGTGACGCCGTGGCGTACGGCCGCATCATCGACCAGCATCGCTTCCAGCGGTCTGCTGAGGCATACCTCCTCCAGCAGGCTGCCGTCGGACGCATGGATACGGCTGACGCCGCCGCCTGCATTTTCGCGCCCCATCAACGCCATGAACACCCGATCGACGCCGTCACGGTGCACGCCCTCCGGGGTCGGCCGACCTTCCTCCCCATGGCGGGCGATGATGCGGAACTGATGCGCCTCGATGAACCAGCAGGCGGCTGCGCCGTCCGGTTCGAGGCTATCCAGCGTGGCCCGCAGGCAAGCCTGCAGCACAGGATTGTCGATGACCCCGGCTTCGATTTCCGCGTAGCGGCGGTAAATGCCGCCATTGAGGACGTTGTAGGCACGGCTCTGGAAGTGCGGCCTATAGGGCAGCAGCCAGACCTCGCCGCCACGCGCCGCGAACACAGCGTGGCGGCGCCGTCGATAGCGCCCGCCGTCGTTCATGTAGGCATCGGCCGGCAAGCGCTCCCAGCTCGCACGCAGAGCCCGCAGCTCGGCTTCGCCGGCACCGTCCAGGGCCCGCGCGGCGAACGTCTCCGGCGGCAGATACGCGTAGCCGCGCACGTCCAGGTCCCGCCGCGCATGGCACTCTCCCGGCGCATGATGGCTGAACAAATGCCGCGCGGAGCGGCTCGCCGGCAGCTCGTCCATGGCCGGACCAAACGGCATCCCTTCCGAATTCATTCTGTTTTCCACCTGTCCCGAGAGCAGTCGTCGAAACCGGACGTATGGGGACTCCCGCGTATGCGAGCCCTACTCATGCCGAAGCGTTTCGCTTGCTTTCCGTTGCAGCGCTGATGGCCGGCAAAACCGTGCGCCGGCATTTCGCCTCATCCGCATGCGAAAGATACGGGAGCACAGTCCGTGCGGTTTCATCATACACCGCCGATGACCTGCAGAAACGGGCTGCAGCCGGCTCTCAGGCGTCTTCGACGTTCTTGAACAGGCTGGGCCGCAACGGCGGCATGTCCTTGAAGGCTTCGCGGATATTCATGTCCCAACTCTGGCGGATTTCGCGCAGATAAGGATGGTCGTCCGCCAGCACGATGCGGGGCCCGAGGCCGAGGCGGTCGCGAGTGTAGATTTGCACCTCGACCGGCGGACCGACGGTAAGATTGCTGCGCATGGTCGAGTCCATGGAGACCAGCGCGCAGCGCGCCGCATCGGCCAGGGAAGTCTCGCCGTCGATGATGCGGTCGAGAATCGGCTTGCCGTACTTGCTCTCGCCGATCTGCAGAAACCGCGTGGTCGGCGAAGTGGTGATGTAGTTCCCCTGCGGGTAGATCAGATAGATCCCGGGCTCCTGGTCCGCGATCTGCCCGCCGAGGATGAAGCTGACCTGCGGATCGAAGCCCGCGTTCTGGCCGCCACCCGCGTACTTGCGCTGCTCGGCCAGACTCAGGCGGCCGACGTATTCGGCGGCGGCGGGCAGATCGGCAACGGTGGCCAGCGACATTTCGGCCTCCGGATCGTCCATATCCTTGCGCAGGCGTACCAATACGGCCTGGGTGGTGCCCAGGTTGCCTGCAGACATGAGCACGAACTGACGCTCGCCCGGCACGCCGAACTCATGCATCTTGCTGTAGGTGCTCACCTGGTCGACACCGGCGTTGGTGCGCGAGTCGGAGGCGAACACAAGACCAGCGTTCACATGGATAGCGACGCAATAGGTCATCGCGGGTCCTCGAAAGTGGAGAAGCGATGCTAGGCATCGCCCGGCCCCGCGTCAATGGGCGTCGTGAAGTTCGCCGTCGCGGCGCAGCGCGGCGCGCACGCAATGCAGCACGCCGTAGGCGTAGGCGCCTTCCAGCGCGTCGAATACCGCCTTCAGCCTGGGCGCACCCTCCTGCGCCGCAAACGCCAGACGCACGCGTTCCAGTTCGGTATCGGCGAGTCCGGTGGCTTCCGCCAGATCGATCTCACCATGCTCGATAGCCGTGGCCAAATGGCTGTACACCGTATCGGGCCGCAGGTCGCGGTGGCGCGCCACGGCCTCGACGTCCATGCCGACGCGAAACAGCTGCAGAGTCTCCTCGACCGTATCGCCGGCCGACGCGTCGTCATGCGCGTCTCCCGCATGGCTCTGCAGCACGTCGAGGAAATCCGCGCCGTAGGCCTCAAGCTTGCGTTCGCCGACGCCGGAAATACGCGCCATGGCACTCAGCGTGACGGGCCGTTCTTCGACCATGGCCATGAGCGTAGCATCGTTGAAAATCATGTAGGCGGGCACGCCCTGCGCCTCCGCGAGCACGCTGCGTCGCACCCGCAACGCTTCCCACAGCACGCGGTCGGCCGGACTGGCGAAGCGCCGGTCCTCGCGGCGACGACGCGTGGACGATTTTGTCGGCCGTTGCCGGCGGCGCAGATGCACGGCCTGTTCGCCGCGCAACACTGTCCGGCTGGCCTCGGTCAGACGCAGGCCGCCATGGCCGGCCAGATCCACCGCCAGCAGGCCGCGCGCGATCAGCTGACGATAGACGCCTCGCCAATCCTCGGCGACCAGTTCGCCGCCGATGCCGAAGGTGCTCACGCGATCATGGCCGAAACGACGGATGCGCTCGTCGTCCTTGCCCAGCAGCACGTCGATCAGGTAGTTCACCCCGAAACGCTGATCGGTGCGGTAGACGCAGGACAGCGCCTTGCGCGCGGCTTCGGTGGCGTCCCAGGTTTCGGGCGGCTGCAGGCAGTTGTCGCAATTGCCGCAGGGCTCGTCCAGATTGTCGTCGAAATAACGCAGCAGTGCCTGACGCCGGCAGGCGGTCAGTTCGCAAAAGCCGAGCATGGCGTCGAGCTTATGACGCTCGACGCGCTTGTGCGACTCGTCGGCCTCCGAGCTTTCCTGCATCTGTCTCAGCGTGATGACGTCCTGCAGGCCGTACAGCATCCATGCATCGGCGGGCAGGCCATCGCGACCGGCGCGGCCGGTCTCCTGATAATAGGCTTCGAGGCTTTTCGGCAAGTTGAGGTGCGCGACGAAACGCACGTCGGGCTTGTCGATGCCCATGCCGAAGGCGATGGTGGCCACCACCACCACGCCCTCCTCGCGCAGGAAACGCTCCTGATTCCGGGCACGCTCTTCGGCCGGCAGGCCGGCATGGTAGGGCAGTGCGGTCAGGCCGCGGGCGCTCAACCACGCGGCGGTCTCGTCGACGCGTCGGCGCGACAGGCAATAGACGATGCCCGCCTCGTCCGCATGCTCGTCGCGGATGAAACGCAGCAGGCGTTCGCGGGCGTTGCCGCCGCCTTCAGCCACGCGGTAGCGGATGTTCGGGCGATCGAAACCGCTGACGAACTCCCGTGCCTCGGTCAGCGCCAGGCGTTCGGCGATCTCGCGGCGGGTCGGCGCGTCTGCGGTGGCCGTGAGCGCAATGCGCGGCACTGCCGGGAAGCGCTCGTGAAGCACGCTGAGCTGGATATACTCGGGACGGAAATCGTGCCCCCACTGCGACACGCAGTGCGCCTCGTCGATGGCGAACAGTGCCAGCGGCGCACGTTCGAGCAGTTCCAGCGTGCGCGGCAGCAGCAGCCGTTCGGGCGCGACATAGAGCAGATCCAACTCGCCGGCCAGCAACGCCTGTTCCACGGCGCGCGCCTCGGCAGCAGCCAGGGTGGAATTGAGGTAGGCGGCGCGCACGCCGTTCTGGCGCAGCGCGGCGACCTGGTCCTGCATCAGCGCGATCAACGGCGAGACGACGATGCCCACGCCATCGCGCACCAGCGCCGGAATCTGGTAGCACAGCGACTTGCCGCCGCCGGTGGGCATCAGCACCAGCGCATCGCCGCCGGCGATCAGCTGCGCGACGATCTCGGCCTGCAGAAGACGAAAGCGTTCGTAGCCGAAAACGCCGCGCAGCACCGTCAGCGCGGGATCGGCGGCTGCAGTGGCTGCCTCGGGATGAACCATGGCGTACGTCGAGGGTGAGAAAACGGCCCCTAGATTAGCAGCTTCAGCGCTTCGATGGTGCCGACCGATCGGCGCGCGGGCGAGCGGCGTCAGCCGTCAGCGGCAATGCCAGAAGCACGCACAAGCCCCCACCCTCGCGGTTTTCGGCACGCACGTTGCCGCCGTGCGCCTCGATGGCGCGGCGCGTAATCGCCAAGCCCAGGCCGTAGCCGGAGCGCCCGCCGGTGGGCGAATCGCCGCTACGTACGAACGGCTCGAACACCGCCGACAACTTGTCCTCCGGCAAACCGGGGCCGCGATCGCAGACGCTGACTTGTAACCAGCCGCTCTCGCGCTCCGCCCGCACGCTGACCTCGCCACCTTCGGGGCTGTAGCGCAGCGCGTTGCGCACGACGTTTTCGAAAGCCCGGCGCAACAGCTCTCCGCGACCGATGAAAACCGCCGAGTCGCAATATTCCAACACGACCTTGCGACCGCCGTCGGCTTCGAAATCGCCATCCTCGACAACGGTCTCAAGCAAGGCCGCAAGATCGACCTCGCCTTCGGCCTCCATGCCGACGCCTGCCCCGAGGCGCGCCAGGGTGAGCAGTTCGCCGACCAGTTCGTCGAGGCGGTCGCCCTCGCGTTCGATACGCCCCAGCGCGGCGTCGACCTTGTCCGGCTGCTGGCGCGCCAGCGCCATGGCCACCTGCATGCGCGCCAGCGGCGAGCGCAATTCGTGCGACACGTCGTGCAACAGCCTTTGCTGCGTATCGACCATGCTTTGCAGTCGTGCGGCCATATGGTCGAAATCCTTGCCCAGATCGGCAATCTCGTCGCGCCGTCCCTTCATACTCGGCGTGACGCGGGCCGAGAGGTCGCCTGTGGCCAGCGCATTGGCCGCCCGCTGCAGATGGCGCACCGGGCGGGTCAGATACCAAGCCAGCAGCACACTGAAGATCAGGCTGGCGAACATGGCGGCACCCAGGCGCACGAATAGGGAATCTTCGGGCGGATACGGATGCGGGTGCGCCGGTCTGCCGTTGACCTCGGCCGGAATGAACAGAATGTAGCTATGGCCGTCCGGCGCGGTAACCACCCGCAGACCATGCGGGGACTTGCCGCCGGCGATCGCCGCCTTGGCGTTGCTGAATGCCTGCGGCGGCACCGGGCGGCCGAAAATATCCTGCCCGCTCTTATTGACAGCCAGCACCGGCATGCGCTGGGTGAAACGATTGTCGGACAGCAGCATCTGCAGCGCCTGCGGACCACCGAAACGCAGCGCCATGGCCGCCGCGTTGAGCACGAAATCGGCCCGCGGCCCGCCGGCAGCGAGATAGGTCACGTCTTCGAGCTGGGCCTTGTTGTGCAGATAGACGGCAAGACCTACCGCCGAGCCGATCGCGACCTGGATCAGCCAGAAGCCGATGAAGATTTTCCAGAACAGGCGGCCCATCTAACGATGCTCGATATACTGATAGCCCACACCGCGCACCGTCTGGATCGGCGAACGCCCATCATCCAGGTTGCTCAGCTTGCGCCTGAGATTGCTGATATGCACGTCGACGCTGCGATCATAACGCGCCAGCGGATGGCCAAGCGCCCGCTCCGACAGATCGTTCTTGCTGACCACATGCCCGGCGCTACGCATCAGCACCTCCAGCAGGTTGAACTCCGTGCTGGTCAGCGCCAGCGGCTCGCCGGCCCATTCCGCCAGACGCTCCGACGGGCGCAGCACGGCCTCGCCGATCTGCAGCACCTCGCCCAGCTTGGTCGGCGCCGCACGGCGCAGCACCGCGCGCAAACGCGCCACCAGCTCGCGCGGATTGCAGGGCTTCGGTAGGTAGTCGTCGGCGCCGAGTTCCAGGCCGACGATGCGGTCCACGTCATCGCCCTTGGCGGTCAGCATCAGCACCGGCATCAGCGACTGCTGGCGGATCTGGCGCAATGCCTCCAGGCCACTCTGGCCAGGCAGCATGATATCGAGCACCACCGCGTCGACTTCGCCGCCGAGGGCCGCCTCGACACCGCTTTCGCCATCGTGCTTGAGCTCGACTTCGAACCCCTCCGCCGTCAGATATTCGCCGAGCATCTCACACAGCTCGACATCGTCATCGACCAACAAGACCCGGTTCATTTCAGTCGTTCGCTCCACGGTCTACATAGTTTCTGAAGGCGATGCTGCCACACTCGAATGCGCCGACGGGCGGTCTTTCCACAGCTTTACCTACCTTTACCAGAGGTCTGCACATCTTTGCGCTACACGATTCCATACTTGTTTCCGACGAAGGGCAAAACGCCCACTTGCTTGAGGAAAGCAGCCATGAAACCCAACAAGCTACTCATCGGAAGCATTTTCGCAACTGCGGTCACCGCGCTGGGCGCCGGTGCAGCTTACGCGGCCCCCGGCCCCCAGTGCACCGGCTTCGGCGCATCCGGCCCCGGCGCGCATCATATGATGCGAACGAACGACAGGGGCGCCGCGCCGCGCCACTTCCGTCTACTCGACCTGACGCAGGCCCAGCGCAACTCGATCTTCGACATCAAATACCAGTCGATGCCGACGATGCGCCAGCACTACCAGCAGATGCGCGACACGCGTCTTGCCCTGCGCGAGGCCTCCGCGGGCGCCAATTATGACGCGGCCAAAGTGCGCAGCCTTGCCGACAAGCTCGGCAAACTGCAAGCCGACATCGCAGCGCTGCGTGCCGCCGATCAGCACAAGATCTACGCCGTACTGACGCCGCAGCAGCAGGCGCAGCTGCAGAAAATGCGCGATCTGCGGCCGGCTTACGGCGTGATGCGTGGCCCCGGCGCAGGTTTCGGACCCGGCACTCCTCCGGTCGGCACGGACAGCTGATCTCCTCCCTGGCGGCGCACGCGCCGCCAGTTATTCTCCCTCCTGAGAGCTTTTGGCCCCCCTGCGGGGCCATTTTTTTGGCGCCTCTGCCGTCGAGAAAATACCGCTGAAAGCCATGCTGCGCGCCATTTTCCAACCAATAGCATTCCCTCAGAACATCGGTTACACTCGCCGAGACTGCAGCTCAGATGAAGGTTTTAAGCCTGCCTCTTCGGCATCGCAAAACGCCTTCATGACCGCAGTCGATACAATCCTTTCAGCTACACCGGGTACACATATTATGGCTACAGGCACCGTGAAGTGGTTCAACGAGTCCAAGGGATTCGGTTTCATCGCTCAGGACAATGGGGGCGATGACGTGTTCGTGCATTTCAGCGCGATCCAGGCCCAGGGCTTCAAAACCTTGACCGAAGGACAGAAGGTCACGTTCGACCTTCAGCAGGGCCCGAAGGGTCCGCAGGCGGCAAACGTCGCCCCTCAGTAAGATCGGAGTCTGTAGTACTACAGAATCCCGGGAACCCCGCCACTGGCGGGGTTCCTCGTTTCAAGCACTCCTTCATTCCAGGCTCTGCGCCAGCTGCCGCGCCAGAGTCAGCAGCGTCAACGTCGGCGGCAGGCCCCACGCCCCCGGCAGCACCGAGGCGTCGCACACGTAAAGCCCGCGCCACTGCGTTTCCAACCCCGCGTCGACCGCTTCGCCCAGGCGTACCGTCGCGCCGGGATGCGCAGCCGTCCACGGCGCCTCGAACACCCGCCCCGCGCCCGCCTCGGCCAACAACGCACGCGCCCTAGCTACGCCGGCGGCCATACGCCCGCGCTCCAACTCGCCGAAGGTCCGCCACGGACGCCCGCCGTCGCCGATACGCCCGCCCGGTTCGTCCCGCACCTTCACCATCACCGTCAACGTCCGACGATGAGCCAGCAGGCGATCCGGGCGGCCGGCCTGCAGCGCGAACAGGCGGTAGAAGTTCGCCGGCAGAGTCATATCCGACAGCATGTAGCCGGCCTCGGCGTCGATCAATCCGCCGACCATCGGCAGTTCGTCGCCGCCGGCGAGTTCAGGCACCGCCCCCATCACCGCAGTCAGCGGATCGCAGACGAAACCCTCGCCCACCCCTCGCATGCCGCTGCGCCGCAGGATCAGCGGCGTGGCGATGCCGCCGGCGGCGAGGATCACGCGACCAGCCGCCACGCGGCTAATCGCCCCGGCGCTTCGGTATTCCACGCCACCGGCCTGTGTGCCGTTCCGCAGCACGCGCAGCACCTCGGCACCGGTTTCCACCTCGGCACCCAGCGCCCGGGCCTCGTCCAGCAGTCCGCGCGCGCTCCAGCGTGCCTCGGGCGGACAAAACCCTGCCGTGCAACGCTCCTGGTACAGCATCTTGGGCAGAGCCGCCCAGGGTTCGCCACGCGCCTGCGCCGCCTCGGCAAGCCGCCGAGCAAAGGGGCCCACCAGATCCTCGGCCAGCACGGCGGTGGGCACCTCGGCCTTGACCTCGGCCAGCGCCGGCGCGAGCTCGAGGCCATGACGGCGAAACAACTCCAGCGGCGGGTCCACCGCCGTCAGAAAGAACATGGTCGAGGTGCCGCCGGCACGCAGCGCGCGCAACAGCGTCACGCCGGGCGCGACGCGCATGGTTTCGCGCCGCCACCACATCGGCAGGATGCGACCGCTGGGCAGCGCGTCGACACCTTTTTCCAGCACCCGCACCCGCGCACCGGCACGCGCCAGGTCGCGCGCCAGCCAGGCGCCGCCAGGCCCGGAACCGACGATGAGCACGTCGACCGCAGTCACCGCCGCCCCCGTTTGCGCCCCAGCACCAGGCGCATCAGCAGCCCGGCACGCAGGCCGTAGGGAGGTCGCACCCAGTCGGTCGCGCTCCAGCGGCTTTGTTCGAACACGCCCTGGTAGTGCGAAAAGCGGCGGAAACCGTGTTCGCCGCGATATTGGCCGATGCCGCTACCGCCGATGCCGCCGAACGGCAGCCCCGGTTGCGCGACATGGAACAGCGTATCGTTGATGCTGGCGCCGCCGGCGCGCAGACGCGCGACCGTGCGACGAGCACGACTGCGATCCTCGTCGAACACGTACAGCGCCAGAGGGTCGGGATGACGTGCGACGGCGGCTGCGGCCGCGTCCTCGTCGGCATAGGACAGCACCGGCAGGATCGGCCCGAAGATTTCCTCCTGCAGCACGCGTGCATGCTCCGGCGCACCCCACACTAGCGCCGGCGGGAATACGCCGTTGTCCACCGTACAGGGCTCGTGCAGCGGATTGAGCGTGCGCACGTGCGCACCCTGACGGCGGGCATCTTCGAGCAAGGCGTCGAGCCGCGCGTACAGCATCGAGCTCGGGATGCGCGTGTAATCGCCGTCACCCGCCAGGCGGGGATACAGCGCGCGCGAGGCCGCCTCCGCGGCCGCGACGAAGGCATCGACCTGGCCGTCCGGCACCAGCACATAGTCCGGCGCGATGCAGGTCTGTCCGGCGTTGAGCAGTTTGCCGGCCATGATGCGGCGAGCCGCCTTGTCCAGCGGATAGCCCGGCGCGACGATAACCGGCGTCTTGCCGCTCAAAGACAAGGTCGTCGGCACCAGATTGCGTGCCGCCGCCCGCGCCACCACGCGACCGGTACGCGTCGAACCGGAAAACACCAGATGATCGAAGGCCAGCGTCGGGAATTCCTTGCTCAGTTCCGCGCCGCCGTTGAGCACCGCCACCCGGTCGCGCCCGAACGTCGCCTCCAACTCGCGCTGCAGCCAGGCGCCGGTGCGCGGCACCAGGCGCGGCATCTTGAGCATCAGAGAGTTGCCGGCGGCCAGGGCGGCGATCATCGGCAGCACTGTCAGCAACAGCGGATAGTTCCACGCTCCGATGATGCCGACCACGCCCAGCGGGCGCGGCTCCAGCCGCGCCCGCGCCGGCAGGAACGGCCAGGCGACCGCCGCCCGCCGGGGGCGCATCCAGCCGCGCAGATGGCGGCGCACATAGTGCAGTTCGGTGCGCAGCGGACACAGCTCCAGGATCTCGATCTCGCGTGCCGCGCGGCCGCCGAAATCGGCCGCGATCAGTTCCGCCAGCTCGTCGCGGCGCGCGAGCAGATCGGCAAGCGCCTCCAATGCATCGCGCCGCTCGGCATAGCCAGGCGGACCGAGCCGCTGAAGGCGCCGCCGCTGTTCGGCAAGAATGTCCTGCGACGTCATTGACGACTGAGCATCCGTGTTCAATCCCCCCTGCCTGTCCACAAGCGCATGTTAGCAGGCGATCCATGCTACTCCCATGGCGGGTTTGGGGAAGCTCCCGCCGCTGAGGCACAATCGGCATGAAGCGCCGCATCATGCACCCGCGTCCGACGGCGCTGGAAAACCGGGCACCCGCTACGAATCCACCAGCTGGCAGGTACTTCATGCGCCGTCTGATCATCGATACCGACACCGCCTCCGACGACGCCGTCGCCCTCATCATGGCCTTGCGCGAACCGCAGGCATCGGTCGAAGCCATCACCATCGTCTCGGGCAACGTGCCGCTCGCGCAGGCCTCGCGCAATGCCCGCTACGTGGCGGAACTGTGCGGCGTGGACGTGCCGGTCTACGAAGGCGCCGACCGACCGCTGATCAAGCCCCGCGCGCATGCAACCCATTTCCACGGGGCCGACGGCCTGGGCGACGTGGGCTACCCACCGCCGCAACGCCCTGCCGCGCAGGGCTATGCCGCGCTGGAAATCATCCGCCGCTGCCGGTCGGCTCCCGGCGAGATCGAACTCGTCACGCTCGGCCCGCTGGGCAACATCGCCCTGGCCCTGCGCCTGGAGCCGCGGCTCGCCGGCTGGGTACGCCACTGCACGGTAATGGGCGGAGCCGCCGCGACGCTGGGCAACGTGACGCCGGCGGCCGAATTCAACCTGTGGTGCGACCCCGAAGCCGCCCGCATCGTGCTGCACTCGGGCATGCCGGTCGCCCTGGTGGGTTGGGAATTGTCGCGCGGTGCGGCCTGCTTCACCGCCGGAGAACTGGACGAACTGCGTGCGCTCGACACCGAGTTCGCGCGTTTCGCCGTCGACTGCAACCGCACTGCCTTCGCCGCCGCCACCCGGACGCAGGCCGAACCCGGGCTCGCGCTGCCCGACCCCGTCGCCATGGCCATTGCACTGGAGCCGGACGTCTGTACCGAATACGTGCGCTGCGGCGTGGAAATAGTGCTCGATGGCCCTGCGCGCGGCGCCACCCTGGTCGACCTGCTCGGCGTGGCCGGACGTGGCGACAGCCAAGGCGATCCCGCCTGGGCCGCTCCGCTACCGTCCGCCGAGGTTTGCCGCTCCCTCGACGTCGAACGTTTCAAGAACCGCATACGGACTGCCTTGGACTGAACCCGGACTTGCTCGAACCCAAACGCTGACATACATTAGGCGGCGGTGCCTCTGGCGCCGTTTACACCAACCTCAGGGCGGGGTGAAAGTCCCCACCGGCGGTATCTCCGCGCAATGCGGAGGAGCCCGCGAGCGCCCGCCATCGGCGGGGTCAGCAGATCCGGTGAAAAGCCGGAGCCGACGGTTACAGTCCGGATGGAAGAGGTAATGCACATGCGTGCCGTACGGCGCGCGTGGGTCGCGGCAAGCGTTGCGGGACCGCCTCGAACGGGCGGGTATTCCCCGCGTCCGCCGCTCGGGCGCATGAGCACCCGGCCATTCCTTCAGCCCTGATTCTGGCAACCGACAGGAGTCGACCATGAATCAGACCCAGCAACACACATCTCTGCTCGAAAACTACGGCACCCCGCACGCACGCGTGGAACGCGCGCTCACGGCTCTGCGCGGCGGCGGCGGCATTCTGCTCGTCGACGACGAGGACCGCGAGAACGAAGGCGACCTCATATTCGCCGCCGAATCGCTCACTCCCGAGCAGATGGCACTGTTGATCCGCGAATGCAGCGGCATCGTCTGTCTCTGCCTGACCGACGAGACACTGCGTCAACTGGACCTGCCGATGATGGTGGAATCCAACACCAGCCGCCACGGCACCGCCTTCACGGTCTCCATCGATGCTCGCCACGACGTCGGCACCGGCGTATCGGCCGCCGACCGCGTCGCCACCGTCCGCGCGGCCATCGCCGCCGACGCCCGGCCGGAAGACTTGGTACGCCCCGGGCACGTCTTTCCCCTGCGGGCACATCCGGGGGGCGTATTGAGCCGCCGCGGCCATACCGAGGGCACCATCGATCTCATGCGGATGGCCGGCCTGAACCCGGCGGGCGTGTTGTGCGAGTTGGCCAACCCCGACGGTAGCATGGCCCGTCTGCCCGAAATCTGCGATTTCGCCGCGCGCCACGACATGCCGGTGCTGAGCGTAGAGGACCTGGTCACGTACCGCTCGGAGACGCTTCGCCCCACTGGCTGATGCCCTTAACCATGCCGGATGTACCCATCACAGGGTACATCCGGCGGCAAGAGACCGGACACCTGCCGGCATCGCCTTATTTTCGATCAACGCGCGCGATGCGCGCCCCATAATGGCGCATACAAACGCCCGCATGGTTGAACGACCCGCGGCATCGACATGCCTTCCATCGATGGCATAAAACCTGCTGACACACATGACGGCGGCTCGATAGCAACATTCACTCTTGCCGCCATGACATCCGTAACCGCCTGGGGGGGATAGGGAAACGGAATGAACACCCTTGATACACGCATTCTCGGCATGCTGATCAAAGACGGGCGCGCCTCGTACGCCGAAATCGCACGTCAGCTCGGCGTGTCCAGGGCCCATGCGCGCGAGCGCGTCCAGAAGCTGCTCGAAGACGGCGTCATCGAGCAGTTCACGGCCGTCGTCAATCCGGAGAAGCTGGGCAAGGCGGTTTCGGCCTTTTTCGACGTTCAGGCGTCGCCGCAGGGCATCGAGGGCATCGCCAAGGAACTGTCCGAGCTGGCGGAAGTGGTCAGTCTTTACATCATGAGCGACATGCGCAGCCTGCACATCCACACCCTGACCAACGACACGGAGGCGCTGGAGCGCTTCGCGCACAAACACCTGTTCGGTCGTGAACACGTCATCAGCATCGACTGCAAAACGCTGGTCAGCCGCCCCAAGCAGCGCCGTGGCGGACCGCGCCTTTAAAGCTGAGGGCGCGCGCCTGCGGGCCTGAGCGCCCCGCAAGGCGGGATGCCCTGCGGTCCCCTAGTCCGGAAAAACCACCTTGGGCAGGCGCACATGGATACCCTGTTTGGTATCCACGACCTGCGTCACCGTGAAATCCGCCGCCACGCTCAGCAACGAATAGGCGTCGAAACTCGACAGCCCCCGCGTCTGGCCGAGGAAATCGAGCATGTTGCAGCTGGCGTTCTTCATGGCCTGATCGAGACTTTCGTCGAAGCCGTGGACGATCCACTCCTCGCCGGTTTCCAGGATGGGGAACGGGAAGTGGAAATCCTTACGCACCCTGAGCTGCATGATGACGTCGAGCGAAGCTTCGATAGCCGTACCGTTGATCTCGCCGTCGCCCTGTGAAACATGCGGATCGCCGACCGAAAACAACGCCCCCTTGACCTGTACCGGGTAATACATGATCGAGCCGGCGCCGATACGCCAGTTGTCGATGTTGCCGCCGTGTTCACCCGGAGGAATGGTGCTCACCCGCTCCATGCTGTCGGGCGCCACGCCCGCCGTGCCGAGATGCGGCCGCACCGGAATCCGGTAGCCTTCCAGTGCCGGCTCCTTGACCACCTCATCCTCGCCGATGATGCGGCCGGGTGTCTCGTACCGGCCCGGATAGTCGTAGGCAAACTTGGCGCAGGCGGTGCAGCTGCAACTATTAATGTGATAGATCGTGACCCGCTCGCGGCTGCCGGTCTCCTCGTACAAATGCCCCCACGCGCCCGCCATGTTAGAACCATAGGCCAGCCGCGGTTCCATGCGTAGGTAACGCACCTCGAGCGTATCGCCGGGCTCGCAGCCTTCCACGTAGATCGGCCCGGTCATCAGGTGAACGCCCGGCCAGCGATCGCTTTCCGGCACATCCCGGTACAGCCGTGCGATACCTTCGTCCATCATCAGGTTCTGCGCATCGCCCGCATGATGCGTTACCGCCTCGATCTCGACCAGATCCCCGCTTTTCACCCTCAATGCCGGCTTGATTCCGGCATTGAAATATCCCCAATGAACGGTTTTGGGTTCCGCCTTCAAGGTATGCAGCATGTATTCAGCCCCGTTGGTCGTTTAGCCCGTTGCCGCAATACCCGGCGGCAATGTCCACCGCAAAGCGGCCACGGCCGGCGACACGGCTATGTTGGCGAGGCAAGATTCAGACCAGCGGGGAATGACGTACGCCCGATGGGCGCGGGGCAGCCCGCCGGCAACAGGCGCCGGCGGCAGACGAAAGCGCCTCTCGACGCTCGGCTTGATACGTGCCTAGACAGCGGCCGCTTAGCCCGACCGCACAGCCGTGCTACCGGATGTACGGCCGTCCGCGGCACGAGAGGAAGAGTGTCGCGTTAGGGCTTCGGCTTACGCTTGCCGGCGGCAGGCTTGGGCTTGCCCGTCGCGCGAACCGGTTTCTTTCCGGCCGGTTTACTCGGCTTCCTGAGCGTCCCCTTGGGCCGCGCGCGCATCGGCGGCGCAGTGCCTCCGTCCGAACCGAAAGCGCTGATGCGCAGCTGACGGCCACATACCCAGACCTTCTGCAGGTGACTGAACACCTCCTTGGGCATGCCGTCGGGAAGCTCGACCGTGCTGTATTCGTCTTGGATACGGATCGGACCGATGTAGCGGCTCTCGACGCCGGCCTCGTTGGCGATCGCACCGACGATGTTCTTCGGCTCGACGCCATGCTCGCGACCGACCTCGATGCGATAGCACCGCTTCGCGCCGACATCGTCCCCGGACTCCGCACGCGGCGCCCGTTTGGCGCGCGGCGCTTCGCCATACGACCGCTCCGCGCGCGGTTCGCGGGCAGGTTTGCGCTCGGCCGATTTCTGTACCGGCTCGGGCAGCTGGGGCGCCAAAGGCCGCTCGCGCTGCAGCAGGTAGGCGAGCGCCGCGGCGATGTCCGCAGGCGGCACATCCTGCTCGCGCGCGTAGTCGTCGACCACCGCCTGGAAGAATGCCAGATCCTGAGTCGTCAGCGCTTCGGTAATGCTTTGCTTGAAACGCTCGGTGCGCCGGTCGACGATGTCCGCACGGCTGGGCAGACGCATCTGCGTAATGGTCTGGCCGGTGGCGCGCTCGATGGAGCGCAGCATACGCCGCTCGCGCGGCGCAACGAACAGGATCGCGTCCCCCGTCCGACCGGCCCGGCCGGTACGGCCGATACGGTGCACATAGGCCTCGGTGTCGTTGGGAATGTCGTAATTGATGACGTGGCTGACGCGTGAGACGTCCAGGCCGCGCGCAGCCACGTCGGTCGCCACCACGATATCCAGAGAACCGCTCTTGAGGCGCTCGATGGTCTTCTCGCGCATGGCTTGATTCATGTCGCCGTTGAGCGCGGCGGCGGCGTAGCCGCGTGCCTCGAGCTTTTCGGCCAGTTCCGCCGTCGCGGTCTTGGTGCGCACGAAAATGAGCAGCGCATCCGATCTCCTCGACCTCCAGGATACGGGTCAACGCGTCGAGCTTGTGCAGACCGTCGACCAGCCAGTAGCACTGGGAGATGCTCTTGACGGTGCTGGTCTGCGTCTTGATGCGGATCTCGACCGGATCGTTCAGATGCGTGTGTGCGATGCGCCGGATCGCCTCCGGCATGGTCGCCGAAAACAGCGCCACCTGGCGCCCCGGCGGGGTACGCTTGAGTATCTCATCGACATCGTCGATGAACCCCATGCGCAGCATCTCGTCGGCCTCGTCGAGCACCACTGCCTTCAGCTGGTCCAGCCGCAAGCTATTGCGGCGCAGATGATCCTGTACGCGTCCCGGCGTGCCCACCACGACCTGCACGCCACGCTTGAGCTGGCGCAGCTGCTGATCCATCGCCTGGCCGCCGTAGATCGGCAGGACGTGGAAACCGGGCAAATGCCGTGCGTAGGTCTGCATCGCCTCGGCGACCTGGATGGCGAGCTCGCGGGTTGGAGCCAACACCAGGATCTGCGGCGCACGCAGCGCCGGATCGAGCCGGCTGAGCAGCGGCAATGCGAAGGCGGCGGTCTTGCCGGTGCCGGTCTGCGCCATGCCCAGCACGTCGCGTCCCGCCAGCAGCGGGGGAATGCTTTCGGCCTGGATCGGCGAAGGGGCCTCGTAGCCGACTTCGGCAACGGCCTGCAGTACGGGCGCTGAGAGCGCCAGCTCGGAAAAGGTGGTAACAGAGGACATGACGGGATCTATGCAGAAGAGCGTCCGCAAATACGGAGCGCCGGGAAAGGGAGAGGAATTCTACGCTATTCGCGAGGGAAATACTATGTACTGATGCGCCTTCCCCTGAGCTCTGCTGTTGATTTTGCTGAATGAAGTCGACGTACTCATGGATGATGGTGGCCTGTTTCGTGCGCGATTGGAGGCTTGCGTCTTCGATCTGTCGTGGCGACGCGCCCGAGCATCTTTCTTTGGCCGCGCAAAGAAAGATGCAAAAGAAACGCGCCCCGCGGATCGCTTGTCCCTGACGGGCAACCTCGCGAACGTACCCCTGAACGGGGCCCGCAGCCATTCGCTTCCTGCGAAGGGCTGCTTGGCCGGCTTCCCTGCCGGCCATCCCCGCCCAGGCGCACGTTCGCGGGGCAAGCGATCAAGGGGGGGACTGAACGTCAAAACAAGGCTGCCGTAGGTTGGGGTGAGTGCAACGAACCCCAACATAATCTGCATCGCCCGCGTTGGGGTGCGCTTCGCTTACCCCAACCTACGCTTCTATCGCCGAATGCGTAGCCCAAGCGATTGCGATGCGTTCTGTTTTGATTCTCCGGTTCCCGTTTGGCCTTGCCTCGAGCGTGCGCCCCGGCGCGGGGTCGGGCGGCAGGGATGCCGCCCGAGCAGGCTTTGCCAGGAGGGCAAGTGCCTGCGGTGCCCCGGGACGGGGTGGGCGCTCGAGGTCTGCCCGTCAGGGTCTAGGCCTTTCGGGCGCCTTTCTTTCGTACCTTTCTTTGGGCGTGCAAAGAAAGGTACTCGGGCGCGTCACCGATTCAGATCAAAAGCAACTGCCACTGATTCGCGCCCGAAAAGTACCCCAAACGCAAAATGATGTGTGCGCTTGGCCAAAAGCACTCGCACAACGCGACAGCCAAAACTCAAACGAACTGTCCCGCCACCCAACCAGACGCCCAGGCCCACTGGAAATTGTAGCCACCGAGCCAGCCGGTCACGTCCACCACCTCACCGACGAAAAACAGTCCGGGCACATCCTTCGCCTCCATCGTCTTCGACGACAGTGCACGGGTGTCCACGCCGCCCAGGGTAACCTCGGCCTTGGCGTAACCCAGCGTTCCCGAGGGCATCAGCTCCCAGCCATTGAGCGCTTGCGCCGCGGCGGCCATATCCCGCTTCGACAGCTCGTTGAGCGGGCGTGCCAAACCGTGCAATGCACACCACTCGTGGGCGAAACGCCGCGGCAGACGCTCCGCCAGCAGGTTCGGCAGCAAGGTCTTGCTTTGGCGATGTGCAGCCAGCCATTCCTCCGCATCCGTCCCGGGCAGCAGGTCGACGCGAATGGGGCGGCGCGGCCCTTCGGACGCGTAAGCCTGCATCTGCCAGTAACTCGAAATCTGCAGAATCGCTGGCCCCGACAGGCCACGGTGCGTAACCAGCACGTCTTCGCGGAAGCGCCCGGCAGGTGTTTTTCGTCCCCCGTCGAACGCGGTTTCCGCCGCCACCGACACGCCCGATAGCGGCTTCAGCGCGGCAAGCACCTCCGGTGGCAGGGCCAACGGGACCAGCGCCGCCATGGGCGGCACCATCGGCACGTCGAACTGCTCGGCCAGGCGATATCCGAACGGGCTTGCGCCCAGCTTCGGCACCGCCAATCCGCCGCTGGCGACCACCAGCGACCGGCAGCGCCAGCGGCCACGGTCGGAATCGACTTCGAAGCGCGCCCCGTCGTCGCCGTGCAGAGCACCGACGGCTCCGACGATACACGGATGTAGGCGTTGTACACCGGCCTCGTCGCAAGCCTCCAGCAGCATTTCGATGACGTCCTGTGCGGAATTTTCGCAGAACAGCTGGCCATGCTTGCGCTCGCGCCAAGAGACGCCTCTGCGCTCCAGACGCTCGATGAAATCGGCCGGCGTGAAACGAGCCAGCGCCGAGCGGCAGAAGTGTGGATTTCGCGACAGGTAGTTCGCAGCCGTCACTTCGCGGTTGCTGAAATTGCAGCGCCCGCCACCGGAGATGCGGATACGCTCGCCGAGCTTGCGCGCGTGGTCGAGCAGCAGAACACGACGCCCGCGGGCGCCGGCCTCGGCGGCACACATCATGCCGGCGGCACCGGCACCGATTACGATAACGTCGTACAACACTCGGAACGGGGCCGCGGTTGATGAATTGGGATGTCGGGCTGGCGCGTGATTGTAACCCAAGGCGGGGCCGCGCAACTTTTCGGACGCCTCACAAATAACCCAGCGGCAGCTCGGTGCTGTCCATCACCCTGCGCAGCACAAAGCTCGAATGCACCCCGGTCACGCCCTCGATGCGCGTCAGGCGGTTGAGCAGGAATTCCTGATAGTGGTCCATGTCCGGCACCACCACCTTGAGCTGATAGTCGGCTTCCTGGCCGGTGATGATGTAGCACTCCTGAACTTCGGGGTAGCCGCGCACCTTGTCTTCGAAGGCGGCAAAGCGCTCGGGCGTATGGCGGTCCATGCTGATGTGCACCAGCACCGTCAGAGACAGCCCCAACTTGCGCTGGTCCAGCAGCGTGACACGGCGCAGGACGATGCCAGCCTCCTCCAGCGCCCGCACCCTGCGCGAACACGGCGAGGCGGAAAGCCCGACGCGTTCGGCCAGCTCCTGATTGCTCAGACCACCATCGCGCTGTAGCTCTTCGAGAATGCGCCGATCGTAACGGTCAAGTTTATGCATTATCGCGCAACATCCACATGTGAGGCAGAAATCACCAAATAAAGTAGAATTACAGCAATAATAACTCGATTAGTTTCCGTTTGTGCGCAAATTAGCAAATAATCTGCGCCACGACTCGCCTAGAATTATTCACAGGCTTGGCGCGCTACCCCTTTGCGCCGACGCCACCCGGAGGCGATCCCTCCAGCAAAGGAAGGCCTCGCGCCTTGAGGAACTCGCCGGATCGCTCAGATCCGGCGCTTCCATCAACAGCGGCAGCGTGCGGGCGACCCTCGCCACCGGCCGCCACCGAACCCCAACAGGTGAATTCCCATGCCGAGCTTCGATCATCGCAAATACCGCCCCTTCCCCCCCATCGCCAAGCGCGACCGCCGCTGGCCGGACCAGGTCATCACGCATGCCCCGCGCTGGGCTAGCGTCGACCTGCGCGACGGCAACCAGGCGCTGGTGCAGCCGATGAGCGTGGAGCAGAAGCTCAAGCTGTTCGACCTGCTGGTGAGTATGGGATTCAAGGAGATCGAGGTCGGCTTCCCCGCCGCCTCGCAGCCGGATTTCGATTTCGTGCGCCGCATCATCGACGAGGGCCGCGTCCCCGACGACGTCAGCATTCAGGTGCTGACCCAGGCGCGCGAGGAACTCGTCGCACGAACCTACGAAGCGCTGCGCGGCGTACAACGCGCCATCGTGCACGTCTACAACTCGACCAACCCGGCGCAGCGCGAGCAGGTCTTCCGCCTCGACCGCGACGGCATCAAAGCCATCGCCGTGCGCGGTGCGCAGTGGGTCAAGGACTACGCCGCGCAACACCCGCAGACCGAGTGGACCTTCCAGTATTCGCCGGAGAGCTACTCCCAGACCGAACTCGACTACGCCGTGGAGGTCTGCGCCGCGGTCAACGAGGTCTGGCGCCCCGATCAGGGCCAGAAGGTCATATTCAACCTGCCCGCGACCGTCGAATCGGCCACGCCGAACGTGTTCGCCGACCAGATCGAGTGGTTCTGCGACCGGCTGCCGGGCCGCGAGCACGTCAGCATCAGCGTACACACCCACAACGACCGCGGCTGCGGCGTGGCCGCAGCGGAACTGGCGGTGATGGCCGGCGCCGACCGCGTGGAGGGCACTTTGCTCGGCAACGGCGAGCGCACCGGCAATATGGACATCGTGACCATGGCGATGAACCTGTATTCGCAAGGCGTCGACCCCGAGCTGGACCTGTCCGCAGCGCGCGAAATGACCGAGTGCTACACCGAGTGCACGGGTATGCCGGTGCATCCGCGCCATCCCTGGGTCGGCGAACTGGTCTACACCGCATTCTCCGGCAGCCACCAGGACGCCATCCGCAAGGGCATGGCGAACTACCGCGAACACGGCGGCGCCTGGAACGTGCCCTACCTGCCGATCGACCCGGCCGACCTCGGCCGTCGCTACGAGGAAGTCGTGCGCATCAACAGCCAGTCCGGCAAGGGCGGCGTGGCACACGTGCTGGAGCGCGACTACGGCATCAGCCTGCCGCGCTGGCTGGCGCAGGAGCTAAGCCGCGCGGTGCAGGCCGAATCCGAACGCACCGGCGGCGAAGTCACCTCGGCGCGGATTCATGCGATTTTCGAGGAGCACTACTGCACCGCCCCGGAAGGCTGGGAGATGGATAGCTACGCGCTGTCGCGTGCCGGCGACACGGTCAAGGCCACCATCGGCGTCGGTCGCGGCGCGGCCGGCGCGCAATGGCACGGCGAAGGGCATGGCGTAGTCGAAGCCCTGGTCGACGCCCTCGCCAGCCACCATGGCGTGAGCGCGATCGTCGAACACTTCGACCAGCACGCCCTGAGCGCCGGCACCGAAGCCAAGGCCATCGCCTGCGTACGGGTCAGGATAGGGGACTCGGCGGCCACCGCGGTAGCCTTCGGCGAGGACACGGCAGCTGCCGCACTGCAGGCCGTGCTGTCTGCGGCAGGGCGCGCCTTGCCGCAAACCGCCGCAGCAGCGCCGCTGGCGGCGGCCGGCGGCGGTCGCTAAGCCGTCTCGCGGGGGCGAGCGGCTGTCGCAGGCCGCTCGCCCCGGCTCCTTCAGCCGGCCTCGGCCGAAACCCTCTCCGCGGAAGCGGCCAGCGGAACGTCGTGCTCATGCACCACGGCGTCCTTGCCGCTGCGCTTGGCCGAGTACATCAGATCGTCGACCCGCTTGAGCAGCGAGGCGATACTCTCGCCGCGCTGATACGCCGTTACGCCAACGCTGGCGGTCACCGGCAAGGGCAGCAGGTCGCGGGTGGCCGTACGCACCACGCTGCGCAGCTTCTCGCCGATACCGCGGGCATTTTCCAGCGGCGTCCCCGGCAGCAGCACCAGAAATTCCTCGCCTCCCCAACGCACCAGACAGTCACTTCCGCGTATGACGACCGCGATGGCTTTTGCCACGCCCCTGAGCACCCGATCCCCCGAATCATGGCCGAAGGTATCGTTGACGTACTTGAAATCGTCGAGATCGAAAGACACCACGGCCAGAGGCCGATCCGAATCGCGATTCGCCAGGCTGACGTAGCGCTGCAGCAGATCTATCCCGCCCACGCGATTCAAAGCGCCCGTCAAATGATCGTAGTTGACCCGCTCGTATAGTTGCCGCTGATACGCGCCGACCATATGCACATGAAACCAGGCCAGCATTACGGCCACGCAATAAGCCAGCATCACCATGGAAAATGCCACCGGATCGAGCGGTCGATAACCTTCCGTCCAGGGCAGTGCCCAATAGAAAACGGCCGAAAGACATAGTCCCGCAAGCGACCATTTCAACCCGCGGGACGGCCCCAGCAGGAAGAAATACGCCAGCGGGTAGATTGCGTACCAGCACAGGTTGACCACATTGGTAAGCCCGAACAGCGTCGTCAGCGACTGACCCAGCAGGGTCAGCAGAGCGAACAGCGTCAGACTGCGATGGTAGGCCGTATCGCTGCGCCGCAAATACAGCAGGACGAAGGGCGCGAACAGCGGGAAACACAAGGACTGCGCCGCGACGACATACTCGGCGTCGCGAAACTGAATGAAGGCGGACATCAGGGCAGCCGCCACCCCCAACCACACCGCCACGTCGAGGAAACGGCGTTTGGCGGCGATATACTCCTGGTCTTTCTCGTATGAGGATTCCACCGCACCCGCATCCCGTTGTTCACCAAGGCGCAGGCCAAGCCGCGCCGGTAGCATTTATATAAGCCATTCCGTGAACGACCGCAGCCAGCCGCCAACACTTTCCGGCGCGCCTACAGCAGAGACGACCGGCCGTCAGTTCCACCCCTCCAGCGCCTGCCGGGCCGCCGCATTGGCCGGCCGCGCGATGAGCCCGGTCCGCCCCAGGCTCACCTCATACTCGGCCCGCGGCGCCATGGGCAGGTAGACGGCGCTGCCGTACAAGGCATCGACCAGGGGCTTGCGCAACCACCCGGCGCGCGCCCAGGCATCGAAACCGCGCGGCGGCGCCAGAGCGTATACCGTGTGCGGCGCACTGCGCTCCTCGGCGATATCGACGTAGCGCCCGCTGAGGCGCCGCAACTGGTACTGAGGCCGAAACCCCAGCAGCTCAAGCCAGCCCCGCCATTTGAGCACCCTGGCCTCCAACACCCAGTCCTGGCCACGCAGCACGAACTCACGCGTACCGCCCTTCGGCAGTTGCAGATGCGCCACATATTCCGGCTCGGCGAGCCGCTGGAACCAAATTCGCGCCACCGGCCGTTCGTAGAAAAGACGCTGGTAGGCACTCAGGTTGAGCGCGCCGAGGCCAAGCACCAAACCTCCGGCGACGAACAGAGAAAACAACGTGCCGTGCGCCCCTGCCCGCAGCAATCGGCCCTGCCGCAGGTGCCCCCAACCGCGCCGCAAGCCGAGCAGCCCGATCAGGACCAGCAGCGCAGACGCGGCGGCGATCACGCTCATTGCCACGAACGCGCACCCGATGCCGCTTGCGCGGACGTTCCGCTCTTGGCGAACGACGACATGTCAGCTCGGTGCGCCGGACGACGGCGCAGCTGGAAATTGGTGGCGCACAAATCAACCTCCGCCGATGCATTCACGATCGTCCAATACTGCCCCGCTCCAACTACGGCGGCAAGTTCGTACGCCGCGTGCCTAGGGGGTCTCGAAGGCCACGCGCTCGGGCACGTGCAAGCGTCGCAACGCCCGGCCCTCCCCATCGAACACGTGGCAATGTTCGGGCAGCACCCGGATGCCGACCGGCGCACCGGCTTCAAGCGCCAGCGTACCGTGTGCGCGCACCGCGACATCCGTGCCCTCGGGATTATCCAGCCGCACGTGCAGCACGGTCGCCTCGCCCAGCGGTTCGACCACGCGGACATGGCCACAAAGCTCGCCCTGCTCGGGAACGCAGACAGCCAGGTCCTCCGGCCGCACACCTAGCGTGACGGCCGCGCCGTCCATCGCCCGTTCCGGCGCCTCGACGTCGGCCGCCAGGCTCAGCCCCTCTGCCAGCTCGACCCGGACCGCGCCGCCCTCCGGGCGCAGCCTGCCGTCGATGAGATTCATGCGCGGCGAGCCGATGAAGCCGGCAACGAAACGATTGGCCGGCCGATGGTAGACCTCGAGCGGCGGGCCGACCTGCACGATACGCCCTTCGTTGATGATGGCGATGCGGTCGCCCAGGGTCATCGCCTCGACCTGGTCGTGAGTGACGTAGACGGTGGTATTGCCCAACCGCCGGTGCAGTTCGATCAGTTCCAGGCGCATCTGCCCCCTCAGCGCCGCGTCCAGGTTGGACAGCGGCTCGTCCATCAGCAGCAGGGCCGGCTCGCGCACGATGGCCCGGCCGATGGCCACCCGCTGGCGCTGACCGCCGGAAAGCTGGCGCGGCTTGCGCTCGAGCAGATGCTCGATCTGCAGCAGCGCCGCCGCCTCGCGCACGCGCCGCGCGATCTCCTCGCGGGCCCCGCGCTTATCCTGCAGCTTGAGGCCGAAAGCCATGTTGTCGAACACGCTCATGTGCGGATAGAGCGCGTAGGACTGGAACACCAGCGCCACGCGGCGCTTGACCGGCGGGAGTTCGTTGGCGCGCTCGCCGTCGATCAGCAGATCCCCGGCGGTGATCTCCTCCAACCCGGCGATCATGCGCAGCAGCGTGGTCTTGCCGCAGCCCGAAGGGCCGAGGAACACGATGAACTCGCCGTCACCAATGGTCAGGTCTACGTCGCTCAGCACGGTAGTGGACGTTTTGCGCCCGTAGGTCTTGCCGAGTTTTCTCAGCTCGATTTCGGCCATCAACGAGACTCCTAGCGAATTATGTTTCTCAGACGATCCGCACTGCGTCAGTCTCCGAAAGCGACGCTGACGTGCAATACACTTCCTTCCTGCCGCGCCCGCAACCGCAGTCGGCCACTCTCCGACGACCATTCGCAGCTGGCCTGGCGAGGCTCCGCGGCGCGCAGTTCCAGCACAACCTCGCGCCCCATCTCCAAGTCAGGGGTTTCAACGGACACCTCCAGCGTCTGCGCGTCTACCCGGCCCTCGACCTGCGTCCACGCCCCTTCGGCATCGCCGTCGCCGGCGTCTTCCCAGACCCGGCCGCTCAAGCGTCCGTCGGCATCCGGCGCCAGACGCAGCACCAGGGGGGACCAATGAGCGCTGGTGCTGTGCGCCGCCGGCTCGGTCAGCGCCAGCGCGCTGCCGCCGCGCACGAACAGCGGCAGCGTGTCGAACGGCGTCGGGGTAATGATCCAGTTCCCGCCCGCGTGCAACTCGCCAGTCCAGAAGTCCTGCCATAACCCCACCGGCAGATAGACGGCGCGCGCCTGCTGACCGGGACGCAGCGCCGGCGCTGCCAACAACCCGGCGCCGAGCATGAACTGGTCGGCCAGCGGCCAGGCGGCGGGGTCCTCGGGGAACTCGAACAGCATGGGCCGCAGCGGCGGGCTGCCGTCCTCCACCGCCTCGCGCGCCAGACTGTATAGATGCGGCAGCAGGCGGTAGCGCAGGCGCAGTGCCTCACGCACGTAGGCGGTCCACGGCTCGCCGAAGGCCCAGGCCTCCTGCGCCAGCGAGTCGCACTCGCTGTGGTTGCGCATCAGCGGATAGCACGCCCCAAGCCAAGTCCAGCGCGCCAGCAGCTCGCCGTTGCTGTCACCGGAAAAACCGCCGATGTCCGCACCGATGAACGGCACGCCCGACAACGACAGGCCCAGCAGCATGGGCACCGACTCTTCCAGGTGCTGCCAACTGCTGGAGTTGTCGCCGCTCCACACCCAGGCGTAGCGCTGGATGCCCGGGAATCCCGCGCGCGTGAGCACGAAGGGACGCCGACCGGGGCGTTGCGCAGCCAGCGCCTCGAAGGCGGCGCGGCATTCCAGCACGGCGTACAGGTTGTGCACTTCGGCGTGCGTGTGCTCAGCATGACGCGCGCCCGGCGGCATGCCCTTGCTGTAGGTCTTGTGGCCCATCACCGAGAAGGTCGAGGGCTCGTTCATGTCGTTCCACACGCCGGCCACGCCGGCGTCGGTCAGGCTGCGATGCAGTTCACCCCACCAGTCGCGTACCTCCGTCCGAGTGAAATCCGGCCAGATCACCTCGCCCGGCCATACCGTGCCGCTCAGCACCTCGCCGCGCGGGGTGCGAACGGCGTAATCGCCCGCCATGGCCTGGTCGTAAGCATGATAGCCGGGCTCGGCCTTGAGACCGGGGTCGATGATGGTCACCAGCTTCACACCCTGCTCGGCCAGATCGGCGCTGAGCGCGGCCGGCGCCGGGAAACGGTGCGGATCGAAAGTGAAGGATTTGTAGCGTTCCATGTGGTCGATATCGAGCCACAGACCGTCCAGCGGGATGTCGCGCCGACGGTGCTCGGCCACCACCTCGCGCACCGCCGCCTCGTCCGGATAACCCCAGCGGCACTGCTGGTAGCCCAGCGCCCACAGCGGCGGCATCGGCGCACGCCCGATCAGCGCCGAGTAGCGCTGCAGTACGCACTTCGGATCGGGGCCGGCAATGAGGTAGAAATCCAGCGTCGGACCATCGCTGCCGATCAGGCTCTCCTCGGCGCCGACCGGGGCTAGGCTGAAGCTGCTGCGCCAGGTTTCGTCCAGATACAGACCTAGGAAGCGATTATCCTCGCGCAGCATGAGAAACGGATGCGCTTGGTACAGGGGGTCCTGGTCGTGGGTGAACGGCGGCGCCGGATCGGTGGCCCAAACCTCGAGATTGCGGCCACTGCGATCGAGCCAGCCGGTGCGCCCGCCAAGGCCGTAGTACGCGCGCGTGTCGCTCTCGGCCAAGCGCATGGCCATACCCGAACCGGCCGGGCGCCCGTCGTCTGCAAACACCTCAGGCAGCTCGCCTTCCTCCCACCAGCGCGTGAGGTGGCTGGAGAGGCCGCCGGTCAGCGCCGCGCCGGGCAGGCGTATGCCGGCGAACTCCAGAGCGAAGGGATCGAGCTTCAGGCGCAGACCGTGTTCGCCGCTGCGCAGCTCCAGCGTACCGGCGTACTCCGCGACCTCCAGCGGCTGCGGCGCATTCGCCTCGACCACCCAACTGCCCTTGTCGGCGTCCTGCGGGCGGTGCCACAACAGCACGCGGAACACCCCCTCGGCAGGCACCTCGATACGCCCGCCGAACCGCGGTCCATGTAGCCTAAGCCCGGTTTCCGTCTCGGCCCAGGCTTCGAAACGCACCTGCAACGGTGCCTCTACGACGCGGCCGGCCATCAGCCTTTCACCGCGCCCATGGTGAGGCCCGAGGTAATCCAGCGCTGGAACACGAGAACCAGCACCACCAGCGGAACGCTGACCACCACCGAGGCGGCCATGATATTGCCGTAAGGGGGCATGAACGAGCTCGAACCTCCGAACACGGTGACCGCGACGGGCACGGTGCGTGCGCTGTTGTCGAGAGTGAAGGTGAGAGCGAACAGGAATTCGTTCCACGCCGCGATGAAGGCCAGCAGGCCGGTGGCGACCATGGCCGGCGCGAGCAGTGGCAGGAAGATGCGCGTGACCACGGTCCACGGACTGGCGCCGTCGATGATGGCAGCCTCTTCCAGTTCCTGCGGCAGTTCGCGCATGAAGGCGGTGAGCACCCACACGGTGAACGGCACGGTGAACAACAGGTAGGAGAAAATCAGTCCCCACCAGGTGTTGTACAGACCCAGTCCGCGAATCACCGAAAACAAGCCGCTGAGCACCGCCGCCTGCGGGAACATGGTCGCGCCGAGCATGGTGACCAGCAGCGCGGAACGGCCGCGGAAGCTGACCCGCGACAGCGCATAAGCGGCCAGCAGCGAAATCAGGCCGGCGACGAGCACGGTCAGCGTGGCAACGATGACCGAATTGAGGATGTTGCGCCCGAAACCGAGCTCGAAGATGTGCCGGTAATTCGCAATCGACGGGGCGTGCGGCCACAGCGACGGCGTCATCACCGCGAACCCGGTCTTTAGCGAAGTGACCACGGCGTAGTAGAAGGGGAACACCGCCCACAGGAAGAACACCAGGGCGACGGCGTAAAAGCCGACCGTGCGCAGCGCCTTCATCGCGCCTCCCCCAGCAGGCGTTTGCGCCCGCTCCAGATGATGAGCGCGAGCAGCAGTGCCATGATCAGAAACATCACCACCGAGGCCGCCGAGGCATAGCCGATCTCACCGAAACTGACCAGGTGGTTCTGAATGTAGACGGCCATGGTTTCGGTCTGCGGCACTGCACCGGTCATGACGTAAATCACGTCGAACACGCGCAACGCGTCGAGCATGCGGAAAATCACCGCCACCAGCACTGCCGGCCACACCAGCGGCAGGGTGACACGGAAGAAGGTCTTGAGCGGCCCCACGCCGTCGATGCGCGCAGCTTCGTAGACGTCACGTGGAATGGTCTGCAAACCGGCCAGAATCAGCAGCGCCATGAACGGCGTGGTCTTCCAGATGTCGACCATCATCACCGCCGGCAGCATCAACGCCGTGTTGGACAGCCAGTCGATGGGCTGGCTGATCAGATGCGCCTTCAGCATCAGAACGTTCAGGATGCCGCCCTGCTGCTGCAGCATCCAGGTCCAGATCTCGGAGGAAACCACCGTTGGTATCGCCCACGGGATCAACACCGCGGCCCGCAATGGGCGGCTGCCGCGCAGCTTGGAATCCAGCACCAGTGCGAGCAGCATGCCGATGAGCGTTTCGGAACCGACGGTGCCTATCGTAAACAGCGCGGTGTTGCCCACCGAGCGCCACCACTCGTGACTGGCCAACACGCCGCTCCAGCCACTGCCTGTGCGCTGCAGAAAGTTGCTCAGGCCAACGTAATGACCGTCGCCGCCGCTGATGCTGGCGCTGGTGAGACTGGCCAGAAACGTCGTGACCAGCGGCCACAGCGCCACCGCCAGCAGGACCAGCAGCACCGGCGAGATGAAGACCCACGCCCAAATCACCCGGCGCCGCTGCAGGGTCAGGCCCTGCGAAGAAGCATCCGCAGGACCTGTATCGCGCGCAGCCATCGCCGCCTTACCAATTGCGGCCGTTGCTGCTGATTGCGTTGAGCTTGGCGGCTATCGCCTTGGCCGTCGCCTGCGGGCTCGATTCGCCGAGCAGCATCTGGTGCACGTCGGTGTAGAACACCGAACTGACGCGGTTGTACATGGCACCGGTCTGGGCACTCGGACGCGGCGATGCGCTGCTGATCGCCTTGTAGAACACCTTCATCACCGGCGCCTTGTCGAGCACGGCCTGGTCCTTATAGAGCGCCATGCGCGTCGGCATCAGCGCGCCCTCCAGGAAACGCATGCGTTCGATCTCGTAGGAGGTCAGGTACTTGATCAGGCTGATCGCCTGTTTGCGATGCTTGCCGTACTTGGACAGTGCCAGCGACCAGCCACCGATCGCGCCGGCATTGCGTCCCTCGGCGCCCGGTCCCTTGGGAATCACCATCACCCCCACCTTGCCCTTGAGCGGGCTGTCGGGCTTCTGCACGATCGACCAGACGTAGGGCCAGTTGCGCATGAATAGGGCGTTGCCGGAATAGAACACCTGCAAGGACTGCGGCTCCTGCGAGCTCAGCACGCCACGCGGCGAGATCGTGCCGACCCAGTTCTTGGCCATGGTCAGCGCGGCAACCGCGCGCGGATTGTCGATAGTGACCTTACCGTCGGTGCCGACGATGGAGCCGCCGCCATAACTCGCCAGCCACTCCACCGCATCGCAGGTCAATCCCTCATAGGATTTGCCCTGCCATACGAAGCCCCAGAAGTTGGGATGGCCGGCAGCGCGTTCCTTGGCCTGGACCAACTTGGCGTCCTGTTCCAGCTCGGCCCAGGTCTTGGGCGGCTGCAGGCCGTATTTTTCCAGCAGGTCCTTGCGGTAGTACATCACCCCGACCGCCGCAAACCACGGCACCGCAAGCTGCTTGCCGCCGAGAGTATCGACCTTCAGGTAGGCCGGAAAGAACTTGTCGTGTTCGTTCTTGAAATAGGGCGTCAGATCAACGAGATCGTTCTTGAGGATACCGGGGTAATACACGTCGGTCATCAGCACGTCGATGTCCGCATGCGCCGCCATCCACTGTTCGTACAGCGACAACCGGGCCGTGCTGCTGTAAGGCGTGGTGACGAACCGGACCTGGTTCCCGGTCTTGGCGGCCCACTGCTTGGACGCCTTCACGCACAGAATATGGTTCGGAGCCCCCACCGAACCGCAGGCGATCGACACCGTCACCCCGGCAGCCGCCGGACGGACACAACCTAAAGCAATCCCCAGCGACAGGACGATGCCCGTCGCGATCGTATGGATTCCGCTTTTGTTCATATCTCCTCCTGATGCGGCGGGCGCGCTCCCCGTCTCGCTTTATCGTGACGCCAACGAGGCAAAAGCCGCGCTTTTCGTCAGACTCCCTTCCAGCGCGAAGCCCGTACCGTTTGTCCACCGGATGCATGTAATTGTTCCCCACCCCACGCAGGTGTTCCAATCCAGCGATACAGGCGGAGGCGCCTGGAACAGCGCGGGACTAATTGCCACTCAAGCCATGGCGCCGATGCCATTGGGCCAGGGATTCATCGGGATAATCGTTGAACCGCGGATCGCCGGACCTGCCTTCCACCGTCACCCAATCCGCCTTCGAGCCCAACATCATGTGTGTGTATTCCGGCGGCACGGGCAGTTTGCTGTCGATTGCGGAAGCATGCGGATGGACCAGTTCGGGCCAACGCGGATCCCAGGCCCACAGCGCACTGCCGCAAAACGTGCAGAAATAGCGCCGGCCAGGGCTGAGTTCGCCTGCACCGGTCGCCGGATCGGTGATCGAGGGCTGGTACTCGCGCACATGCTCGCGCCCCTTCACGACCAGAGTGGAATTGTCGGCACCGAGATTGATCGCGTACCCCCCGCCGCCAGCCGTCTTGCGGCATATCGAGCAATAGCACCGGTTGTAGGGATAAGGCTGAGCGGACTCCACGCTGAAATGGACGCGTCCGCAATGACAGGAACCTTCGAGCAGCATTGGCTTCTCCCCAGCTGACAGAACAGACCAAAAATCCTAGCCCGTAAGCGCCGCGGCCGCACCCGTCGTTCAGAGCGAAGACGATACCGAGAAACGGGCACGTAGCACCTCATCCACCGCCACCGCCTTGTGCGTCGACTTGTCGATCGGGCACCAGAGCGTGCGCGCCTTGGCCAGGATGCGGCCGTCCGATTCGCGCAGCAACTCCGTATGGCGTTCGAAATTGCGCCGCAGCGCCTCGCCCACCCAGGTGCGTGCGATCACCACGTCGCCCAGAAAGGTCTGACGCTTGTAGTCGATTTCATGCCGCACCACGACCCACAGCAGCCTCGCCTGCTCCTGTTCCGTAGCCAATTCGTGCCAGTGCGCGACGGCGGCATCCTGCACCCAGCGCAGGTACACCACGTTGTTCACATGGCCCAACCAATCGATATCGTCGGGCTCGACGGAAAAACTCAATTCGAACGGCGTGGCGTCCATATCCAAAACACCTTTCATCGATCAAGCAGGAATCAATAAACCACAATAATCAACGCAATGAATATGACCATAAAGCTCGATAAAAAACACAATAAATAATGAATTTCAAAAAATACGTTCGAACGAAACACATTTTCTGAAGCATCGTGGAATAACCGAGCGTTACGCTAAGAAAAGGCTCGAAGAGGGGCATACGCGCCCGGCTCGACCCACCCTGAAGAAGCGAATCAACCGCGCCTTTTCCCGGCCACCTCCCCCGGCAGCCGAAAGACGCGACATTCCCTCAAAAAATGGAACCGCAAGGAGTCAAGGATGATCAACCTGAAAAATTCCCGTCATTTCGGCACGGCGATCAGCACCACGGCACTGGCCGGAGCATTGGCATTGGCATTCGTACCCGCGGCTCATGCCCACGACGGCAACGGGACCACTGTCAGTCCGCAAGCACCAAACTCCGCCATCGTATTGATGACAGGGAGTATTTCGTTTTCCAACCGCAGTCCGTATCAACCCGGGACCGACCATTCGCTCGATCCGATTGCGCCGCTGGCCGTCAGCCCGGAAAATCCCCACTCGATCCAGTTGCTGGTCGCGGGGCGCTTCGGCCATCCCACACCAGCCAGCAATCAGCCGTATAGCGCATCGCCGGTGGTCAATCCGGAAAATCCCAATTCCGCGGCAATCACCATGGGAATACCGCAAACTTAAATCCATTTAAGCGGGCAGTCAAAATGCACTGAAAATTACATGCGCCGTACGGATTTCAAGTCCGCGCGGCGCATGGTCGCGCGCAAAAAAACGATACGTCAGCCCATCGCCAGCACACGGCGCGCCGTGTTCGCATCAGCAATATTTCCACCCAAAGTCTCGATCAGCTTTCTAACGCTCGAAACGCTTTCGGCATTATCGGCATACACGCAGCCGTCCGGGGCCTGCAGATTATTTTCGAAACCGATACGGCCGTGCCCCCCCAACGCAGCGGCAGTCAGCACACAAGCGCTTTCCTCGCTGCCGAAGGCGCACACCATCCACGGCCAGTCGCGGCCGCCTAGGGTCTGCAGGAAAGGCAGAATATCCCCGGCACTGGCCTGCGTTCCGCTGTAGCGCCCCAACACGAACAGCATGAAGGGCTGCGCATCCGGAATCACGCCTTTTGCCTGCAGCCCGATGAAACGCTGCAACTCTTCGGCGCCATAGACGATGTGCTGCACACGCACCCCGGCCGCATGCGCATCGGCCAGCAGCGCCGCATATTCCTCCTCTGCCGCCTCGTCGGGACACAATTCGCGCATGGCGATCGAAAACGACTCCGGCTGCAGGGCTCGCACCAGCCCGACCTGCGCATCGCGTGCGTAAATCCCGGCCGCTTCGGTGGTCAGCTGCACGATCAGCTCTTCGCCGACGGCGCGGCGTACCGTGTCGAGATACAGCCGGTTGAGCTCCGGGTCCAGGCTGTGACGCCCATCCGCATCGCGTGCATGGCAATGCAGGATGGAAACGCCGGCATCCAGGCAGCGCTTGGCGGTTTCGGCCATGGAATCCGGCGTTACCGGTATCGCCGAGTGATCGGACGTTCCACGCCGCGCGCCGTTCGGCGCGCAGCAGAGAATCACGGGGCGCGCATCCATCAGCGCACCGCTGCCAGTGCCGCCTCGATAGCGCCGGATAGCTTGTCGACCAACTCGCCGACCTGCGTGCTCGCGAGGATGAACGGCGGCGCCAACAGCACGTGATGACCACGCTGGCCGTCGATGGTGCCGTGTCCCGGATAGCAGATCAGGCCTCTTTGCATCGCTTCCGCCTTGATTCGCGCATGCAACTTGGTTTCTGCGCCGAACGGCTGCTTGCTGTCCCGGTCGGCCACCAGTTCAAGCCCCTGGAACAACCCGCGGCCACGGATATCGCCGACATTCGGATGCGCACCGAAGCGCTCCTTCAGCGCAGCCTGAAGTTCCTCGCCACGCGCGCGAACCGCCGACAGCAGATCGTCGTCCTCGATGGTCTGCTGCACAGCCAGCGACGCGGCACAGGCCAGCGCATGGCCCATATAGGTGTGCCCGTGCTGGAACGCGCCGGAACCGGCGCGGATCGCCTGATAGATGCGGTCCGAGGCGATCATGGCGCCGATGGGGACATAACCGCCGCCCAGGCCCTTGGCAGTGGCGAGGATATCGGGCGCCACACCATCCTGCTCGCAGGCGAACAGCGTGCCGGTGCGACCCATGCCGCACATGACCTCGTCGAGGATGAGCAATACGCCATGGCGGTCGCACACCTCGCGCACGCGCTTGAAATATCCCGGCACCGGCGCCACTGCGCCCGCCGTGGCGCCGACCACGGTCTCGGCCACGAAGGCAAGCACCGTCTCCGGCCCCAGCTCCTGCAGCATGTTCTCCAACTCGGCTGCCAGGCGTTCGCCATAGGCCTCGGGCGTCTCGTCGGCGCGCTGCTCGCGATACGGATAGCAGGGCGAGACATGGTGCGACTCCATCAGCAGCGGCTGATAGGGTTCGCGGCGCCACACGTTGCCGCCGATGCTCAAGGCGCCCAGCGTATTGCCGTGATAGCTCTGGCGGCGCGCGATGAAACGGGTGCGCTGCGGCTGTCCGATCTCCAGGAAATACTGACGCGCCAGCTTGAGCGCGGCTTCCACCGCCTCCGAGCCGCCGCTGACGAAATACACCCAATCGAGATCGCCAGGTGCCTTGCGCGCCAGATACTCGGCCAGCTGCTCGGCGGGCTCCGAGGTCAGGAACGCGCTGTGCGCGAACGCCAGGGTATCGGCCTGTCGCTTGATCGCCTCGACCACGCGCGGGTGATTGTGGCCCAGACAGGACACCGCCGCACCGCCTGAAGCATCCAGGTAGCGCTTGCCGGTGGTGTCGATGAGGTAACAGCCTTCCCCGCCCGCCGCGACGGGAAGCTCGGCGGCAGGGTTGCGGTGAAATACGTGCGTCATGGTGTTATCGCTTTGTGCTTACGAGGATATTGGAAGGGTGGTGGGTTCGGCGGCAAACACGTGCGCAAGGCGCTGGTCTTGCGGCGAACCCGCAACAGAATACTCCCCTCATCCGGCACAGCCCAGAACCAGACGACCATCAATCGGTCATCTTAGCCATGCTTGCGACTATTCGCCTCATCCACGACCACCTGCATGCCCCCCCCTTCCATGCCTGGGCTCGGGCATCACGCGGCGTAACTGTTAGAATTGCGCGCTCACCCAAGATGACGCGCTCCCATGTCCAACCGCCTCGAGATCCTCCACGACGCCCTCGCCCGCCGCATCCTGATCCTCGACGGCGCCATGGGCACCATGATCCAGTCCTACAAGCTGGAGGAGGCCGACTACCGCGGCGAACGCTTCGCGGACTGGGACAGCGACCTCAAGGGCAACAACGACCTGCTGGCGCTAACCCGCCCGGACGTGATCCGCGCCATCCACGAGGCCTACCTCGAGGCCGGCGCCGACATCCTCGAGACCAACACCTTCAACGCCAACCGCGTCTCCATGGCCGACTACCGCATGGAAGCGCTGTCCGGCGAGATCAACCTCGCCGCCGCGCGCCTGGCGCGCGAGGCGGCCGACGCCTTTACGACGAAGACGCCGGACAAGCCGCGCTTCGTCGCCGGCGTGCTCGGGCCGACCAACCGCACCGCCTCGCTCTCGCCCGACGTCAACGACCCCGGCTTCCGCAACATCACTTTCGACGACGCTGGTCGCCGCCTACAGCGAAGCGGCCGAGGCCTGATCGACGGCGGCGTCGACCTGCTGCTGATCGAGACCATCTTCGACACGCTGAACGCCAAGGCCGCGGTGTTCGCCATCAAGCGGTGTTCGAGGAGCTCGGCACCGAGCTGCCGGTCATGATCTCCGGCACCATCACCGACGCAGTCCGGCCGCACCCTGACCGGCCAGACCACCGAGGCGTTCTGGAACTCGCTGCGCCATGCCGAGCCGCTGTCGATCGGCCTCAACTGCGCGCTCGGCCCCGACGAGCTGCGCCAGTACGTCGAGGAGATGTCGCGCGTCGCCGACAGCCTGGTCTCGGCACATCCCAACGCCGGCCTGCCCAACGAGATGGGCGGCTACGACCTCGAAGCCGAAGAGATGGCCCAGGCAGATCGCCGAATGGGCGCGACTCGGGCTTTCTCAACATCGTCGGCGGCTGCTGCGGCACCACCCCCGCGCACATCCGCGCCATCGCCAAGGCCGTGGACGGCAAAGCGCCGCGCCGGCGCCCGCGAAACGGCGGTTGCCTGCCGGTTGTCCGGCCTGGAGCCGCTCAACATCGATGCCGACTCGCTGTTCGTCAACGTCGGCGAACGCACCAACGTCACCGGCTCGGCCAAGTTCAAGCGCCTGATCCTGGACGAGCGCTACGACGAGGCGCTGGCCGTGGCGCAGGCAGCAGGTCGAGAACGGCGCCCAGGTCATCGACGTCAACATGGACGAGGGCATGCTCGACGGCGAGGCGGCGATGGAGCGCTTCCTCAATCTGATCGCCGCCGAGCCGGACATCTCCCGCGTGCCGGTGATGATCGATTCGTCCAAGTGGCCGATCATCGAAGCCGGCCTGAAATGCGTGCAGGGCAAGGGCATCGTCAACTCCATCACGCTCAAGGAAGGCGAGGAGAAATTCCTCGAGCAGGCCACGCTGGTGCGCCGCTACGGCGCCGCGGTGGTCGTCATGGCCTTCGACGAAAACGGCCAGGCCGACACCTGCGAGCGCAAGATCGAGATCTGCAAGCGCTCCTACCGCATCCTCACCGAACAGGTCGGCTTCCCGCCCGAAGACATCATCTTCGACCCCAACATCTTCGCCGTCGCCACCGGCATCGAGGAGCACAACAACTACGCGGTCGACTTCATCGAGGCCACGCGCTGGATCAAGAACCGTCTGCCGCACGCGATGATCTCCGGCGGCGTGTCCAACGTGTCGTTCTCGTTCCGCGGCAACAATCCGGTGCGCGAGGCGATCCACGCCGTATTCCTGTATCACGCGATCAAGGCCGGCATGGACATGGGCATCGTCAACGCCGGCCAGCTCGGCGGTCTACGAGGAAATGCCCGCCGGACCTGCGCGAGCACGTCGAGGACGTGGTGCTCAACCGCCGACCGGACGCCACCGAACGGCTGCTGGAGATCGCCGAGAACTGTCAAGGGCGGCGGCACAGGCCAAGAAGGAGGACCTGGCCTGGCGCGAATGGCCGGTGCAGCGAGCGCCTGGCCCACGCGCTGGTCAAGGGCATCGACCACCTATATCGATCGAGGACACCGAAGAAGCGCGCCTGCAGTTCGAGCGCCCGCTCAGGTGATCGAAGGTCCGCTGATGGACGGCATGAACGTGGTCGGCGACCTGTTCGGCGCCGGCAAGATGTTCCTGCCGCAGGTGGTGAAAGCGCGCGCGTGATGAAGAAGGCCGTGGCGCACCTGATGCCCTTCATCGAAGCCGGAAAAGCCGAGCCGGCGACCCGCAGCCCAGGGCAAGATCCTGATGGCCACGGTCAAGGGCGACGTGCACGACATCGGCAAGAACATCGTCGGCGTGGTGCTGCAGTGCAACAACTTCGAGGTCGTCGATCTGGGCGTGATGGTGCCGGCGCAAAAGATCCTCGACACCGCGCGCGAACAGAACGTCGACATCATCGGCCTGTCCGGCCTGATCACGCCCTCGCTGGACGAGATGGCGCACGTGGCCAAGGAAATGGAGCGCCAGGGCTTCGACGTCCCGCTGCTGATCGGCGGCGCCACCACTTCGCGCGCACACACCGCGTCGAGATCGAGCCCGGCTACAGCCGCGCGCCCACGGTATAGGTGAAGGACGCCTCGCGCGCGGTCGGCGTGGCGCAAACCTGCTCAGCCCCGAACTGCGCGGCCCCTACGCCGAAAAGATCCGCGAGGAATACGTGCAGGTGCGCGAACAGCTCGCCACGCGCAAACGCAAGGACAAGCTCATCCCGCTGGCCGCAGCGCGCGCCAACCGCACACCCGTGGACTGGTCGGCCTACGTTCCGCCAAAACCGACGTTCCTCGGCATCAAGACTTTCGAGAACTATCCGCTCGAGGACATCGCGCGCTACATCGACTGGACGCCGTTCTTCCATGCCTGGGAACTGCACGGCAGCTACCCGCGGATCCTGGAGGACGAGATGGTCGGCGAGGAGGCGCGCAAGCTGTTCGCCGACGCCCAGGCCATGCTCGAGCAGATCATCGAAGAGAAATGGCTGCACCCGCGCGCGGTGATCGGCTTTTTTCCCGCCAACCGCGTCGGCGACGACGACATCGCCGTCTACGCCGACGACACGCGCACCGAAGTGCGCACGACGCTGCACCATCTTCGCCAGCAGACCGAGAGCCCCGCGGGACGCCCCAACCGCTGCCTGGCCGACTTCGTCGCGCCCGCCGACAGCGGCCTGGCCGACTATCTCGGCGCCTTCGCCGTACAAGCCGGCGACGGCCTGGACGAGCACGTCGCACGCTTCGAGGCCGAGCACGACGACTATCACGCGATCATGGTCAAGGCGCTGGCCGACCGCTTCGCCGAGGCTTTCGCCGAACTCATGCACGAACGCGTGCGCAAGGAGTTCTGGGGCTATGCCTCCGACGAGCAACTCAGCAACGCCGAGCTGATCAAGGAAGACTACGCCGGCATCCGCCCCGCTCCCGGCTACCCGGCCTGCCCCGAACACACCGAGAAAGGGCTGCTGTGGCAACTGCTCGACCCCGAGACCCGCGCCGGACTCAAGCTCACCGAGAGCTACGCCATGTGGCCGGCGGCGGCGGTTTCGGGCTGGTACTTCGCGCACCCCGAGGCGCATTACTTCGGCGTCGGCAAGATAGGCCGCGAGCAGGTCGAGGACTATGCGCAGCGCAAGGGCTGGGACATCAAGACCGCAGAGCGCTGGCTGGCCCCCGTATTGGGCTACGACCCCGACTGAACCCCGCGCACGACCATTTTCCTGACACGCAAACCGTACCGGCCGATTTTTCGGACGGCTGGCTAAGCTTGGGCAACTTTCTGCCGATAACAACTGGGCCTTAATAAGAACCGACTAAGAGGCTGCGGCTCGATTAAGTGTCATGCCCCCTCAAGCGGCCATCACCAGCTACAAATTAGGGGGAATTAAATGAGGAAAAATCTGCCGATAACGCAGCATGAACGGCTTTATCGAGACTCCGAACAGCTGATCTCCGCCACCGATCTTGCCGGCGTCATTACCTACTGCAACCCGGTGTTTGCAGATATCGCCGGATTCCAGCAACAAGAGCTTACCGGGCAGAGCCACAACGCCGTGCGCCATCCGGACATGCCGCAGGCCGCTTTCGCCGATCTGTGGCAAACCGTCCAGGCCGGCAGAGCGTGGATGGGCATCGTCAAGAATCGCTGCAAAAGCGGCGACTACTACTGGGTCGACGCCTACGTGACTCCGGTCTACACCGACGGCAAGGTCAGCGGCTACGAATCGGTACGCGTCCGCCCCAAAACGGAAGATGTGGCGCGCGCCCGCCGGCTTTACGGAAAACTCAGGCCCTCCGCCGACGATCGAGCCTCCTCTGCCGGCGAAGTGACTGACGCATTGGCCGGTCTGCAGCGCCGCAAACTCCGGCATCTCGAATCCACACGCATCATGGCGACGGTCGGCGTCCTATTTCTGGCGATGGCCGCCGCCATCGCCGGCGGGTTGCCCAGCGCTTGGCTGGTCGCGCTGTCGCTAGGGCTCGGCATCGCCGCGATAGGGGCGGTCGGGTGGTTCATGCGCCCCATACACCAACTCGCCCGACAGATACGGGGCATCGTCGACAACCCATTGATGCAGGCCGTCTATTCCCGGCACAAAGGCATTGCCGGCCAGATCGAAGTCGGCGTACGCCTGCTCGAAGCCGGGCAGCGCACCGTGCTCGGTCGTATCGGCGAACATGCCGGAAAATTGAACGACAACGCCCAGGACTCATCGGCAGTCATGGACCAATCGGCGGCGGCTATCGAACAGCAGCGCAGCCAGATCGAACAGGTCGCCGCTGCGATGAACGAGATGGCGACCACGGTGCAGGAAGTCGCGCGCAATACCACCGCCACCGCCGATGCCACCCGGAGCGCCGAGCACGAGGCCCGCGCCGGCATCGAACAGGCTGCGGGCACCTCAGCGGTAATCGCCAAACTGGCCGAACAGATCCGCGTCAGCGCCGAAGTCATGCAACGACTGCATGCGGAAAGCGCCCGCATCAACAGGGCATCCGACCTGATTCGCGGCATCGCCGAACAAACCCGCCTGCTGGCGCTCAACGCCGCCATCGAGGCGGCGCGGGCCGGAGAAGCCGGGCGCGGATTCTCGGTGGTGGCCAACGAGGTAAGCGACCTTGCCGAACGCACGCAGGAAGCCACCGGGGAAATCCGTTCGCTGGTCGAAAGCCTGCAGAACGACATCGGCGCAGGGTCCGAAAACATGCAGTCGAGCGAAACACTGTCGCGCGAAGGCGTGGAGAACATCGACAAAGTCGCCGCCGCCCTGGACGCCATCGGGCGCGCCGTGCAGACGACCCTCGATATGAGCACGCAGATTGCCACAGCGACGGAACAGCAAAGCCAGGTCGCCGAAGAGATCAACCACAACATCGTAGCCATCCGCGATGCGGCCGAGCAGTCCGCACAGGCCTCGGAACAAACGCGCGGGATGGCCGGCAACGTGGTCGACCTGGCCAACGAGCTGGCCTCGCTGGTGAAGCGCTTCGGTGACCGCTCGACCGCCTAGAGCCATGCGTTGCACCACGCCGACAACTGACCGCGACGAAGATCGGCGCGACGTCGCTCTTGCATCCGCACCCAAAATACGGAGAACATCGGCGCGCACTTGCCGTTACGCGCCGCTTCGAACAAGACATGGCGCGGCCGGTACAGCCGAGAAACAATAACCCGTGCCGAAACCTTCGCCTGCAAACCGTGGCGAACACAGGATCGGAATACGCACACTTTCGCCGCCGGACAGCACATGCAAATCGATGCCCTGCTGATTCAACTCGACAAAGGCCATTGCCCCTCGCCCTCGCAGGTCGCCCTGGATCTTCTGGACCTGCTGCAATGCCAGAGCGCCGGCGTCAACGAAGCCGCAGCCATCGTCCGTCTGGACCCTGTCCTCACCGCCAAGACGGTAAAACTCGCCAACTCCGTCCTGTACCGCGGGTTACGCCCCACCGTGGCCGTCGACGATGCCGTCATGCGCATAGGCATGCAGGCGCTCGGGCGGCTCGCGCTGGGCCTGTCGCTGATCGATGTCAGCGCCGCGATAGCCGATCATTTCGACCTCGTCCGTTACTGGAGCTCTGCGATGGCCCGCGCCATCGCCATGCAGGCACTGGCCCAACGCGTCGGGGGCTGGTCCACGGCGGAGCTATTCACCCTTGGGCTGCTGTGCGACATCGGTCGCCTGACGCTGGCCTGCGCCGCCCCGGAGGAAAGCGCCGAGGTCGCATTGGCCTGCGCCACCCCCGAAGAACTGCGCCACAGCGAACAGCTGCACTTCGGCTTCGATCATCGCCAACTCAGCGCCGCCTTGCTGCGTCGCTGGTCGTTCCCGGAACTGATGACGGCCGCCATCGATCCGGAACAGGCCTCGGACGGACTGCGCGGCAATGCGCGCTTCACCTCCCTGCTGGCCATTCTGGATCTTGCGCGCAGCACCGGCGAGTGGATCGAAGGACTGCGCTCCGAGGACCATGTCGGCATGCTGCGACAGCGCTGCGAAGCCTGGGGCTTCGACGCACAACTACTCGATGACGTACTGGACGAAATCGAAAGCGAATGGCAGGAAATGTCGGGGCTTTTCGAACTCGAACTGCCCAGCGACGCACAGACGAAACTCGAACGCCTGCGCCAAAGGCTGACGACGACATATCCGCGCAACCACGACGCCCCGGCCCCTCGCGTGCTGGTAGTCGACGACGATCCCGCCAGCCGCAATCTGCTGCGCCGCATTCTGGAGCCGAACGATTACGAGGTACTGGAAGCCGCCGATAGCGACAGCGCCATGGCCGTGATGTATCAGTCGACACCGCGCATCGCCGTCGTCGACTGGGTGATCCCCGGCATGAACGGCATCGAATTGTGCCGCCGCCTGCGCGCGGAATTCGGCGCACGCCTGTATCTGCTGATCCTGACCGCCCATTACGATGGCGCGCATACCCTCGAAGCGCTCGAAGCCGGAGCCAACGATTTCCTCACCAAGCCTTTCTCGCGCAAGGTGCTGCTTGCCAAGCTGCAGATGGCCGCCAGCATGGTCGGATTCGTCGCCGAACTGGAAGAAGAACACCAGTCCAGCCAACAAACGCAGCGCGAGCTGTCGCGCTTGAATGAAGAACTGCGGCGAGTGGTGGTCAAGGACGAACTCACCGGACTGGCCAATCGGCGGGCACTGGACAACCAGCTGCGCAGCGCATGGGCGCAGGCCCAGCACCATGATCATCCGCTGGCCTGCATCATGCTCGACATAGATCATTTCAAGCAGATCAACGACGACTTCGGCCACGACGCCGGCGATCGCGCACTGCGCGGCGTTGCCGAACTGCTGCAGAAGTGCTCGCGTACAGGCGACCTCGCCGTGCGCTACGGCGGCGAGGAATTCGTGCTCATCTGCCAGCACAGCGACCTTTGCGGAAGCCTGCAACTCGCCGAGCGAATCCGTAGCCGGGTACAGGAACTGCGCGGCGACTTCCCCGCCATCACCCTCAGCGCCGGCGTCGCCCAGATGACGTCCGATATGAATACGCCGGAACAACTCCTGCGCGCCGCCGACCAGGCCCTGCTGGCTGCCAAGCGCGAGGGACGCAACCGCGTCATCCCCGCGGACGACCGCGACTGCACGGAAACGACCTCGTGATCGGGCTGGTCCAGAAACTGTTGCTCGACATGGTACAAGAGGAGGCCGGTGCCGACGCTGCGGCCGAGGTCAAGCGTCGCAGCGGTCTCGCACCGGACTTCGAGTTCCGCCTGGACACCGATTACGACGACGAGCAGGCCCGCCAGCTGCTGGCGCACGCCTGCGCCGTGCTCGGCATCGACGAGGACGCCACCCTCGAGCGCTTCGCACGCACCTTCCTGCGCAGCGCGCTGGTCCATTTCCCCACCTTCTTCACGCTCGCCGCGAACTCGCGCGCATTCCTCGCCCGGCAGCCGGCCATCCACAACATGCTGGGCTCCGGCCTACGCAATCCCCAGCGGCTCAAGGCGATCAACGACAAGTTCAGCATCACTCCGCACGACGACGGTTGCCTGGAGGTCCGCTATCGTTCCCCCAATCGCTGGTGCGCGCTCTACCGCGCACTGGCGCGCGAAGTCGCGGATCACTACGGCGAACGCCTCGACATCGCCACGCTGGACTGCGCCAAGCAGGGGGCTGGCGCCTGCGTTTTCAAACTGAGCTGGCCGGACGCCGGCGGCGATGACGAATCATCGCCGATCGCATGAGCCGCGCCTCTCGCCATGCGCTGCCGGAGGCCTTGATGGAAGCATCGCCACCCAGCCAGTCCGACGGCCTACGTCAGGCCATCCGGGAAATCGCCGATCAGTTGTGCCTGGCGGTCGACGGCCGCCTCGACTTCACCGTGCGCACCCAGGTCGCCGACCACGATGCCGAGAAACTCGTGCTGCTGGTCAACTTCCTGCTCGAGTCCGCGGCGCGGGTGCTGGGCGAACGTGCGCGCCACGCCGCCGCGCTCGACCGTCTGGTCAACGAACGTTCGGCGATGCTCCAGACCGTGTTCGAGAACGTCGTAGACGGCCTCATCGTCAGCGACGAACAGGGGCGCATCGAACACGGCAACCCCGCCGCCTGCCGCCTGTTCGGCTTCGACAACCTCACCGGCCATCACGTCACCGAGTTGATGCCCGAACGCTACCGCTCCGAACACGCGGGCTACATACAGCGCTATCTCGACACTCGCGAGGCGCGAATCGTCGGCAGCAGCCGTGAACTCGAAGGACGGCGCAGGGACGGCACGCATTTCCCCCTGCGGCTTGCAATCAGCGAGGCGCGAACCGACGGCACCGGCCGTTTCATTGCCCTGCTGCGCGACATCAGCCAGGAGAAGGCGCAGGAAGCGGCGCTGCGCCAGGCCAAAGAGGCCGCGGAAAGCGCCTCCCAGGCCAAAAGCCGCTTCCTGGCCGGCATGAGCCACGAGTTGCGCACACCGCTCAACGCGGTGATCGGCTACAGCGAACTCATCCTCGAGGAGATCGAAGACGGACTGCCGCCCGACAGCATCCGCAGCGACCTGGAAGCGATCCGCAGTGCCGGCCGGCACCTGCTCGGACTGATCAACAACGTCCTCGACCTGAGCCGCATCGAAGCAGGCCATACCGACGTCATACCCGAAAGCTTCGAACCCGGGATGCTGACCCGCATCGTCGCCACCACGGCCAAGCCGCTGATCAGCGGCAACGGCAACGAATTCATCGTCGACATCGCCGATGACCTGCCCCTGCTCTGCAATGACGCCGGCAAACTCCGTCAGTGCTTGCTCAACCTGCTCGGCAACGCCGCCAAGTTCACCGAACGCGGTCGGGTCCGCCTCAGCGTCGCCGGCGGCTCGCTGCCGAACCAAGCTCCGGCCATCGTCTGGCGTGTCGCGGACACCGGCATCGGCATCGAGGAAGATCAGCTCGAACATATCTTCGAAACATTCACCCAAGCCGACAGTTCGATCGGCAGACACTACGGCGGCAGCGGACTCGGCCTGGCATTGACGGCCTCGATGTGCCGCGTGCTCGGCGGGCACATCAGTGCCGCCAGCACGCCCGGCGTTGGTTCGTCGTTCACCATCACGCTGCCGCTCGACGGCATCGGCGAGGCGGAATGATGAAGCTGCTGCTGGCCGAGGACGACCCGCACAACCGCGACATGCTCAGCCGCAGGCTGCACCGACGCGGCTACGAAGTGCTGGCGACCGAGGACGGCCTGCAGGCTGTCGAGCTACGCTGAACGAATCGCCCGACCTGATCCTCATGGACATCGCCATGCCCGTGCTCAACGGCTGGCAAGCCATGGAGCGCATCCGCAGCATACGACCACACCTCCCGATCATCGTCCTCAGTGCACACTCCCTGGCCGACGACCGCGAGCGTGCGCTGGCATCCGGTGCCTGCGCCTATTTGAGCAAACCCGTAGACTTCGACCTTTTGCTGCAGACGATCGCCCGACACGCCTCATGAACACAGCCCCCGCCCGCCAAGACAGAACCGTATCGCCGATACTCGTCGTGGAGGACGATGCCCCCAGCCGTACGCTGCTGGTCCGTCGCTTGCGCCGCGAGGGCTGGGAGGTGGAGGAAGCGGCCGACGGCGGCGATGCGCTCGACATTCTCGCCCGCACGCCGATCTCCGCTGTACTGCTCGACATCGGACTGCCGGGCATGAACGGACTCGCCGTGCTGAAGGCGATTCGGCGCCGGCGAACGGCCGTCGAACTGCCTGTGATCATGATCACGGCCTTCGACAAACACGAATACCTCAGTCCCGCGCTGGAAGCCGGAGCCAACGATTTCGTCGACAAGCCGGTCGATTTCTCCATCCTGCGCGCGCGCCTACGCACCCACCTGGGTCTGTCCGCCGCAGTCACCGAGGCGGCCGAACTGCGCGAGCGTCAAGCGCTGATCATCAAAGGTTCCAACGATGGCATCTGGGAATGGAGCCTGCGCGGCAACCGCCTGTTCCACTCCGCCCGCTGGCGCGACCTGCTCGACATCCCCCCCGGTGAACCGCTACGCCGAAGCGAAGACTGGCTTCGCCGTATCCACCCGGACGACGTGCGACGCGTGCAGGACGAATTTATCCGCTTCTGCGAGAACCCGCAGGCCGAATACTTCCGCTGTGAGTACCGCGTGAAGACCGGCAACGACGACTATCTCTGGGTGCAGACCCGCGGGGCATCCTGGCGCGACGACGCCGGCACCTGCGTCCGCGCTGCCGGCACGCATACCGACATCAGCGCCCTGCGCTACGTCCACCGATTCACCGGCCTGCCCAACCTGCAGCGCTTGACCGACATTCTGGCCCGCCAGCTCGAACGCGCCAGGCGTACGCAAAGCGGGGTCGGCGTCGTACTGTTCAGGCTGCGCGACCCGGAGCGTCAGACCGCGCGCATGGGTACGCGCCACGCCTACATCCGCGAACTGGCAGACACGCTGAACGGGCATTTGCGGCCCTTCGACATCATCGGCAGCGGCGAGCACGCCGAACACCTGATCATGCTGCCGGGCCAACCGCTGGCGTCCATCGACGAGCTCTCGAACATGGCCCGGCGCGTGCGCGATATCGCCTGTGCCGACATCGGCGCGGGCGAACCGCGCCCGAAGTTCCAGATCACCAGCGGACTAGCCTTCTTCGCCGGCCACGATGCCCCATCGGCGGAAGAAGTCATCGCTTCGGCGCTGTTGGCGGCGGAAGTCGCCCACGAACGGGGGCTGCCCCAGCTGTGTTTCGACACGCCGCTGCGCGAGCGCATCGAACGCCGCCAGCGCCTGGCAGGCGAACTGATCGATGCCATCGACAACGACGCCATCACGCCCTGGTGGCAACCCATTGTCCGTGCCGACGGTCGGCTGGCCGGCTTCGAAACCCTGGCCCGCTGGAACGGCGCGGACGGCACCCCCGTGACGCCGGCCGAATTCATCCCCTTGGCCGAAAGCGCCGGCCTGCTGCACCGGCTTACCGAGCGCATGCTGGAGCGCTCGCTCGCTGCGCTGGCAGGCTGGATGGACTCGAACCACGTCGACGGCGATGCCTACGTCGCGGTGAACGTCCCGGCCAGCCTGCTCGACGACCAGGCGCTGCCCGGCCACCTGCACGCGCTGATCGGCACATACGGACTGCAGCCTGCCAGCCTGTGCATCGAAATCACCGAATCCGCCGCGGTCAACGACACCCCGGAGACTCGCGAACGTCTGCAGCGCCTGCGCCGCGACGGCTTTCGTCTGGCACTGGACGACTTCGGCACCGGCTACGCCTCGCTCAGCATGCTGCATCGTCTGCCCTTCGACACGATCAAGATCGATCAGAGCTTCGTGCGCATGATGCACACGCAGGCGAATGCGCACGAACTGGTGCACGCCATCATCGCCATGGCCCGCGCGCTGGACCTCGAGCTGGTCGCCGAAGGCGTCGAAACCGAGCAGCAGGCGACCTCGCTGCGCAGCGCCGGCGTCGACCGCCTGCAGGGCTATCTGCTCGCCCGTCCCATGCCGGAACACATGCTGCTCGACTGGCTGCGACGACGCAGCGATTCATCGGAGACTCTTGCATGACCCCGGAATTCTGGCTGCAGCGCTGGCAGGAAAACCGCATCGGCTTCCATCAAGCGCAGATCAACGTCCACCTCGAAGCCTACTGGCCCGGCCTGGACGTTGCACCCGGCAGCACCGTGTTCGTGCCGCTGTGCGGTAAGAGCCTGGACATGCTGTGGCTGGCCGCTCAGGGCTATCGCGTGCTCGGCGTCGAGCTGAGCCCGCTTGCGGTAGAAGCGTTTTTCAGGGAGAACGGGCTTACGCCCGAGATCGAGCGCCAGCAGACATTCCACCGCTACCGCTGCGGCGAGATAGAAATCCTCTGCGGCGATTTCTTCGAGCTGCAGAGCAGCGATCTAGCGCGGATCGCTGCCGTCTACGACCGCGCCTCGTTGATCGCCCTGCCGCCCGACATGCGCACACGGTATGTGGGCAAGCTACAGAGCCTTCTGCCGGGCCGACGACCGACTCTGCTGATCACGCTGGACTATCCGCAGGACGAACGCCAGGGCCCGCCGTTCGCGGTAAGCGAGGCCGAAGTGCTTGGGCTCTATGCCGGGCACTGGCAGGTCGAAAAAATCGCCAGCCGCGACCTGCGCGACGAAAACGCCCGCGCGCAGCTCAGCCGTTTCGAGGAGCACGTGTTCGTGCTCTGTTGAACGCCGCAATGAAAAATCGCCGGTAGCGATTTTGACTACGGGCTTCCTGCTCTTCGCCCTGCCGGCCGGCCGATGGCTGTTCGGGTTTGTTCCAGGACAAACCCGCCGCGTCAGCTCCGAGGGATGCGACAGCGGCCATAACGACCGCGCATCAAAGCAAAATCACCGCCCAGATCACCGCCGCATTTATAAACGTCAGAAAGACGGCCGCCGAGGCCATGTCCTTGGCGCGCGCGGAAAGCGGATGGCGCTCACTGCCGAATCGGTCGATAGCCGCCTCGATGGCGGAATTGAGCAGCTCGACGATCAGCACCAGCAACACGCTGGCAGCCAGCAGCGCCCGCTGCACCGCCGAATGGCCCAACCACAGCGCCAGCGGCACCAGCACCGCCACCAGCAGCAGCTCCTGGCGAAACGCTTCCTCATGCCTGAACGCGGCGCTCAAGCCGCGCCACGAGTAGACGAAGGATTTGAGAATGCGCTTAAGGCCCGTGTTGCCGCTGCCGTTCATCTGCCCCTCCCGGTTCGGCCTTCAGCCTAACCGGGAAAGGTGTCATGCGCATTACCCGCGTATTACAGGGCAACCGTTAGCCGACCGGCCGCCAGCGCAGGTCCGGTTCGCGAGCGGCACGCACCTCGTCGAACCGCCGATTGGGCTGGGTGTAAGGTGCGCCCTTGACCCGCGCCGGATCGCTCGCGGCCTCTGCACGGATGGCGGCCATCGCAGCCACGAAACCGTCCAGCGCCTCCTTGGCCTCCGTCTCGGTCGGCTCGATCAGCAGGCATTCGGGGACCAGCAGCGGGAAATAGGTGGTCGGCGCATGAAAGCCGAAATCCAGCAGGCGCTTGGCGTAGTCCATCGCCGTCACGCCGGTTTCCTTGGCCTCGTGCTTGAGCGTGACCACGAATTCGTGGGTCGCGCGGCGTTGCGGATAGGCTAAGGAAAAACCGGCCTCGGCCAGAAGTTTGGCGAGGTAGTTGGCATTGAGCGTGGCAAATTCGGCCACCCGGCCCATGCCTTCGCGACCAAGCATACGCATGTAGGCATAGGCGCGTAGCAGCACGCCGGCATTGCCCATGAACGCCGACAGCCGGCCGATGCTCTGCGGCCGGTCGCGCTCGTCGAGCCAGCGGTAGCGCTCACCCTCGTGCGCCGACCAGCGGCATCGGCAGGAACGGCAGCAGCCGTTCGCTGACGCCCACCGCGCCGGCACCCGGCCCGCCGCCGCCGTGCGGCGTGGAGAAAGTCTTGTGCAGGTTCATGTGGATGACGTCGAAGCCCATGTCGCCGGGCCGCACCTTGCCGAGGATGGCGTTGAGGTTGGCGCCGTCGTAGTACAGCAGGCCGCCGGCCTCGTGCACGATTCCGGCGATCTCGTGGATGCGGCGCTCGAACACGCCCAGCGTGGACGGGTTGGTCAGCATGATGCCGGCGGTCTGCGGCCCGACCGCCGCGCGCAGAGCGTCCATATCGACGTCGCCCTCGGCGTCGGTGGGAATCTCGCGCACCGCATAGCCGCACATCGTCGCGGTCGCCGGATTGGTGCCGTGCGCCGCGTCGGGCACGATGATCTCGCTGCGGGCATCGTCGCCGCGCGCCTGATGATAGGCGCGGATCATGGCTACGCCGGCGAACTCGCCCTGCGCGCCGGCCATCGGCGTGAGCGACACGCCGCGCATGCCGGTGACGTCCTCGAGCATCTCCTGCAGCTCGAACAGCGTGGCCAGGATGCCCTGGCTGAAGCTCTCCGGCGCATACGGATGCCGGTCCAGGAAGCCGGGCAGCATGGCCAGGCTGTTCGCGCCGCGCGGGTTGTACTTCATCGTGCACGAGCCCAGCGGGTAGAACTGCGTATCGATGGAGAAGTTCTTCTGCGACAGGCGCGTGTAATGGCGCACCGCCTGCAGTTCCGAGACCTCGGGCAAACCCGTGGCGGTCTTGCGGCGGAAGCGCTCGGGCAGGCCGTCCAGCGCGGCTTTGTTCAGCGGCGCCTGGGCGGCGGCACGGCGTTGCGGCTTGGAGTGTTCGAAGATCAGCATCGTAGGGAGCTCAGGTCGGTCATTGGTCGGGTGCCGCGGCGGCCGGGCCGCGGCACCCGGCCGTTCAAAGCGCCGCGAGGGCGGCGTCGTAGTTCGGCTCTTCGCCGATTTCGGGCACGAGTTCGGCATGCAGCACGCGGTTGTCCGCATCGAGCACCACCACGGCGCGCGCCGTGATGCCGGCCAGCGGGCCGTTCTCGATGAGCACGCCGTAGTCCTTGGCGAAGGCACGCGTGCGCATCAGCGAGAGGGGCAGCACGTTGTCCACGCCCTCGGCGCCGCAGAAGCGCTTCTGCGCGAAGGGCAGGTCCGCGGAGATCACCAGCATCACCACGTCGTCGCGCTGCTTGGCGAATTCGTTGAACTTGCGCGTGGAGATGGCGCAGGTCGGCGTGTCCAGGCTGGGCACGATGTTGAGCAGCTTCTTCTTGCCGGCGTAGGTGGCCAGCTTGACGTCGTTGAGATCACCGTCGACCAGATGGAATTCGGGCGCCTGGCTACCGACGGCTGGCAGTTCGCCGTTGGTCTTGATGGGAGTGCCGTGCAGGGTGATGTTCGCCATGGGTATTCCTCCTTTCCTTGGTGGGAAAGCCGTATAGGCAATGGCGCCTAGTCGGCTTTCAGTGCGCTTGCAAGCGCCTCGGCGTAGCGCTGCAGGTCGTCCTCTGTCTTGGTTTCGGTGGCGCAGACGAGTACGCAATCGGGCATTCCGAGGCCGTCGCGCCCCAGATCGTAGCCGCCCAGCACGCCCTGCTCGGCCATGTTCTCGAGCACCGGTGCGGCAGCACGCGGCAGGCGCAGGGCAACCTCATGGAAGAATTCGCCACCGTATACGGGTTCGACCCCCAGCGGGCGCAGGCGTTCGACCAGCGCATGGGTATTGGCGTAGCTTGCCGCTGCCACGCGCGCCAGGCCTTCCGGCCCCAGCACCGCCATGTGGATGGTGGAGGCGGTCACCACCAGCCCCTGGTTGGTGCAGATGTTGGAAGTCGCCTTGGAACGCCGGATGTGCTGCTCGCGAGCCTGCAGCGTGAGCACGAAGCCGGGCTTGCCGTCGGCATCGACGGCCCGTCCGACCATGCGACCGGGCATTTGCCGCACATGCGTCTGGCGTGTGCACATGAAACCGTAATAGGGGCCGCCGGAAGACAGCGGCGCACCCAGCGGCTGGCCGTCGCCGACCACGATATCGGCGCCCGCTCCGCCGCCCCACTCTCCCGGCGGCTTGAGCACCGCCAGCGTCAGCGGATTGACCGCGGCGATCAGCGTCACACCGTGCGCGGCGGCCCAGTCGGTCAACGCGTCGGCCTCCTCCAGCACACCGAAGAAATTCGGCTGCGGTACGACCAGAGCGGTGATGTCCTCGTCCGCGTAGGCCTCAAGCGTAGCCGGATCGAGGCGTCCGCTTGCGGCATCGATCGGCAAATCGACCAGTTCGATGCCCTGGGCGTGGACAATGGCGTGCGCGGTGGCACGATAGGCCGGGTGCACGCTGCGGGGCATCAAGACACGGCGCGACTTGGACTTGCGGTTGAGCCGCACCGCCATCAGCACCGCCTCGGCCAGCGCGGAAGCGCCGTCGTACAGCGAGGCGTTGGAGACCTCCATGCCGGTCAGCCCGGTCATCATGGTCTGGTATTCGTAGATCAGCTGCAGCGTGCCCTGCGAGGCCTCCGCCTGATACGGCGTGTAGGCGCTGTAGAACTCGCCGCGCGTGGCGATTTCCCACACCGCCGCGGGGATATGGTGTTCATAGGCGCCGGCACCGATGAAGTTCAGCGCGCCGGCGTCCTGCGCCGCGCGGCCGCGCATCAGACGCGCGACTTCCATCTCCGACAGCGCTTCGGGCACCGCCTGCAGCGGTCCGCTGCGCAGGGCCGCGGGAATCTCGTCGAACAGCGTCTCGATCTGCGGCACGCCGATGGCGGCCAGCATGGCATCGATCTCGTCTTGGGTATGCGGTATGAAAGGCATGAATCGTTTCTCGGCGCTGCGCAGCTAACGCGCTCTGGGCGCACGCGGAGCGCCTTGCAGCGCTCCGCGGCCTGTTGTCGGTTGCAAAGGAGAGGCTCTCAGCCCTCGGATTCGAGGAATGCGTCGTAGTCTGCGGCGCTCATCAGTGCAGCCGCGGCATCCGCGTCGTCGGGGCGCATCGTGAACAGCCAGCCGTCCTCGTGCGCGGACTGGTTGACCAGCTCCGGCGTATCGGCCAGCGCCTCGTTGCCTTTCACGACTTCCCCGGTCAGCGGGGCGTACACGTCGGAGGCGGCCTTGACCGACTCGACCACGGCACAGGCATCGCCCGCGCTCACACGCGTGCCGGCCTCGGGCGTTTCGACGAACACCAGATCGCCGAGCAGTTCCTGGGCATGATCGGTGATGCCGACCGTGCAGGTGCCGTCGCCATTGTCGCGCACCCACTCGTGGCTTTTGGTGTACTTCAGGTCGGATGGGTGTTCACTCATGAATGCGTCTCCGCGAAAGAGTTGTTTTCAGGGTTATCGGGGTTGCCTGCAACCCCACGGGTTCAAAGACAGGATTCGCCGTTGCGCACGAACGGCGGCTTGACCACGCGCACCGCATGGAGCTTGCCGCGAATGTCGACCTCGCAGCGCTCGCCGGTGGCGGCCGGCACGCGCGCCAGCGCGATCGCCACTCCGAGTGTAGGCGAGAACGTGCCGCTGGTGGTCTCGCCCTCGCCGACGCCCTCGACGACCACGCGCTGGTGGCCACGCAGCACGCCACGCCCCTCCAGCACCAAACCGACGAAGCGACGCGGCGCACCGGCCTCGCGCTGGCGCTCCAGCGCCGCGCGGCCGATGAAGTCCCGCTCGGCCGGCTCCCAGGCGACGGTCCAGGCCAGGCCGCACTCCAGCGGACTGATGGTCTCGTCCATGTCGGTGCCGTACAGGTTCATGCCCGCCTCCAGGCGCAGCGTGTCGCGCGCACCGAGGCCGATCGGTTTGACGCCGGCGGCCAGCAGCGCACGCCAGAACGCCGCTGCCTCGTCTACCGGCAGCATGATCTCGAAGCCGTCCTCGCCGGTGTAGCCGGTGCGGGCGACAAAGCGTTCGCCCAGCTCTACGCCGCTAAAGGGCTTGAGCGCCAGCGCGGCCTCGGCGTCCGTCCCGCCCAGCACCGCCGCGGCGCGCTCGCGCGCGTTCGGCCCCTGCACGGCCAGCATCGCCAGATCGTCGCGCTCGCGCAGCGTAACCGCGAACGCGCCGGCCTGCTCCTGCATCCAGGCGAGATCCTTGTCGTGGGTCGCGGCATTGACGACCACGCGGTAGCTCTCGCCGCCCAGCCAATAGGTAATGAGATCGTCGATCACGCCGCCGTCGGGCGTAAGCATGCAGCCGTACAGCGCCTTGCCCGGCAGCTTGAGCTTGGCCACGTCGTTGGCCAGCAGATAGCGCAGGAAATCCCCGGCGCCGGCGCCCGCCAGATCGACCACGGTCATGTGCGAGACGTCGAACACCCCGGCGTCGCGGCGCACCTGATGGTGCTCCTCGAGTTGGGAGCCGTAGTGCAGAGGCATTTCCCAGCCGGCGAAATCGACCAGCTTGGCGCCGGCGGCGACGTGTTCGGAGTAAAGCGGCGTACGCTGGGACATGATCGGGCTCCTCAAGGTTTCGAAGCCACCCCATCCGATCGGCAGCTTCGCGGCAACGGCTTCAGTGTCGCCCGACCCGTTCCTATGGAATGGGCCCGACGATACCTGCGGCCGCCCCTCTGTCCTCGAACCTGAGAGATTAGGCGCGCGCGGAGATCGAAAGCGGAACTTCCCCCCATCGATCCCCCCGACCTTGCGCCATCCCCTTCGGTGGGCCCACGCAACAGCGCCAGCCACTCTCCAGAGCCGATAGCGATCGCGATATGTCCGCGATCTGCGGCCGCCATGTCCTTTTGCCTGAGCGTTTCCGGGCGGTTTGCGCCTTCGGCGACCCGCTGTGGGCGGGTTCTCTCCAGGGCGGCCGATCAATCGTGGTGCAACTATATACGAGGTCCAACGGCGATGTGAACGAAAATCACCCGCCCTCAACGCCACGGCACTTGGCGTCGCCGCGCCTGGATGGGGTCAGGAACCGATGTCGAGCACACCATCGCCCCGCTTCCAGGGAACACGCCTCAAGAACTCTTCACGAACTCTTTTTTGCGATGCGTGCCTCGACTGCCTTGAGTCCGGCAAGCAACTGCGCGTCGTCGCTGTGGCGCAGCTTGGCGGCGGTCAGATCGCGCATCGCATCGGGCCGCAGCATGATGGCCTTCTCGGCCAGCGCGACCTTTTGGGTCGGCTCGATACCCTTGTGCCAGATCGTGTGGCCATTCGGGGTAAGCCATTCGCGCACCGCGATCAGCAGCGCCGAACCGTTGGACAACATGAACTGGCGCAGCACGGTGCCGGTGCCGAAACTGCGCTCGCCGATCAACGGGGCTTCGACGTTGTCCTTGAGCGCCCCGGCGACGATTTCCGCCGCACTGGCGGTACCGCCGTTGATGAGCACCGCTATCGGCAGAGTGAACTTCGGCACGTCGGAGCGCACCGGAATCGGGTTGACCTGCCCGGCTACGTTCTTTTCCAGCAGCACGTTGCCCTTGGGCACGAACAGACTGGCCACGTCGATCGCCTGGTCGAGCAAGCCGCCGGGATCGTTGCGCAGGTCGAGGACGATGCCCTTGGCCCCGGCCTGCTGCGCCTCGGTCAGCGCTTTGTCCAGGGCCGCCGCGGTGCCGTCGCTGAAGCTGGCGATGCGTATATCCGCGACCCGCGTGCCCGGCAGCATGTGCCAGCTGACGCTATGTACAGGGATGTCCGCCCGCACCAGGGTCACGGTGCGCTGATGGCCCGAGGTCGGCGCCTGCAGCGCCAGCGTCACCTTGCTGCCGGCCGGTCCGCGGATGCGCTCGACCACCGCGCTCAGCGATTCGCCCGCCACGGACTTGCCGTCGACCTTGAGGATGATCTCGCCTGGCTTCAGGTGCGCGCGCTGCGCGGGCGTGCCGTCGATCGGCGTGACGATGACCACATGCGCCCCTTTGAGCTGCACTTCGGCGCCGATGCCGGCAAAATGCCCGGAGATGGCGGCATTGGCCATGCGCACTTCTCGCGGCGTCAGAAACGTACTGTGACCGGTGTCGCCCAGCGAATCGACCATGCCGCTGATTGCGGCATATGTCATGCGCTGCGGTTTGACCGCAGGGCGGTCGACGTAGTGCGCGTCGATCAAATTCCAGGCCTGCGCCATGAGCTTGAAATCGCCGATCGCCGAACTCGGCACCATGGCTCCCGGAATGATCCCGGCGAGATAGGTACGGTCGGCGAGAATCCCCAGCGTCATGCCGAACAGCAGAATGATCAGCGCGCGCACCGGCCGTGGCGAAGGGCGCCCCAAAACAGTCTTCTTAGTCATCTATCACGATTTTCCCAAGCGCGGCTTGCCCAAGCCGCCGCGCCACGAGCTTATCAGAAGCGGGCGCGCATCGGCTCCCCCTCGGCGACCGAAATCGGGTTCGACCCGCAGGGTCACGGCCCGCGAGATCCCCGGCGTACCGTCGTCATGGCCAAATGCCGCGTTCTAGGGTGATACGCGTCAAACGCTCGATGGCCACCGCCAACGCAGCCACGCGCGGATCGGCCGTCGGCATCTCGCCCTGCAGACGGCGCCAGCGCTCGACCACGACGTCGACCGCCTGATTCATCTTGCGCCGCAGCTTGGCGTTGACGGTTTCCAGATCCCACTGCTCGTTCTGCGTGTTCTGCACCCACTCGAAGTAGCTCACCGTCACGCCGCCGGCGTTCACCAGGATGTCGGGCAGCACTTCCACGCCGCGCGCACGCAGCAGTTCGTCCGCCGCCGGCGTCAGTGGCCCGTTGGCCGCCTCGGCGATCAGCTTGGCGCGCACGCTTTCGGCGTTGTCGCGACGTATCTGCTGTCCGCCGGCGGCCGGCACCAGAATGTCGCACTCCAGCGCCAACAGGTCGGCGTTGGTCAGGCTGCGCGTTTCCGGCAGTCCGACCACCGTACCGTGCTCGGCCTTGTAGGCCGCCACCGCGCCCGGGTCGAGGCCGTCCTCGTGCAGAATCGCCCCCTGCGAATCACTGACCGCGATGATCCGGGCACCGGCCTCGTGGAACAGCTTGGCGACGCCGCTACCGACCTGGCCGAAACCCTGCACCACCACTTTGGCCCCCTGCACCGACGCCAGGCCCGGCAGCGGCGAGAGCTCGAGAAAACGCTCCACGACGAACAGGCAGCCGCGACTGGTGGCCTCGCGGCGCCCGAGCGAACCGCCCAGGTCGAGCGGCTTGCCGGTCACCACCGGGCGGTTGTTGCGGCCCGGATGCAGCACGTCATAGGTGTCGTAGACCCAGGCCATGGTCCGTTCGTCGGTATACATGTCCGGCGCCGGGATGTCGGTATGCGGACCGATGTTCTCGCCAAGTTCGGTGATGTAGCGCCGCGTGATGTGGCGCAACTCGGCTTCGCCCAGCGTCTTGGCATCGCAGACCACGCCGCCCTTGGCGCCACCGAAGGGCACCTGCACCAGCGTGCACTTCCAGGTCATGAGCGCGGCCAACGCGCTCACCTCCTCCAGCGTGACTTCGGGATGGAAACGGATACCGCCCTTGCCCGGTCCCTGGGTGCGGTTGTGCAGCACACGGTAGCCGCGGAAGCTGCGCACCGAACCGTCCTCCATTTCCACCGGGAACGTCACGATGACGGTCCGCCGCGGCAGGCGCAGATGGTCGATCAGCCCGCGCGGCAGATATTCGAGGGTGGAAACTGCGCGGTCGACCTGGGCGCGCAGAATGTGCAGAGGATCTAGATCCTCGGTCTCGACCGCGTCTACAACGCTGTTGGATTCGCTCACACAGTGCCCTCGCCCGTTGCTCGGGCACTAGTGTACTGCAGATGCCGCGCTACTCGACGGGCTCCAGAGCCTCGTACTCGGCGTCGCCGAACAGGCGCGAGCGAGTCAGGAAGCGCTTGCCTTCCGGCCCTTCCAGGGAAAACATGCCGCCGCGCCCGGGCACCACGTCGATGATGAGCTGGGTGTGTTTCCAGTATTCGAACTGCGAGGCGCTGATGTAGAACGGCATGCCGCCGATATGCCCAAGCAAGCGATCCTGATCGCCCACCATCAGCTCGCCCTGCGGATAGCACATCGGTGCGCTGCCGTCGCAGCAGCCGCCGGACTGATGAAACATCAACGGCCCGTGCTTGTCGCGCAAGGCTTCGATCAGTTCCAGTGCCGCCGGCGTCGCCGTCACCCGCGGTACGGCAGCGTTCGTCTCCGTCCGATCCATGAGAGACCTCCTGCAAATAAAGGCGGGCGCCGCAGCCTTGCGCTGCGGCGCCCGTTCGCGTCAGGCGCTCATGTCGAGCACCACCCGGCCCTCGATCTGGCCGGCATGCATGCGCTTGAAGATGTCGTTAATGTCGTCCAGGCGCTGCGCCTCGACCGTCGCCGCCACCTTGCCCGCGCCGGCGAAATCGAGCGATTCCTGCAGGTCCAGCCGCGTACCGACGATGGAACCGCGCACGGTGATGCCGTTGAGCACCATGTCGAAGATCGGCAACGGGAAACTCGCCCGGGGGCAGGCCGTTGAGCGACACCGTACCGCCGCGCCGCACCATGCCCAGCGCCTGTTCGAAGGCCTTGGGCGAGACCGCCGTGACCAGCACGCCGTGCACGCCGCCGAGTTCCTTCTTCAGGAAGGCCGCCGGGTCGGTGTTCCTGGCGTTGACCGTCACCGCCGCGCCCAGGCGGCGGGCGAAATCCAGCTTGGCGTCGTCGATATCGACCGCCGCCACGTTGAAACCCATCGCCTGGGCGTACTGCACGGCCATGTGACCCAGGCCGCCGATGCCGGAAATCGCCACCCAGTTGCCGGGCTTGGCGTCGGTCATCTTGAGACCCTTGTAGACGGTCACTCCCGCGCACAGCACCGGCGCGATGTCCACAAAACCGATGTTGGCCGGCAGATGCGCCCACATAGTCGGGGTCGGCGATGGCGTATTCGGCGAAACCACCGTTGACCGAATACCCCGCGTTCTGCTGCTGCTCGCACAGGGTTTCCCAGCCGCCCATGCAGTGCTCGCAATGGCCGCAAGCCGAGTACAACCACGGAATGCCGACCCGGTCGCCTTCCTTGACGTGCTTGACGCCCCTGCCGACACCGGATACGAACCCGACGCCCTCGTGGCCGGGAATGAACGGCGGATTGGGCTTGACCGGCCAGTCGCCTTCGGCGGCGTGCAGATCGGTATGGCAAACGCCGCAGGCCTCGATCTTGACCTGGATCTCGCCCTCGCCGGGCTCGGGCACCGGCACCTCGTCGACGATCAGGGGCTTGCCGAATTCGGCGACGACGGTGGCCGCTTTCAGTCGGTCCTGGACACCAATAATCCTCCGAGTGCGTGGTTTCCCCCGGCCCTAATATGCCGCGGGCCGGCCACAAGGCCGGTCCGCGGCGTTCACACTGAGTCACTCTCAGAAGAAGCCCAGCGGCTGCTCGCTGTAGCTGACCAACAGGTTCTTGGTCTGCTGGTAGTGGTCGAGCATCATCTTGTGGTTCTCGCGGCCGATGCCGGACTGCTTGTAGCCGCCGAAGGCCGCATGCGCCGGATAGGCGTGGTAGCAGTTGGTCCAGACGCGCCCCGCCTTGATCGCGCGCCCGGCGCGGAAGGCCGTGTTGGCGTCGCGCGTCCATACGCCGGCGCCCAAGCCGTAGAGCGTGTCGTTGGCGATTTCCAGCGCCTCGTCCATGTCCTTGAAGGTCGTCACGGACACCACCGGTCCGAAGATCTCCTCCTGGAAAATGCGCATCTTGTTATTGCCCTTGAACACGGTCGGCTTGATGTAGAACCCGTCCTTGAGATCTCCGCCGAGCTGGTTGCGCTCGCCACCGATCAGGCATTCGGCGCCTTCCTGCTTGCCGAGATCCAGATAGGACAGAATCTTCTCCATCTGCTCCTCGGAAGCCTGAGCGCCGATCATGGTGCTCGGGTCGAGCGGGTCGCCCTGCTTGACCGCCGCCACGCGCTTGAGCGCGCGTTCCATGAAGTCGTCGTAGATGGATTCGTGAATCAGTGCGCGCGAAGGACAGGTGCACACCTCGCCCTGATTGAGAGCGAACATGGTGAAACCTTCCAGGACCTTGTCGAAAAAGCTGTCGTCGCGCGCCATCACGTCAGGGAAGAAGATGTTCGGCGACTTGCCACCCAGCTCCAGGGTGACCGGAATGAGGTTCTGCGCCGCATACTGCATGATCAGCCGGCCGGTGGTGGTTTCGCCGGTGAAGGCGACCTTGGCGATACGGCTGCTGAGAGGCCAGCGGCTTGCCTGCCTCGAGGCCGAAACCGTTGACGATGTTGAGCACGCCGGGCGGCAGCAGGTCTTCGATCAGCTCCATCAGCACCAGGATGGAAGCGGGTGTCTGCTCGGCGGGCTTGAGCACCACGCAATTGCCGGCGGCCAGCGCCGGAGCGAGTTTCCAGGTCGCCATCAGGATCGGGAAGTTCCACGGAATGATCTGCCCGACCACGCCCAGCGGCTCCTTGAAGTGATAGGCGTAAGTGTCGTGGTCGATCTCGCTGATGCCACCTTCCTCGCTGCGCACGCAACCGGCGAAATAGCGGAAATGATCGATGGCCAGCGGAATGTCCGCAGCCATGGTCTCGCGAATCGGCTTGCCGTTGTCCCAGGTTTCGGCCGTCGCCAGCAGCTCCAGGTTCTGCTCCATACGGTCGGCGATGCGATTGAGCACCACCCCGCGCTCGGCCGGAGAAGTGCGGCCCCAGGCATCCTTGGCTGCATGCGCCGCATCCAGCGCCCGTTCCACGTCCTCGGCCTTGGAACGCGGCACCTCGCACAGCACGCGCCCGGTCACCGGCGTGATGTTCTCGAAATATTCGCCACCTTCCGGCGCGGTCCACTTGCCGTTGATGTAGTTGCCGTAGCGGGTCTTGAACGGCAACGCGGCGCCATGCGCCTGAGTGTCGATCGCTTGGGTAGACATAATCGGAACTCCTCCGTGGTGTCGTTATGGTGCACAGCTGCAAAGGCTGTCCGACTGGAAGGGCAGATTCCGTGCCAGGGGCTTAGGCAGCACCGCAGGCGCGGCCGGCTGGCGGCATCGCAGCAGGGCTGCGCAGGTCGCGTACTGGTCGTTTGGGTGCGCCTCGACTACGCTTGTCCGAGTGAGAATGTGATGCATTTGTCGCAAATTGCGACGGACCGACGTTGCGTACTGCGACAGGAGGAAATATGCGCACGGATCAACCGGCCGACAGGCCCGCGGATATTGAAGCGGCACGCCGACAGCTTCTCGACCTCGGCGGCGACCCCAGCGGCCAGGTTCCCGATCACATCGCCCGCTCCTGGATGCGCTGCGTCGAACGGCTGGACGCCGGCGCACATCCACCGGTCGAGGTCGCCGAGCGGCCCGCGCTGGAACTCCGCCGCGAGGCGCGCGCCCAGCTGCGCCGCGCGGCCGGCCCGGAACTCGACGCCCTGGCGGAGCTCGTATACGACAGCCAGAGCATGGTCCTGCTGGCCGACACCGACGGCCTCATCCTCGATACCGTCGGCAACACCGATTTCGTGCAGAAGGCGACCCGTGTCGCACTGCAGCCTGGTGCGATGTGGTCGGAAAGCCACCGCGGCACCAACGCCATCGGCACCGCGCTGGTCGAGCGCCGCGCCGTCGAAGTGCTCGGACGCGAACACTACCTCGAATGCAACGGCATTCTCAGCTGCCACGCCGCGCCCATCCTCACCACCCGCGGCGAACCCTGCGGCGTGATGGACGTTTCCGGCGATTCGCGGCTCAGCAATCTGCACGCGCTGGGCATGGTGCGCATGGCCATTCAGATCGTCGAACACCGCCTGGCCTGCGACACGCCAGACGACTGCTGCCTGCTGCGTTTCCACCAGCGCCGCGAGCTCCTCGGCACCCACCGCGAAGCGGTGTTGGTGCTGCGCGAGGGCCGCATCGTGGGCGCCAACCGCGCAGCGGTGCAACTGTTGCAGACCGATTGGCACGAACTGCTGGACTCGTCCCCGGAGCGTTGGCTGGAATCCACCGGCACGGCGGCGCAGCGTCGTTTCCATACCCTCGACGGACGCCTGCTCCACGCCGACGCGCACGAAGCCGAACGCCCCCGCCGCAGGCACACACCCCACACCACGCAGCTCCCAAGGGACGAATTCGTCACCGACCACGGCACCACCAGGCAACTGGAACAGGCCACTGCCGTGCTCGACGCCGGCATTTCGGTGCTGATCAGCGGGGAAACCGGCGTCGGCAAGGAAGTCTTCGCGCGCCGGCTGCACGCGCGCAGCCGACGCCGCGACGGACCGTTCGTCGCCATCAACTGCGCCGCCATGCCGGAAACGCTGATCGAGTCGGAACTGTTCGGCTACGAGGACGGCGCCTTCACCGGCGCCCGCCGCAAGGGCATGCCGGGCCGTATCCGCGAAGCCCACGGCGGCGTGCTGTTCCTGGACGAAATCGGCGACATGCCGCTGGCCCTGCAGGCACGGCTGCTGCGCGTGCTGCAGGAGCGCAGCGTGTCACCGCTCGGCTGCGGCGCGCCGGTCGCGGTGGATTTCGACCTGATCTGCGCGACCAACCGCGACCTGCAGCAGCTGGTCGCCGAAGAGCGCTTTCGCGCCGATCTCTACTACCGCATTCAGGATTTCAAAGTGCAGCTGCCGGCCCTGCGCGAACGCGCGGACCGCGAACGGCTGGTGCGCGAGCTGTTCGCGCATTTCGACGACGGCAGCCGCCGGCTCGCCCCCGAAACGCTGCAACGGCTCTGCACCTACGACTGGCCCGGCAACCTGCGCCAGCTCGTCAGCACGCTGCGCACGCTGCTCGCGCTCAGCCGCCCGGACCAACGCATCGAACCGGAGCAGTTGCCGGCGGAGCTGCACGCCGCCACGACGGGCGGCGCGAATGAAGCGCCAAGTGCCGACTGCGATCTGCGTAGCCTCGGGCGCGAAGCGATCGAACGCGCGCTGCAGGCCTCCGGCGGCAGCGTCAGTGCCGCCGCACGGCAACTGGGCATACACCGCAGCACGCTGTACCGCCAGCTCAAGCGCCTACAGCACTAGCCCCTAAAAACCCCTAAAATGCTGCACCCTTTCTGGCGCCTGATTTACACTGCAGGACGAGCTCACCCTGCCGAACCAGCGCCATGTCCGAACGCTTCGCCGATACCGTGCCCGACACCCGCATCCTGCCTGTCTGGGATTTGCCCAGTCGTCTGTTCCACTGGCTGCTGGCGGCACTGATCGGCGCTCAATGGCTCACCGCCAACGCCGGCATCCCCTGGACGCACCTAAATACCTGGACCGCTTACGCCATCCTCGTACTGGTGGTCTGGCGCCTATTCTGGGGCTTTATCGGCAGTCCCACCGCGCGTTTCGCCTCGTTCCTGCGCGGCCCCCACGCCGTAAGCGCCTACACCCGCAGCCTGTTGCGCGACGAACATCCCGTGATCATCGGCCACAATCCGCTCGGCGGCTGGAGCGTGGTGCTGATGATACTGCTGGCCGCCGTGCAGGCGGGCACCGGGCTATTATCCAGCGACGGCCCGCTCGCGCATTGGCCCGGTGGCGACTGGGTCGGCATCTTTGCCGCCGTGCACCAGGTCAGCTTCAACCTGCTGCTGGGCCTGATCGTGCTGCACATCGGCGCGGTATTCCTGCACCTGTTCGTCGGCGAGGACGATCTCGTCACCCCCATGCTCACCGGCCGCAAGCGCATTCCAGCCGCGATAGCGGCGCCGGACCAGGCCTTTGCCGGCAACCTGCGGGCGGTCGTGCTTTTGCTGTGCGTTGTGGGATTGCTCTGGGTCATTCTGCGGCTATAGGAGCCCTTCAGGACCAAAGTTTTCACTTGCCTCCAGTACGAGATTTTGCAGAGACCTGAGCTATTGGCCGATCAGTAAAAGCGGGGCTTCATCAGGAGTGGCCGTCAGGCGGGAGTCGACCCTATCCTGCCGGTCGCGTGCAGCCGACGTAACTGTCAACCCTCAGACCGCAACCCGACCTTAGGAGGTGTGCGCGGCGTGTTGAAATAGTTGCGTACCAAACATCAATTTGTCAGAAGTGTTTTAACAGCATAAGCAGAAAGCAGCGGAGCGAAATGATAGCCTTGTACACAGCCTGAATTAGCCGCTTGGCAAGTCCAAAGCACCACGAGATAGCCAGAATTCAACGCGACGTTGTTCGTCTGCCCCAGCGTTGTCAGCATTGACACCCGCTACGTCGATATCCGCGAGCCATTCCCACTCATCCTTTTTCACCTGCAAGACTTCAACATCTAGATTCGGCCGCATGACTAGTAGATGGCAGGGCTCGGAATTAGTGATATCCAAACGGGACGAATCCGAAGCGTGCTCACGCAGTGCAAAATCCCATATTTCTGCTATCGGATATTTCGATTTCAGCAATCGGGCATGCGGAGCCATAGACACTGTAATCCGCGCAGGGCTTGAGGAGTCACGCACCATTGTCTGTGTCGACGCGCACATCGACTCATGGCAGATCCATTCGAGACGTGCTACGTCGCCCATATAGGGCAGAGCAGAAAGAGGAGCGAATTCCTGAATGAACTCTGGAAGACAACTGCCGACCTCGCGCAGATCTCCGCACGACAGTGGATAAGCTTCGGAGTAGAGTACTGACATGTTGTCAAAAAAATCAGCCCCCACTAGGCGCCTGATAGCAGGATAAGTAGAAGCCAGAGCCTCGACCTGCATAATCCTCGAATTGTTTAGATAGATATTCAGACGCTTACGAGCGTCTACCCCATTCACGCTAAAAACACCGGGTTCAGGTATACGATCGCCATCCACTAGCGCCTGACAAAACGCGTCCTGCAGAGAGCACAAGCAATGCATGTCTCTCATGCTCATTACTCCTGAGATACGCTGTCGAAGAGCATGTGTTCAGCGATCTTCGCCTCTCTGACCAATTCACCAACGGGCGGAATATTTGCGTCGTATTCCAACAACGTTGGCTTCGGTCCAATCCGATCCACCAAGCGTCTATACAACTGCCAAACCTCTCCGCTGACCGGTCTGTCATGGGTATCCAGTAGTATTTCACTATCATGAATACGGCGCCTGGTATGTCCTGCAACATGAATCTCACCGACCATATCACCAGGGATTTCGTTTAAGTATCCCAGCGCATCGAATTGATGATTATGAGCGTTGACATAGACATTATTAACATCAAGCAATAGTTTGCATTCAGCTCGATGCGCCACTTCAAGCACAAAGTCCTGCTCACTTAATTCCGAACCGTTGAATTCGATGTAAGTGGAGATATTTTCGACCAGGATCTGGCGACCAAGGCACTGCTGGACTTCGTCTATCCGTTCTGCCAAGTAAACAGCAACGTCAGACCTGTAAGGCAATGGCAGCAAATCACTGAAGTAGCGACGCTGATGCGCATTCCAGCATATGTGCTCAGACACAAGGAGCGGATCAATTACATCAACCAGTGCTTTGAGGCGCTCAAGGTGAATTCTGTCAAGGGGCTTAGAATTGCCCAGCCCCATACCAATGCCGTGTAAACTGATAGGGTAGTGCTGTCCAATATTTTCCAGCACTGTTTCTGGCCGCCCCCCTATACCGAAATAGTTTTCACTGTGAACCTCCAACCATCCGATATCAGGCAACTCGTTCAACACAGACTGCTCAAGCTCGGAACGCAAGCCGATACCTACGAGCGCAGGTATCGACCTGGACTTACTGCTTAAAGTCTGGTGTTTCCCCGACAAGGCTCAACCCTTCGTGTCGTTCAGGCTTCGCAGGCTTTCCTTCAACACTTTTTCCTGACGCATTCGATGCATCATCTGCGCCTTTTTGTGTTCCGCCGGAGGAAGATTTTCATAATGAGCAATGCGTTTGGCGGCCAATTTTCCCGGATGGGTCGTTCCACCATCAATCATTCCGCATACACCGGCCGGAACAAACACAAATCCGTTGGGGTCACGAGCCTTGGCATCCGTACCCGCACACGATCCTGTCGCGGTAGCGCACATATTGCGGTGGGGAGCATTCACACCAAAGCAACGCACATAATGCTCGCTCTTCATCTGTGAAATCGGAGACGCGTGTGCCGGCGCGATGGATAGGCCTGCAGTAGCCACCACAGCTGCAGCGGCCACCTTAAGGCCATTTTTTGGAAATGCAGTCATTGTATTACCTCTCTCATCTGGCGGTTGTGATGCATGAAGGAATATCGCAGAGGCACTCTATCCGGTGCATTTTTAGATAACGATATTCGTAGTGTGAAACACACCCATTTACCTGAGAGCGGTCAAACATGTGTGACGCAATTGCTGATTTCGACTACTTCGCTGCTCAAAAAATCCATCTAATTAATTTATCTATTAATAATTTATGATTATTAAAATCAACAAATAACTTTATCGATAACTTAAAATGATTGATATGCGTAAAGTTTCAGAGAAACCTAATTGACCTCGAACAACAAAACTTCACTCTTTCATTACAATCAATTTAATTTACAGGCTCTAGTCATCTTGGGCCCGTTTTTATAAGCGTGAAATTTACATCCACTTAATCCCTAATATCAGCCAGAGGTCCATTGTGTCTTTAGGTGTTTTTCTAATCTCCCTGCGGTTCGTGGTGGCGAGGGAACCGTACAGCCGATGATAGAGGCCATCGGAATACGCCTCTATCCGCCACGGGTTCAGGCATGATGGCCCGCCCAATCGTACCCCAGGCAGGGACATTCAGATTCAACGCGATCCTGCTGCGCACTCAATGGCGGTTACTCAGGAAAGGGCAAACTTCTTCTATCGCGGAGGAAGCGGACGTTCATACGTCTGATTCATGAAGACAGTGACCGGCCGGTTTTGGCCGTTCTTGGCCGTTCTTGGCCGTCTTGAGCCGTTTACGCCTGCCGCTCATCACTGTTCTCCCCATACCAGGGCTGACGCTCGATCCAGCGATCCAATCCCTCATCGGCCAGGTCGCGCATCAGGGCCTGGAACACGCGCATGTCCCGCTCGAACGCGTCGTTGTCGGCCAGGTTGGAGAGAAAGAGGCTGCGCCCGTCCATGAGTTCGGCGGTGATGTCCTGGTGCGGCGTGATGCGGATTTCCTTGACCACCCGGCGCAGCATCTGATTGAACCGCGCGCGGTGGGTGTAGTGTTCCTCTTCGGTCTTGGCAACGGGGCTGAGCGCGCCGAACAGGGCTTCGGCCAGATCGGCCTGAGTGGTGGTTTGGGTGCTCGCATCAGCGCGCAGTTGCTCCACCTGGTCGGCGGTTGCGGCGCGTTCTTCCAGCAGGCTGGAGTAGCGCTTCATGGCCGGGGCCAGCGTGGCGGGGTCGGCGGTCTCGAACAGCAAGGCGTAGTTCTCGATCGCCTGTTCAAGGCCCGACAGCTTGGCTTCGGCCGCCTCCCGTTCTGCGCGCAGCGACACGCTCTTTTGTTGGTTGACGCCGAGCTCGCCCGGCACGTCGACGGCCTCGGTGATCCAGTGCAGGGCGATCCCTTCGATGCCCTTGTACGGATAGTAGTGCCGATGGGAGCATCCCCCGCGCACCACGGCATGCGAGCAGGCCAGATAGGGGCCGCGCCCGCGCTTGGGTCCCTGGGCCGGATTGCTGAAGCGCATCGTGGCGCCGCATTCGCCGCAGCGGCACAGGCCGGTCAGCAGGTTGCCGAAGCGCTTGCCGCGGCGCCCGCCCTTCGTGCGGCGCTGATCCATCGCCGCCTGCGCCCGGTAGAAGGTGGTCTCGTCGATGACCTGAGGGTAGTAGGCCGGGATCGGCTCACCGACCGGACGGCGTTGCGCGCCCCGTCCGGTCTGCGGCTGGTACTCGCCCAGCACCGCACGGCTTCTGAGCAGTTTCTGCACGTAGCTCTCACTCCACACGGCCGACTTGCCGAACGGCGGCACGCCGCGCTCGTTGAGGTTGCTGACGATCTTCCTGCGCCCCAGCCCGTCGATGGTGTCGAGGAAGATCTGGCGCACGATCGCCACGCGCTCGGGGATGGGTTCGATCTTGCCGTCGCGCATGCGCAGCCACAGGGGAACGATCGAGGTGACCGGCTCGGTGGCGGCGCGTTCGCGTTTGTCGGCCCAGGAGGCGGTCACCCGGCGGCTCTTCATCGCCGACTCTTCGTGCGCCCGCGACATCACCACCAGGGAGACGATCAGGTTGCCCAGATCGTTGATCGACTCCTGCGTGTAGCGATAGCCGTCGGCCAGCGTGACGACCTCGACGCCGGCATTGAGCAGGTCGGTGAACACGCCCAGCGAGGTGAGGATCTCCTGGCGGGACAGACGGTCCAGGGATTCGACCAGCAGCACGCTGCCGCGGTCCACCTGACCGCTCTCGGCCAGCTCGATGAAGCGCCCGAGCGCGCCGCGCAGGCGGTTGGCGCCCTTGAAGGCCGACACGCCCAGATCGCGCAGGGAGGAGTCGAGCACATAGCCGTGCTGGAGGCACCAGTCCTCGGAGGCGCTCAGCTGGCGGCGTAGACTGTCGCCGCGCAGCTGCTCGGGCGTGGACATGCGGATATAGGAGTAGGCGCGTTTCATACGTCCGATTGTAGGGGAGGCCAATTTAATAGGTCCAATCAGTCCAGGCGCACGTCCGCGAGGCAAGCGATCAGGGGGGACCTAACGTCAAAACAGGGCGAGTCCGACAGCGAAGTACTTCCGAACAAGCTAATTCAGACATGCGAGACGTTTGGGGTGCGTTCTGTTTTGACGTGCTGATTCCCGTTAGGCCTTGCCTCGAGCGTGCGCCCCGGCGCGGGGTCGGGCGGCATGGACGCCGCCCGAGCAGGCTTTGCCAGGATGGCAAGTGCCTGCGGTGCCCCGTGACGGGGTGTGCGCTCGAGGTCTGCCCGTCAGGGACAAGGCCTTTCGGGCGCCTTTCTTTCGTACCTTTCTTTGGGCGTGCAAAGAAAGGTACTCGGGCGCGTCACTCACGTAAGACCAGCACTACCTAACGCTGATTCGCGCCCGAAACCGGCCTCAGCGCCAAAAACACGAAAAGCTCCCACCGCATGGTCAACAGAAACCCCAAACGCTGATTGATCCCCGTCTGCATATTCAAAGAAGGCGGCAACGCCTCTCCAACACCCTAAACCGCACAAGACTGCCGCGGCCGATCACTCATCTCGGTCAAACGCTGCAGATCCTGCGCATAAGGCTCCTGCACTCCAACGCCTTCGAGCGTTTCCGCCAACACACGTTGCGCCCAGCGAGGCAAGTCCGGGTGCACTCGGTAAAAGACCCACAAACCGTCGCGACGGTCACTGACCACCTGCGCCTCGCGCAAGGCGGCCAGATGGCGCGAGATCTTGGGTTGCGAGAGTTCCAGCGCGTGCGTCAGCTCGCACACGCACAATTCGCCCTGGCGCTGCATCAGCATGAGGCTGCGCAAGCGGGTGGCGTCTGAAAGCGCGCGAAAAAATGTGTCAGGTGTCATGAAACCTTTATATATGGCTGCTTGCATATATATGCCTTGACAATTATAGTCCAAAGCCGCCTCAGAGACCCAGACATCGTCACATGCTTGCGCTGCTGATCTTCATCGTCACCCTGATTTTCGTGATCTGGCAACCGCGCGGCCTGGGTATCGGCTGGAGTGCCCTCGCCGGCGCTCTCGTCGCGCTCGCTACCGGCGTCATCGGCTTCGGCGACATCCCGGTCGTATGGCACATCGTCTGGGACGCCACCTTTACCTTCGTGGCGCTCATCGTCATCTCGCTGGTGCTCGACGAGGCCGGATTCTTCCACTGGGCGGCCCTGCATGTCGCGCGCTGGGGCCGCGGCAACGCGCACCGCCTGTTCCCGCTGGTCGTCCTGCTTGGCGCGGTCATCGCCGCTTTCTTCGCCAACGACGGCGCAGCCCTGCTGCTCACGCCCATCGTCCTGGCGATACTGCTGCGCCTGGGCTTCAATCCCGGCACGGCGCTGGCCTTCGTCATCGCCACCGGCTTCGTCGCCGACACCACCAGCCTGCCGCTGGTGATCTCCAATCTGGTCAACATCGTCAGCGCCAACTACTTCGGCATCCCCTTCGACCGCTACGCCGCGGTCATGGTGCCGGTCGACCTGGTCGCGCTGGCGGCCACACTCGGCGTACTGTGGCTGTACTTCCGCCGCCAACTCCCCGCCCGCTACGACGTGGGTGGCCTGGAAGCGCCGGGCGCAGCCATCCGCGACCCGCTGGTGTTTCGCGCCAGCTTTCCGTTGCTGGGGCTGCTGCTGGCCGCCTACTTCGTCACCGCGCCCTTCGGTGTTCCCGTATCCGTCGTCACCGGCGCCGGTGCGCTGGTCCTGCTGGCGCTGGCCGGCCGCTGGCACGCAGGCGGTCGCGGTACGCATATCGAGGTGCGCAAGGTGCTCAAGGAAGCGCCGTGGCAGATCGTGATCTTCAGCCTCGGCATGTATCTCGTCGTCTACGGGCTGCGCAACGCCGGGTTGACCGACTACGTCGCCCGCGCACTGGAATGGCTCGGAGCCCAAGGGCCGCTGACTGCCGCCGTCGGCACCGGTTTTCTCAGCGCCGGCCTGTCTTCCGTCATGAACAATATGCCCAGCGTACTGGTCGGCGCGCTGGCCATCGACCAGGCTCACGGCCTGTCCGCCGCCAGCCGCGAGATCATGATCTACGCCAACGTCATCGGCTGCGACCTGGGGCCCAAGTTCACCCCCATCGGCAGCCTGGCGACCCTGCTGTGGCTGCACGTGCTGGCCCGCAAGGGCGAGACCATCACCTGGGGGCAGTACATGAAGGTGGGCCTCATCCTCACGCCGCCCGTCCTGCTCATCACCCTGCTGGCGCTGGCGGCGTGGTTGCCGGTAGTCGGCCATTGAAACCTGGAGAACGACCATGACCGCCCCCCTGCACCTGCTCTTCGTCTGCACCGGCAACTCTTGCCGCAGCCAGATGGCCGAAGGCTGGGCCCGCACCCTGGGCGGCGAGCATGTCGTCGCCGAATCCGCGGGCATCGAAGCCCATGGCAAGAATCCCCGCGCCATCGCCGTCATGACCGAAGCCGGCGTGGACATCTCCGCACAGGAATCGACCCGGCTGACCGACGACATGCTCGCCCGCGCCGATCTGGTGGTGACGGTCTGTGGGCACGCCGACGAGCACTGCCCGGTGCTGCCGGCCGGCGTACGCAAACTGCACTGGCCTCTGACGGATCCCGCCAAGGCCTCCGGCACGGAAGAGGAAATCATGGCCGAATTCCGCCGGGTGCGCGACGAAGTGAATCAACGGGTTCGCGCCCTACTGGAGACGGAGTTGACGGCAGACCGTACGCCGAACGACTGAAACCGATCCGGTCGACTTTACACTTCCCGCGGGTGCATCCCGCCCGGAAACGGCGTGCTGCGATCCCTTCGCGGACACCCTGAAGTCACTCTTGCCGCCGTGCACAGTCCTGGTGCGCGGCCCAATCCCCATCCTGGTCTGCATCGACCGAGGGCGCTTTTCGGCCCGACAGAGGCGTCGGATTTTTTTACGCATCCGCCGCGTCTCTTCCGAAACAAAATCAATAAGCAATTGACTTAAGTCGTTTTATATCGAGTTGGCGCGGATATTGTGTTTCGGTCTGAAGCCCCACAAGAACAGTCCGAGCAAATCCAGCGCGGACGATAAGCGAGCAGGCGCGGCTTTGCGGGAGAACCTCCCCCGGCCGAGGCAGAATCACGTCGACCTAAAAATAAGAAGGAATCAGCGATCATGAAGGGAATGCGCGTTTACCGACATCTCGCGTCCGTCGCGATATTTGGCCTGCTGTATCTCGTAAGCAGCATTCCGGCCTCTGCCACTGCATTTTCGGGAATCTACGCCTTCGGCGACAGCCTGTCGGATACCGGCAACATTTATCTTGGAAGCGGAGGAACCACGCCTGTTTCGCCCCCGTATTCGAATGGCCGGTTCACGAACGGCAACGTCTGGGTGCAGGACCTCTCCGCGTCGCTGGGCCTGGGTGCAGTGACGCCAAGTCTGGCGGGTGGCAACGACTACGCCTTCGGCGGCGCGCAAACCGGCACGACCTTGGCCCACACGCAGAACTCGACCGATCTGCTCAACCAGCTCACCGCCTTCAACTCAACGGTTGCCCATCCCCAGTCCGATGCGCTGTACACGCTCTGGATCGGTGCCAACGATCTCAACGCACTGTTTGGCGCTCTCGCAGCAGGCACGCCTTTGAACATCGGTACTGACCTTTCGCAGGCGATCGGCAACGTCGGCAGCTTCGTCAGCGGCCTGGCCGCCGCTGGCATGCAGAATCTTCTCGTCCTCAACGTGCCCGACCTGAGCAAGACGCCGGATGCGCGGGCACTCGCCAACAGCACGGCGACCCCCGCCGCCACGCTGGCCACGATCCAGCAGGTCACCCAGCAATACAATGCAGCCCTGGCCGCTACGCTGGCCAACCTGGCCGCGACCGACGGCTTCGCGTTGACCCAGATCGACACGTACCGGCTGCTCGATCAGGTTGGCCAAAACCCGGGCAAATACGGCCTGAACAACGTGACCGACCCGTGCTGGACCGGCAACCTGACCGATCCGAACTCGGGCACCGTCTGTTCGCAGCCGGATAAATATCTGTTCTGGGATGGAGAACACCCGACGGCCGCCGGGCATCAGATTCTGGCCAACTATGCCAGATCAGTCATGGTGCCGGAGCCGAGCAGCGCAGCCATGCTGCTGACAGGCATCCTCCTGTTGATGCTGTTCGCGCGAACCTCCCGCAGGCATGGAGCATCTGGCGACTGACAGATACGGCCGCCATCAACGTTCGCCCACGGGCCGCAGGCGGTCCAGGCGCAGGCGCTCGCGGTCGTCGAACAGACGCCGCGAGCCCAGCCAAACCCCGCCCAGTGCGGCAAAACCCGTATTCGCCGCGATCAGAAACATGATCAGAATCTGGTACTTGACCGCCTCGGTAGGCGGACTGCCGGCCAGTATCTGACCGGTCATCATGCCCGGCAGACTGACCACCCCGGCGGCGGCCATGGAGTTGATGATGGGAATCAGCCCGGCGCGAACGCTCTCGCGGCGCAGATCGGAGATCGCCTGATCCCAGCTCTGTCCCAGTAGCAGGCGCGCCTCGATGGCGCTGCGCTGCTGCCAAGCGGTCTGCGTCAGCCGATCCAGCCCCACGGCCGCACCGGTCATCGAGTTGCCCACCAGCATGCCGAACAAGGGAATGGCGTACTGTGGCTGATACCAGGGGTCCGGCTTGACCAGCACCAGCAGCGCCAACAGGATGATTGCCAGGCTGGGCACAGCCAGGGCGAGCGTGCCGATGCCGTAACCCCAGCCGCCGCGGAAACGACGCTGTTGGCGGGCCATGACTTCGCGGCCCGCCACCAGGATCATGAAACCGGCGCCCAACGCGATCCAGCCGATGTTCGCGTTGTCGAACAGCACCTTGAGCACCAGCCCGACCAGCCACAGCTGCAGCGTCGTCCGCACCGCCGCAATCAGCAACGTGCGTTCCAGGCCCAGGCTCAGCCACAGGCTCAAGCCCGCCAGCGCGAGAATCAGCACCGCGGCCAACCCCAGATCGAGCGGTGTCAGGCTGATCAGGCTCATGCTCTCAGCTCCTTCGCCTCGTCGGCATCGGACAGTTCGCCGTGCGCCAGCAGCAGGCGACGCGACGCCACCCGCACGGCCTGCTCGGGGTCGTGCGTGACCCACAACACAGCCCCGCCGTTGCGTCTGAATTCGGCAACCAGCGATTCGACCCGCTCACGGCTGTCCGCGTCGAGGTTTGCGGTCGGCTCATCGAGCAGCAGCACTCTCGGCGCCAATACCAGCGCTCGCAACAAGGCCAGGCGCTGACGCTCGCCACTCGAGCAGCGCGCCACTTCCCACTCCAAGGTCTCTGCCGGCAGACCCAATGCGGTCAGTCGCGGCTCGCCGGCGGCGGGGAAATGCTCGCCGACCCGCGTGCCCCACCAGGCCGGCTCGGCAGGCACCAAGGCCAACGTCTTGCGCCACGCCGACGGGGAAAAACCGCTACGCGGTTCGCCGTCGAGCATCACTTCGCCGGCGTTCGGATCCAGGTCCGCGACGGCTCGCAGCAACACCGTCTTGCCGCTGCCCGAAGGACCGGTCAGCGCGACGCATTCTCCCGCTGCAATGCGCAGACTGGCGTCGTGAAACACGCTGCCGCTCAGCCCCCGCACTTCGAGGCGCGGCGGCATCTTGTCTATCGGAACATCCATGTTGGCCATTATCCAGCAAACCAGTCGTCGTACGTGTTCTGACTCAGCAAAAAAGACGGGGGCGCCCGAAGGCGCCCCCGTCGTCGGCTTGCAGTCTAGCGTAGTGCTTATTCGTAAAGCTGCTCGCCGTGCTGGGTGATGTCCAGACCCTGCGACTCGTCTTCTTCCGAAGCGCGCAGACCCATGATGACGTCCAGCACCTTCAGGATGATGAAGGTAACGATGGCGTCGTAGACGATGGTGAAGAGCACACCCTTGACCTGAATGAAGAACTGCGCGGCGATGCTGCCGTGCGCCGGATCGCTCAGGCCGGCGCCGCCGAACACGGCGGCCGAGAAGATGCCGGTCAGCAGCGCACCGACGATGCCGCCGATGGCGTGCACGCCGAAGGCGTCCAGAGAATCGTCGTAGCCGAGCATCTTCTTCAGGTAAACCGAGGACCAGAAGCAGGCCACACCGGCAGCAATGCCGATGATGATGGCACCCGTCGGGCCGACAAAACCGGAAGCCGGGGTGATCGCGACCAGGCCAGCGACGGCACCCGAACTCATGCCCAGCAGCGTCGGCTTACCGCGCGCGGCCCATTCGGCGAACATCCACGCCAGCGCGGCAAGGCCGGTGGCAATCTGGGTCACGGCCATGGCCATACCCGCGGTACCGTCAGCCGCCAGTTCGGAACCGGCGTTGAAGCCGAACCAACCCACCCACAGCAGCGCCGCGCCGGCCATGGTGTAGACCAGGTTCACGGGCGGCATGGGCTGCGTGCCGTAACCCTTGCGCTTGCCGAGCACCAGCGCCGCGACGAGACCGGCCACACCAGCGTTGATGTGCACCACGGTGCCGCCGGCGAAATCCTGCACGCCAAGACCGCCAAGCCAGCCGCCACCCCACACCATGTGCGCGATGGGGGAGTAGACCAGCAGCGACCACAGGCCCATGAACCACAACAGCGAGGAGAACTTCATGCGCTCGACGATGGAGCCGATGATCAGCGCCGGGGTAATGATGGCGAAGGTCATCTGGAAGGTCATGAAGACCATTTCCGGAATCGAACCGCTCATGCTGTCGTAGCCGATACCCTTGAGGAACACGGCGCTGAGATCGCCGACGAACTTGCCGTCGCCCTTGAAGGCCAGCGAATATCCTGCGATCGTCCAAATTGCAGTGATCAGGCAAGTCACGGCGAAGGTCGCCGCCGCCACCGACAGCAGGTTCTTGCGGCGCACCATGCCGCCGTAGAACAGCGCCACGCCGGGAATGGTCATGAGCAGCACCAGCGCCGTGGAGGTCAACATCCACGCAGTGTTGCCGGTATCAAGCTTAGGCGCGTCGGCCGCCATCGCAATCGAAGGAAGGAGCCACATGCCGAGCAGAGACAGCGCCCCGCCCGCTGTGGCAATCGTACGTTTGAAATTCATCGGCTTTTTCCTCGGGTTTGAATTCTCGAAGTACGGATCAAAGAGCATCGACGCCGGATTCACCCGTGCGGATGCGGATCGCTTGCTCCAAAGGCATCACGAAGATCTTGCCGTCGCCGATCTTGCCGGTGCTGGCAGCCTTGCTGATCGCATCGATGGCCTGGTCGACCAGCGCATCATCCAGCGCAACCTCGATCTTCACCTTGGGCAGGAAGTCGACGACGTACTCCGCCCCCCTGTAGAGTTCCGTATGGCCTTTCTGTCGACCGAAGCCCTTGACCTCGGCCACCGTGATGCCCTGCACTCCGATTTCCGACAGCCCTTCACGGACCTCGTCGAGCTTGAAGGGCTTGATGATGGCGATAAGCAACTTCATGCCTGCGTGCCTCCTGTTTTCATGACCGTTCCCCTTAATAGGTTCAAGGTATCCGCGCACCCTGCGTGGCGTATGGCACCTTAAAGCAGAACCCATGCCAGCCAAATTTATTCTATTAAAATCAATCAAATACTCGCATAACACTACACATCCACAAGCTCCCAACGCGAGGATGCGCACAAAATTGGTGCAGAATGCACAGAGTTTGCGCGCCAGTTGTCCCCGCGTTGACCAAACGCAGCTTTCACGACATAAGCGCTTGATCCCCGAAGCCCGTTGGGCTCAAATCACCTAAAGATCAGGAGGAAATCCCATGCTGGAACCGAAAACCCTCGACGAACTCGCCGCCAAGCTGAACAGCGCGGTCCCCGAATCGCTGCGTACCGCTCAGCACGACGTGGAAAAAACCCTGCGCGCCGGACTACAGGGGGCCATGCAGCGCCTCGACGTCGTCAGCCGCGAAGAATTCGAGGTGCAGAGCATGCTGCTGGCGCGGACGCGGGAAAAACTCGACGCGATGGAAGAACGCGTGCGCGCACTGGAGACACAGCTCGGCATCGGCAACACGAAAGAAACGGAAGTGCCCGACGACGTGCACGCCGAAGACTGACCCGACCGATGTCTCTCGCCCGGGTCTACACCCGCGCGCAACTCGGCATCGACGCCCCGGAAGTCTGCGTCGAGGTCCATTTGGGCAATGGCCTGCCGAGTCTGGCCATCGTCGGCTTGCCGGAAGCGGCGGTGCGCGAAAGCAAAGATCGCGTACGCGCCGCACTGCTCAACAGCCACTACGAATTCCCGGCGCGGCGAATCACCGTCAATCTGGCGCCTGCTGATCTGCCCAAGGAAGGCGGGCGCTACGACCTGCCCATCGCGCTGGGCATCCTCGCCGCTTCGGGACAACTGCCTACCGACCGCCTGGACGGCGCCGAATTCCTCGGTGAGCTGGCGCTCGGTGGGGATCTGCGGCCGGTGCGCGGCGTTCTACCTGCAGCCATCGCAGCGCGCGATCGCGGACGCGAACTCATCGTCCCCATGCGCAATGCCGACGAAGCCGCACTGCTCGACGGACTCGAAATCCGTCCCGCCGAACACCTGCTTGCCGTCTGCCGCCACCTGGCAGGCCAGGACGCACTCCCCCTGCGCCAGGAAAAACCGGCGTGCCGCGAGATGGTTCACCATCTCGACCTGAGCGACGTGCGCGGCCAACACCAGGCACGTCGCGCGCTGGAAGTGGCCGCAGCCGGCAACCACAATCTCCTGATGGTAGGCCCGCCCGGCACCGGCAAGACCATGCTCGCCAACCGCCTGGCGACCATCCTGCCGCCGATGCGCGAGAACGAAGCGTTGGAAACCGCCGTGGTCGCCTCCATCAGCGAGCAGGGGCTGCGTATCGAGGACTGGGGCCAGCGCCCGTTTCGCGCGCCGCATCACACCGCCTCTGGCGTGGCTCTGGTCGGCGGCGGCTCCCACCCCAAACCAGGCGAAATTTCCCTGGCGCACAACGGCGTGCTGTTCCTGGACGAATTGACCGAATTCGACCGGCATGTGCTCGAAGTGCTGCGCGAGCCGATGGAAACCGGGCGCATCACCATTTCCCGCGCCGCCCGCCAGGCCGACTTCCCGGCCCGCTTCCAACTGATCGCGGCGATGAACCCCTGCCCGCAGGGCTACGCCTGCGATTTCGGACCGAACTGTCGCTGCACGCCGGAGCAGCAGCGCCGCCACCGCAGTCGAATCTCCGCGCCCCTGCTCGATCGCATCGACCTGCAGATCGAAGTACCCCAGCTGCCGCGCGAAGCGCTACGCGGGGATATGCCGCGTGGCGAAACCAGCGCCGAGGTCCGTGCCCGCGTAAGCGCCGCGCGAGACCGGCAGTTCGCCCGCCAAGGATGCACCAACGCACAGCTCGGCGCGCGCGAAATCGACCAACATTGCGCGCTGGCCGACAGCGAACGCACGCTGCTGGAACAGGCCATGGCTCGCTTCCGCCTTTCCGCTCGCGCCTATCACCGCATTCTCAAAGTGGCCCGCAGCATCGCCGACCTGCAGGACAGCTCCGCCATCGAGGAGCCGCACTTGGCGGAAGCTCTGGGCTACCGTGCCATGGACCGCTGGAACGGTACGCAACAGCTCTGAGCCCGCCACCTATGCATCAGTGCACGCCAGACGCCGCAATCAAGGCCGGCAACGCAGCATCGTCTTCGCCGAGCAGCGCATCCCTCGCCGCTCGGCTCCCCGAGCGCTCCCACAACTCCCAACGCTCCAGAGGCGACAACATCTCCAGCGCCTGATTTCCCCTCAGCGCATGCAGCACATCCATCAGCGCGACGAAAGCCGTGGCCAGCTCCCGATAAAGCTCCGCGGCGGACCGGGCCAGGCGACTGGCCAGCTCACCGTAGGCGCCGCGGCCCAGATCTATGAAATAGGCCGGCGAAACGCGCCGACGGCGTGCCAGCCCCGGGAACAGCCCGGCCAGGATCAGGCACTGGTCGCCCACGTCGCGCAAGCGCTCGTCACGCGCACGGCCGGTTTGCTGCATGCCCTCGAGGTATTCGCGCGCCATAATGGTGCGCAGAATCTCCGGGCGGTGCGCGAACCGCAGCAGCAACATGAGCAGATACGCCTCCAAGGTATCGTCCAGCGTACGCCCGGCGGCGCCCGACGCCTCGCGCACCACGCGATGCCAAAGCGCCTGTGCGGTGGGTTCCAGAATCAGCGTGCTCATCGCGGAGTTCTCCTGTGTACGGGGCCCCTTCCGAAAACTCATAGCACGAACCGTACCCGACCGCCTCACGCGTAGAGCCGGGCATCGACGCGGGTTATACTGCCGCGCTTACGCATACTCAGACCACGTACATTCCGCCGACTCTAGGCTAATGACCCGATACGACGTTTCCACTTTCCAGAACCTCATCCGTGCGCTGCAGGACTACTGGGGCGAACAGGGCTGCGTACTGCTGCAGCCCTACGACATGGAAATGGGCGCCGGCACCTTCCATGCCGCGACCTTTCTACGCTCGCTCGGCCCGGAGCCATGGCGTGCCGCCTACGTGCAGCCATCGCGCCGCCCCACCGACGGGCGTTACGGCGAAAACCCCAACCGCCTGCAGCACTACTACCAGTTCCAGGTAGCGCTCAAACCCTCGCCGGACGACATCCAGGACCTCTACCTCGGCTCGCTGCGCGCCATGGGGTTCGACCCGCTGGTGCACGACATTCGCTTCGTCGAGGACAACTGGGAGTCGCCTACGCTGGGCGCCTGGGGGCTGGGCTGGGAGGTCTGGCTCAACGGCATGGAAGTGACGCAGTTCACCTACTTCCAGCAGGTCGGCGGCCTCGACTGCCGCCCCGTGACCGGCGAGATCACCTACGGCCTGGAACGCATCGCCATGTACCTGCAGGGCGTCGAAAGCGTCTACGACCTGGTCTGGACGAAGGGCCCGCAAGGCGTCGTGACCTACGGCGACGTGTTCCACCAGAACGAGGTCGAGCAGTCGCGCTACAACTTCGAGCAAGCCAACACCGAAGCGCTTTTCGGCTGGTTCGACAACTGCGAGGCGGAAAGCACGCGCCTGATCGAAGCCGGCCTGCCGCTGCCCGCCTACGAGCAGATGCTCAAGGCCTCGCACACCTTCAACCTGCTCGACGCCCGCCAGGCCATCTCCGTGACCGAACGCCAACGCTACATCCTGCGCGTGCGCACGCTGGCGCGCGCCGTCGCGCAAAGCTACTACGCCGCCCGCGAACGCCTCGGCTTCCCGCTGCTCGAAACCGCCCGGGAGGTGACCCATGACTGAGCCGCGCGCCGACCTGCTGATCGAACTCGGCACCGAGGAACTGCCGCCCGGTTCGCTGCGCGCCCTGGCCGACACGCTGGCCGAAGAGGTTGCCGCCCGCCTGGAAGCCGCCGGCGTGGGCGGAGGCGCCCGCCGCATCTACGCGACGCCGCGACGCCTCGCCGTACGCATCGGGGACGTGCTCCTCACCCAGCCGGACCGCAGCATCGAGCGCCGCGGCCCTGCGCTGACTGCCGCCTTCGACGCCGACGGCCAACCGACCAAGGCCGCGCAGGGCTTCGCACGCTCGGTCGGCCTGGAAGTCGACGCCCTGCAGCGTCTGGAAACCGACAAGGGCGCCTGGCTGTGCGCCTATGTCCACGAGCCCGGCCGCACCACCGCCGAGCTGGTGCCGGAGATCCTCGAGGCGGCACTGGGCAAGCTGCCCATCGCCAAGCGCATGCGCTGGGGCGCCGGCGAGGCCGAGTTCGTGCGCCCGGTGCACTGGGTCGTGCTGCTGCTCGGCGAAGCCCTGATCGAGGCCGAGATCCTCGGTGTGAAAAGCGGGCGCGAGACACGCGGCCACCGCGCGCACCATCCCGCGCCGCTGTACGTCGCGGAGCCCGCCGCCTACGCCCCACTGCTGGAGACCGAAGGCCATGTGCTGCCCGACTTCGGCGAGCGCCGCGCGGCGATCAAGGCGCAGGTCGAGGCGCTCGCCTCCGAACTCGGCGGGCGGGCCATGCTGGACGAGGACCTGCTCGACGAAGTCACCGCCCTGGTCGAATGGCCGGTCGCCATCGCCGGCGGCTTCGAGGAGCGCTTCCTCGACGTGCCGCACGAGGCGCTGATCACCACCATGATGGACAACCAGCGCTACTTCCCGGTGCTGGACGCCGACGGTCGCCTGATGGCGCACTTCATCACCGTCGCCAATCTGGAAAGCCGCGACCCGGCGCAGGTGCGCGCCGGCAACGAACGCGTCATCCGCCCGCGCCTGCACGACGCCGAATTCTTCTGGCAACAGGACCGTCGCCAGCCGCTGGTCAGCCGCCGCGACGCGCTGCGCGGCATGGTGTTCCAGAAGCAGCTCGGCACCCTGTTCGACAAGAGCGAACGACTCGCTGCGCTGGCCGCCGCGATCGCCGAACGCCTCGGCGCCGATCCGGACCAGGGCCGGCGAGCCGGCGAGCTGGCCAAGTGCGACCTGGTCACCACCATGGTGTTCGAATTCACCGAACTGCAGGGCACCATGGGCCGCCACTACGCACGCCACGACGGCGAGCCGCAAGCGGTAGCACAGGCCATCGAGGACCAGTACCGTCCGGCGCACGCCGGCGACAAACTGCCCGAGGGCGCCATCGGCCAGGCGCTGGCGCTGGCGGAAAAGCTCGACACCCTGGTCGGCATCTTCGCCATCGGCCAGCGTCCCAGCGGCACCAAGGACCCCTTCGCGCTGCGCCGCGCCGCGCTCGGCGTGGTGCGCATCCTCATCGAACGCGGCCTGGAGCTGGATCTGCACGAGCTGCTCGCGCTCGCCGCCGCCGGCCTGGCCGGGCGCGTGGAAGCTGCCGGCGCGGTCGACGAGGTATTCGACTACGTCATGGAGCGCCTGACCGCCTACTACGCCGAACAGGGCATCCCGGCCGACGTGATCGACGCCGTGCTCGCCTGCCGGCCGACCCGCCTCACGGATCTCGACCGCCGCGTGCAGGCCGTGCAACGCTTCCGCAGCCTGCCCGAAGCCGAGAGCCTGGCCGCCGCCAACAAGCGCATCCGCAACATTCTGCGCCAGGCCGGAGACGAAGCCGGCGCAGAGGTGCGCGCCGAAAACCTGCGCGAAGATGCCGAACGCGAGCTGCTCGCCGCGCTCGCCGAGGCCGAAGGCGAAGTCGAGCCGCTGTTCGAGGACGGGCGCTACACCCCTGCGCTGACGCGGCTCGCCGCGCTGCGCGCGCCGGTCGACGCATTCTTCGACAGCACGCTGGTCATGGCCGAGGACGAAACCCTGCGCCGCAACCGCCTGGCCCTGCTGGCCCGGCTCTCGGCCCTGTTCCTGCGCACCGCCGACCTGTCGCGCCTGCAGCCATGAAACTCATCGTTCTGGATCGCGACGGCGTGATCAACGAAGACTCCGACGCCTACGTCAAGTCGCCGGATGAGTGGATCCCGCTGCCCGGCAGCCTGGAGGCCATCGCGCTGCTGAACGAGGCCGGCTACCGCGTCGTGGTCGCCACCAACCAATCCGGCATCGCACGCGGGCTGTTCGACGTGGAAACGCTCGCCGCCATGCACGAGAAAATGAACCGCTTGCTGGCGCGCCACGGCGGACGCATCGACGCCGTGTTCTTCTGCCCGCACGGCCCGGATGACGCCTGCGACTGCCGCAAACCCAGCGCCGGACTGTTCACCGAGATCGCACGCCGCTACGACGCCGACCTGACCGGCGTACCCGCCGTGGGCGACAGCCTGCGCGACATCGAGGCCGCACTGATGGTCGACGCCCAACCCATGCTGGTGCGCACCGGCAAGGGCGAACGCACCCTCGCCTCCGGCAAGCTGCCCGAAGACGTGCCGGTCTTCGACGACCTGGCCCAAGTCGCCGCCACGCTCGTTTCCGAGGAGTCCGCATGAACCGCCTGCGCGCCTGGCTGTGGGTCGCGATAGCCACCATCACGATGATTCCGTTCGCCCTGCTCTCGCTGGTGATCGGCCCGCTGCCCTTTTTCCGGCGCTACTACATCATCACGCGCTGGACACGGCTGCTGCTTTGGCTGCTGCGCGTGATCTGCGGAATACGCGTCGAGGTCGAAGGCGCCGAACACCTGCCTCAGCACGCAGCGGTCATCCTCTCCAAGCATCAATCCGCATGGGAAACCTTCGCCTTCCAGGCGATCTTTCCTCCTCAGGTCTGGGTGCTCAAGCGCGAGTTGCTGCGCATTCCCTTCTTCGGCTGGGGCCTGAAGGCACTCGAACCCGTCGCCATCGACCGCTCCAAGGGCCGTCAGGCCGGCAGCCAGCTGCTCGAACAGGGCGCCGAACGGCTGAGCCGCGGCATCTGGGTCGTCATCTTCCCCGAAGGGACGCGCGCGGCTGTCGGCGAACACAAGCGTTTCAAGACCGGCGGCGCGCGACTCGCGGCGCATACGGGCGCGCCGGTAGTGCCGGTCGCACACAATGCCGGTCTGGTCTGGCCGCGACGCAGCGCCCCGGCACGGCCGGGTGTCATAACGGTCTCTATCGGACCGGTCATCGACAGTCGCGGGCGTAGCGCCGAGGACATCAATGCCGAGGCAGAGGCATGGATCGAGGCGCGCACCCGTGAACTGGAAGCCAAGGCGAGCGGAGCGCTCGCCTGATGCTGGAAGAGCTCGCCACACTGCGCGATCGCACCATCTATCGCGTCGTCGACATCCCCGCACCGGCGGTCTACTACATCGCCGATCACAAGGCCGAAGGCGTGCTGGTCAACACGCCCCCGTTCGACGAGGCGCTGCTGCAGGAACTGCAAGCCGTCGTACCGCTGCGCTACATCTTCCTGCCCAGCCGGCACGGCGCACGCGACCTGGACCGCTGGCGCGAGGCCAGTGGCGCCGAAAGTCTTGCCAGCGAACCCGAAGCACCGTCCATCGACGGCAAAATCGACCTCACGCTGGACAGCAAGCGCAACAAACTCACTCGCACCATCGACTTCCTGCCCATGTCCGGCGTGACCGAGGGCACCTGCGCCATGCGCCTGAAGAACAAGCCCGGCGCGCTGTTCTTCGGCCCGGCACTGGAACCCGGCGTCGACGGCTGGCCCACGCTGGTGCCGCACACCGACGACTACTCGGCCGAAAATCGCCTGTTCGGCTCGCTGGGCGTGCAGGATCTGGTCTTCGACTACGCCTTCACCGATGTCTTCGTCCCCGGCGAAACGCATTTCGGGCCTGGTGCAGGAGCCGCTGTCAAACAGGCTCTGGAACGCGCGCTCGAAGAATGACACTCATGCCGTCCTTTTATACGCAGCAGCATTGCGCCAAAACCCTAAACAGGAGCAGCTGGGCTATTCATAAGTAACGGCTTACGCTATGCTGCGCACCTTGCGACATCATCCGGTCGATGTCTCCCGCCTCGCGGTCATTCTTTCCGCACAGGTTTATTCTCTTCCCTTTTACCGTCATGCGCCTGACCGGCCCCAGCAACGGGTGAGGCCGACCCCAGGAGTTTCAATGTCTTTTAATGAACTCGGCCTGAGTGCCGAACTGCTGCGCGCGATCGAAGCGCTCGGCTACACCCAGCCTACGCCGATCCAGCAGCAGGCCATCCCGGCCGTGCTCGCCGGACACGATGTATTGGCCGGCGCCCAGACCGGCACCGGCAAGACCGCAGCCTTCGTGCTGCCGACGCTGCAGCGTCTGAACGAACAGTCGTCCGGCAAACGCGCACCACGCGCATTGGTGCTCACGCCGACCCGCGAACTCGCCGCTCAAGTAGCCGAGGACGTGAAGAACCTCGGCGCCAATCTGTCGCTCAAGCATGCCGTGGTTTTCGGCGGTGTCGGCATCAATCCGCAAATCGACCGCCTGCGCCGCGGCGTGGACATCCTCGTCGCCACGCCCGGGCGCCTGCTCGATCATGCCGGGCAGAAGACCGTCGATCTGTCGCAGGTGGAAGTGCTGGTGCTCGACGAAGCCGACCGCATGCTCGACATGGGCTTTATCCACGACATAAAGCGTGTGCTGGCCCTGCTGCCCAAGCAGCGTCAGAATCTGCTGTTTTCCGCTACCTATTCCGACGACATCCGCCGCCTGGCCGACAATCTGCTGCACCAGCCCGTGCTGATCGAAGTGGCGCGACGCAACACTGCCGCGGAAACCGTGGAGCAGCACATTTACCCGGTGGACAAGTCGCGCAAACGCGAGCTGCTCTCGCACCTCATCCACAGCGGCGGCTGGGAACAGGTGCTGGTCTTCACCCGCACCAAGCACGGCGCCAACCGCCTCGCCGAGCAGCTCGGCCGCGACGGGCTAACCGCCGCCGCCATCCACGGCAACAAGAGCCAGGGGGCGCGCACGAAAGCGTTGGATGGCTTCAAGAAGGGCGCCGTGCGTGTGCTGGTAGCGACCGACATCGCCGCTCGCGGACTCGACATCGATCGCCTGCCGCACGTGGTGAACTTCGAGCTGCCCAATGTGGCCGAGGATTACGTGCACCGCATCGGCCGCACTGGCCGAGCCGGTGCCCAGGGCGCAGCGGTTTCGCTGGTCAGCGCAGAGGAAAACGGCCTGCTCGCCGGCATCCAACGCCTGCTCAAGCGCGAACTGCCGCGCGAGGTACTGCCCGGCTTCGAACCCACCGAGACTGCTGCAACCTCGGCTCCCGCGCCACAGCGTCAGAAACCTTCCTCGCGCCGTTCGCGCGGACGTGGCGCACCGGGCGGGAACGCCGGCGCACGCAACCGGCGAGCTTAAGCCACGCCATCGTTCGGCAGCACATCCCTTGCCGGACAACGAAAACGGGCCGCACTAAGCGGCCCGTTTTCGTTTCAGACTGAGCGTCGACCGAACCGAACCGGCCGAAGCATTTAATTCTTCTTGCTGCGCCCCAGCACCACGCCGAGGAACAGACCCAGCAGCATCATGCACAAGGTGAAGATCACGCCGAAGGTCCAGGAGTGATCGCTGGCAACGCCGGAGATCCAGTGCTCCATCTGCACTTCGTCGACGCGAATTTTGCGATGCTGGGTCGCGACCACCTGACCGCCGCGCACCAGGTAGATATCGACCTCGTATTCTCCCAGCGGCAGCTGCGCCGGCAGGCTGATGACCGTCGAATACAGCCGTCCGCCGAGTATCTCGACTGCCTTGGGATCAGCCACGTAGTAATGGCGCGCCTGTTTGAGCTTCAACATGGCGTCCTTGAGCGTCTGCAGAGTGGCAGCGTCGCCAGCCGCGGGTACCACCTTAGCGTTCTTCAGCGCATCGGACAGGTCCAAGCCGTGCGCAGCGCGCACCGCGGCCGGCAACATGCCATCTATCGGCGCGGAGGACAGCAGGTAATAAAGGCCCGGAGTTCCCGTGATCTCGTGTTTGCCCCGGCTCAGCCAGAACGGCCCCACCCGGCCCTTCTTCTCCAGCGCTACCGGCTGTTCGGGCGAACGCACTTTGACCACGATCTGGCCGGGCGCGGACATCGCACCGAACAACGTGATCTGGTCGCCCGTATACCGCGCCGAGATGTCGACGTGGTTGCGTGTGAGCTCAGTGACCAGGTCGTTGCCCTGAGCCCAGGCGAGCGCCGGCATGAGAAACACTAGCGAGAGCAGCAGTTTTTTCATCGTGCGAGCACCAGGCTGTACAGGTCTTCGGGCTTGATCAGGATGCCGAACAACATCTTCACCGCCACCGCCACCACCACCAGCGCGAGAATCAGGCGCAGCTGCTCGCCGGGCAGACGCGCGCCGAGCTTGGCGCCCCACTGCGTGCCCAATGCGGAACCCAGCACCAGCACCAGCGCCAGAAAGGGATCGACCGCGTGATTCACGCCGGCCTGAAGGATGCTCACCTCGGCAGTGGTGAACAGCAGCTGGAACAGCGATGTGCCGACCACGACCTTGGTCGGCATACGCAGCAGATAGATCATCACCGGCACCATGATGAAACCGCCGCCCACGCCCATCAGCGAGGTGAGGATGCCGACACCGAAACCGATCACCACCGGCACGATCAGCGACAGGCGCAGGCCCGAGACGGGAAACTCCATCTGCAGCGGCAGCCGCGCCATCCAGCCTGCGCCCCCAGCCTTGTCCGCCTTCTTCTGGTTCTTGCCGGCGCCGCGCAAGGCGTTGAGGGACTCGATCAGCATACTGATGCCGACGAAACCGAGCAGGCCGACGTAGAGGAAGGTCACGATGGTGCCGAAATGTCCGCCGGCTTCGAGCACCTTGGCGATGTGTACGCCGACCGCGCCGCCCGTCCAACTGCCGACCAGCAGCACGAAGGCCATACGGATGTCGACGTTGCCGAGCCGCCAATGCGCGTAGCTGCCGCTGGCCGAAGTGCCGACGATCTGCGCCGCGCCGGTGGCCACGGCAACCAGTGGCGGCACGCCGACAAAAATCAGCAGCGGAGTGATGAGAAAGCCGCCGCCGACCCCGACCAAGCCCGAGAGGAACCCCACCACGCCGCCGAACAGTATGATCAGCAGCAGGTTGACGTCCATATGTGCGATGGGCAAAAAGATATCCATGACGCTGATTGGCCTCTCGCGATCAGGTGGCGGAGCGAAGTTGATCGATGGCCTCGCAGATATGCGAGGAGGCGATGTCCGGCGGAACGCACATGACCGGCACCGACAACTGACCCGCCAAGTGCGCGGCGATGTGTCCGGTACGCGGATTGAGCAGGCGTGCGTGGTGCTCGCCGTCCAGACCGTGGCGGCCGACGATCACCATCATGACGCCCGGCTCGCGCCCGGCGACCCGGGCGATGGCGTCTTCCGGCAGCCCCGTTTCGATGAATATCTCCGGAGTCATGCCGCAGACGCGCTGCACGCGCTGTGCAACGTCCGCCAAGGTTTTCTCGGCTTCCTCGCGCACGTCCTCGGCCATGCGATTGTGCAAGCCACCCCAGTAACCCAGGACGGGCTCGTCGAGAACGTGGATCAGCCCCAGGCGGGCGCCGATCAGGGAAGCCATGCGCGCGGCAACGCCGGCGGCCAGCAGCGAGTTCTGCGAACCGTCCACGCCCGCGAGGATCAGGCCATTTTCCATTGTGGTCGACTAATTTGTTATTGAGTGGGCTGCTAGAACCCGAGAGAGCGCGGCTAGCTTAGAGGAAATTGCCTTCCGCATCAAAATCTTAAGGTTAATCAGGGCATAAGGTCTTGTAATAAAGACTTGACCACATAACCGCCGAGGGTGAAACCGAACAGCGCGGGCAGATAGCTGATGGTGCCGTTGACCGCGCGCGGACGGCCGGCGGGGTCGTCCACCGGCTGATGCGGCAGCCCCTTGACCGCAACCTCGTCGGAATACACCACCGGATAGTTCAGGCGCCCACCGAGACGCTTGAGCGTCTTGCGCATCTCGCGTGCCAGGCCGCAGCCGGAGGTCTGGTTGAGTTGGGCGACACGGATGCGCGTCGGGTCGATGCGCCCGCCTGCGCCCATGCTCGAAACGACTGACCGGCCCGCCTGCTGCGCCGCCAGCACCAACGCCGCCTTGCAGGCGATCGAATCGATGCAGTCGAGCACGTAGTCGTAGGACTGCTCCGCCATCAACTCCGGCGCATCCTCGGGGCGCAGAAAGCGGCTGCGCAGGTCGAGCTCTACGGCCGGATTGATATCGCGCAGGCGCTCGGCCATGACCGCCGTCTTGCCGCGGCCGATGGTCGAATGCAGGGCGATGATCTGGCGATTCAGATTTGAGGGAGCGACGATGTCGTGATCGAGCAGTGTCATGTGCCCCACTCCCGCACGCGCCAGCGCCTCGGCCGCCGCTCCGCCCACGCCGCCGAGGCCCGCAACCAGCACCCGCGCGCCGCGCAGACGTTCGAGCCCCGCCGCGCCGACGAGAATGGCGGTGCGTTCCTGTGCCGGATCCACTTTGTTCCGTTCGTTATCCATGGGCGCGCGAGTATAGGTTATTTTCAGGATACCGGCGCCGACAGGCCGAACAAGGCGCAGGCATTGTCGCTGGTGGCGCGGCCGATCGCCGCCGGCGTCTCGCCGCGCAGCTCGGCCAGCGTTTCCAGCACCTCGACGATATAGGCCGGCTCGTTGCGCCGGCCGCGCTGGGCCAACCCCGGCTGATCCGGCGCGTCGGTCTCCAGCACGATCGCCTCGATCGGAATTTGCGCGGCGACGCTGCGCAGGCGCTGCGCCCGCGGATAGGTCAGCGGCCCGCCAAGGCCGATTCGGAAGCCGAGCTCGAACAAATGCTGCGCCTGCTGCAGGCTGCCGGCGAAACTGTGCACCACCCCGCGCAGCCCCGGATAGCGACGGATGTACTTGAGCACGTCGTCGACGGCGCGACGTGCATGCAGAATCACCGGCAACTCGAAATCGCGCGCCAAGCGCAACTGGGCGGTGAAGTATTCGATCTGTGCGGAGCGATCCAAGCCTTCGACGTAGAAATCCAGCCCGCATTCGCCGACCGCCACCGGCCGCTCGCGCTCCAACCACTGCGCGAGTTCGACGAGATGTTCCGGGCGATGCTCAGGCAGCAGCATCGGATGCAGGCCGTATGTGGCATACAGATCCTCGCGGGCTGCTGCCACCGTACGCAAGCGCGGCCAATGCCGCGCACTCACGGCGGGCAGCACGATCGCCCGTACGCCGACGGCGCCGGCGCGCTCGAGCACGGCTTGGCGGTCCGCGTCGAATGCCGCGTCGTCCAAGTGGCAGTGCGAATCGATGAGTGGAGCCTGGGGAGTCAAGAGCCGGCCTGTGCGCTGCTGTGCAACACCCGCCCCCGCAACCGGGAACGGCACCTGCCGTCGTAGTCTAACGCCGATCGCCTGACGTTCGCTGCGGGATGGTTCGTCGACGCTGCCCTCAGGGCAATGCCGCCCGCATTCATCGCTCTTTGGCGATCCCGCCGCCGAGCCAGCGCCGGTTCAGCACGCCGATCCATAGCGTTTCGAGGATCACCGAGACCAGAATGGTGATCACCGTCACGGCGAGAATGGACTCGCCCCAGCCGATCATCTGCTGATCGTGATAGGTCAGTCCCAGCGCCAGCGGCAAGCCTGCCAGCGCCGAAGCCACCACGCCGCGCGGACCTTCCAGTGCCATGAATCCGTATTGACGCAAGGACCACCGCCGTAGCGGAAGGATGCTCAGCGTAGCGATAGGCCGCGCGACGAACACCACGACCAACGCCACCGCAATACCGACCCACAGCGAGGACCACAGGTTCTGCAGATCGATGCCGGCGCCGAGCAGGATGAAGATGACCACGGTAGCCAGCGTCGCCAGCGTTTCGTTGAAATGGTGTTCGCGTGAAATCACCCGCGAGGCTTTCTCGACCCGATCCTCGCGCGGAAAGAACAGTTCGTGGTTGCCGAGCACCAACGCGATCACCGTGGCGACCAGATAACCGGAAGCCTGCGCCCATTCGCCGATGGCGAAGCCGCCGAAGGCCAGAGCGAAGGAATAGACTTCCGGAAACGGTTCCAGATGGAACACGTGGATGAGCCGGTAGCCGATCAAACCCATGGCCGCGCCAATCGCCACCGAGGCGAGCACTTCGTAGAGAAAATACAGAATCGCGGCGGGAACCAGAGAGGTGAATTGTGCGATCCACTCGATCAGCTTGGCGCTGTCGGCCTGCGGCACAAGCAACGCAATGGCAAGCATGGTCAGCACGATGCCCAACGGATCGTTGAAGATCGATTCGCTGACGATGACCGAGCGCATGTCCTCCGGCACGGTGTGCTGCTTGAACAACGGGATGAGCGTGGCCGGATCGGTCGCGCCGATGATGGCGCCGAACAGGAAGCCGACCGCGAGCGGCACGTGCAGAAAATAGGAGAAGGCCAACGCCGCGATCAACACGGTGACCAACAGGCCGATCGTGTCGAGCACGCCGATGGTTGCGAAATGCTTCTTCAGCAGCGTCCACTTCAGGTTATGACCTTCGGCAAACAGAATGATGACCAGCCCGAACACGCGCGCATAGTCGAACAGCTGATGCGCCTCGGCACGATCGACCAGGTTCAGCACCGGCCCGACGGCAATGCCCAGCAGGATCAGGATCGGCACGTAGGAAATGCCGGTCTTCTCGCTGAACAGGAAGGTGATAACGCCGACCGCCATGACGATGGCCAGGGTCAGTACGGCTAGATCGACGGTGGACACTGCGAGTTCTCCTTCACTCTGTTTCTATTTTTCTTCAAGCCCGATTGAAACCTAAAGACGGAACCCGCCGTGTGGCGGGCTCCGACGCTGCCCTGCGGCAAGCGCTCGACATCACGGACAGGGATAGGGATGCTGCTCGTGAATGCTCTCGATAGCCGCCAGCGCCTCTTCGCTCAGCTGCACGTCGACACTGGCGATGTCCTCGTCGAGCTGTTCCAGCGTAGTCGCGCCGATGATGTTGCTGGTGAGGAAGGAGCGCGTGTTGACGTAAGCCAGCGCCAACTGCGCCAGGCTCATATCGTGTGCCGCAGCGAGCTCGGCGTACTGACCGACGATGCCGTCGACATACGGCGCCGAATAGCGGCTGAAGCGCTCGAACAGCGTTACGCGCGCACCAGCCGGCTTCTTGCCGCCAAGATATTTGCCGCTAAGCACGCCGAAAGCCAGCGGCGAATAGGCCAGCAGGCCGACGCCCTCGCGGTGCGCGACCTCCGCCAGGCCGGCCTCGAAGCTGCGGTTGAGCAGGCTGTAGGGATTCTGAATACTGACGATGCGCGGCAGACCCTGCGTCTCGGCCAAACGCAGATATGTCATCACGCCCCAGGGCGTTTCGTTGGATACGCCGATGTGGCGGATCTTGCCCTGCTCCTGCAAACGCGCCAGCGCGATGAGCGTCTCCTCGATCGGCGTGGCGTCTTCGCCCGCATCGTGCTCGTAGCCGAGCTTGCCGAAGAAGTTGGTGTTGCGGTCCGGCCAATGCACCTGATAGAGGTCGATGACGTCGGTCTGCAGGCGCTTGAGGCTGTCGTTGACGGCCTGTTCGATATGCACGGCCGTCAGCCGCGGACCGTCGCGCAGGTAATCCAGGCCATTGCCGGGGCCGGCAACCTTGCTGGCCAGCACGATGTCGTCACGCCGCCCGGTCTTCTTCAGCCAGGTGCCGATGTACGATTCGGTCCGGCCCTGGGTCTTGGCCCGCGGCGGCACGGGGTACATCTCGGCAGCATCGACGAAGTTGATGCCGGCATCCAGCGCACGATCGAGCTGGGCGTGCGCATCGGCCTCGGTATTCTGCTCGCCGAAGGTCATGGTGCCGAGGCAGATCAGGCTGACCGAAAGGCCGCTGTCGCCGAGGGGGCGGTGTTCCATGGAATTTCTCCTGTGGTGAAAACTTTGCGTACGAGTCGTGCGCACGCGGAAACGTAAATCATGATCGGCCCGACGCTTGGCCGGCTTGTCTGCCGCGCGGTTCGTGCCGGCGCGCAAGATTCATTGCAGCGGCGCCCGCCCCAGCGGCATCCTCCCATGGGGGTTTGCCATCTGTCAGAGAAACAGGGTCAGCACACCAGTGTACCCGTACAGGCGGTTGGCGAAAATTTCTCCGTTGGCAAAAAAACCCAGCAGGGGAACGTCGCCAAGTTCCTGCTCTATCAGACGTAGCTCCTGCGACTCTTCGCCGAACTGATGCCGTCCGCGGCCGAGACAGGAAATGTAGACCGCCCCGCGCGGAGTCGCATCAAGGCGCCCCCGCAGGTCACCCAGCATGCGCAACAAATCGATGCGGGCGGTATTGCCGTCGCGACGGCAGAACATCAGCTCTGCACCCTCTTCGGCGTAGTCGCCGATGGCGACCAAGCCCTGGGCGGCATCGATACCGACCAGGTTGCGCACGAGATAATCGCCTTCGTCGCTGCCGGCCACCGGTAGACCTGCAAAAATATAGCCCGCGGCGCGGTTGAGGTCGCGCGCGAGCACCTCGCCGATGTCCTGCTTGAACACCTCCAGCGCCGGGCGACCGTCCAGCTCGACCAGGACGTTGCGTCGGCTGCGGGTGATGCGCCGGCGCGGACCGATCGGCGTGCAACCCTGGCTGTGCCCGGCCACCACCGCGACATCCGGCGCAAACAGCATTCCGGACACCCCGCCCTGCGCGACCTCGCCGCCGGCCACCTGCAGATTTTCGCTCTGGCTCGACGTAATGCCGCCGACGGCGAACAGATTGGACAGGCGTTTGGCGAACTGCTCGATCAGCAGCGGCGTGGCGGGATTTCCCGGATCGCCATGCAGCAGACCGAACAGGCTGCCCGCGGCATGCTGTGCCAACCATTCATGGCGGCTCCCCAGAAACGTCTCCAGCCCATCGCGCAACAGCGGCACCTCGCACAACGCGGCAGGAGGAAAATCGCCGAGCATGACAGCCAGCGCAGGGGAGTCGTAGTACTCGTGACCGGTGACGCTGATGGCGATACCGACGCTGCCGACCCAGCGCTCGACTCCGGTGCCCGCACGCAGCCCATGCAGGATCTGCGCAAGCTGCGGGGCCAGCGCATCGCTAGCGTAGATGAAGCCCAGCGTGGCGTCGGGCTGCTCGCCGAGCTGGCGCAGCAATTCGGCGACCAGTTCCTCGGCATGAGTACCGGTGGTATGGGCGAGAGCGAAGCGTTGCATGGGCTGGCCGGATCTGGTCAGGGAAACTGGCGCGCCAGTCTAACGCGAGTTGTGTTGGCTGAGGCAAGCTTTGGGGTTTGAGGGGTCGCGTATTTTAAGGCGAGGTGGCCGCTATTCACTGGGCATCGTGGCCTGATTCGGGCTCGAATCGGTGGCGGGTAATTTTGATCTTGCGTGGTTGAAGGCGGCGTACTTGTTGGCTGTGGTGGCCGGTTTCGGGCGCGATTTGAGGTATGGGGATTCGATCGATCGAGGTGACGCGCCCGAACACCTTTCTTTGACCGCGCAAAGAAAGATGCAAAAGAAACGTGCCCCAGGATCGCTTGTCCCTGACGGGCAACCTCGCGAACGCACCCCTGAACGGGGCCCGCAGCCATTCGCCTCCTTGCGAAGGGCTGCTTGGCCAGCGTCCCTGCCGGCCATCCCCGCCCAGGCGCACGTGCGCGAGGCAAGCGATCAAGGGGGACTCAACGTCAAAACACGGCTTCCGTAGGTTGGGGTGAGTGCAGCGAACCCCAACATGAGCTGCACCGCCCGCGTTGGGGTGCGCTTCGCTTACCCCAACCTACGCTTCGATCGCCGAATGCGCAGCCCAAACGTTTGGGCTGCGTTCTGTTTTGACGTCCCGATTCCCGTTAGGCCTTGCCTCGAGCGTGCGCCCCGGCGCGGGGCCGGGCGGCAGGACGCCGCCCGAGCAGGCTTTGCCAGGATGGCAAGTGCCTGCGGTGCCCCGTGGCGGGGTGTGCGCTCGAGGTCTGCCCGCAGGGTCAAGGCCTTTCGGGCGCCTTTCTTTCGTACCTTTCTTTGGGCGTACAAAGAAAGGTACTCGGGCGCGTCACCCACCTAAGACCAGTGCTACCTAACGCTGATTCGCGCCCGAAAAGTACCCCAAACGCAGAGCAACGTGTGTTCTCCACCAATCACCTAAGACTTCGAATCGCGCACGAAACCGGCCACTATGGCCAGCAAGTAGGTCGATTGAACCCATGCGGCACCATTAACCCATACGCTGGTTCGCACCCGAAACTGACCTCCACGATCAAACCAAACGGATGCGCCCCTCATAGCTCCCCAAGCGAATCCAAAAACGACTTCGCCTCGTTATCGGCCGGATCGATACCCGCCTCCACCCGCAACGACGCCCCATCGACCTCCAAGCACGCATGATGCCGCTGCTCGATCTCGTCCAGCAGCCAGTAGATCTCGCTCGGATGAACCACCTCCCCACCACGGACGAGATGGCGCACGTACAGCGCATCCGGGACGACTTTCACGAGCAGCGGCAACGGCAGACCGAGCGGCAACAGATGCCGCCGCACCAGCCATTCGATCGGCGTGGGATCGGCATTCGCGGCCAGACGGCTGTCGATGCGGAAATGCGCGCCGCCGCCCGGCTGCTTGAGCAGTTCCTCCAGCCAGTCGGGAGGGAAACCCGCATGCACGATCAGAGTGCGGCCGGCATAGCGGGCGAGAAAACGGCTGAGCCGGGAGCCATGGGTGCTTGTCGGCATGACGACTTCGCGGGCATGAGTTGGCTGGAATGCCCGCCGGGACAAGCCCGGGCGGGCAGGAAGCAGCGGCCGCAGGAGGTGGCCCTGCGGCCGGTCTACGATCAGCAGCGCTGTTCGAGCATGCAGCGGATGATCGGCGTGAGGATGATTTCCATTGCGAATCCCATCTTGCCGCCGGGCACCACCAGGTCGTTGCGTCGCGACATCTGCGAGCCATGCAACATCGACAAGAGATAGGGGAAATCGACGTTGAACTTGGCCGGATCGCTGAAGCGGATGATGACCAGACTCTCGTCGGCGGTCGGGATGTCGCGTGCGATGAAGGGGTTCGACGTATCGACCAGCGGCACGCGCTGGAAGTTGATGTCCGCCCGCGAGAACTGCGGCGTGATGTAGCGCACGTAGTCGGGCATGCGGCGCAGGATGGTCTCCACCGTAGCCTCTGGCGCATAGCCTCGCTCGGCCTTGTCGCGATGGATCTTCTGGATCCACTCCAGATTGACGATGGGCACCACGCCGATCAGCAGATCGGTATGGCTGGCGACGTCGGCCTCGTCGGTGACCACACCGCCGTGCAGGCCCTCGTAGAACAGCAGATCGGTGCCTTCTGCGATGTCCTCCCAAGGCGTGAACTCGCCGGCCTTGAGTGCCGTGCCGAGTCGCCCGTTGTGTTCGGCGGCCTCCTCGGCGCTGTGCAGGTAGTAGCGCTTCTTGCCGGCCCCGGTTTCTCCATAGACGCGGAAGGTTTCCTCCAGCTTGTCGAACAAGTTGGCTTCAGGCCCGAAGTGGCTGAAATGGTTGTTGCCGGCGTCGCCGGCATGCTGCATGGCCGTCTTCATCTCGGCGCGGTTGTAACGGTGGTAGCTGTCGCCCTCGATCACGACCGGCTTGATCTCTTCGCGCAGGAAGATGTGCTCGAAGGCCCGCTTCACCGTGGACGTGCCGGCGCCGGACGAGCCGGTTACCGCAATAACGGGATGCTGCTTGGACATGTCGACTACTCCTCAGGTTGTGAAACCGTAGCGGCGGGCGCAGCACTTCCGGCGCGCGCGGGCCGCGAAAATCCTGGTCGCGTGCATCGTCCTTCGCGAATATCAGCGCATTCTAACGGCTTTTTCGCGCCGTACGCAGCGACACCTCCCGTATGCCTCAATAGAAAATATTGAGCATGACCAGCATGACGACCAGGAACAGCACCGTCATCACGCCACCGGCTTTGAGGTAATCCTTCACGCGATAGCCACCCGGGCCCATGATCAGGGCGTTGACCTGGTGGGTGGGGATGATGAAGGAATTCGACGTCGCCAGCCCCACGATCAGCGCGAACAGGCGCGGGTCGCCGCCGGCCTCGACTGCCATGCTCACCGCCAACGGCACCAACAGCACGGTGGCGCCGACATTGGACATCACCAGACTGAACACCGTCGCCAGCACCGCCACCACCGCCTCGATGCCCCACAGCGGCACGCCGTGCAACAGGCTGAGGGTCTGTGCCGCTACCCAGGCCGCGGTGCCGGTCTGCTCCATCGCCATGCCGAGCGGAATCAGCGCGGCGAGCAGGAAGACTGTTTTCCAATCGACCGCCTTGTAGGCCTCGTCCATGTGCAGCACGCCGGAGATCACCATGCCGACGGCGCCGACCATCAGCGATACCGACAGACGCAGCGGCGAGAACAGCACCAGGCCGATGGCCACCACAAAGAAGAACAGCGCGAAGCCGATCTTGTGCGGCCGCTCCTCCTCGTGCGGATATTCCGTGGTGACCACCACGAAGTCGCGGTCGCGGTCGGCGCGCGCCAGCGACTCCCAGGTGTTGTGGCACACCAGCGTGTCGCCGGCGGCCAGCGGCAGGTCGCGCAGGCCCTCGCGCAGCGTCCTGCCGCCGCGATGGATGGCCAGCACCGCCAGGCCGTAGGTCTTGCGCATCCACAGCTCGCGGATGCTGTGGCCGACCAGGCGTGAGCGCGCCGGAATGACCACCTCGCCGACGCCAGCGCGGGTGGGCGCGAGCAGGTCGTTGAACACGTCCAGCTCGGCCTCGCCCTCGGCGCCGTGCTCCTTCAGCCACGCCTCCAACCGCGGCTCGTCGGCGGCGACCACGAACCGCCCTCCCGCTTCGAGCACCACGTCGCGCATCGGTGCGACCGCAGCGACGCCCTCGACCATCGCACCGACGATGTAAACGCCGTCGCGCTCCTCGATCTCCCCGACGCTGCAGCCGGCAAGATCGCTGTCCGCGCCGATTCGTGCCTCGCGCAGCGTCAGGTCCAGCCCATACAGACGGCGCAGGTAGTCGCGCACGTCCTCGCCGGACATGCCCTCGCTGGCGTTCGAGGGCAGCACGAAGCGCCCGGCCAACACGAAATAGACGATGCCGGTCGCGATCAGTGCCAGGCCGATGGGCGTGACGTCGAACAACTTGAAACGCTCCACTCCCGGCGGCAGCAGGTCGTTGAGCAGAATCAGCGGACTGGAGCCGACCAGCGTGACCGTGCCGCCGAGGATCGCGCAGTAGCCCATCGGCATCAGCAATCGCGACATCGGCACGCCCGAACGCGCCGAAACGCGCGACACCACCGGCAGGAACAGTGCCGCCGCGCCGACGTTCTGCATGAAGCTCGAAATAATGCCTACGGCGCCGGAGATCAGCGGTATCAACCGGGCCTCGGTGGCACCGCCGACGCGCAGTATCCAGCCGGCAAGACGGCTCATCATGCCGGTCTTGTCCAACCCGGCACCGATGATCATCACCGCGATGATCGAGATCACTGCGTTGCTGGCAAAACCTTCGAACAGGCGCTTGGCGTCGGTGATCTGCCCGAGGCCGGGCACCAGGGTAAGCAGGCCCAGGATCACCATGACCAGCACCGCGGCAACGTCGACCCGGACGATCTCCGACACGAACAAGAACACGGTGAAAGCCAGCAGGCCGAGTACGACCATCATCTGCGGCGTCAAAGTCAGCGCTTCCTGCATCCGTCCGTCCCCCAAGTAGCGAGCCATGCAGCCGAAACGAGCATACCGCAGCGTATCGCACTAATGCGCTGTATATAGCGCTAGTGATACGCTGCGCCACTCGATCCCTTTTCGATTCGCCTCTATAGACCCTACAGCAACCATGAAATCAGCTTCCGCGCTGGCCGTCCTGACGGCCCTGTCCATCGGACTTGTCCCCGGGCTCGCTTTCGCCGCCGAAGCTCCCGCTCCGCTCAATCTCACGACGAGCTGGTACGGCATCGCGGCTGTAATCGTGTTCACGTTCGCCTACATCCTGGTCGTGGCCGAAGAGGCCATCCACCTGCGCAAATCCAAGCCGGTCATGGTCGGCGCGGCGCTGATCTGGGTTCTGGTGCCGCTGGCCTACCAGGCGCACGGCGACGTCACCCTGCCGGCGCAAGCCATCCGTGAAAACATCCTCGAATACGCCGAACTGCTGCTGTTCCTGCTCGCGGCGATGACCTACATCAACACCCTGCAGGAGCGGCGCGTGTTCGACGCCCTGCGCGCATGGCTGGTCTCGCGCAACTTCACCCTGCGCAGCATCTTCTGGATCACCGGCCTGCTGAGCTTCTTCATCTCGCCGGTGGCCGACAATCTCACCACCGCGCTGATCATGGCCGCCGTGGTTCTCGCCGTCGCCCGCGAACGTCCGCGCTTCGTCGCCGTGGCCTGCGTCAACATCGTGGTCGCCGCAAACGCCGGCGGCGCCTTCAGCCCCTTCGGCGACATCACCACGCTGATGGTCTGGCAGAAGCACATCGTCACCTTCGCCCAGTTCTTCTCCCTGTTCCTGCCGGCGTTGGTCAACTGGCTGATCCCAGCGGCCATCCTGTCCTTCGCCGTACCCCGCGGCCGGCCGGAACCGCTCGACGAGGCCGTGCATATCAAACGCGGCGGATTGACCATCATCGCGCTGTTCCTTGTCACCATCGCTTCCGCGGTCGGTTTTCACCACTTCCTGCACCTGCCCCCCATGGTCGGCATGATGGCTGGCCTCGGTTTGCTCAAATTCTACGGTTACTACATCAAAATGGCCGAACGCCGCGAACTGCTCGTCGCCAACGGCAGGGTGGAGGAACACCAGGTGTTCGACGTCTTCGCCCAGCTGCAACGCGCCGAGTGGGATACGCTGATGTTCTTCTACGGCGTCATCCTGTGCGTCGGCGGACTCTCTACGCTGGGTTATCTCGCCCTGGCCTCGCAGACGGTCTACACCGGCCTGGGCGCGACCTGGGCGAACATACTGGTCGGCGTGCTTTCCGCAGTGGTCGACAACATCCCGGTCATGTACGCTGTGCTGACCATGCAGCCCGACATGTCGCTCGGACAATGGCTGCTGGTAACGCTTACCGCAGGGGTCGGGGGGTCGCTGCTCTCAATAGGTTCGGCTGCCGGCGTCGGCCTCATGGGCCAGGCGCGAGGCATCTACACCTTCTTCGCCCACCTGCGCTGGACGTGGGCGATCGCATTGGGCTACGCCGCAAGCATCTGGGTTCACCTATGGCTGAACTCGGGCCAGATGCAGCTGCCGGCCGGCACCCTCTAGTCGGGGACGATGTGCGCGCCTCCATTTACCGGAGCACGGATCATCGATGAGCCGCTTTGCGCACAACTCGCTGTGGAACCACCCGGATAATCTGGCCGCACAACTGCGCCGTTTCGTCGGTCTCGACGACGAAGCCCTCGCCCTCGTGCGCCGCCATGCCGATGCGCTTGGCGCACATGCCGAAGAACTCGCCACGCACTTCTACGATTACCTGCTCTCGCATACCGAGACCGCCAACGTATTCGACACGCTCGCCCCGGAACGTCTGCAGGTTCTGGTCGGCCGGCAGGCCGAACACTTCCAGGCAATGCTTACCGATTGGCCGCTCAGCGCTCAACGCGAAGCGCTCAAGGTCGCCCACACCCACTACAGCCACGGCGTGTCTCCCACCTGGATCGCCGGCGCCTACAACCTCTACCGTGAGCATCTGGAACAGCGCCTCGCGACAACACCGGCCGAAACGCGCGAGACGCTGCGCCAGGCCGTCTACCGGCTACTGATGTGCGACCAGATGCTGCAGCTGGCGGCACTGGACAACGTTCACTCCGACACTCTCGCTGAACGCGGCGTCATCACGCAGACGCTGCTGGAAACCACGCTCAAACTGGCCGACCTGACCACTCCCGAAGAGGTGTTCGCCAGCATCTGCACCGATCTGGTCAGCCATTCCCGCCACCTGCCGGCCGTGTGGTTTACGCTGCAGGACGAGAACGGCACTGTCCTGCGTCCTTTTTCAGGCGCGGGCGCCCCAACGCTGTGGAAGGACGTGGAGGCTGGCTACGATCCCCACGACCCTCTCTGGCAGGCCCTGGAGCAAAACCGCAGCCTCGTCCTCAAAACCGAACAACTCCAGGCGCCGCCCTCCTGGTGGCCGAAAGCGAAAGGCATCGAAGCGGTCGCCATTTTCCCCTTCGGCCGCACCGGCGGCATCCGCGGCCTGGGCGTGGTCTTCGCCGACCATGCCTGGTATTTCGATCACGTCGACCTTTCACCCTTCGGCGCCTTCGCCCGCCTCGGTCAGGTCCTGCTCAGCATCAAGGAAAACCAGCTACGCGACCCGCTCACCGGCCTACCCAACCGCGCTTTGTTCATGGATCGTCTGCAGCTGGGTATGCAACAGGCCCAACGGCGGCAAAAGCTGCTCGGCGTCGGCATGATCGACTTGGATGGCTTCAAGGAGGTCAACGACCGCCTCGGCCACATTAGCGGCGACAGTCTGCTGCGCGAAGTGGCCGAACGTTTCGCCAGCAACCTGCGCCAGGGCGACACCGTCGCGCGCCTGGGCGGCGACGAATTCGGCCTGGTGCTGGCCGATCTGCGCGACGTCGCCGAAGCGGAGAGCGTTGTGCTACGTCTGCTGAATTCGCTGGACGCCCCTTTCCCGCTCGAAGGCAATTCCATGCGCGTCAGCGCCAGCCTGGGCCTCACCCTCTATCCGCTGGACGACGTCACCAGCCAGGACCTGCTCCGGCATGCCGACGTCGCTCTCTACCAGGCCAAGGACGACGGACGGCGAACCTACCGCATCTTCGAACATTCCAGCGAGGAGCGGCAGCGCCTGCTCGGCAGCCTGCAACGTCACTTCGAGCAGGCTCTCGACAGGGGCGAACTCGTGTTTCATTATCAGCCGAAGGTGGACATCGCACTCGGGCATATCATCGGCGCCGAAGCCCTGGTGCGTTGGCGCCGCGGCGACGAACTCGTGCCTCCTGAACAGTTCATCGGTGCGGTCGAAGCATCGCCGCACCTGATCCGCCGGCTCGGCCGGCACGCCCTGCTCACCGCCGCGGCCCAGATCGAGCAATGGCGCAGCAACGGCAGAGATATCGGCATTGCCGTCAACATCGGGGCCGAACACCTGCTCAGCCCCGACTTCGTCGACGACGTCGACGAGGTTCTCGCCCTCTATCCTCTTGCCGCCAGCCGCCTCGAGATCGAGGTTACCGAGCGCGCCGCACTGCACGATCTGGCACACACACGCACCGCGCTGCAAGCCTGCCGTGAGCGCGGCCTGTCCGTCGCTCTGGACGACTACGGAACCGGCAATGCCTCGCTCACATACCTGCAGGAACTGCCCGCCAACCAAATCAAGCTCGACAAGCGCTTCGTGCAGAAACTGCTCGACGAGCCACGCGCGCTGGCCATCATCGCCGGCAACCTGACCGCGGCCAATCTGCTCGATCTCGAAGTGATCGCCGAAGGCGTCGAAACCATCGAGCAGGGCGAATTGCTGCTCCAGCTCGGCTGTCGCTACGCGCAGGGCTTCGCCATCGCCCGTCCCATGCCCGCCGAAGCCCTGGAAAAATGGGTGGCACAGTGGCGACCGCCGGCGGAGTGGGCGCAGTGGCACGACAATCTGTTCACGCAGCAGGACCTGCCCTTCCTCATGGCCCGCACGGCGCACCGCCACAACCTGCACGACATGCTCGAAGCACTGGGCAAGCCACCCAGCCCGGAACAGCCCTTCCTACAGGTTTCCGAATGCGTCGACGAAAGCCACTGCGCCCTCGGGCGCTGGCTGCGCGGCGCCGGGCAGCGCTACCGCACTTTGCCCGCATTCAATCCGCTGACCAGCATGCATGCACAGACGCACGCATGCGCCATCGAAGCCACACTCGTCTGGCAGACGGAGGACGGCGTAGCGCTCGAACGCGAAATTGAAAGCCTGCGCAGCGCCGCATACGACATGGATCGCCGGATACTCGAACTCGCCCGTCAGATCGGGCTGCAGGAGAAAAGCGACAAAACGGCAAATTGAGCGGCGGGATTCTAATGAAGTGGCGCGCCCGACAGGATTCGAACCTGTGACCTCTGCCTTCGGAGGGCAGCACTCTATCCAGCTGAGCTACGGGCGCGTAGGTCGCGAAGCATAACGCTTCGCGGCCGGTGCGTCCATGCCGCTCAGCCGGCCAGGCCCGGCAGTAAGCCCTTGAGCCCCATGCTGATAAACTGCACCGCAATCCCGGCCAGCAACAGGCCAAGTATACGCGTGGCGATCCGGATACCCGTCTCGCCGAAGCGCTCGGACAACGGTACCGCCACCCTGAGCGTGAGGAAAACGGCCAGCGAGACCAGCAGGATGTTCACGCTCAGCATCAGGTAGCCAAGCCAACCTGTAATGTTCTGCGCCGCGATGATCACCGCGGATAGACTGCCCGGACCGGCCAGCAGCGGAATTGCCAACGGCACCACCGCCACATCGTCCTTGACCACGCCTTCGCGCGTTTCCGTGCGTGTGTAGCGGGCGCTGTTGGGACGCCCCTGGAGCATCTGGATCGACATCAACAGGATCAGCAGACCGCCTCCCACACGGAACGCGTCCAAATCGATACCGAACAGCGCCAGAATGGACCGTCCCAGATATGCGGCCACCAGCAATGCGATACCCATCGCCAGCGCCGCGACACCGGACGTGCGCCGCCGTGCGATGGCCGACTGACCGGCCGTCACCGCGACAAAGATCGGCACCGCTCCGATCGGATTGACGATGGCAAGCAGCGCGACCAGTGCGCGCAACGCCTCGGTGAAAACAGGATCGTGCATGGTTCCCGGCGCTAAACGACGCCACTCTGCAAGGGGATGCGAAGTCTAGCCCAAAGTGCACTCTTTGCACGCGGTTCGGTGTGACTTGAGCAGGCGATTGCTTAGAATCCTACCGATCGTGACGCACTCGACACTGGCAAAGGGGGGAGCATGGCGAATCACGTATCCGCTCGGGATCCGACGGCGATAGTGCTGATGGTGGTAAGCAGCCTGTTGCTGCTGCTGGTGCTGGTATTTCTGATCACCCGCCTCGCGAACTTCGTCGCCTCGGAAAACCCCGCCCCACCGACCCCCGTCACTACCCCTGTGCCCATGCCCACGAATGCACCCGCCAAATCCCCCGCCACGCCGGGCGGAAACGATGCCGATGGCGCGCCGGCGATCCGCGGCGGCAAGCAGATCGTCGAAGCTGTGTGTATCAACTGCCACGGCCCGGGCGTACTGGGCGCGCCCAAGTTCGACAGCCACGAGCAATGGCTGCCGCGGGTCGGCCAAGGTTTCGATGCGCTCCTGCGCCACACTGCGGACGGCTTCAGGAACATGCCGGCCCGCGGCGGCGATCCTTCACTCAGCGACGACGAACTCAAGCGCGCCATCGCCTACATGCTGGACAAGGCCGGCATCGAAACGCCCAAAACCTGGGAAACGGCCGGCCTGCAGACACCATAGGATTCGTTGCGACTACAGCCCGGCCCACCACAGCCGTGCGCGCAGGCCCCAGAGCGAGGTCAGTCCGACGATCCGGAAACGAATCCCGCCGGCCGGGCCAACGACGAAGCCTGCCGGCACCGCGCTCACGCCCCAACGCCGTGCAATGGCACCATCCGGATCCGATATCACCGTGTAGTCCAGACCATGCTCACGCATAAACGCGCGGATATCGTGCTCCTGCCCCGACTGCATCGCCACGGTCACAACCTGCCAGTCCTGCGACAGCGTCTGCAGGCTTCCCAGCTCCATGCGGCAAATCGGACACCAAGTGCCCCAGAACTGCACCAACACCGGACGCCCGCGCAATGCGGCCAAGTCCACCGGCCGGCCGGCGACATCCATCGCCTGCAGCGTCGGCGCCGGTCCTTCGACCATGTCGCGTCCTTTCCAGGCGAACACCGCTGCATACACCAGAGCCACGATCAGCGCATCGCGCCCGAAACGCAGCAAGCCACGCCGGCTCGGACGCCAGCGCAGCCGCCCCATCATCGGATCAACTCGGCCTGGCCCGGCCTTCGCCGTCGCGCACGCGGTTTCGGACCCTTGGCTGCAGCCTTGCGCACCAGCGGATCGATGTCGTCCAGCAATAGCGCCCTCTGCGTCTCGTTGAGCAGCACGTTGCGCGCAATGAAGTAGCGCAGATTGGGATCGCGATCGCCGACGCAGCGCTCGACCTGCTCGGACGTCAGATCCTCGCGCCGCGCGCAGGTGATGCGCACGGTCTGGTCGGGATCTTCGATGAGCACCGCGATTTCCTCTGCGCGCAGGTCGACCCGACGTCCGAAATAGATCTTCACCAGACTCCATTGATCACGCACCAGCAACGGACGGAAGCCCGGCTCCAAGTCCTCGGCCAAAGCCAGTGTTTTGCGCTCTTCCGTACTCAGCGCTTTATATGCGGCTTGATAGTCCATGAAGCATCCTGTCCACGCCCCCGACGCCGGCGATTCGTGCGCCGGCTGCGCATTATTCACGGCCGGCGGCGTTGGCCGCAAATCGTCACCGCAGCGCCCGCAGGGTTTTCGCACAAGCCCTGTGATATAAACACGGATAGATGTACCGACCGCGCAGAGACATACCCCGTAATGAGCTCCATAGACACGCCTCCACCGATCCCACTCATCGACGTGCCGTTCACGCGCAGCATCGACGCCGCGCGCCCGCATTACACGCCGCAGGAGCGCGAAGAGGTCATGCACCGCATCAAGGCCTTGCTCAAGGCTCGCGATGCGGTGCTGGTCGCTCATTACTATGTCGACGAGGACCTACAGACGCTGGCCGAGGAAACCGGCGGCTACGTCTCGGATTCGCTCGACATGGCGCGCTTCGGCAACGAGCATCCTGCGCAGACGCTGGTGGTGGCGGGCGTGCGCTTCATGGGCGAAACCGCCAAGATCCTCAATCCCGAGAAACGCGTGCTGATGCCCACGCTTGAGGCCGAATGCTCGCTCGACCTCGAATGTCCTCCCGAGGAGTTCATCCCGTTCTGCGACGCGCACCCCGAGCGCACGGTGGTGGTGTACTCCAACACCAGCGCCGAAGTGAAGGCGCGTGCCGACTACGTCGTCACCTCCAGCATCGCCGTACGCCTGGTCGAGCATCTGCACCGCGAAGGGCACAAGATCCTGTGGGCGCCGGACCGCCACCTCGGCGATTACATCCAGCGCCAGACCGGCGCCGACATGCTGCTGTGGAACGCCTCGTGCGTAGTGCACGACGAGTTCAAGGCACGCGCCCTCAGCGAACTGAAGGCTGCGCACCCGGAAGCCGCCGTGCTGGTACATCCGGAATCCCCGGCCGACGTCATCGCCCTGGCCGACCGCGTCGGCTCGACCACGCAACTGGTCGACGCCGTGCGCGAGCTGCCCAATTCCGCCTTCATCGTCGCCACCGACAACGGCATCTTCCACAAGATGCACGAAGCCGCTGCCGGCAAGACGCTGATCGAGGCCCCCACCGGCGGACGTGGTGCGACCTGCCGCAGCTGTGCACACTGCCCCTGGATGGCCATGAACGGACTGCACAACCTGCTGCGGGTGCTGGAAACCGGCGAGAACGAAATACACGTCGACGAAGCCGTGCGCACCAAGGCGCTGCGTTCCACCCAGCGCATGCTCGACTTCGCCGCAACGCTCAAGCGCAACGTACTCGGCGAAGGCAATGCCTAGACGACACGCCATCCCGCCGGCTCGCGGCGGGCTATACGCGGCGCCAAGGGCGGAGCGCTGCGCTCCGCCGCAGCGGCGATAGGTAAGGAGTCGACGGTGAGCGGACACAAGCTTGAGGATCTGCCGCACATCAGCCTCACGGCACTGCGCAAGCTGATACGCGAACTGCCGGCCGAAGAGCTGGCCAAGCTGCCGGTCGACAAACTTCCCGACAACATCCCCGAGGAAATCGTCGAGGAAGCTCCGTTCTATTCGCGCGGCGTGGTCGAAGGCCTCATCATGGAGGCCAACGCCTATCACCTGTCTCTGCGCATGCGACTGCAGCGGGTCGTTGGCGACGAGGTCATCGCCGCCATCGACCACGCCCACCATGCCGGCGCCACCGCCAATGTGCGCGTCTTCCGCAGCAAGTTGCTCGAATTGATCGCACTGCGCCAGAATGCGGCGCGCGGCGAGGGCACGACCGACCTCACGCAGTACGGTGCGCACGTCAAACGTCTCAACGACCTGCTCATCGACGTGCGCACCGAGCAGGCCGGCACGCTGCGCATGCGGCAGATACTCGATGGCGGCATGCCGGACGATCCCATATTGCGCCCCACCGTGGAACGCGCCCGTGCACAGCTGACACGTGCGGTAAACGACGTCGACCAGCTGCTCGGCCAGTTCTTCACGGTGCGTCTGCAACTGGCGCGACAGGAGATGTCACGCAAACGTACGCAGATCGAGGCCATGCATCAGAAGCGGGAAACCATTCGTCTGCAGCTGCAGGAACTCAATCGCGAACTGCAAAACAACGCTGGGCTCTTCAGCCGCACGATGCGAAGGCGGCAGCACAAGGAACAGAAGGAACACACCCAGGCCAATATTGCCCGCCTGGTGACGGACATGAAGACCGCCGAAGTCGCCATCTCTGAAACCGACCTGACCAACTGGCTGGACGCGGTGGTGGACGCCAGCCTGCATCGGCAGGCACGCGAATACGTGCGCGACCTGCTTACCAAATCGCGCACGCTGCTCTATTCGCTGCTCAGCCATTACTGCATATCGCAAGAGGACGCCGCGCGCCAGATCGCCACCAACCCCTTCCTACAGGTCGATCCGCAAACTGCGATCCGTTACGTGCTCAAATCGGAAGAGTTCATCCTCAAGTACTTCGCCCGCAAGCGCGAGCAGGCCAGCGCTTGGTTGAGCAGCGCGGCGCAGATTCGCATGGAAGATCTCGACTCCCTGGAGCGCGACCTCATCCACGAGCTGCGCCGCAGCTCGCGCCTGTAATCCGCCACTCGGCGCGCCAAGCCTCAAAGACCGCGTAGCAGCGGCCCACCCAACCAGGCCGCCCACTGGGCGTGCAGCGAGACGTCAACGCCCTCCGTCGTGGCCTGCGCCTGTAACTCGCGCTGCAGTTCCTCCAACAGGACGGAATCCATCAACTCCGGATGTTCGGGTAGCGCGGCATGCAGCACCCGGTACACCTCCTTGAGTTCGCCCAGCGCGTAACGTTGCGTCAGTTTCATAAAAGCTCTCTGCCTTCTGTGCCGCAAAGCAGCAGGGTAGCCTGCAAGCGCTGTATTGCAAATTCTTTCTCCGCCTATATACTTAGGTTCCTAACTATTAGGAACCTAACCATTAGCCTCCTAAGTATTTGGTATTCGCTTACATGAACTCAAGACACGAAGAACAGCTAGGCGCCAAACTCGGCGAAACAGCCCGCGTATGGCGTAACCGTCTGGACGAACGCCTGCGGCCGCTCGGCCTGAGTCAGGCCCGCTGGTTGGCGATTCTGCATCTCTCCAAAAGCTCCGACGGTCTGCCGCAGACCGAGTTGGCCGCGCGCATGGGCATCAGCCATGCGAGCCTCAGCCCACAGATCGACCGCCTGGTCGAGGATGGCTGGGTCGAGCGACGCAGCCGTGAAGCGGACCGGCGCTGCAAGACGATTCATCTGACCGAACAGGCCAAAGCGCTTTCGCGCGAAATCAAACTGACGGCTGCCAAGCTGCGCAGCGAGCTGTTCGAGGGCTTGAGCGACGAGGACATCCATCACTGCGAACGCGTCCTCACGCACATTCTGCAACGCGCGCAGTCGCTGTAAGCACGATACACGGCGCGTCTTCCACGCCCGTTTCCAACAAGGATTCCGCATGAAACGCTTCATCCGCTATGCCGTCATTGCCGTCATCGCTGTCGCGCTGGTCGTCATCGGCACGTGGTATTGGTACGACTCGAAGTATTACCCATCGACCTCCGACGCCTATGTGGGCGCCCACACGGTGCGGATCGCGCCGCAGATCTCGGGCCGTGTCGTCAAAATGGCCGTGGACGATCACCAGCAGGTAGGCAAAGGCCAGTTGCTGTATCAAATCGATCCGACCACCTACCGCCTCAAAGTCGAGCAGGCCCAGGCACAGCTCGCCTTGGCGAAGCAGCAGGTCGCCCAGTTGCAGGCATCGGTCACCGCCGCCAGGGCTCAGGTCGAACAAGCCAAGGTCCAATTGGCGAATGCCGCCAGCAAGGCGAAACGCCAGCAGAGTCTGGTCGCCCGCGGCTATACCGACGCACAGACCGCACAGAATGCCCAGGCCAACGAAGCTGCCGCACGCGCTGCTCTGGGTGTGAGCGAGGCGCGCCTCGCCGAGGCCCGCGCGCAGTTGGGCAAGACCGGCGACGCGAATCACCAGGTGCAACTGGCCAAGGCCGAACTGGGCGTCGCCGAGACCAACCTCAACGACACGCAGGTGACAGCCTCCTGCAGCGGCCGCCTCTCCGGCTTGAAACTGCGGCCGGGGGATTACGTCGACCAGGGACAACCCAATTTCGTGCTGGTGTGCGATACGCACTGGTGGGTCGACGCCAACTTCAAGGAAACCGATCTCGCCCGCATCCATCCCGGCGAGACGGCTACCGTCACGGTCGACAGCTACGGCGGACACCCCTTCCGCGGCCGCGTAGTCAGCATCAATCCGGCCAGCGGCACGGCCTTTTCCCTGCTGCCCCCAGAAAACGCCACCGGCAACTGGGTCAAGGTCACTCAGCGCGTGCCTGTGCGCATCGAGATCCTAGACCCTTCGGCCAAGTACCCGCTGCGCGTCGGCACGTCGGCTGAAGTCAGTATCGACACGCTGCATGCACCGGCTATCGCCACGGACAGCCCAACCGCGCCATGAGCGCCGAACAGTTCACGCCCCGCCAGCGACTGCTGATCACCATCGCGGTCATGTCCGCGACGGTGATGCAGGTGCTCGACACCACCATCGTCAATGTGGCGTTGCCGCACATGCAGGGTCAGCTCGGCGCTACGCGCGACCAGATTTCCTGGGTGTTGACCAGTTATCTGGTTTCGTCGGGCATTTTCATGCCGCTGACGGGCTTCTTCACCGACAAGCTGGGGCAGCGCCGATATCTGATGCTGAGCATCGGCGGCTTCGTCATCAGCTCCGCGCTATGCGGCCTGTCCACCAACATCTTCGAGATCGTCCTGTTCCGCCTCGCGCAGGGCGTGTTCGGCGCCGCGCTGGTGCCTTTGTCGCAATCCATCATGGTGAACACCTACCCACTGGAGGAACGCGGCCGTGCGATGGCGATCTGGGGCATGGGCGTCATGGTCGGCCCCATCCTCGGACCTACGCTCGGCGGCTACCTCACCGAAGTGCTTAGCTGGCGCTGGACCTTCTTCATCAATGTTCCGGTCGGCATTCTCGCCATGGCGCTGGCGCTTCGCGTCGTGCCCGATACCGAGCGTCGCGAGCGCAAGCTCGACTGGACGGGCTTCGCCCTGATCGCCGTGGCCATCGGTTCGCTGCAGTACATCCTCGACCGCGGCAACGAGGTCGGCTGGTTCAGCTCCAACTCGATAGTCGCTCTCACTGTGCTCTCGGCGCTGACCTTCATCGCCTTCATCGACCATGCCGTGCGCAAGGGCGATGCCGCGCTGTTCAGAATAGGCCTGTTCCGCGACCGCAATTTCGCCACCGCCTCGCTGATGATTGCCGTCATGGGCCTCGGCCTGTTTGGTGCCGCTCTCCTACAACCGGAAATGCTCGAAAACCTGCTCAATTATCCTGCGCTCACTGCCGGCCTGGTAATGGCCCCCCGAGGTCTGGCCAGCATGCTCAGCATGATGGTTGTGGGCCGGCTGATCGGCAAAATCGACGCGCGCCTGCTCATCGGTACAGGCGTCGTGCTCGCCACCACCGGCTCCTGGCTGATGACGTGGTACAACCTGCAGATCGACCTGTTCTGGGTCGTCGCGCCGATCCTGTTGCAGGGCCTCGGCCTCGGCCTGATCTTCGTGCCCATGTCCACCATCGCTTTCTCCACGCTGCCGCCAAGCGATTCGGCCGAAGCGGCCGGCATGTTCAGCCTCATGCGGACCATCGGCTCGTCCATAGGCATTTCCATCGTCACCACGGTGCTCACCCAGCACACGCAGATTGCTTGGAATCAGCTCGGCGGCCACATCAGCGCGACCAACTCCGCGTTGCATCATTACCTTCAGCAACTCGGCCTTCACCTGCATGATGCAGTCACCCCGCACGTGCTGGGCCAGATACTCGCGCAGCAGGCCAACATGGTCGCCTTCAACGACAGCTTCATGTTCATCACCTGGAGCTTCATCGTCATGTTTCCGCTGCTGCTCATACTCCGTGGCGGCGGCCTAAAAACCAGGAAATGATGCCGCGAGCGCGCACGCGGTTTAACATCCGGCTGCGTGTCCAACGACCAGGAACCCTTCGATGTACCAAACCATCCTGCTAGCCTACGACGGCACCCGAGAATGCCGCATCGCCCTGCGCGAAGGCGCCGAACTCGCCCGCTGCTGCGGTGCGAAAGTACACCTGCTCTCGGTGATGCCGCTGTCCCTGGGCGTTTCGGTCGGAGAGGGCTTCAATGCGGGAACCATTCTCGAAAACGACATCGAGCAATACCGCAAGATACTCGACGAAGGCCTCGGCAAGATCCACGAGAAAGGCCTGGATGCCGAAGGCCACCTCGTGTCCGGCGACCCGATCGAACAGATCGTGTGCTATGCACGCGAACACAGCGCCGACTTGGTCGTTCTCGGTCATGTGGCGCGCCATGGTTTCACCCGCTGGTGGAAATCCTCGGTCGGAGCCAACCTGCTCGATGAACTCGGCTGCAGCATACTGGTCGCCATACGCACAACCGAGTCCGCCGAACCCACCTGACATGGCCTACAAGCGTCGCGCCCGCGTAGTTTTCCTCGGCCCACCGGTGCTGGTCACTGCCGCCATCGCAGCGAGCCGGGAACTCGGCGCCGACTGGCTCGAAGCGCGCGCCGACGAACCGCCCGCCTCCGACTGGGCCGACCTGGTGGTCACGCTGGATTCGGTCAGCCGCGATCTGCTTCCGGCCTTGCCGGCGACGACCCGACACAAACACTGGGATGTCGATACGCCGCCTGCGGTGCGCAAGCGGGTGGCGGGGATGATCGGAGGAATGCGGTTGTTGACGCGCATGACCGAAAACTAAAGCCCTCATATCGCGGTATCTGAGTCCGCTACGTTCACCCCCACCCACGCCTGCAGATGACGGATTCAGGGCCTTGCTTGATTTTCGTGCCAGAGCCCACGTCGGGGTACTGACGACGCGTATCGGCACGCAGGTGTCCCCCAAGACCCCTAAATATAGTATTTTTATAGGGGTTATTGTGCGCACAATCGGGTATCAAGACTCGAAAGCTCTGCCAATAGACACAACGGCATATCAAGGGGGAGACACTACCGTGCGCAGATTTCTGCTCGTCCTTTCGCTCCTACTCATAATGCCCGTCGCACATGCGGCTGGATACGGCCACTACGACCCGCAACACCTGCTCACATCTTCGGAAACACCGTCAGGAAAACACTACAGTTTCAATCTGGCCTACCTAGACCGCGTACTACAAGACTTGTCGGCTCATGCGAAGAACTATCCGCCCCGATTCGATTCGCCGCAGGACCGCCAACGTGCCGTCGAGGACGTGAAAAGATTCTCGCGGATGCTCGACGTTCTCGTGAACGCACCACAACCGGACAAACGAATTCTTGCGCGTGCCGGCTACCTCAGCAGCATCGGATACAACCTCGACATCCCCGGCTCAGGCGAAAAGGCGGTTTTCATCTTCGAGCGGCTGCTCGCTGCAGCCCCCTCCGACGCTTGGGGCAACTACCTGTACGGAACCTTCCTCGCCAACGCCCGCAAACCTCGCCACGCGCTGCCGTATCTGGAAAAAGCCTATGCCGCCGGCATCACGGGCGCTGCATACACCATAGGCATGACCTACCTGAGTCTCGGCAACCGGGAAAAAGCTCTGGAACACCTTGAGATTTACAAGGGCCACAATCCCGACGATACCCGCGTAGACACGCTTATCAAGGCCATACGCGCGGGACCAGACTAGATTCCGGGAAACCTAGGGAGATTTTATAGTTCCGATAGGACGTGCAAGACGCATCTACTCGGGCTTGCCGTGCGAGTTGTCTTTGCTTATCCCCATTTGCGGGGCTCTAGAAGCCGTTTCGGGTGCGAAACCGTATTCCGAGCTATCGTCGGAAAAGGACTTCCGGGTGCAGCGCTTAACTGCACGCGCTCGCCGCCCCATTCAAGTTCAAAGTGCCGCTGACCTGCCCGATGTGATCCAAGCCATGCCGATCCAGGTAGGCCAGCAAGCCGCGATTGATTGTCCCCAAGATCAGCGGATCGTAGAACAGCGCCGTACCCACGCCCACCGCCGTCGCACCGGCGATCAGAAACTCCAGCGCGTCCTCGGCCGAGGCCACGCCACCCTGGCCGATGATCGGAATGCCGTGCAGCCTGGCAACCTGGTGTACCTGATGCGTCTTGAGCACGGCGATCGGCTTGATCGCCGGCCCCGACAGTCCGCCCTGGTTGTTGCCGATGTGCGGACGACGATTCTCGATGTCGACGGCCATACCCATCAGGGTGTTGATCACGGAAAACCCGTCGGTGCCCGCTTCTATGCAGCGCCGCGCGTTTTCGGCGATGTCGGTCTGATTCGGCGAGAGCTTGGTGATCAACGGCTTGGCCGTCACCGCGCGGCAGGCCTCGACCACGCGCGCCGACATGTCCGGATCGTTGCCGAAGGCCACGCCGCCTTCCTTGACGTTGGGGCAGGAGATGTTGATCTCGATCGCATCGATGGACGAATCGTCGAAGATGCGCGTGACCTCGACGTATTCCTCGATGGTCGAGCCCGAGACGTTGGCGATATAGCGCGTTTCCGAAAAATCCAGCGCCGGCAGGATATCGTCGGCCACCTTGCGCGCCCCCGGGTTCTGCAGGCCGATGGCATTGAGCATGCCGGCCGGGGTCTCGTAGACCCGGTGTGCCGGGTTGCCCAGGCGGGGCTCTAGCGTGGTGCCCTTCAGACAGATCGCGCCCACATCCCGATTGGAATAGCCCTCGACCCGCGTGTATTCTTCGCCGAAGCCGACGCAGCCCGACAGCAGCACCAGCGGCGTCGCCAGCCGCAAACCGCAGAAGTCCACCGCCAGACGCTGATCGCCACCGCTTTCACTCATGTTCAATGTCGTCCTCTACCAGCCCGAGATTCCACCGAACACGGGCAATGTGATTCGTCTGTGCGCCAACACCGGCTGCCGGCTGCATCTCATCAAACCGCTGGGCTTCATGCTCGACGACCGGCGCCTGCGCCGGGCCGGCCTCGACTATCACGAATGGGCCGAACTGCAAGTACATGAAAGCCTCGCGGAGTTCGCCGCCGCCGTACGGCCGCCGCGAGTCTTCGCGCTGAGCACCCGCGGCACGATCCACCATACGCAGGCCGTTTACGCTGCCGGCGACGCTTTTCTGTTCGGCCCGGAGACTCGCGGCCTACCGCAAAGCGTACTCGACGAATACCCGGCCGAACAGTGGTTACGCCTGCCCATGCTACCGCACAGCCGCAGCCTGAACCTGTCGAATTCGGTCGCCGTCACGGTCTTCGAGGCCTGGCGACAACTCGACTTCCGCGGCGGGCTTTGAGCTGGCCGATCAGTCTAGCGCAGGGCGCTAACTGCCGCGCTCCTTACGCAGACGCGCCACCGCCTTGTCGATCGCCTCGTCGAGGAAGGCTCCATAAAAGTCTTCCGTCGTCAGACCGACCAGGGGCTTGGCCAGCAACCGGCCTTGTGCGTCGAGCAGCAACACGGTCGGCGTCATCTCGACATGGTAGCGCCGCGCGAAGTCGCGCGGTGCGATCCGGCGGCCGTCGAAATCGACCAGCGGCAGCTCGGCATCGACATGCAGCTGGCGGAAGATGATCCGTCCGCGATAGTCCCCACTGCGCACCATGGGCTTGAGAAAATCCTCGCGCACCTTCTCGCAATAGCGGCAGCCGCTGCGCGCCATCTCGATCAGGATCGGAGTGCCCTTGGTTATCGACATCCGGCCATCGGCGGCCAGATCGCCCGCTTCCGGCAGCAGGGCATCGGCTGCGGCCAGCGTCGGCAGCAGAGCCAACACGGCCGTTCCCAGCCAAACGGCAAAACGTCTTCTCATCCTTTCCCCCGATTGACGCAGCCCAAAAGCCGATCCTTTATACTGCGCCTTCCCGTACAAGACGCAACACAACGGTAAAATATGCCCGAACGCCTTCGCATCGCCACTCGCAAGAGCCCGCTCGCCCTCTGGCAGGCCGAGGAGGTCGCACGCCGACTCAAAACGCTGTATCCCGGCCTCGAGGTGGAACTCGTCGGCTTGAGCACGCGCGGCGACCAGATCCTCGACAGCCCATTGTCCAAAATCGGCGGCAAGGGCTTGTTCGTCAAGGAACTCGAACAGGCGATGCTGCGTGGCGAGGCGGACATCGCGGTGCATTCCATGAAGGACGTTCCGGTGAGCTTCCCCGACGGACTGGGGCTGGCCGTGATCATGGAACGCGAGGATCCCCGCGACGCCTTCGTTTCCAACGCCTATGCCAATCCCGAGGAACTGCCGCTACAAGCACGTGTGGGCAGTTCGAGCCTGCGCCGGCAGATGCAGCTGCTGGCCCGCTTCCCGCGCCTGCGTCTCGACCACCTGCGCGGCAACGTGAACACCCGTCTGCGCAAACTCGACGACGGTGAGTACGACGCCATCATCCTCGCCGCCTCCGGCCTGAAACGCCTCGGCCTGAGTGAGCGCATCCGCTTCGAGATGCCGCCGGAGGCTTCGCTACCCGCCATCGGCCAGGGTGCGCTCGGCATCGAGACCCGCCTCGACGATAGCCGCGTCCAGCAACTCATCGCGCCGCTCGACCACGCCGACACACGCTTGTGCCTGAGCGCCGAACGCGCTCTGAACGCTCGCCTCAACGGCGGCTGCCAAGTGCCGATTGCCGGGTATGCCGAGCTACGCAGCGGCGAGGTCTACCTGCGCGCGCTGGTCGGCATGCCTGACGGCAGTGAAATCTATCGCGCGGAAGCCAGCGCTCCGCCCGAAGCCGCCGAGGCTTTGGGCACCGCCCTCGCCGAACGTCTGCTAGCGCAGGGTGCCGACCAGGTGCTCGCCAGTATCGGCATCCATCCCGAACAAGTGTCGAATGAGTGAACCACACACCGGCACACGCCGCCGCTACTGAGGATTGTTCCGCCGACATGCCCGACGCCAGCGAACTCCAGCACACGCAGACCCAGCCGCTCACCGGCATCGGCGCGGTCGTCACACGCCCCGCGCACCAGGCCGAAGCGCTCTGCGAGCGTATCAGCGCGGCCGGCGGTCTGGCCGTACGGTTTCCAGTGCTCGAAATCCTGGACCCGGCCGACAGCCAAGCGTTGCTCAAGGTCATCGAGTTGCTCGACGAATTTGACCTCGCCGTGTTCATCAGCCCCAATGCGGTCAACAAGGCCATGAACCTGATACACGCGCGCCGCAGCTGGCCGCAGGGCCTGCGCGTAGCCGCCATCGGCGCCAAGTCGGCCAAGGAACTGGAACGTTACGGACTCGCCGTCGACCTGCGGCCAGGTCGGCGTTTCGACAGCGAAGCTCTGCTTGACGAACCCTCACTGGCCGACATGCACGGCCAGCGCGTGGTCATCTTCCGCGGCGACGGCGGACGTGAGGTGCTCGGCGACACGCTCGCCGCGCGTGGTGCCGAGGTCGCCTACGCGAACGCCTACCGACGCGGTCGCCCCAAGACCGACAGCGGCACATTGTTCTACCATTGGTCACGTGGGGAGATTGACGTGGTGCTCGTCACCAGTACCGAAGGCCTGCGCAATCTGTTCGATATGGTCGGCAAGCTCGGCCAGATGTGGTTGCGCAAGACGCCGCTGATCGTCGGCAGCGAACGCATCGCCGAAGCTGCCCGCGAACTAGGTCACACGCTCGATCCGGTCGTCGCCGCGGATCCGAGCGATGAAGCGATGTTCGACGCCCTGTTAAGCTGGGCCAACAACCGGAAGACCGCGCATGAATGAGACCGACGAAACCCGGCTGAACGCCCCCCAGGCAGCGCCTGAAACGCCTGATGAGACGCCACCGCGGAATGAGGCTGAAACCACGCCGGTCACCCCGCCTCCCGACAAACCTCGCCGGAGCGGCTCAACCCTGGCCCTGATCCTCAGCCTGCTCGCCGTCCTACTCGCCGGTGGCGGCCTTGGCGCAGGCTACTGGGCCTGGCAGCAATTGCACCAGCAGGATGCTGCACGCGTCCAGAGCGTCGACAATCTCGACACTCAGATCAAAACCCTGCAGACCCGTATCGGCGCCCAGGCCTCTCAGCAGGCCGTCGACGCTCTACAGCAACAGCTCGCCGCGCTCGAACAACAGATCAAATCGCAGACGCAGACCCTGGACACGCTCAATCGCGCTGTCGAACAGGGCCGCACGCTGGCCCAACGCAACCAACGCGGCTGGAACCTCGCCGAGGTCCAATACCTGATGCGCATCGCGCGCTACCGCCTCGACCTCATGCACGACTATCCCGGTAGCATTGCCGCGCTGAAAGCCGCCGACCAGCAGCTCGCCGCCTTAGCCGATCCCAACCTGCTGCCCGTGCGCCAGGCGCTCGCCAAGGAGATCGCCGACCTGCGCGATTTCAAGAAACCCGACCGCGTCGGCATCATGCTCGAGCTGGCGCAGCTGGCGGACCATCTCAAGGGTCTGCCACCCGCCCAGCCGGCGCTCGGCGGCACCGCCGTCGATGCCGCACCGACCACCCCGCGTAGCGGTTGGAAAGGCTTGCTCGACACGGTCTGGGCCGCCATTTCCAAACACATCACCGTGCGCCATTACGATCAGCCGGTACAGGGCGCTCCCGCAGCCGAAACGCTGCTGTACATGAACCAGGTGCTGCGCCTGCGCCTGGAGGCTGCGCGGGTCGCCGTGATGCGCGGCAACAATGCGGACTACCATAACGAGCTCAAGGCCGCGCTGGACTGGCTAGACGCACACTACGCACCGCAGGCCGCCGCAGCGATCAAGCAGCAATTGCTGTCCATGCTGACGCGCGACATCGCACCGACGCCGCCGGATATCAGCGCCTCGCTGACGCTGCTGCACCGCCTCGCCAGCGGCGGCGCGCAACAAAAGAGCGCGGCGTCATGAGGCTGCTCCTCGTCGCACTGCTAGCCATGGTGCTGACCGGCGCTGCCGTGCAGTGGGCGCTGCATGAGCCCGGCTACGTACTGCTGGCCTGGGGACAGTGGTCGGTCGAGCTGTCGCTGGTACTGTTCGGCGCGATCCTGATCCTGGCCTTCGTGCTCATCTACCTGCTGCTGCGCTTCCTGACCCGCGTATGGATCGCGCCGTCCGACATCGCCGCGCGCCTGCACCGCTCGCGCGCCGAGCGTGCCCGACGCCGCTTGATCCGCGGCCTGCTGGACTATGCCGAAGGCCGCTGGAGCCAAGCCGAGCGGTTGCTGATCCGTGGCGCGCCACACAGCGAAACGCCGCTGCTCAACTATCTTGCCGCCGCGCATGCCGCACAACGCATGCAGGCCTACGATCGCCGCGATCTCTACCTACGCCGCGCCATCGAAAGCGACCCGAAAGCCAAGGTCGCTGTTGAATTGTCCCAGGCGCAACTGCAGCTCGACCACCAGCAGACCGAGCAGGCACTGGCCACACTCCGGCACTTGCGCGAAATTGCGCCGGATCATGCCTACGTCATGCGTCTGCTGGGCAAACTCTATCTGGAACTCAAGGATTGGAGCGAACTCGAGCGGCTTCTGCCGCGGCTGCGCCGTAGCGCACTGATCAGCCCGGAGCGTTTCCAGGAACTCGAAACCCGCATCATCAGAGGCCTGTTCGACCGCGCCCGTGAACGCGGCGAGCTGAGCGCACTCAAGAGCGCCTGGGAGGCGCTGCCACGCAAGAGCCGGCAGCGACCCGAGCTGCTTGCGCTGTACTGCGAACACCTGGCTGCACTCGGAGACTCCACGCAGGCGGAGCGGCTGCTCGCGCGTGCCTTGAACAACCAGTGGAACGAAGAGCTGGCCCTGCGCTACGGACGGGTCCGCGGCGAGGAGCCTGCGCAGCAACTCAAGCGCGCGGAAGCCTGGCTGAGCGCACATCCGCATAGCGCCACCCTGCTGCTTAGCCTCGCCCGGCTCAGTGCCGCCGCGCAACTATGGGGCAAATCGCGCAGCTATTACGAGGCCAGCCTGGCCGAACAGGCCAACGCCGCTGCGTACTTCGAGCTTGGGGAATTGCTGACGCGACTCGAGGATGGCGAAGCGGCGGCCGAGTGCTACCGCAAGGGCCTGCGCCTGTCGGTCGAAGGGCATGCCGAACCGCTCGACGGACCCCGTCTGAACCGCAATTCACCGTTGCCTCCACCGGACCGCAAACCCGACGCCACGGAAGCCGAGGATGCCTATACGGTCTGAACCCGCCGCGCTCAGGCGGAGGCGGCCACGTCCTCGGCAAACTCGAAGCTGTCGAAAAACAGTTGGCCTTCCGGCAGACCATGGGCAATGAAGGTCCGTTTGGCCGCCTCGACCATCGGTGGCGGGCCGCTCATATAGACGTCGAAACCGCTCAGATCGGGATACGCGCGCAGCACCGCATCGTGCACCCAGCCGTGCTCTCCGCCCCACTCCGGATCGTCCTCGGCTTCCGACAGCACCGGCGTGTAGGTCAGATTCGGATGTTCGGCACACCATGCCCGCAGTTGCTCGTCGCGATAAAGATCCTCATGACGGCGCGCGCCCCAGAATAGATGTATCGGCCTGTCGACTCCCTCGGCAAAAGCGTGTTCCAGCATGCCCTGTAACGGCGCATATCCGGTACCGCCGGCCATCATCAAAATCGGGCGGCTGGAATCCTCGCGCAGGAAGAACGTGCCCAACGGACCTTCGATGCGCACCAACGCCTTGGGTTGCATGGTGGTAAACACTTGGCCGGTGAAGAAGCCCTCCGGAACATGGCGCACGTGCAATTCCAGGGTTTCGTCGCGATGCGGCGGATTGGCCAGCGAAAAACTGCGGCGGCGACCATCCTTGAGCAGGATGTCGATGTACTGTCCGGCCAGGAACTGCAGGCGTTCGATGGCCGGTAGCTTGAGCCGTAGCTCCATGACATCATGATTCAGTCGAGTCATTTCCACCACACGGGCGGGCAAAGTCTTGACCACGATGTCCTTCGCGGCACCGATTTCCGGCACTTCGATTTCCAAGTCGGACATGGCGAAGGCCTGGCAGAACAACGCCTTGCCGGCAGCCTCGTCCTCTTCGCCGAGCGCCCGTGGACGCTTGGGTCCATAATCGACTTCACCCTGCAGCAGCTTGCCCATGCAGCTGCCGCAGCCACCGTTTCGGCAGCCGTAGGGCAACGCGAAACCCTGGCGCAGCGCGGCATCGAGGACGCTCTCGTCGTCCTCGATCTCCAACTGATGACCGCTGGGACGGATGGTCACGGTGAAGCTCATGCGGTTGCCTCGCTGCAAACTCAAAAGCCGTTATTCTCGCCGATTTACGGGGTAACACAAACCTTATGGAAACTACGCTGATCGTCGGTTGCGGATATCTGGGCGGACGCGTCGCAGAGCGGCTGCGCCGTGAGCGTCATTCCGTGCTTGCCACCGCCAGCCGCGACAGCTCGGTCCGTGCACTGCGGACGCGCGGTTATCAAGCGCTATGCCTCGATCTGGACTCGACGCCGATCTTTACCCCCCCGCGCGGTCCGTACCGCGTGCTTTACCTCGCCCCACCACCGCCTCTCGGGACTGAGGATCCGCGCATCCAGCACCTGCTGTCGACCATGCGCACGCACGCGCCTCTGCGCCTCGTCTACGCCAGCAGCAGCTCCGTATATGGCGATCGGCGAGGCGCCTGGGTGGACGAAACCAGCCCCATCGAAGCGACGACCGACACCGCCGCACGACGTCTTCACGCCGAACGCTCGGTCACGCAATGGTGCTCCGAGCACAACACCAGCGGTGTGGTTCTGCGCATCGCCGGCATCTATGGTCCCGGCCGGCTGCCGCTGGAGCGCCTTCGTGCAGGCCGCCCCGTCGTGCGCGAAGAAGAAGCTGGCTGGAGCAATCGCATTCACATCGACGACCTTGTCCGGAGCTGCATCGCCGCGCTGCAACATCCCGCTCCGCAAACGCACTACAATATCGCCGACGGCCATCCGGCCAGCACGACCGCTTTCCTGCACGCCCTGGCCGACTGTTCGGGCCTGCCGCAACCGCCGGAAATTTCCCTGCACGACGCTCTGGCACAAGCCAGTCCGACCCAGGCGAGGTTTTTGCGTGAATCGCGAAAACTGGACATCGCCCGCATGCGCAAGGATCTCGTAGCCGATTTGCTGTTTCCGGACTTCAGCGCGGGGCTGAATGCCGCGTTGCAGAGCTCCTGAAAAGGATTTTCATGCTGAACACCTATCTCATGCTGTTGGGTATGGCCACGCTGTGGGGCGGCACCTTCATCGCCGGACGCCTGATCGGCACCAGCGTAGACCCCTACAGCGCGGCCTTCCTGCGTTTCGCCATCGCTTCGGCCTGTCTTTGGCTGCTGACCCTCTACAGCGAGCGGCGCCTGCCCAGGCTTAGCGCCAGGCAGGCCGTGTCCGTGCTGCTGTTGGGCCTGACCGGCATATTCGCCTACAACATCTTCTTCTTTCGCGGTCTGGAAACCGTTCCCGCCGGTCAGGCGGCCGCGGTAATCGCCATGAATCCCGCCGCGATCGCGTTACTGTCGATGATCCTGTTCGGCGAACGCGGTGGAATCCTGCGCCTGTTCGGCATCGCACTGTCGCTGTTCGGCGCACTGATCGTCATTTCCAACGGTCAGCCGCTCAGCCTACTGCAGGGCGGACTGGGTGCCGGGCGCCTGGACATCGTCATGTGCGTATTCAGCTGGGTCGCCTACTCGCTGATCGGCAAGCGCGTACTGGACGGCTTGTCGCCGCTGGTTTCGGTGACCTATGCGGCGACCGCAGGCATGCTGATGCTGGCCTGGCCGGTGTGGACAAACGACACTGCCAGCCAGTGGCTGAGCTATGGAGTACTGGACTGGAGCAGCCTGCTCTACCTTGGTCTAGGCGGAACGGTAATAGGTTTCGTATGGTATTACCGCGGCATTCAGCGTATCGGGGCGATGCGTGCCAGCGTGTTCATCAACTTCGTTCCGGTGAGCGCGATCCTGCTCGGACATCTGGTGCTGGACGAACCCATAGGCTGGCCGCTCGCCCTGGGAGCGATGCTGGTGATCACGGGTGTCTACCTGACCAATCGCCCCTATTCCAGGCGTGCGATGCTCAAAACCGGTTGATCAGGTAAATCCCGTAGCGCACGCGCGAAGCAATATCCTGCTGGTTGTCCCAACCGACCACGGAGCGCGGCAGGGTATACGCCGGCGCGAGATACAGGCCCATCCGCGCCGTCGGCTTGCGCTCTATCGTTTGGAACCAGCTCCGCGGGGATTCCTGAGGAGCCGTCTGCACTGATTTCGTCAGCTGGACCACATTCCAGGTCAGACTGCTGCCGTCGATGTAACTCATCCCGTTCATCTGTTCGGCATGAACTGCGACGGGCAAGGCCATGACGGCCAGGGCTGCGAGCAAACTCCGACTTCTTATCATCATAATTATCCCCTCTGCGGCGTTAAGCACTACGAACCGCAACGCTTAGCGCCTGGTGGCAACCGGCTGTCATGGTCCCGCAGGACTTTAGACCCTTGGCTTTGCGTCCCCGCCTTTCGACGGGTTTGCCGCTTTCACTCAAACAGCAGGATAGTTGAACATGATGCGCCGACAGGAGATGCCTGCCTATGAACGGCGTGTTTTTCCAGACGAACGGTACCCAATGCCGCCGAAATCTGGCTGGCTCAGCGCTGCACGATCATCAGAAGCCCGGCGATCACCGCCAGCCCGGCCATCACCAGATCACGGTATTCGAACCTGACGTGCAGCAGGTCGATCAGTCCCGTCGCCAGCAGCCACACACCCGCAAGCGTCAATCCAAGTTGTTTCAACATAGTGGAAGTCTGAAATGGTTGTGTTCATAGCCGCTGAAATCGCGGCGCGTAAGTAAGAATTCTACAGCCGGTTAGTCAATGCCCAGGGACTGCCAGATCTCATCGACGCGACGCTTGACCTCGTCGTCCATGACGATCGGCCTGCCCCACTCGCGCGTCGTTTCCCCCGGCCACTTGTTGGTCGCATCCAGCCCCATTTTGGAACCCAGCCCGGATACCGGCGAGGCGAAGTCCAGATAATCGATCGGCGTGTTTTCGATCATGACGGTGTCGCGCGCAGGGTCCATGCGCGTGGTGATCGCCCAGACTACGTCCTCCCATGAACGCGTGTTCACGTCTTCGTCGACCACAATCACGAACTTGGTGTACATGAACTGGCGCAGGAAACTCCACACGCCCATCATCACCCGTTTGGCGTGGCCAGCGTACTGCTTGCGCATGCTTACCACCGCCAAGCGATAGGAGCAGCCTTCGGGGGGCAAGTAGAAGTCCACTATCTCCGGAAACTGCTTCTGCAGCAAGGGCACGAAGACCTCGTTCAAGGCCACGCCCAGCACGGCAGGCTCGTCCGGCGGCCTACCGGTATACGTGCTGTGGTATATCGGCTCGCGACGTTGCGTGATCCGCTCGATGGTGAACACCGGGAAGCGGTCAATCTCGTTGTAGTAGCCGGTATGGTCCCCGAACGGGCCTTCCTCGGCCGTCTCGCCCGGCATCAGATGACCTTCGAGCACGATTTCGGCAGAAGCCGGCACCAGCAGGTCCGATCCGATCGCCTTGACCAACTCGGTACGCGAACCGCGCAACAGGCCGGCAAACGCATGCTCGGAAAGCGCGTCCGGCACCGGCGTCACCGCAGCGAGAATCGTCGCCGGATCGGCGCCTAGGGCAACTGCCACCGGAAATGGCTCGCCGGGATGCTCCGTCTGCCAATCGCGAAAATCCAATGCTCCGCCACGGTGCGACAGCCAGCGCATGATCACTTTGTTGCGTCCGATCACCTGTTGGCGGTAGATACCCATATTCTGCCGCTCCTTGTGCGGCCCGCGGGTAATCACCAAGCCCCAGGTGATCAGCGGTCCGGCATCGCCGGGCCAGCAGGTCTGCACAGGGTAGCGCCCGAGATCGACGTCATCGCCCTCCACCACGACTTCCTGGCAGGGAGCGCTGCGTACCGTCTTGGGCGCCATATCGAGCACCTTTTTGAAGATCGGCAGGCTTTTCCAGGCCTCTTTCATGCCTCGCGGCGGATCGGGTTCCTTGAGAAAAGCGAGCAGGCGGCCAATTTCGCGCAATGCCTCGACGGATTCCTCGCCCATGCCCATGGCTACGCGCCGCGGCGTGCCGAACAGATTACCCAGCACCGGCACGTCATAGCCCTTGGGCCTCTCGAACAGCAACGCCGGACCGCCCGCGCGCAGCGTGCGGTCGCAGATCTCGGTCATTTCCAGATGGGGATCAACCTCGACGTCGATGCGTTTGAGTTCACCCTGATCTTCTAGCAAACGGACGAAGTCGCGCAGGTCACGATATTTCATGCTGAAAACTCCGCCACCGCCGGCGCATGATCGGAGGGTCTCTCCAGCTTGCGCGGCTCGGCGTCGATGCTCGAGGCGGTACATTTGTCGGCCATCGCGTCGCTGGCGAGCACCAAATCGATGCGCAGCCCCAGATTGCGCCGAAAACCCGCTGCGCGATAATCCCACCAGGAAAAGGTTTCGGGCGCTTGCTCGAACAGCCTGAAACTGTCCTTGAAGCCGAGATCGAGCAACTTCCGCAGGGCTTCGCGTTCTGGCGTGGAGCACAAGATGCGTTCGTGCCAGGCCTGAGGATCGTATACGTCGCGATCGTCCGGCGCGATATTGAAATCGCCCAACACCACGTAGTTTTCATGGCGTTCCAGATCCTCGCGCACGTAGTCGGTCACCTTCTCAAGCCAGTCGAGCTTGTAGGCAAATTTCTCCGATCCAACCTCCTGCCCGTTGACCACATACAGGTTCAGCACACGCACATCGCCAATCGTGGCGCCGAGGATTCGCCGCTGCGGATCATCCAGACGTGGCAGATCCGTGACCAGATCCGCTGGGGGCTCTCGGCTGATCAATGCCACGCCGTTGTAGGTCTTCTGCCCCGAAAACGCGACGTGATAACCCAGCGCCTCGATCTCCGCGGCGGGAAACTTGTCGTCGGTCAGTTTGGTTTCCTGCAGCGCAAGCACGTCCGGCTGCGCCGCACGCAGCCAGTCGAGAACCTGCGGCAGGCGCACCTTGAGCGAGTTGACGTTCCAGGAGGCGATCTTCATGCCGCAATGCCGTGATGTCTGAGCAGCGCGTCGACGCTCGGTTCGCGACCTCGGAACTCGCGGAACAGCTCTGCCGCCGGCTGCGAGCCGCCGCGTTCCAGAATACTGCGCAGGAATGCCCGTCCGGTCTCGACGTTGAACAGCCCCTCTTCCTCGAAACGCGCAAAGGCATCGGCAGACAACACCTCGGCCCACTTGTAGCTGTAGTATCCCGCCGCGTATCCGCCGCCGAAGATGTGCGTGAAGCTGTGCTGGAAACGGTTGAATGCCGGTGGTTTCACCACCGCCACGGCCGTCCGTACGTCGTCCAGCAACTCCCGGATATTGGTGGGCAATGCGGGATCGTATTCCTGATGCAGGCGCATGTCGAACACGGAAAACTCGATCTGCCTCAGCATCTGCATGCCAGCCTGGAAGTCACGGCTCGACAGGAGCGAATCGAGCATGGCGTCAGGCAGCGTTTCGCCGGTCTCGTAATGCCGGGCGAAGGTGTCCAGAGTCTCGCGCGTCCAGCACCAGTTCTCCATGAACTGGCTCGGCAGTTCCACCGCATCCCACTCTACGCCGTTGATGCCGGCCACCGACGGATAGTCGATGCGCGTCAGCATGTGGTGCAGGCCATGGCCGAACTCGTGGAACAAGGTGATCACTTCGTCGTGGGTGAACAACGCAGGCTGCTCACCCAGCGGCGGCGTGGAATTGCAGGTCAGGAAGGCGATGGGATACTGCAATTTGCCGGCGTAGCGGCGACGCGTCACGCACTCATCCATCCAGGCGCCGCCGCGCTTGTGCTGGCGCGCATAGAGATCGAGATAGAATTGCGCGCGCAGGCCTCCGTCCGGATCACGGATTTCGTAGAACCGAACGTCCTTGTGCCAGGTTTCCACCGCCGGGCCCGGCACGATACGCACGTCGAATAGACGCTCCGTAAGGCCGAACAATCCCTCAAGAACTTTATCTACCGGGAAGTAGGGCTTGAGCTGCTCCTGCTCGAGCGCGAAGCGATGTTCGCTCAGTCGCTCGCTGGCGTAGGCCATATCCCAAGCCTGCAACTCTTCGAGGCCAAGCTCGTTCGCCGCGAATTCGCGCAATTCGGCAAGCTCTCGCTCGGCGCTCGACCTGGCCCGTCGCGCCAGGTCGTTGAGGAAATCCAGCACCTGCTGCGGGGACTCCGCCATCTTGGTCGCAAGCGACTCTTCCGCATAGCTTGAAAAGCCGAGCAGCTGTGCCGCTTCGCGCCGCAAGCGAAGAATGTCGTGCATGACGGCGCTGTTGTCCCAGCGCCCTGCATGCGGGCCCTGATCCGATGCTCTCGTCGAATACGCGGTATAAACCCGTTCGCGTAAAGCGCGATCCGTGCAATGACTTATCACGCCATAGTAGGACGGGAAGTCCAAGGTGATGCGATAGCCCTTTCGGTCCGCTTCCTGCGCGGCTTGCTCGGCCAGCGCCAAACCCGACGGCGGTAAGCCGTCGAGCGCACCGGCATCGTCAAAATCCATGTGCCAGGCATGCGTCGCGTCGAGCAGATTTTCCTCGAAGCGGGACTGGAGCGTCGAAAGCTCCTCCTGGATCGCGGCAAACCGCTTTTTCTCCGCCGCTGGCAAAGCGACGCCGCCGAGACGGAAATCGCGCAAGGTATCGTCAACAGCCTTACGCTGTGCCGTATCCAGAGTCTGATATTGCGGGCTGTCTGCGAGTTCGCGCCACGCTTCATAAAGTCGGACGTTATGCCCGATCTCCGTGTGGTACGCAGACAGTTTCGGCAGGCAGGCGTTATAAGCCTTGCGCAAATCCGGATTGTTGGCCACTGCGTTCATATGTCGAACCGGAGCCCACACTCTGTCCAGATTTTCTTCGAGTTCAACCAACGGTTCGACGAAGTTGTCCCAATCGCGCGCCGTATTGTTATCGAGCAGAGTGTCCATGCTTCTACGATTGGCCGCCAGCACGGCATCTACGGCCGGCTCGATATGTTCCGGACGGATTTGCGCGAACAGGGGATGGGGTGACGCTTCGAGCAAAGGGTTGGCGGCCATGAGATCCAGACTCATTCGGATTGAACCGCCTAGATTATCACGCAGCGAAGCGTGCGAGCAGCATCCAGATAGCCATTGGTAACCCTGCAAGCAGTGCCGCAAGACCGGCGAGTCCATGGAGACGGTAGCGACGCACTAACTCCTCTTCTGACTTGCCCGAAAGAATGTAGGCGCGCCGACCGCCGCCCCGCGACAACACGCTATGCGCTTCGGGAGGAGCATCTTCAATTGCACGGCGCTTGACCTCGCGTCGCGCCCAGTAACGGGCCAGCTGCCACTCCCGTTCGTCTACCTGTCCGTCACCGTCTCGGTCAAAAGCCTTTAGCCGCTGTGGATCCCGTTTGAGGTCGCGTAGCAAGACGGAGACCTCGGAATCGCTGTCTGGAATCGGGATACCGAGCGTTCGAAATTCTCCGATGGCGTAAAGCGGCCAGTCCTGTTCGAGGCGCTGTTCACGAAAACGATAGCGACCGCGGCGGATGTGCAGCCCCGTCAGTGGTTCTCGGCTGTTGCCATACCAACGTTTGTCGACATGCGGTATGACCTGCGATCCCTCCGGATCCACGATGCACATTCCCGTGCCGTCTTCTATTGAAAACAACGCGTCACTTGTCACACGTTCGATCGTTTTCCAGCCTCGTTCGCCGGAGTTACCGTATGATTTTCGCTCTTCTATCTGGTAGCTGTACCACAGGCAGTGCTGCCCGCTGAGTGGCGAAACGATCGGTGGCCCTTGCAGCGCGCGTGCCGTCCCGATCAGTTCGACGTAGCCCTGAGGTGCGGAGCGGATGCGTGAGGTCGGCACATCGCTGATCATCCGCGCTCTCAATACACTGCGCAGAAATACGTATAGACCGCCCACACCTGCCACTAACGCGATGAAAAACCATACCCAGAAGGTATTATCGGGTACGCTGCGCCAGTATTGGACGCTGAACTCCACCATCGCCTTCGGATATCGGCCTTAGTGCGACTGCGTTCAGTTGAACAACTGCTTGAGGTTGACGTCGCGTGTCTCCTCTTCATTGAATTCGAGTAGCTCGAAGCTCTTGAAATTAAACATCCGCGCGACAAACACATCGGGAAACTGTTCGATGCGTACGTTGTTGTTGTTCACCGTTTCGTTATAGAACTCGCGGCGATCGGCGATGGCGTTTTCCAGACCGCTGATGCGCTGCTGAAGATGCTGAAAGTTCTGGTCCGCTTTGAGTTCAGGATAGTTTTCCGCCACGGCGAACAGATTCCCCAGCCCCAAGCGCAGAGTCCCTTCCGCCTGCCCCAGGGCACCCACATCCCCTCCGGCTTGCGCGCCTGCAACCTTCGCGCGCGCCTCCATGACCCGCTTCAACGTTTCCTGTTCGTAGCCCATGTATTGTCGGCACACCTCGACGAGCTTGGGCAGTTCGTCGTGACGCTGACGCAGCAGCACATCAATATTGGCCCAGGCCTTGGAAACGCCATGCTTGAGCTGGACCAGCTGGTTGTAGATCACGATGGCATACAAAACCAAAGCGACGACAGCAACTATTACGACCAATGACGTAATACTCATACCCCCCCCTTCAGGAACGAACATACCCCGCTCCCGATTGTGGAGCGACGCTCTGACTAGATGTCGATATTCTCTGCCTGCAGCGCGTTTGCTTCGATGAATTCGCGTCTGGGCTCCACCTGATCGCCCATCAGAGTGGTAAAGATGGCATCCGCCGCAACCGCATCCTCGATACGCACCTGCAGCATGCGGCGCGTATCGGGATTCATCGTGGTCTCCCAGAGCTGCTCGGCATTCATTTCGCCCAGACCTTTGTAGCGCTGAACGGAAAGACCGCGCTTGCCTTCTTCGGTCAACCAATCCATTACTTCGGAGAAGCTCGCCACTTCGCGCCGCCGCTCGCCTCGTTGCACATAGGCGCCGGATTCGAGCAAGCCGTCAAGGCTTTGCGCCAAACCGCCGATGAGTTCGAATTCGGCAGAATGGAAAAAGCTGAATGGCAGGTCCTTGACCATATCCATACCATGCTGACGGCGTACGATGTGTACTTGCTCGGCTTCGGCATCCACTACCGCGGACAATGACGCCGCCTCCAGACTCCGATTAGCCATTTCCACCAGATTTTTGAACCATTCGCTCAGCGTTGCCATGTCGCCCACATCGCCAGGCGCCGGCAGGAAGCGCATTGCCGATAGGATTTCCTGGGGATAACGGCGCGCCAAGCGCTTGATTGTTGCCTGTACCAGCTGGTAACGCTGCGCAAGCCCCTCGAAGGCCTCGCCGCTGAGCGCCGGCGCGTGTCCATTGATGTGCAGCTCGGCAGACTCGAGCGCACTCTGCAATAGGTAGGCAACCAGCTCAGCCTCGTCTTTGACGTACTGTTCCTGTTTACCGCGCTTGACCTTGTACAAAGGAGGCTGAGCAATATAGACATGGCCGCGCTCGACCAACTCGCGCATCTGTCGATAGAAGAACGTCAGCAGCAGAGTACGGATATGCGAACCGTCCACATCCGCATCGGTCATGATGATGATGCGGTGATAGCGCAGTTTGTCCGGATCATATTCGTCGCGTCCGATCCCGCAGCCAAGTGCGGTAATCAACGTACCGACCTCGGCCGAGCTGAGCATTTTGTCGAAACGCGCCTTCTCCACATTCAAGATCTTGCCCTTGAGCGGAAGTATGGCCTGAGTTCTGCGATCACGGCCCTGCTTGGCCGACCCGCCGGCCGAATCACCCTCGACGAGGAACAATTCGGAATGCGCCGGATCGCGTTCCTGGCAATCGGCCAACTTGCCCGGCAAACCGGCGATATCGAGCGCGCCCTTACGGCGCGTCATCTCCCGGGCCTTGCGCGCAGCCTCTCGTGCGCGCGCCGCATCTACGATCTTACCTACGATGGCTTTGGCTTCGGTGGGGTTTTCCAGCAGAAACGCCTGGAAATACTCGGACATCGCCGATTCCACGATCCCCTTGATCTCGGACGAAACCAGTTTCTCCTTGGTTTGCGATGAAAACTTGGGGTCCGGCACCTTTACCGAGATAACTGCCGTCAGTCCCTCACGCGAGTCATCGCCACTGACCGCGACCTTCTGCTTCTTGAGTATCCCTTCGCTATCGAGATACTGATTGAGGCTGCGTGTCAGTGCTGCGCGGAACCCAGCTAAATGGGTGCCGCCATCGCGCTGCGGGATGTTGTTGGTGTAACAGAAGATGGTCTCCTGATACGTATCGTTCCACTGCAACGCCACCTCGACACCGACATCATCTCGTTCGGTCGTAAAGTAGACCGTTGTCGGATGAATCAACGTCTTGTTGCGGTTCAGATGATGCACGAATGCCTGAATGCCGCCTTCGTACTCGTAGACATCGTTTTTTTCGCTACGCTCGTCATACAGTTCAATGCGCACGCCCGAGTTCAAAAACGACAATTCGCGCAAGCGCTTAGCCAGAATGTCGTAGTGATACTCGGTATCCGAGAAGATTTCCTTGCTGGGCTTGAAATGGACCGTCGTGCCGGTGCGCTCGGTTGCTTCGAGCACCTGCAACGGCGTAACCGGCTCTCCCAGCCGAAAAGTCTGCTTGTGCACATGGCCGTCGCGATAAATCGTCAGCTCCAACCACTCCGACAACGCGTTTACCACGGAGACGCCGACACCGTGCAGACCACCCGAGACCTTGTACGAGTTGTCGTCGAATTTACCGCCGGCGTGAAGCACCGTCATGATGACTTCGGCAGCCGAGCGTCCTTCTTCGGGATGGATGTCGACGGGTATTCCGCGGCCATCGTCCCGTACTCTGATCGATCCGTCAGCCAGGATGGTTACCTTGACCCCCTGGCAATATCCCGCAAGTGCTTCGTCGATCGAGTTATCGACGACTTCAAAGACCATGTGGTGCAAACCGGTGCCATCGTCGGTGTCGCCGATGTACATCCCGGGCCGCTTGCGCACGGCCTCAAGACCGCGCAGCACTTTTATATTCGATGAATCGTAGGTTTTCTGGGGGAGGTCTGACATGACATTCCTCTTGATTGACCGAGCGATTATACCAGCTCGCTCAATCGACCATGTTCCACGTGAAACATTCGATGTTCCGCGAGCGCGGATAGATCGATATCCTTGGGTGAGAGCGCAGTAATGAAACACTGGCGCTTGCGTTTGGCGAGTGTTGTGAGAAGCACATCCCTGGCATCGGCGTCGAGTTCGGACGGGAGGTCATCCACCAGTACGAGTACGTCGCGCGAAGTGGACTGCTCGAAAGCATGAGTCTGCGATAGCAGGAGCGCGGCTGCAGCTCGCTTGAGTTGGCCGCGCGAAAAGACGGACGAGACTCTTTCACCATTCGATTTGACAAGAAGATCCGCTCGTTGTGGTCCGGCCAAGGAATGACCGACACGACGTGCCTGTTCGCGTTCAGAGGAAAGAATCTCTGAAAGCGGTCGGTCGCTCCCCCATCCACGCCGGTATTCCAAATCCCACTCTGTGCCCGTTGGCCAAAGACTACCCATCATGCTCAGGCTCGCGCGTAAGCTGCTGACGTATTCGCCTCTAAATGTATCAACCTGTTCGGCCGCGATGCAGAATTCCGATTCGATGCCGCTTAAGACGCGTAAATCACTACGCTGCTTGAGTGCGGCGTTGCGCTGATTCAACGCACGTCGGAACCGTGTCCATGCGGGGAAAAAGCGCGGATCCTGATAAAAACATCCCCAGTCGATGAAAGCGCGACGGTGGGCGGGGCTACCACTGAGCAGACGGTGAGATTCGGGATGCAGTATCTGTACGGGCAAGTGACTGGCGAGTTCCGCTGCACTGCTGACATTTTGGCCATCGATACGGCAGATGGTACGCCCCTTGTTTCGAGCGAGACCCAATCGTTTGATTTGTGTGGAAGCGTTGTCGCGGACGCGCCCTCTGACCCACGTGCTGTCACAACCTGAACACACGACCTCGTCAAGGCGCGCGGCACGAAACGTACGTCCGAGCGAAAGTATGTAAATCGATTCGAGCAGGCTGGTTTTGCCGGCGGCGTTACGGCCAACGACGACGTTGATCTGTTCGCCGGGTTCGATAGAAAAGGCGCCCAGATTTCGAAGATTCTCGCCGGCAAGCTCGAGCAGCATCGTCTAAGACGCCCTCGGCATAATCGCTGGGCACAAACGCACTGCCGCACCTAGCAACTGCGCACAATGCGGATTCGGCACGTTGATCAGAGCCGCATCGGCATGATGACGTAGGAAGCACCCGGTTCGGCTGGATCAGAAATCAGTACGCTGCTGGATGAATCCCTGAACTCCAGCTGCAGAGTTTCGCCTGAAACCGTGTTGATGACGTCCAGTAGGTACGTGAGATTAAAACCGATGTCCATTTCTTCGCCAGCGTATTCGATCTCAAGTTCGACCTCGGCCTCTTCCTGTTCTGGATTATGTGCCTCGATGTGCAACAGATTCGGCTGCAGACCAAGACGTACGCCGCGGTACTTTTCGTTCGACAGGATCGAGGCGCGCTGGAGTGCCTGACGAAGCGCTTCGCGGCCTATGAGCACGAGCTTGTCGTTCCCGTTGGGAATCACTCGATGATAATCGGGAAAACGGCCATCGATCAGTTTAGAGGTGAAGCGCAAACCGTCGAAAGTAAGCTCGATGTTGTTAGAGCCGAGGCGAACCGTCACTTCGCCTTCGTCATCCGAAATCAAGCGGCTCAATTCAGTTACTGCCTTGCGCGGAACGATAACGGAGTACTCACCACTGCCCAATGCCGTCTGCAGGCTGGCTATGGCGAGTCTATGCCCGTCGGTTGCAACCGACGCGATGTATTCAGCAGTGACCTCAAGCAGTAAGCCGTTGAGGTAGTAACGCACGTCCTGCTGTGCCATGGCGAACGCCGTATGGCTAAGCAGGCCTTTGAGTTGAGCCTTCGGCAGTGTGAATTCCGCCTGGCTGACGAAACTTTCCAAGGAGGGGTAATCCTGTGCCGGCAAGGTCGTCAAACTGAAACGGCTTCGTCCTGAGCGGACCAGTACGCGTTCACCTTCGGTTGAGAACTCGATATTGGCCTCTTCGGGCAAACTGCGGCAGATGTCGAACAGTTTTCGCGCAGGTACTGTCAGCGACGAATCGCCATCGATACTTTCGGGAATACAGTGGGCGACAAGCTCGATTTCGAGATCCGTCGTGGTCAGCCAGAGTTGCCCAGCTTCAGATCGCAACAGCACATTGCCGAGGATCGCCATCGTCTGACGGCGCTCGACCGCTCCGACCGTTTGCTGCAACGGTTTGAACAGTTCTTCTCGTTGAATGGTGAAACGCATATGGAGATGCCCCAGGCTACTGTTAAAGGTTTAAGAATTAAAGATAGTGATGATAATAGGGTCGTAGTTGAAATGTGTATAAGTAATAAAATCCGTTATTTATTAAATACTTAGAGCGATTTTCCCGGTTTACTACTACTCTCTTTTGAATGTCCATAGGCTGTGGATAAACTGTCGACCGATTCAGGGCCTAAATTTGCTACACCTCGTTCACACATCTTATCCACAGCTTGCACCGCTCTATACACACGTGACCCAAAAAGGCTTCGATCAACTAGTTAGAAGACGTACAAGATTGGTGTAATCCTCTTCCATACGCGCGTCAGCTTCGCGTAACTCTTTGATTTTCTTGCATGCGTGCAAGACTGTCGTATGGTCTCGTCCACCAAATGCGTCACCGATTTCGGGAAGGCTGTGACTGGTGAATTCTTTGGAAAGGAACATCGCAAGCTGACGCGGACGGGTAATGGAGCGGCTACGCCGGCTGGACAATAGATCGGCGACGCGGATCTTGTAGTACTGCGCAACCGTTTTCTGAATGTTATCCAGCGTGACCAGTTTGTCCTGTAGTGCCAGCAGATCGCGCAGCGCTTCTTTGGTGAAATCGAGGGTGATCGACCGTCCGCTGAATTGAGCACTTGCGATTATTCGACGCAGTGCGCCTTCCAACTCACGGACGTTGGAACGGATCCGTTTGGCGACGAAGAAAGCCACATCGCTCGGCAGCAAGATGCCAGCGGCTTCCGCCTTGCGCTGCAGGATGGCAACCCGCGTTTCGAGTTCGGGCGGTTCGATCGCAACAGTGAGACCCCAGCCGAAACGAGATTTGAGCCGATCTTCCAGCCCGTCCACCTCCTTGGGATAGCGATCGCAGGACAGAATGATCTGCTGCTGGCCTTCAAGTAGCGCGTTGAAGGTGTGGAAGAACTCTTCCTGAGAGCGGTCTTTGTTGGCGAAGAACTGAATGTCGTCGATCAGCAGTGCATCCACCGAGCGATAGTAGCGTTTGAAATCCGCAATCGAGTTGTGCTGCAGAGCCTTGATCATGTCCGCGACGAAGCGTTCGGAATGCAGGTAGATCACTCGCGCATCGGGACGCGCGGCGAGGATCGAATTGCCGACCGCATACATGAGATGGGTCTTTCCAAGACCTACGCCGCCATAGATGAACAAGGGGTTGTAGGCGCGGCCGGGATTCTCCGCGACTTGCATGGAGGCGGCACGGGCCAGCTGGTTTGATTTGCCCTCGACGAAATTATCGAAGGTGAACGTCCGGTTGATGTTGTGCTGGGCCTCGCGTGGCGCGGCGCTGTTTCGCGCGCTGGCCTGGCCGGCACGGGCGACGTTTGGAATGATGTTCGGCTTTGGTTGGCTCTGCGTGCCGACCTCGAGTCGAACCTGTATGCCAGGAGTTGGCGCCAGTTCTTCGACCAGAGCTGCGATATGCGGCATGAAGTGCTCGCGCACCCAGTCGAGCACGAAGCGGTTGGGCGCGAGCAGCCTCAGGCTGCGTCCGTCCTCGACCGCCTGCAGCGGCCGTATCCAGGTATTGATCTGCTGTTCGGAGAGCTCCCCCTGGAGCCGCGCGACGCAGGTTTGCCAGAGTGCACTGCCGTCCAATGACTGCCCCCAAGAGGCTTTGGTTATTTCGATCGAAAACGAAAGAAGATGCGCCGACCGAAAGCCGGCGCCAGAACTGGTAAAGTGTATACGCAGCGCGGCAGGCATACCAGCGGAGCGCAGCTAAGCCACCGCGGGCAGGCTCTGCACCTCCGCATTGCTGTGAGTATGGCGAATTTCATGTTCAACCTTGACATTGCCATAGGTTGAACGTAACTTTCGCGCTCTTTTTGTGTGTGCCGGAACCCCAGCGGGTTTCGTCGACGGGAACCAGCATCATGAAGCGTACTTTTCAGCCCAGCAATCTTCACCGCAAGCGTACACACGGCTTTCGTGCACGCATGAGCACCAAGGGCGGCCGTGCCGTTCTTGCTTCGCGTCGCAGCAAGGGCCGCGCGCGTCTAACGCCCTGAGTCGCGCCGGGTGACTACGGCACAGTCCTTTCCGCGCTGTGTCCGTCTGACCGAGGGCCGGGATTACCGCAAGGTCTACGCCCACGCACGGCGCAGCGGAGACCGCATCTTCACTGTCGCATGGGCGCCGGGTGAGGCGGGTTGCGCGCGCCTTGGTCTGGCCATATCGCGAAAATGTGCCCGAAGTTCAGTGGCGCGCCAGCGCATCAAGCGGATCGTGCGCGAAAGTTTCCGGCATGTTCGTGCCTCGTTGCCGCCGGTCGATATCGTAGTAAGTTGTCGTCCGGGCAGTGCGCTGCAGCCGAATCAGGATTTACGCAATTCACTGGAACGCCACTGGAGCAGGCTGAGCCGATGATCCGTGGTGTTCTGGTTATGCTCATCAAGGGTTACCGGCTTTTTCTCAGCCCTTATCTCGGCCAGAATTGCCGCTACGAACCGAGTTGTTCGGCGTACGCTGTGGAGGCACTGCAGCGCCACGGCCTGCTGCGCGGTGGCTGGATGGCGGTAAAGCGCGTTTCCCGCTGCCATCCCTGGCACGAAGGCGGCTATGATCCGGTGCCGTCCCCTTCCGATTCCAACGCAACCAAAACCTCGAGTCGCCGCGATGGATAATCTCCGCCCCATGCTTTACGTTTCACTGTTGTTCGTCCTGTTCATGATCTGGCAGGCGTGGCAACAGGATCACCGTCCGAAACCGCAGCCGCAGGTGGCAGAGCAAACGACGAAGTCGCAGGCCCAGCAGGACATTCCTTCCGCGCCCGCCTCGACAGCTGCCACGCCCTCGAATGCCACGGCGATGCCGTCGGCCGGCGCAGCCAAACCGGTTGCGGCAGGGCAGATCGTCCGCGTGCGTACCGATGTGTTCGACTTGCAGATCGATACCCGCGGCGCCGGTATCGTGCAGGCGCTGTTGCCGACCTATCCGGTATCGGCTAACAAGCCGCATGATCCCTACCGTCTGATGTACGACAATCAAAATGCGGTATATGTCGCACAATCGGGTCTGCTGAGTTCCAAGAAGGCCGGTGCTGCGGAGACGGCGCCGAATCACTACGCGCTTTATTCCGCGGCGAAAACCGACTACACGATGGCGCCCGGCCAGGACACGCTCAGTGTGCCGTTCACCTGGGTCGGAACCGACGGGCTCAAGATTACCAAGACCTACGTGTTCCATCGCGGCAGCTTCGTGGTTGACGTCAACTACAAGATCGACAATGCGGGAAGCCAGGACTGGTCGGGAAGCGTTTACGCGCAGATCAAGCGTAGCCCGTCCGGGCAGGCTTACAGCCTGCTCAACGCTCACTCGCATTCTTACGTCGGTGGCGCGTATTACGACGGCAGCTATCAGAAGGCACCGCTGGACGGCATGGCCAAGGATCCGCTGCAAAAGAGCGTAAGCGGTGGCTGGGTGGCCATGGTCGAACATTATTTTCTGGTCGCCTGGATACCACCGCGCGGCGCGGACTATCAGCTTTATTCGCGTGCCGTACAGGGTCAGACCGGTGAGCAGTACCTGATCGGCTTCCGTTCGCCGCTGGTCAGTGTGGCGCCGGGCAAGAGCAGTACGCTGGATACCCGCATGTGGATCGGTCCCGAGTTGCAGGATCATCTCGCGCAGGTCGCGCCGGGGCTTGACCTGACCACCGGCTACGGCATCTTCACCTTCATCGCCAAACCGCTGTTCTGGCTGTTGAGCAAGATTCACGGCTTCATCGGCAACTGGGGTTGGTCGATCATAATCCTGACCCTGCTGATCAAGCTGGCGTTCTACAAGCTGTCCGAGGCCAGCTATCGCTCCATGGCTCGCATGCGTGCCATGCAGCCGAAGATGAAGGCGCTCAAGGAACGCATAGGTGACGACCGCCAGCGCCTCAGTCAGGCGACCATGGAGCTGTACAAGAAGGAGAAGATCAATCCGCTGGGCGGCTGTCTGCCGATGGTGGTGCAGATTCCGGTGTTCATCGCGCTGTACTGGGTGCTGCTGGAAAGCGTCGAACTGCGCCAGGCGCCGTTCATGTTCTGGATTCACGACCTGTCGTCCAAGGATCCCTATTACGTGCTGCCGGTGCTGATGGGCATCACCATGTTCCTGCAGCAGCGCTTGAACCCGGCGCCGCTCGATCCGCTGCAGCAGAAGGTGATGAGCATATTGCCGCTCGCGTTTACCTTCTTCTTCGCCTTCTTCCCGTCCGGTTTGGTGTTGTACTGGCTGACCAACAACCTGCTGTCCATCGCGCAGCAATGGGTCATCACCAAGCGTATCGAGAAGGCCGCGGCCGCAACCTGATCCGCGTCGGCGAGCTGTAGGCTCGCCGGGAGTTCATGGTATGAACGTGGACACAACGCGTGCCGGCGGCGAGACCATCGCCGCCGTCGCCACGCCGGCCGGTCGCGGCGCCATCGGCGTGATCCGGCTTTCGGGCCGTGACGCTTTTGCGATTGCCGAGGCTTTATCAGGCCCGCTCCCTCCCCCGCGCTGCGCTGGCCTGCGCCGCCTGCTGGACGCCGACGGCGAAGTGCTGGACGAGGCCTTGGTACTGGCCTTTCCCGGCCCCGCCTCGTTTACCGGCGAAGACGTGATCGAACTACAGGGGCACGGCGGCCCTGCCGTACTCGGACTGGTGATGGATCGCGTGCTGCAGCTCGGCGCGCGTCCTGCGCGTCCGGGCGAATTCAGCGAGCGTGCATTCGGCAACGGGCGCATGGATCTTGCCCAGGCCGAGGCCGTGGCCGACCTGATCGCAGCGTCGAGCCGCCGGGCCGCACAAAGCGCGGTGCGCAGTCTGCGCGGAGAGTTCTCACGGCGTGTCGAAGCTCTGGTCGAGCAACTGACACAGTTGCGCGCTCACCTCGAGGCGGATTTCGATTTTTCCGACGACGACCTTGACCCGTTCGAGGGCCGGCAGCTGCATGCGGGCCTGCAACGGGTTGCCGACGATCTCGACGAAGTGCTGGTTGCGGCGCGCCAGGGCGAACGCCTGAGCAACGGTTACACGGTCGTACTCGCCGGCGCACCGAATGTGGGCAAATCGAGCCTGCTCAACCGCCTCGCGGATAACGAGGTGGCCATCGTCACCCCCATACCCGGCACCACGCGCGACCTGTTGCGCGCCGAGATCGAGTTGGACGGCATCGGCGTGGAAATTCTGGATACGGCCGGTTTGCGTGAAACCGACGATCCGATCGAACGCGAGGGCGTACGGCGTGCGCTGCAGGCCGTGGCCGAAGCGGATCTGTTGGTACGGGTGTACGATGATCGGTATCCCGAGCAGGTTGCCGCGATGCCGGCCCAGGCGGTGCGTGAAGACACGCCGAGCCTGGCGGTCTACAACAAAGTGGATATCAGCGCGGGATTGGCGGGCGTACGCGATGCCGGCACTTACGGCGTGTCGGCGCTGAGTGGCGCCGGCATTGCGGAGCTGCGCGCTGCACTGACCGAAGCGCTCGGTTATCATCCCGGCGCTGAAAGCCCGTTTCTGGCGCGCGCGCGTCATGTCGCTGCGCTGGCTTCGGCCCGCGACCGACTTGCGGCGGCACTGAAGCTGGCGGGGGCTGGCGAAGGTGCCGAGCTGATCGCGGAGGAACTTCGCGCGGCGCAGAATCTGCTTGGTGAAATCACCGGTCGGGTGACGAGCGAAGATCTGCTTGGGGTCATTTTTTCGAGTTTCTGCATCGGAAAATGAACCGGTATGGGTACTGAGTGCGCGGCAAGCGCTTCGTGATGAGTCTGTGGTTATGATCGAACGTTTCGATGTGATCGTAGTTGGCGGCGGGCACGCCGGTACCGAGGCGGCGCTGGCCGCCGCGCGCATGGGCGCACGCACGCTGCTGCTCACGCACAACATGGAAACCGTCGGCCAGATGAGCTGCAATCCGGCCATCGGCGGTATCGGCAAGGGTCATCTGGTGCGCGAGATCGATGCCTTGGGCGGCGCTATGGCGCGCGCGGCCGATCGCGCGGCGATCCACCTGCGGACGCTCAACGCACGCAAGGGCCCTGCGGTGCGCGCCACGCGCGCGCAGGCCGACCGCGCGCTGTATAAGGCGGCGATCCGCGAATTCGTCGAGACCCAGCCCGGGCTGAGCGTGTTCCAGCAGGCGGTCGACGACCTCATGGTCGAGGCTGGCCGCGTCACCGGCGTGGTGACGCAGATGGGGCTGCGTTTCGAAGCGCCGGCCGTAGTGCTGACCACCGGCACCTTTCTGGCCGGCAAGATCCACATCGGGCAGACGCAGAGCGCCGGCGGCCGTGCCGGGGACGCGCCGGCGCAGCGTCTTGCCGAAAGGCTGCGCGAACTCATGCCGCGCGTCGGTCGTCTGAAGACCGGTACGCCGCCGCGCATCGATGGTCGCAGCATCGACTATTCGGTGCTCGACGTGCAGCCGGGCGATACGCCGCGACCGGTCATCTCCTTCATAGGCTCGCTCGACGACCATCCGCAACAGGTGCCCTGCCACATCACACGCACCAATCCGCGCACTCACGAAATTATTGCCGCGGCGCTCGATCGCTCGCCGCTCTATACCGGCCAGATCGAGGGCGTCGGGCCGCGCTACTGTCCGTCCATAGAAGACAAGATCGTACGCTTCGCCGACAAGGACTCGCATCAGATCTTCGTCGAGCCCGAGGGTCTGCGCACCACCGAAATCTATCCCAACGGAATCTCCACCAGCCTGCCCTTCGATGTGCAGCAGGCACTGGTGCGATCGATCCGCGGATTCGAAAAGGCGCACATCACGCGCCCCGGCTATGCCATCGAATACGATTTCTTCGATCCGCGCGATCTGCTGCCGAGTCTGGAGACGCGCGCACTCGGCGGCTTGTTCTTCGCAGGCCAGATCAACGGTACGACCGGTTACGAGGAAGCCGCCGCACAAGGGCTGTTGGCGGGCATCAACGCGGCGCGGCTGATACGAGGGCTGAAGCCTTGGACGCCTGGTCGCGACGAGGCCTATCTGGGCGTGCTGGTCGACGATCTGATCACGCGCGGAACCCAGGAACCCTACCGCATGTTCACCAGCCGCGCCGAGTATCGGCTGTTGCTGCGCGAGGACAACGCCGACCTGCGTCTCACGCCGGTCGGACGTGAACTCGGCCTGGTGGACGATATCCGCTGGGCGGCCTTCGAAACCAAGCGCGAAGCGGTTGAGCGGGAACAGGCGCGCTGCGCCGAAACGCTGGTCAAGCCGAACGATTGCGGAGATCCAGCGCTGCTGGAACGTCTCGGCCAGCCGCCGGCCGAACCGGTGCGCGTGGCTGAACTGCTGCGTCGCCCCGGTCTCGGTTTGGACGATCTCGAACAGGCCGGGGTGTATACGCCGCACACGGCAGACCGCGCGGTGCGCGAACAAGTCGAGGTGCAGGCCAAATACGCCGGTTACATCATGCGCCAGCAGGACGAAATAGAGCGCCGCCGCGGCCACGAGGAAATGACGATACCGGTTGACGTGGACTATACGGATGTCGACGGCTTGTCGTTCGAGGTACGCCAGATCCTTACCGCGCACCGGCCCTCGACGCTGGGCCAGGCGGCACGCATTGCCGGCGTGACCCCGGCGGCGGTTTCTCTGTTGCTGGTCCATCTGCGCAAGCGGCGGCAGTTGCCCCGTTCGGCATGAGTGCGGCGCAAGCGCAGGAGCGCCTTGTCGCCGGCATGCGCGCGATCGGCCTCGAGCCATCGGATGAGGTGGTGCACAAGCTGTTGGCCTACCGTGACCTGGTGGCGCGCTGGAACCGTGTGCACAACCTGACGGCGATCCGTGATCCCGAAGCGATGGTGGCTTATCACCTGCTCGACAGTCTCGCCGTGAGTCCGTATCTCGTCGGCGATCGGCTGCTGGACGTGGGCAGCGGGGCTGGTCTGCCGGGGATTCCGCTGGCGCTGGTTAATCCGCAGCGTCAGTTCGTGCTGCTCGATGCGAGCGCCAAGCGTGTACGGTTCCTGCGCCAGGTCGCGGTGACACTGGGGCTGGAGAACGTTGAGGCGGTACACGAACGCATCGAGCGCTACCGGGCCGACGCGCCCTTTGCTACAGTGACCAGCCGCGCTTTCGCCGCGTTGGCCGATTTTGCCCAGGCGGCGCGCGGGCAGCTGGCGGACGACGGTCATATGCTGGCGATGAAGGGGCGCTACCCTGCAGAGGAACTGCAGGCCCTGCCCTCCGGCATCCGCCTGCATGCGGTATACGAACTGAAGGTGCCCGACCTGGATGCGCAGCGGCATCTGATCGATCTGGTGCGAGAATAGTAATTCGCCGCCTGCAGACGCTGCACGGCAGGGCGGTTCTGCGATTTTCACTGGGGTGCCACGGGCCGGGAACACATGACCAAGATCATCGCTCTCGCGAATCAGAAAGGCGGGGTGGGAAAAACGACCACCAGCGTCAACCTCGCTGCCTCGCTGGCCGCGACCAAGCGCCGCGTGCTGCTGGTCGATATGGATCCGCAGGGCAATGCCACCATGGGCAGCGGGCTGGACAAGCACGAGCTGGAAAGCTCGGTGCTGGACGTGCTGTTGGGAGACGAAGCCGCGGCGGACGTAATCCTGCGTGCCGAGCAGGCCGGCTACGACATGCTGCCCGCCAACGGCGATTTGACGCTGGCGGAAGTGCGCCTGATGCAGAGCGAAGGCCGCGAGTACAAGCTGCGCGAGGCGCTGGCTCCGATTGCAGATAGATACGACTACATACTCATCGATTGTCCGCCGTCGCTGAATATGCTGACGGTGAATGCGTTGGTCGCGGCGCGCGGCGTGGTGATCCCGATCCAGTGCGAGTACTACGCACTGGAGGGATTGACGGCGCTGATGCGCACCATCGAGCGTATCAAGGACGGCACCAATCCCGAACTCGAAATCGAGGGCTTGCTGCGCACCATGTTCGATCCGCGCAACAATCTCGCCAACGACGTTTCGCGCCAGCTGACAGAGCATTTCGGCGACCGCGTCTACCGCACCATCATTCCGCGCAACGTGCGCCTGGCCGAAGCGCCGAGCTATGGCATGCCGGTGCTGCACTACGAGCGCAATTCCAGCGGCGCGCTGGCCTACCTCGCCCTTGCGGGCGAGATGCTGCGTCGGGACGAACAGGCCCTGGGGAGACACTGACAGCGATGGCACGCAAGAGTGGGTTGGGTACGCGCGGACTGGACGAATTGCTCACGGCACAGAGCAAGGCGAGAGAGGAAAACCACGCCGAGGAGCTGCGCCAGGTGCCGGTGGAGCAGATCAGCCGCGGGCGCTACCAGCCGCGATTGAATATCCGCAGCGACGAACTGCAGGAACTGGCGGATTCGATCCGCGCCCAAGGCGTTATCCAGCCGGTGGTCTTGCGGCGTGTGGAAGGCGGTGGCTACGAGCTGATCGCGGGCGAGCGCCGCTGGCGCGCGGCGCAACTCGCCGGCCTGCACGAAGTGCCGGCGGTGGTGCGCGTCATTCCTGACCAGGCCGCAGCGGCCATGTCGCTGATCGAAAACATCCAGCGCGAGGATCTCAATCCGTTGGAGGAAGCGGGCGCGTTAGCGCGGCTGATCGAGGAATTCGGCCTGACGCATCAACAGGTGGCCGATGCGGTCGGGCGTTCGCGCGCAGCGGTCAGCAACCTGCTCCGCCTGCGCGATCTGAGCGACGTGCCGAAGGAGCTGCTCGAGTTGGGCGACCTGGAAATGGGGCATGCGCGTGCGCTGCTCAGTCTCGCCCCGGACGACCAGGCGACAGTGGCGCGCAAGGTCGTCCGTGAAGGCTTGAACGTGCGTCAGACCGAGCGGCTGATTAAGAGCTGGGGACAGGCGCGTCCGGCGCCCAAGCCGGTCTCGCCCGACATCCGTCGCGTCGAGACCGAACTGTCCGAACGCCTGGGTGCGCACGTCAAGCTCGAAGCCAAGCCCAAAGGCAATGGAAGATTGGTCATTCAATACAATAGCTTGGACGAATTGGACGGGATTCTCGCGCACATCAAATAGCGCCGAGTTTGGTTGACGCTACCCCGGCGACTCACTATACTCGCCGCGGGCTCGGCAGGGGGTAGGCCCGCATCATCCCGGTTCAGGAAAATGCGTAAAGCGATATTTTCGTTACAGGCCGGGCTGGTGCTGATAGGGGTTGGAATCGCCTTCTTCCTAGCAGGACAAGCCGGTGGAGCGGCCGCAGCGTACGGCGGCGGTGTCGCTCTGATTAACACCTGGATGCTCGGGCGTCGGGTGCAGCGCGCGGGTCATGCGGTTGCGGATAATGCGCAATTCGGCATGATCATGTTGTACGTCAGCGCTGTCGCACGCTTCGTTTTCATTCTGGTCGCGCTTGCGGTGGGTTTGGGAGCACTTAAACTGGCCCCGCTGCCGTTGGTCGCGACGTTTGTCGGGGCGCAGGCCGCCTTTATGGTGGCGAGTCTGCGGATGAGTGGTCGCTAGCTTGCCCGGAAGGTGGCGGGCGCAGGGTCAGGCTTAAGGAGCGAAGAATTATGAGTGCAGCCGAAACGCCTCAAACGGTCAGCGCCGTTGAGTACATGCAGCACCATCTTACGGATTGGTGTATCGGCTGCGATCCCACGACGCACAAGCCTGCCGGCCTGGTCGATTTTCACGCTTTCTTCGTCGACGCCTGGCTGATGGCCGCGCTGGTCGCTCTGGTCGTCGGTTTCATCGCCTGGCGCGTTGGTCGCAGCCTCGATGCCGATCGTCCGAGCGGTATGCAGAATCTCCTCGAAGCACTGGTCGAATTCGTCAATGGCCAGGTGCAGGACGTTTTCACCTCGCGGGCGAACCCGATGATCGGGCCGCTGGCCCTGACGATCTTCGTCTGGGTCTTCCTGATGAATTTCATCGACCTCATTCCGGTCGACCTTATCCCGCAGATCGTGGGTTGGGTCGGGCATACCTTCTTCGGTATGCAACACGTGTATTTCCGTGCCGTACCGACCGCCAATCTGGGCGCGCCGTTCGGTCTCGCGCTGACGGTATTCGCACTGATCCTGTACTACAGCATCAAGATCAAGGGTCCGGTCGGCTACTTCAAAATGTTCCTGTTCCACCCGTTCGGAAAGTTTTTCGTGCCGATCAATATCGTCATGACGCTGATCGAGGAAATCGCGAAACCGCTGAGCCTCGCCCTGCGACTGTTCGGTAATATGTTTGCGGGCGAGTTGGTGTTCATGCTGATAGCCCTTCTGGTATTGGGCCATGCGGATACCCTGAACTGGGGTCTGCTTGGCTGGATGCCGCTGCAGATGCTGGCCGGCCTGGGATGGTCGATCTTCCATATCCTGGTCATCACCCTGCAGGCCTTCATCTTTATGGTTCTGACGATTGTCTACCTCGGTATGGCGCATACGTCCGATCATTAAAGCCACGATTTAATTTCGCGATTCAGATATCAGTTCACTTTTCAGGAGGTCACCATGAATGCCGAGATGATTACGATGATCTACGCCTACACCGCCGTCGGCGTGGGTGTGATTCTGGCCGCTGCCGGCCTGGGTTCCGCCATCGGCTGGGGCCTGATCTGCTCCAAGACGCTTGAGGGCATCGCACGTCAGCCCGAGTTGCGCCCGACCCTGATGACCAACATGTTCATCTTCGCCGGCCTGATGGAGTCCTTCCCCTTCATCATCCTGGCCTTTGCCATGTGGTTCCTTTTTGCGAACCCCTTCATCGGCGCTGCAGGCACTGCTGTCAAAGCCGCCATCGGCGGTTAATCGCCTGAACCGTTGAGTCCGCAGACCGAGGGGCTATCGTGAACATTACAGCGACACTATTTGCCCAGATCCTGACGTTTGGCCTGCTCGTGTGGTTCGTCAAGGCCACCCTGTGGGGGCCGATGACGAAGATGCTCGAGGATCGCAAGACGCGCATCGCAGAGGGTCTGGCCGCCGCCGAGCGCGGACGGCACGAGCAGGAGCTGGCCGAGAAGCGGGCCGAAGAGCATTTGCGCGAAGCCAAGCAGCAGGCCGCAGAAATCATCGCCCAGGCGCAGAAGCGAGCCTCCGAGATCGTCGAGGAAGCCAAGGATGGTGCCGTGGCCGAAGGTAACCGCCTGAAAGCGGCCGCCGAAGCCGAGATCGTCCAGGAAGTGAATCGTGCGCGCGAGCAGTTGCGTGGCCAGGTTGTTCAGCTGGCTGTGGTGGGTGCGGGCCGGGTGCTGGAGCGTGAAGTCGATGCTGCCGCACACGACAAGGCGCTCGAAGACCTGGTTGCCCAGATCTAACCGAAGGTTCGCACATGTCCGAGTACATCACTTTCGCCCGACCGTACGCTCGGGCGATCTATGACCTCGCGAAGCAGGAAGGTCGCATCACCCAGTGGAGCGGCATGCTCAACGCCGTTGCTGAAGTGGCGGCGCTGGAACAGGTCGAAGCGCTGTACGGCGACCCTCGGGTAACCGACGAGGTGCTGGCGCAGATCATCATCGACCTGTGCGGCGAGACGCTCGACAAGGAAGGCCAGAATCTGGTCCGCCTCCTGGTCGAGAACAACCGTCTGGCGAGCATGCCCGACCTAGCCGCCCTGTTCGAGTACTTCCGAGCGCAGGGCGAAGGCGTGGTCGAAGCCGAGGTGATCAGCGCCAAGCCGCTGAGCGATGCGCAACAGAAGGCGCTCGCAGCGGCGCTGAAGGGCCGTCTCGGACGCGAGGTGACACTCCATACGACGCAAGACGAGGCGCTGATTGCAGGCGTCGTCGTCCGCGCAGGCGATTTGGTAATCGATGGCTCGCTCAAGGGCCGCCTCGGGCAATTGGCCCGGGCTATGAGCCGTTAAGAGGAATCTACTGATGCAACTCAATCCGACCGAAATCAGCGACCTGATCAAGCAGCGCATCAAGGACTTCGAGGCGGTAGCCGAGGCCCGCACCGAAGGTACCGTGGTCAGCGTGACCGACGGCATCGTGCGCATTCACGGCCTGTCCGACGCGATGGCCGGCGAAATGATCGAGCTCCCGGGCGAAACCTACGGCCTGGCGCTCAACCTCGAGCGCGACTCCGTCGGCGTCGTGGTGCTGGGCGACTACAAACATATCTCCGAGGGCGACTCCGCCAAGTGCACGGGCCGCATCCTCGAGGTGCCGGTCGGGCCGCAGCTGCTGGGCCGCGTGGTCAATTCGCTGGGTATCGCGATCGACGGCAAGAGCGCGATCGATGCCGAACTCTCGGCGCCGATCGAAAAGATCGCTCCCGGCGTCATCGAGCGTCAGTCGGTCGACGAGCCTGTGCAGACCGGTCTGAAGTCCATCGACTCCATGGTGCCGATCGGCCGCGGCCAGCGCGAGCTGATCATCGGCGACCGCCAGACCGGCAAGACCGCGGTGGCCATCGATACCATCATCAACCAGAAGGGCACCGGCGTTAAGTGCATCTACGTGGCGATCGGCCAGAAGGCCTCCTCCATCGCCAACGTGGTGCGCAAGCTCGAAGAGCACGGCGCGCTGGAGCACACGATCATCGTTGCCGCGACGGCGTCCGATTCCGCGGCCATGCAGTACATCGCGCCTTATGCCGGTTGCGCCATGGGCGAGTACTTCCGCGACCGCGGCGAAGACGCGCTGATCATCTACGACGATCTGACCAAGCAGGCCTGGGCCTACCGCCAGGTGTCGCTGCTGCTGCGTCGTCCGCCGGGTCGTGAAGCGTATCCGGGCGACGTGTTCTACCTGCACTCGCGTCTGCTCGAGCGCGCCGCGCGCGTCAACGCCGACTACGTCGAGAAGTTCACCGAGGGCAAGGTCAAGGGCAAGACCGGTTCGCTCACCGCGCTGCCGATCATCGAGACCCAGGCCGGCGACGTGTCCGCCTTCGTGCCGACCAACGTGATCTCCATCACCGACGGTCAGATCTTTCTCGAGACCGATCTGTTCAACGCCGGCATCCGCCCGGCCATCAACGCCGGTCTGTCGGTGTCGCGAGTCGGTGGTGCGGCGCAGACCAAGATCATCAAGAAGCTCGGCGGCGGTGTGCGTCTGGCCCTGGCGCAGTATCGCGAGCTGGCTGCGTTCTCGCAGTTCGCCTCCGATCTGGACGAGTTCACGCGCAAGCAGCTCGAGCGCGGCCAACGCGTCACCGAACTGATGAAGCAGAAGCAGTACGCGCCGCTGTCGATCGCCGAGATGGCCTTCTCGCTGTTCGCTGCCAACGAAGGCTTCCTCGACGACGTCGACGTGCACAAGGTAGTGGATTTCGAGGCAGCGCTGCACAGCTACCTGAATTCCGAGCATGCCGATCTGCTTGCCAAGATCAACGAGTCCGGCGGTTTCGACGACGAGATTGCTGGTGCAATGAAGCAGGCCATTGAGAACTTCAAGGCCAACAACGTCTGGTAACGCATCATGGCTGCCGCGAAAGAAATCCGCACCAAGATCAAGAGTATCAAGAATACTCAGAAGATCACCAAGGCCATGGAAATGGTGGCCGCGAGCAAGATGCGCAAGGCACAGGAGCGCATGGTCGCCACGCGTCCGTATGCGGAGAAGATTCGCAACGTGATCGGCCATCTGTCCATGTCGCATCCGGAGTACCGCCATCCTTATCTCGATGAGCGGGAAACGGTGCGTCGGGTCGGTTTCGTGATCATCTCGACCGATCGGGGCCTGTGCGGCGGTTTGAACATCAATTTGTTCAAGGCGGCTCTGGGTTCATTGCGCGAGTGGCAGGAGCGCGGGGTTGAGATCGATCTGTGCGTGATCGGCGCCAAGGCATCTTCGTTCTTCCGGCGCTTCGATACGCGCATCGCGGCGCAGGCGACGCACCTCGGCGACCGCCCCCACCTCACCGACATCATCGGCTCGGTGGGCGTGATGCTGAAGAGCTACGAGGACGGTGAAATCGACCGTCTCTACCTGGTCGAGAACCAGTTCGTCAACACGATGACGCAGCGCCCGCAGGTCAGCCAGCTTCTGCCGGTGGAAAAAGTCGAGGACGAGAATCTCACGCATCACTGGGACTACATCTACGAGCCTGAGGCCAAGGACGTACTCGAAGAGCTGCTCAAGCGCTATATCGAGTCGCAGGTCTACCAGGGCGTCGTCGAGAATGTCGCCTGTGAGATGGCCTCGCGCATGGTGGCGATGAAGAGCGCATCGGACAACGCGGGCACGCTGATCGACGAGCTGCAGCTGGTCTACAACAAGGCGCGCCAGGCGGCGATCACGCAGGAAATTTCCGAAATCGTAAGCGGTGCGGCAGCCGTTTGATCGGCACGGGCAGCTAAAGAACACGCGTTTTTTAAGAGGAACAGACCATGAGTTCTGGCAAGATCGTTGAAGTCATCGGCGCGGTGGTGGACGTTGAGTTTCCGCGCGATGCCGTGCCGAAGATCTACGATGCCCTGCGCATCGAGGAAGTTGGCTTGACCCTTGAGGTGCAGCAGCAGTTGGGCGACGGTGTCGTGCGCACGATCGCGATGGGGCCCTCGGACGGTCTGCAGCGTGGCCTGGAGGTGAAAAACACCGGCGCGCCCATTTCGGTGCCGGTCGGCAAGGGTACGCTAGGCCGCATCATGAACGTGTTGGGCGAACCCCAGGACGAGCGCGGGGAGGTCGTGACCGACGAAAAGTGGTCGATCCACCGCGAAGCCCCCTCCTTCGACGAGCAGGCCAGCTCCACCGAGCTGCTCGAAACCGGCATCAAGGTCATCGACTTGCTGTGCCCCTTCGCCAAGGGCGGCAAGGTCGGCCTGTTCGGTGGCGCCGGCGTGGGCAAGACCGTCAACATGCTGGAGCTGATCAACAACATTGCGACTCAGCATTCCGGCCTGTCCGTGTTCGCCGGCGTGGGTGAGCGTACCCGTGAGGGTAACGACTTCTACCACGAAATGTCCGAAGCCAACGTCATTCGCCTCGACAAGCTCGACGAGTCCAAGGTGGCGATGGTCTACGGTCAGATGAACGAACCCCCGGGCAACCGTCTGCGCGTGGCCCTGACCGGCCTGACCATGGCGGAATTTTTCCGCGACGAAGGTCGCGACGTGCTGTTCTTCGTCGACAACATCTACCGCTATACCCTGGCCGGCACCGAAGTGTCCGCGCTGCTCGGGCGCATGCCCTCTGCGGTGGGTTACCAGCCTACGCTGGCCGAGGAAATGGGTGCGCTGCAGGAACGCATCACTTCGACCAAGACCGGCTCGATCACTTCGATTCAGGCCGTGTACGTGCCCGCGGACGATCTTACCGATCCGTCCCCGGCCACCACGTTCGCGCACTTGGACTCGACCGTGACGCTGTCGCGTCAGATCGCCGAGTTGGGCATCTACCCCGCTGTCGATCCGCTGGATTCGACCAGCCGCCAGCTCGACCCGCAGGTCATCGGCAACGAGCACTACGACACTGCACGTGCGGTGCAGAACGTGCTGCAGCGCTACAAGGAACTCAAGGACATCATCGCCATCCTCGGCATGGACGAACTGTCCGAGGAAGACAAGCTGACGGTGGCCCGCGCTCGTAAGATCCAGCGCTTCCTGTCGCAGCCCTTCTTCGTGGCCGAAGTGTTCACCGGTGCACCGGGCAAGTACGTTTCGCTCAAGGACACCATCCAGGGCTTCAAGGCGATCGTGGCCGGCGAATACGATCACCTGCCCGAGCAGGCTTTCTACATGGTCGGTTCGATCGAGGAAGCTGCCGAAAAGGCCAAGACGCTCAAGTAAGAGCCCGAGGATACGCGGGATATGGCAATGACTATGCATCTGGACATCGTCAGTGCGGAAGAGGAAATTTTTTCCGGCACTGTCCATGAAGTCTACGCACCATCCAAGTCGGGTGAGGTTGGCATTTTTCCGCGTCACACTCAGCTGCTCAGCCAGCTGACGGCCGGCGAAGTGCGGATCAAGCCGGAACACGGCGAAATGCTGCACTTTTTCGTCAGTGGCGGCATGCTGGAAGTGCAGCCGCATGTGGTCACGGTGCTCGCCGACACGGCCATCCGCGCCAAGGACCTCGACGAGGCCCAGGCGCTGGAAGCCAAGCAGCGTGCGGAGGAAGCCATGGGCGAGCGCGAAGCGGATATGGATTTCGCGCGCGCGCAGACAGAGCTGATTCAAGCCGAGGCGCAGTTGCGCATGATTCGCAACCTGCGTCGCGGTACGCGCGGCTAACTGTAGATTCGGGTGCGACGCCGGCCAGGCGTTGCACCTTCCCCCCCGGTCGTTTCTTCGGGCGCAGACACACGTCGCCGCATCGATTCACCATCGACGGTTCCGCGAGATGCTTTATCATTCTGCGAACGATACGTATCGGTATCGGATTTCAGATCGCAGGCGGAGCGCGTGGTGACTGACAGCAAAGCGGAACAACCCCCAATCGTTCCCGTAATTCTGGCCGCAGGCCAGGGTAAACGCATGCGTTCGTCTCTGCCCAAGGTCCTTCAGCCTCTGGCGGAAGCGCCATTGCTCGATCATGTTCTCGCCGCCGTCGAGGATCTGGGAGCCGCTCCCCCGGTCGTCGTCGTAGGTCACGGCGGGCAACAGGTGGAAGGCCATCTGGCCGGACGCGAGTTGCGCATAGCGCATCAGTCCGAACAGCTCGGCACGGGTCATGCGGTCGCACAGGCCCTGCCCTTGATCGAGGACGAGGCGATCGTGCTCGTGCTGTACGGCGACGTGCCGCTGATTGGCGCGGACACCCTGCGCGAATTGGCCGCACAGGCGGTCGACGGCGCCCTCGCCTGGCTCACCGTGCATGTGGACGACCCGACCGGTCTCGGCCGTATTCTGCGTGACGACAGCGGTGCCGTCGTCGGCATCGTCGAGGAACGCGATGCGACGCCTGCCCAGCGCGGCCTGCGCGAAGTGAACACCGGTATTCTCGCGGTACATTGCGCCGCTCTTAAACGCTGGGTTGCGGCGCTCAATTGCGATAACGCCCAGGGCGAGTATTACCTCACCGATTGTCTGGCGATGGCCGTGAACGAAGGCGTACGCGTACGCGTACATCGTTGCGGTGATATTCGCGAAGTGCTGGGCATTAACGACCGCAGACAATTGGCCGAAGCCGAACGCACGCTCAACCGCATGCGCGCCGATGCGCTGCTCGCGCAGGGCGTGACGTTGCGCGATCCCGCCCGGCTGGATGTTCGCGGCCATGTCGAGGCCGCGCGCGATGTCGAAATCGACATCGGCGTGGTGCTCAATGGTCGTGTCGAGCTCGGCGAAGGTTGTTACATTGGCCCATATTGCGTGTTGAGCGACTGCACGGTGGCCGCGGGCGCGCGCATCGAAGCGCACAGCGTGATAGAGCGTGCGGAGATCGGCGAGGCCTGCACAGTCGGCCCGTTCGCCCGCCTACGTCCGGGTGCACGCTTGGCCGACAAGGCGCGGGTCGGTAATTTCGTCGAGGTGAAGAATGCGACCATCGGCCTGGGCAGCAAGGTCAATCACCTCAGCTATATCGGTGACGCCACGCTCGGCGCCGGCGTTAACATCGGCGCCGGTACGATCACCTGTAACTACGACGGCGCCAACAAGCACCATACGCGCATCGGCGACGGCGCCTTCATCGGTTCCAACACGGCGCTGGTGGCGCCGGTCGAAGTCGGCGAAAGCGCGACTGTGGGGGCCGGTTCTGTGCTCACGCGCACGGCACCGGCCGGCGAACTGACGCTGGCCAGAGCCAGACAAACGACCATCCAGGGCTGGCAGCGGCCCGTCAAACGCAAGGAGTAGCGCCATGTGCGGTATCGTCGGCGGGATTGCCGAGCGCAATGTCCAGGACATCCTGCTCGAAGGACTGCGCAGGCTGGAATATCGCGGCTATGATTCGGCCGGCATTGCCGTGTTGGACGCCGCCGGCGTGATCCAGCGCCACCGACGCGTCGGCAAGGTGATCGAGCTGAGTCAGGCGCTGGCCGAACAGCCGCTGGCCGGCAAGATTGGTATCGCTCACACGCGCTGGGCAACGCACGGTTCCCCGACCGAAAGCAATGCGCATCCGCATTTCTCAAATGACCGAGTGGCCATCGTGCACAACGGCATCATCGAGAATCATGCGCCGCTACGCGAGGAGCTGATTCGGTTGGGCTATGTGTTTAAGTCCGAAACCGATACGGAAGTCGGCGCGCACCGGATCGCCTACTATCTCGACCAGGGCGCGGATCTGCTGCAGGCTGTGCAGCGTACGGTGGCCGAGCTTGAAGGTGCTTATGCCCTGGCGGTCATCTCGCGCGACGACCCTAACCGCGTAGTCGCTTGCCGCAACGGCCCGCCACTGGTGGTGGGTTACGGCATCGGCGAGCATTTCGTCGCTTCCGATGTACAGGCGCTGCTGCCGGTGACACAGCGTTTCACGTTCCTGGAGAACGGCGAAGTCGTCGACGTGCGCCGCGACGGCGTGGACATCTACGATCGCGACGGGCATCGGGTCGAACGCGAGATCAAGACCTCGGGCCTAAGCGCAGGGTCGATCGATCGCGGCAGCTACCGCCACTACATGCAGAAGGAAATCTTCGAGCAGCCGTACGCCATCAGCGAGACGCTCGAAGGCCGGGTGCAGGCCGACCGGCCTATCCCCACGCAGATCCTCGGCCCCGATGCCGACAGCATTCTGGGACGGTCCCAGGCCGTGCAGATCGTGGCCTGCGGCACCAGTTACCACGCGGGACTGATCGCCCGGTATTGGATCGAAGAACTGGTCGGTATCCCCTGCCAGGTGGAAGTCGCCAGCGAGTACCGCTATCGCAAGCATGTCGTGCTGCCCGGTTCATTGTTCCTGACCCTCTCGCAGTCCGGCGAAACGGCCGACACCCTGGCCGCCGTGCATGCCTCGCGCGACGAGGATTACGTCGCCAGATTGGCGATATGCAATGTCCCCGAAAGCTCGTTGGTGCGCGAATCAGAGCTGGTGCTGCTCACCCATGCGGGGCCTGAGATCGGAGTCGCATCGACCAAGGCGTTCACCACGCAACTGGTCGCGCTGATGGAGGTGGTGGTGCTGTTGGCGCAGCAGCGCGGGGTGGATGAGCAGGCTCTGGCGGCACTGCGCGGCGAACTGGAGCGGCTGCCGCGTCTGATCGAAAGCGCGTTGGAACTTGATCCGGTGATCGAGCGTTTGGCCGAGCGCTTCGCAGATCGTGGTCATGCCCTGTTCCTGGGTCGTGGGGCGTACTACCCCGTCGCCATGGAAGGTGCGCTCAAGCTCAAGGAAATTTCCTACATCCATGCCGAAGCCTACCCGGCCGGCGAACTCAAGCACGGGCCGCTCGCACTGGTCGATGCCGATATGCCGGTGATCGCGGTTGCGCCGAACAACGCTATGTTGGAAAAGCTCAAGTCGAACCTCGAGGAGGTACGCGCACGTGGAGGCGAGCTGTTCGTGTTCGCCGAACCCGGTGTGGCGCTGACGGACGGCCCGGGCATGAACGTGATCGAGGTACCCGGCGGCGCGGGCATGTTGGCACCGGTGGTGCTGACCGTACCGCTTCAGTTGCTGGCCTATCACACCGCCGTGCTCAAGGGCACGGACGTCGACCAGCCGCGCAATCTGGCCAAGTCGGTTACTGTGGAATAAAGGGTGAGGTTAGCGGGCTCCGCTGTTCCGACCTATTAAGGTCGATAATTAGGGGAGTGTTTTTGAGTCTTGCTCATGGCTCCATTCTCTCAAGCCCCGGAGCTTGCGAAAAACCGGGACGCTAGATATCCAGCGCTGCGAATTTTCATTCCTAGCGTTATGCGCGTGCCTGCTCCAGCGCGATGACCTCAGATGGCAACGAATCTGAAATACTATGGTAATGCAGCCAATCGCCAGCTATGCCATACCGATTTTGGGCGTTGCGTTAGCCGCTTACCTCCTCGGTGTTTCGGGCTTCGGCTTTTCGCTTGCGGCGGTGCCATTACTTACGCTTACCCTGCCCGCTCGCGAAGCGATACCAGTCGTGGCTGCCCTCCAGTTCCTCTGTTGTTTACCTGCGCTCGGGCGCGACAGGGTCGACGCGGATTGGTCATTGGTTATTACACTTTCGTTGGCCGCGTTGCTTGGCTTAGCACCCGGCATTGTGCTACTGCGCCTAATCGATAATCGCGTGGCTCATTTACTTGTCGGCGGTATTGTACTGATCTGTCTATTGCTCTTGAGCGCGGCAAAGCTAGCACCGCGCACCCCTAAGTTTTCGACGATCGCAGGCGTCGGTGTCGTATCTGGCCTAATGCAGGGCATCGCGGGAATGGCGGGACCGCCCGTTATCCTCTTGATGATGTTGTCAGAGTATGAAGCAGCGGCGGTTCGCGCAAGCCTGATCGCGTATTTTTTGGTGGTTAGCGCGGCGGCATTTCTGGGCGCCGTCTCGCGGGACTGGTCACGGAACGCACGATTGAGCTTGCCCTGTTGTGCGTCCCGTCGCTAGTGATCGGGCTTTATGCTGGACGCCGTACGTTTATCACGATACCGGAGTATTTCTACCGACGCGTTAGCCTTGTGTTGCTTTTTGTCATGGCGATAACGACTTTGTTGGCGTCATAAAGCGAAGTACTGCATATGCAGCGGGTTGCGCTTGAACCCGAGTTGGACACCTGTCAGCAGCACACTCACCGTAATTCAGGGCCACCAGCCCCTTCCAATGACCGTATTACTCCTTCCAGGGCAAAAGCCGCCCTAAGAAGCGCTTGATCATTGCCATGAGATGCCACCAATTGAACGCCTATCGGTAAGTCAAATCCTGGGAGTTTCATTGGAATACTGATGGCGCACTGGTTGAACACGTTGACAGGTCTGGTGTTGCGCGTAGTCCGCCTGTTCGAGGCGGCCGCTTCGTGTGCTGACGTTATTTGTTAAAGCGCTAACGCAGGGCTGGGCGTTGTCGGACAAAGCGAGAATCCCCCTCCTCTGCATGAGCGCTGAGACCCTAGCCTGAATGGAACGCCACCTCTCCGGAAAGAAACTGAGTTTCAGTATCACTTCACCCAACAGCGGCATCAAGCCTGGCAACGGAAACCGAATCGAGACGCGCGCGATTCTCCCGGTACCATTCGTAGCCCATTTCTGAGATAAATTCAGAGGGGACGAGTTTGCTGAAATACTCATCCAGCGGTAGTAGCTCGGAGATATCGAGGGCGGTAGTGTTTACACCGCGGTCGACCAACTCCCTGAGCAATATATCGAACTGCGCCGCGACAGTCTCATCAAGACCCTCCAGCATCTGTTGTGGCAGATCGAAGATAAGTTCGGGGGTACGAACAACTTTCAGAACCTCCACTGCTTCCCAGAATGGAGTTAATGAAATATTCGAGATCGGCAATAGTGCGGGTGAATACACCAATTGAGTCGAACGACTTCGATAGCGGGAAAACACCTGCCATGTCCCACATTCCGTAGCTGCTTTTGTAGCCGACAACACCACACATCGATGCCGGCTGCCGAACTGAACCTCCGGTATCGGTTCCCAACGCAACCTTGCTAAATCCGGCTGCAACTGCTACGGCAGAGCCTCCGCTGGAACCACCCGCCGTTCTGTGCACAGTCGGATCGACCGGATTCCAGGGTTGACGCCGGGTCAGGTTCACAGTGCCTAGCGACAACTCGGTCATCGCGGTTTTTCCGATAATCACCGCTCCCTGTCTGCGCAATTGCTTAATGAATGCTCCGTCACCAGAATATGTGACCGGCGGTCTCGCATCGCTGCCTAGCCGCATTGGCATCCCGTCGACGGCGTAGATATCCTTTACTGCAATTGGAACCCCTTGCAGCCTTCCTGGTTGCCTAATGCTCTTGAGCAGCAAATCCTGCCGTTGCGCTTCTTCCCGGCAGCCATGATCATCCAAGAACGCAAATGCAGCCAAGCGTTCTTCGCTCACTGCAACCTTATCCAGGTAGTAATCGACCACTTCACTGACGTGAACAGATCGCTCATTAATGGCTTTAGCTAGATACGAAAGCGAGCAATTCTTGATTCCAACAGCCCTTGAAGAATTCACTATTTACCCCTTGCCGTGTTGGAAACTCACGTCAGTATTTGCTACTCATCTATCAGGATCATATGCCTGATAGGGCGTCCCATACTTCTGTCTCTACGGCCGACTTTCACCGCCAATACGCACGGCACATACATTAAGTTCACATCCCATTAGAGTCTCACTAAGGTCTACTAAGTCGCCACGCCCTAAATAACGTGCCGCCACTGACTTAGGGACCCAGCCTATTCCTACGCCCTCAAGAGCCAACTGAAGAGAAGCAAAAGTCAGCGACGTTTCTGCTTTTGCGCGGAGAAATATTCTTGACCTCAAAATCGAGAATATCTCGCGATTAACCACTTGCCCAAAAAAAACATCCTGAGGATAAGTTATCACTGGAATTTCACCCTCTTGATAGGTCTGATTCAATAGAGCGACATGTTGGATCGAAAACACCGGAATCATATAGTCGGTTCCAAGTTCGCATTCCTCTATAAGATATCCCTCAAGCGGCAACTTTTCCTGTGGCACGCGATAGACAAATGCTAAGTCTGCCTGATTTGTTGCCAACATAAAAAAACATTCGTCGCGATTACCTAAGCGTATGACGATGTCTGTTTCGTCCCCGTTGACAAGTGTTTTTATGAGAGCGGGGACCTTTGATGTAATGCTCGAATGCTGACCCGCTATGACCACGCGATTCTGCGTTTTTCGCTCTTGTTGACGCAGATCGTACAGCAGGTCACGGATACCGACAGATAACTCTTCCAGCCTTTGCTGCTGTGCCATAACTGTGTCACTGAGGTGGGCGGGCTTTCGTGAACAATCGATCAGGGGGACGCCCACGTAGTCCTCGATAGATTTGATGCGGCGTGAGAAGGCCGGGGCTGGCTGAGTTATCGCTGTTCTGCGGCGCGGTTCATTGAGCCCGCCTGCAGTATGGCGAGCAGGTCGTCAATCCATTCGAGACGCATAAGTGACCCCTTATGATGCAGTAATTGCATATTGTGATGCGGAATTCGCATTTGTGGAAGAGTGGTTCTTGCGTTAAATGTAATAAAGTAAGAATTCGCCTCTTCATTTATCAGTGGAGTCATCAATGCATCTAGCACGCTTTCCAAGAATCCATCTTGCTCACCTGCCAACGCCACTCGAGCCACTGCCTCGCCTGTCTCAGGAGCTGGGCGGCCCTGAAATATGGATCAAGCGTGACGACTGCACGGGCCTGTCGACTGGCGGGAACAAGACGCGCAAGTTGGAGTTCCTGATGGCGGAGGCGGAAGCTCAGGGCGCGGATCTGATCATGACCCAGGGCGCGACACAGTCGAACCACGCCCGACAGACTGCGGCCTTTGCGGCGAAACTGGGGGTCGGATGCACCTGCTCCTGGAGGACCCCGTACGGGTTCCAAGGATCCAAATTACAACCACAATGGCAACGTATTGCTGGATTTCCTGCACGGTGCCAGTGCTGAAATGAGGCCTGCTGGCCTCGATATGAATGCTGAGCTCGAGAAGGTCGCCGATCGTTTCCGGGCGGAAGGCCGAAAGGTGTATACGATTCCAGGCGGCGGCTCGAACCCCACCGGCGCACTTGGCTACGCCAACTGCGCGATGGAGTTGCTCAATCAGGCGAACGCAAGGGATCTGAAAATCGATCATATTGTTCATGCGACCGGCAGCGCGGGTACGCAGGCCGGCCTGGTCGTTGGGCTCCAAGCCATGAACGCCAACATTCCCCTCCTTGGTGTCAGCGTGCGGCTCCGAAACAGAAGCAGGAGGAGAACGTCTACGCGCTCGCGCAACAAACGGCAGAAAAACTCGGGTGCCCTGGAGTGGTAAGGCGCCAGGTCGTAGTTGCTAACAGTGACTACGTAGGCGAAGGCTATGGCCTGCCCGCGCCAAGCACCCTTGAGGCCATCAGCATGTTTGCGGAACTCGACGGGATTCTGCTGGACCCGGTCTATTCCGGTAAAGGTGCTGCCGGCTTGATTGACCTGATCCGTCAGGGCCATTTCCAAAAGGGACAGCGTGTGGTGTTTCTCCACACCGGCGGTTCGGCAGCGCTGTTCGGCTATCTGGGCTCCTTCGATCTGCCCTCAATCGCCGGCCCTGTCGCGACGTAGTGGTAGTGCATGAATAGGCGATCGGTGATGTCTCAGCGAAAGCCATTCAGCAGAAGCTTCACTCAACAGGAGCCGATCAGCGAGGAAGCTATTTCGGCGGTCTTGGACGTGCTGAGATCTGGTCGCCTGCACCGATATAACACTGACGGCAACTCGCCGTCGGAGGTGTCGCAACTCGAGTGCGAGTTTGCCGAATACCTGGGTGCGCGTTACTGCCTGGCGTGCGCCTCAGGTGGATATTCGATGCATATAGCGCTCAGAGCGGCCGGCATCAGCCCCGGTGACCAGGTTCTGACGAATGCATTTACCCTGGGCTCCGGGTTCCAGGGGCGATAGTCAATGCATCAGCAACCCCGGTGTTCGTCGAAACGAACAGAGATCTCGTCGTCGACATCGACGATCTCGAGCGCAAGATCAAGCAGACCGGAGCGCGATTTTTGCTCCTCTCGCACATGCGCGGACACATGTCAGACATGGACGCGATCGCCGGGCTCACGGCAGAGCATGGCATGACGCTCATCGAAGACTGCGCGCATACCATGGGGGCGCAATGGAACGGGCGAATGAGCGGGACCTTCGGGTTCAGCTGGCGTTTCTCAGTACCCAGACCTACAAGCACCTCAATGCCGGCGAAGGTGGATTCCTCACCTCGGACAATCCCGCGTTCATGGCGCGGGCTATCATCATGTCGGGATCGTACATGCTGTATGAGCGCCACCTTGCCGCGCCAGATCCGAAATTCTTTACCGACGTCCGATTCGACACCCCCAACTTTTCCGGGAGGATGGACAATCTACGTGCGGCCATACTGCGTCCTCCAGCTCACACAACTGGATTCGAACATCGAGCGTTGGAACCAACGGTACTCGATGATTCAGCAGCGGTTGAGTTGCTCAAACGCTATCCACATGCCTAGCCGGCCGGCCTCTGAACATTTTGTGGGAAGCTCAATTCAATTCCTCGTTCCCGGTTTCAGCCCTGCCCAGGCCCAACAATTCCTGTCTGAAATGTGACAGCGTTCAGTCAGCTGAAATGGTTCGGAAATCCGGACCCGGTCGGCTTCACGAGCTCGTACAAGACGTGGCGTTACGTCAATTCCGAGCCACTGACGCAAACGGATAAGGTACTCGGATGCCTGTTCGACATGCGAATCCCGCTGACTTTTTCCCTTGAAGATTGCGAGCATACTCGCGACTCTGATAGTCGGCGTCTTGGATGACATGGGTTGCGCACAGGACGAACCTCGATGAGCGACGGGCACAAAAAGACAGTCGGTGTACTTGGAGGCATGGGGCCGGACGCCACAGTGCTCCTGATGAGCCGAGTCATCGTCAACGGCAGCCGATGACAGCGATCATGTCCCCCTGCTAGTGGACAACAACACGCAGGTGCCCTCGAGAATCAAGGCATTGATCGACAAGACCGGGGAAGATCCGGCTCCAGTCCTATGCGAGATGGCGCAACGCCTGGAGGCTGCCGGCGCAAATGGATTGGCAATGCCATGCAACACTGCTCACTTCTATGCGCCAGTGATCGAGCGAAGCGTTCGGATTCCCCTGCTTAACATGCTTACGCTGACGGCCGAGCATATCAGGCGTTCGGTCGAACCCCCGAACCGGAATCCGGTCGCCACCGTCGGGGTCCTGGCATCACCCGCAGTGAGACTGACCGGCGTCTTCGATTCGGCGTTGCGTGCCGAAGGCCTCGCCTCCGTTTCCCGCCAGATGACCAAGCCATCCTGCATGCGATCAAGGCAATCAAGTCGGGGCATTGCGACAGTGCGGTTATCGCGACAGTCGAACGGGAGGCCAAGACTCTGCTTGATCAAGGTGCAGATGTTCTGTTGCTCGCGTGTAGCGAACTGTCGCTCTTGAAGGACGAGTTGGCCGCTGACCTGCCCGTGGTCGACAGCATCGACATACTTGCACGCAACATCATCGAGTTTGCCTCGAGCGACTAGCATGCCTGCCAATCCATCAGACATTTTTTTTTTTTTTTTTTTTTTTTTTTTTTTTTTTTTTTTTTTTTTTTTTTTTTTTTTTTTTTTTTTTTTTTTTTTTTTTTTTTTTTTTTTTTTTTTTTTTTTTTTTTTTTTTTTTTTTTTTTTTTTTTTTTTTTTTTTTTTTTTTTTTTTTTTTTTTTTTTTTTTTTTTTTTTTTTTTTTTTTTTTTTTTTTTTTTTTTTTTTTTTTTTTTTTTTTTTTTTTTTTTTTTTTTTTTTTTTTTTTTTTTTTTTTTTTTTTTTTTTTTTTTTTTTTTTTTTTTTTTTTTTTTTTTTTTTTTTTTTTTTTTTTTTTTTTTTTTTTTTTTTTTTTTTTTTTTTTTTTTTTTTTTTTTTTTTTTTTTTTTTTTTTTTTTTTTTTTTTTTTTTTTTTTTTTTTTTTTTTTTTTTTTTTTTTTTTTTTTTTTTTTTTTTTTTTTTTTTTTTTTTTTTTTTTTTTTTTTTTTTTTTTTTTTTTTTTAAAAAAAAAAAAAAAAAAAAAAAAAAAAAAAAAAAAAAAAAAAAAAAAAAAAAAAAAAAAAAAAAAAAAAAAAAAAAAAAAAAAAAAAAAAAAAAAAAAAAAAAAAAAAAAAATTTAAAATAGATCGTTGCCGCATGGAAGCAGGGCTACATCGATGCTGCCTACATCTTGGCCACCGGCACAATCAAAAATCCTCAAGACCGGCCATAGGCTTGTTGGTTCCGATCAAGTTGCTGCATGGGGTTATCCGACATTCAACGCGTGGGTTGTCAACAAACAGTTCGCGAAGACCCACAAGAAGCAATTGGTTGAATTCATCAAGGAGTTTGGCAAGGCCAACAGCAAGTATCTGGACAATAAGTCAGCCTGGAAGGCCTCCAGCCCGGTTGTTCAGGCCGTTGCTGCGCAGACGGGCGATACGCCTGCGCAAGCGGCAAGCGCGATTTCCGGTTACAAATTCCTGCCTCTGAAGGTTCAGCTGTCCAACCAGTGGCTTGGGGCTGGATGAATTGCACAGGCGATGCAGTCAACGGCACAGCTCTGAAGGATGAGGAACTGATCAACACCTAAAGCAGTTATTTACTCAAAATTCGTCAATCCAGAGTACCTTCGGGCTGCGGTTAAATAGCTAGAGATCAATTCTCTGCAATCTCTCCCCCGGCCCGCCAATGCCATATCGGGCCGGGGAGTTCTCTCTGGTTGTACGCGCCATGAAGGCGTCAAGCGACCGGGAGATTGGCAGTCCAGGGGCGTCGCAATATCCATAAAAAGTTATCGCGACGGCTCATGTGGAAGAGACTCAGGTGCTTTGTCCACATTAAACGCAAGAACAGGCGTGGGAGCATTGAGCAATGGGACTGGAAATTCATGATGTCTCTGTCGTTTATCCTGGGTTGGAGGGCGGAAAGCCCACCGACGCGCTGAAGAACATTGAGTTGAGCATCGGTGACGACGATTTTGTCGTCGCCTTGGGCGCATCGGGCTGCGGCAAATCGACCCTTCTGAGCCTTATCGCTGGCTTCCTTTCGCCCTCAAGCGGCGAAATTCTGTTAGACGGCGCCCGCGTCGAGGGCCCCGGGAGCGGACAGGTCCGTGGTGTTTCAGAAGCATGCCTTGCTGCCTTGGCTAAACGTGATCGACAACGTCGCATTCGGCCTCAAGATCCAGGGGAGGTCGAAAGCCGAACGCTATAGTGTGGCTGATCATTTTATCGAATTGCTCGGTCTTCGCGGATTTGAAAAATCTCCCGTCTACGGACTATCCGGGGGCATGCAGCAGCGCGTCGGCATCGCATGGGGATTTACGCCGCGTGATCGGAAATTGCATCTCATGGACGAACCCCTCGGGGCGCTTGATGCGCTCACGCGCGAACGAGCGCAGGAACTCATATTGCGGATGTGGCACGACACATCGAAATCGGTGTTTTTCATCACTCACAGCGTCGAAGAGGCCCTGTTCATGGGCACCAAGCTGATTCTGATGTCCCCGCGTCCGGGACGCATCGTGCACAGATTCGACCTCCCTTTCTCCCGCCAGTATCTGGAAGAGGGTGACGCACGAGGGGTCAAGGCATCAAAGGAGTTCATCGAACTTCGGGAAAAAGAGGTGCTCAGCATCATCTTTGCCGACGAGGAAGCAGCATGACTGCACAAACTTCCAATACCGGTGAAAAGGCAAAAGCGTACGGATGGAAACCGTTTGTCCCGGCTATTGCGGGCCAAGCCGACGCAGCCAGGTGAAACCTACGGTGTTCCGGGTTCCGAAGAGACGCGCCATCTCACCATTGCCACCGTGATCGTACTGTTGGTGACATGGTGGCTGGTCACGACTCTCGGATGGGTTTCTCACCTGTTCCTTCCGTCACCGCAGGACATTGTTAGGCAGTTCATTGTCATCTGGAACAACGGCTTTACAGGGACGCCACTCTGGCAACACGTCCTGGTTTCGACCTGGCGTGTACTTCTTGCTTTCATTCTGGCTTGCCTGTTCGGAATACCGCTGGGGCTCGCCATCGGAATGAGTTCGATCTTCCGTGGAATTTTCCATTCCTTGATCGAATTTTACCGTCCCATTCCGCCGCTGGCCTACCTGCCGCTGATCATAATATGGTTCGGAATTGGCGAGACTTCCAAGGTTTTGCTGATCTACCTCTCCTGTTTCGCACCCCCATAGTCCTCGGGGCCACCTCTGGAGTCCGGTCGGCCTCGATTGAACAGATCCACGCCGCTTATTCCTTCGGAGCGACGCGTTGGCAGGTCTTGCGCTACATCATTCTCCAGGCGGCATTGCCGGAAATTCTGACTTCGATGCGAATTGGCATCGGCTTTGGTTGGACCACCCTGGTCGCGGCAGAGATGGTCGCTGCAACGCAGGGTATCGGCTACATGGTTCTTACGGCTTCCAAATTCCTGCAGACCGGCGTCGTCATCATGGGGATTGTTGTCATTGCCGCCATAGCCTACCTGTTCGACTGGAGCATACGCATCATTGAGAGAAAGCTGATTCCCTGGAAAGGGAAAATGTAAGCGACGGAAGTTGCGTCTGGAGAAATTGAATGCCGATGAGATACTTCAAGAAAGCGCCACCTGCGCAGATTGCTTCTGATGACTCGACTCGCGACAAAGTACAATGCATTCTCGCGGATATCGAGCGCGGAAGGGGAAGCGGCCGCGAGACGCTATGCCGAAGAGTTCGACAAATGGGATGGCGAGATATGCGTGTCTCTCGAGACCATCGAACAGGCGAAGCGTGAAGTGCCGCCGGATGTCCAGAAGGACATTCGTTTCGCGCACGACAATATTCGACGATTCGCCGAGGCACAAAAAAGCACGATCAGCGAATGCGAAATCGAAATTGTGCCCGTTTTTGTTGCCGGACAAAGGCAAATTCCGGTAAAAACGGCGGGCTGCTACGTGCCCGGGGGGCGTTATAGTCATATCGCTTCCGCTATCATGACCATAACTACCGCAAAGGTCGCAGGCGTCGAACACATCGTGGCGTGTTCGCCCCCCCGCCCGGGCTCCGGAATCCCCGCCACCATGCTGTTCACGATGAACCTCTGCGGTGCGGATCAGATTCTGAACATCGGGGGGGTTCAGGGTGTCGCGGCAATGGCGTTCGGCCTGTTCGGGTCAAGCCCGGCCGACATACTGGTGGGGCCCGGCAACCAGTATGTCGCGGAGGCCAAGCGACTGCTCTTTGGCAAGGTCGGGATCGACATGATCGCCGGCCCTACGGATTCCATGATTCTCGCGGACGAGTCGGCAGATCCGGAAGTCGTCGCGTGGGACCTCGTTGGCCAGGCCGAACATGGTTACAATTCGCCGGTATGGTTGGCGACGACCGATGAAACTCTCGCGAAATCCGTTGCGAACAGGATACCCGAGCTGATCCAGCGGCTTCCGCCGCTCAACGCGGAGAATGCAACCGCCGCTTGGAGAGATTACGGCGAGATCATGATCTGCGATTCACGCGAAGAAATGGCGTCCGTTGCGGATCAGTATGCGCCGGAGCATCTGCAGGTCCAGGCGAGCGATTTAGACTGGTGGTTAAATAGTCTCCGTTCCTATGGTTCCCTGTTCCTCGGGGAAGAGACCACTGTTGCATTTGGGGACAAGGCGGCAGGACCGAATGACGTTCTACCAACCTCTGGGATTTCGCGATATACCGGGGGTCTTTCCGTTCACAAATTCATGAAAACGGTGACTTGGCAACGCAGCACGCGTGATGGATCCAGATCGATAGCAGAGGCGACCGCGAGAATTTCGCGGCTCGAGGGTATGGAGGGACATGCGGCAACAGCGGACGTTCGGCTCTCGAAGTACTTCAATACGGCGTGAGAATAGGTATCTCCGATATCTCACTGCGTAGGTTTTCGTCACTTCTAGTAAGACAGATTGGCCCTGCCTGTCGGTAGGGCCTTTTTGCACTGATACCGCATGTCTGACCTGCCCACACAAACGACGATGCTGCGGAGCTCACTCGCACTCGGGGGAAACTGCGTTTTCACACGGGCTGGGTCGTCTGCTGCAGTTGCGGGTTCTGTTTCTAATACATTGATGATTGCTGATCAGCAAGTGACATCAGATGATCAACTGTTTGGCGGTCAACCAATTGCTCAGAGAAGCGTACAAACGGCAGTCGCGGCAAGCGCCACACTGAGGCATTGCTTGAACGACGCTTTATGATTCACAGCTAGTGACAACTTAGGCTCCCCCGGCTCGGCTCACAGAACGTCATCCTTGACCCTCATCACAACGGCGAAGAACGACGAGCGACCGTTGTCCGTTCTTTCGTGTATTGCGGCCACTGGCCGACTGATCAGCCCAGAAAATGCTGCTCGATTTCCTCCAGGCTGAGCCCTCTGGTCTCCGGCAGGAAGCGCCAGACGACCCATGCGTACAGGGCGGTGAACGACGCGAGCACGAAGAACATTCCGCCATAGCCGAGGTGGCCTACCGCGGCCATGAATACCGCGGCCAGCCCGGCGGATAGCAGCGAATTGCAGAACAGCGTTACCGACATGCCCTTGGCGCGGATCTTCAGCGGCAAGGTTTCGGATATCGCCAGCCAGGCGACTATGCCGGGCCCCATCGCGAAGAAAGCCATGAAAAGCAGAAGTCCGGCCAGCGTGACATAGCCCTGGAGTGCCGATGGGATGGAAAAGCAGTGCACGGCGCCGACCAGTACGAATGACGCCACGGAGCCGAGCGTGCCGGTGAGCAGCAGCGGCCGGCGGCCGAATTTATCGATCAGCGGAAGCATCAAGGCGGTCATCAGGAAATTTATCAGACCGATGCAGACACTGCCCACGATAGCGGCGGTCGTGTTGCTGAAGCCGGACTGATGCAGGATGACCGAGCTGAACTGCAGCACCGAATTGACGCCGGTCAGTTGATTCAGCATACCGATCGACAGCGCTATGGCGAATGCCTTCCAATATTTCTTAACGCGGAACAGCTTCCAGCTACCGGCGTCGCCGCTGTGAGACGCGCTTGTCTCAAGCTCATGAAGAATTGATTCCGCTTCCTCCGGACCATGCATTTCCATGAGCAGTTTTCGGGCTTCCGAACGGCGCCCGCGGAAATACAGCCAACGCGGGGATTGAGGCAGTGTGAAGGCTCCGAGGACAAAAACCGCCGCCGGAACGAGGGCGGCAGCGAACATTGCGCGCCAGTCGCCAGTTGTGCTGAAGGCGTAATCGACGACGTAGCCCAGAAGAATGCCGAATGTGAGGCAGAGCTGAAACAAGGTGATGCCGCGTCCGCGCAGCTCCCTATGTATCACTTCAATCAGGTACAGCGGCACTACTACCGTTATCAGCCCTACGCCGATGCCCTGGACGAGTCTGCCGACCATGGCGACCTCGAAGTTCGTCGCGGAGATCAGAATCAACACGCCGAGCATGAACAGAATCCCCGCCGCCTTGATGATGCCTTTGCGGCCGAACAGGTCGGCCGCGGGGCCGCCGACGAGCGTGGCGAGAGAGCCGCCGCCGAGAACGGCAGCTACGATCAGTGACATTTGCGCGCCATTCAATCCGAGCTCCGGGCGCATGAACAGGAGCGCTCCGGAAATGGCTCCGATATCGTAGCCGTACAAAATTCCGCCCAAGCCGGAAAATGCCAGGACCAGCACGGTCGTACGGTCGAAAGCGGCCCGACGGCGCGGCGGCGAAACCTGATCGGAGGCGGCAGGCGGCGCAGGCATCAGCCTTCGAATTCCAGCCTGCCGTTGACCCAGACCTTGAGAATCTTCAAGTCTTCGGAGGTATAGGCGATGTCGGCCATGGCGCCGGGCCGCAGATGCCCGAGTTCGTGCGACTTCCTGATAGCCATTGCGGGATAAAGCGAGGCCATTCTCAGCGCTTCGTCGAGTGGCAACCCGATCACGTCGTGCATGAAGCGCACCGAGGAGATCATGTCGATATCGGCTCCCGCCAGCGTGCCGTCGGCCAGAGTCAATCTGCCGTTGCGACGGTAGATGGTGCGTCCGTTCAAGGTGAACGAATCGAGTGCCGTGCCAAGCGTCGCCATGGCGTCGGTCACGAGAAACACGTGGCCCGGAGGCCGCTTCGCCCTGAGCGCGATGGCGATCGCGACGGGGTCGACGTGTATGCCGTCGGCGATGAGGCCGACGTGAAGGCCCGGCGTATCGAGTGCATTGCCGACCATGCCGGGCTCGCGATGCCCGAGCGGACTCATCGCGTTGAACAGGTGCGTCACCAACGTCGCGCCTGCTTCCACGGCATCTCTGGCGGTCGCCAGGGGGGCGTCCGAATGGCCGAGGCTGACGACGACGCCGGCTTGCACTAGTTGTTGGATCTGCGTGCGGGTCACGGTTTCGGGCGCGACGGTGCTCAGCAGCACCGGCATATCCTTCGCCGCTTCGGCGAGGTGCTGCAGATCGGCGTCCGTCATCGGCCTGATCAAATCCGGGGCATGGGTCCCTTTGCGGGCGAGCGAAAGATGCGGACCTTCCATGTGAAGTCCAAGGAAGCCGGGCACTCTTTGCGCCGACGCTACGCGCCCCGCCTCGAGCGCTTGCCGACCGATGGCGGCGGTGTCGGTGATCAAGGTCGGCAGCAGCGCGGTGGTGCCGAATGGGCGGTGCGCCGCGCAGATCGTTTCGATGCCTTCGACGCTAGGCTGCTCGTTGAGGAGCACGCCACCGCCGCCGTTGGCCTGGAGATCGATGAAACCGGGCACGAGCATGCCGCCATCCAATACCGTGCGCGGCATGTGCGCGGGGATGTCGCCAACGGGAACGATGCCGCGCACCCTGCCGTTGCTTCCGAGCATCAGCCCCTGTCCATCGTGCCAAACCGTGCCGTCGAAGATTCGCGCTCCGACGAGAACGGTGCCATCCAGCGTGTCGGGGTCAGAGCTCATAGCGTTTCCGTGACTTTGTGCAGGTGGGGTGGCGTATCGGGGTCGAGTCCGCGACGCCGGGCGAACTCCTCGATGAACAGGTAGAACGTGGTGATCAGCGTCAGCGGTTCGGTGAGCGGATGGTGCGTGGCGACGAAGGGAAGCGGGCAGGCGCCGGGCGCAGCGTCGGAGCTTGCGAATACGCTTGCCCCCTGTTTGACGAGCTGAGCCGCCGTGGTGGTCATGGACGTTTCGCCGGCGTCGCGCACGACGAGTGCGAGTACTGGAAACCCTGTCCGGACTATCGATGCCGGCCCATGCAGTACCTCGGCCGCACTGTAAGCCTCCGCATGCATGCCGCAGGTCTCCTTGAACTTCAGTGCCGCCTCGTTGGCGACGGCGTTGGAAGGGCCGCGTCCTAGCACGAACAGGGAGCTTCTGTCGGCAAGCACATCGCCCAACGCCGACCAGTCGCAACGGATTGCCTGTTCCAGGTGTTGCGGCAGCGCCGCGAGCGCCTCGATCAGCGCTTCGTCCTGCGTCCAATAGGCCAGAACTGCCAGCCCGGCTGCGACTGAAGCGACGAAGCTTTTGGTCGCTGCAACGCTTATCTCCGGTCCGGCCATGAGGTTCACCAGGTGATCCGCCGTGGTGGCCAGCGGGGAGCTCGGCATATTCGTCAGCGCCAGGGTTACGGCTCCGCTCGCCTTGGCGTTCTCGACCACGGAGATGACGTCGGGACTGCGGCCTGATTGGGAGATCGCCAGGCATGCGGCGTGATGAAGCTTTAAGCGGGTGTGGTAGATGGAAGAAACAGATGGCCCTAGCGATGCGACCGGAATGCCCGTCGTCAGCTCGACGGCATATGCCAGATAAGTCGCGGCGTGATCGGAAGAACCTCGCGCAGCCGTAACGAGAACGTCCGGCCGCTTCCTGCGGATGAGTTCGCCGGCTTCGCGCAGCATGGCGTCGCCATCGGTGAGCAGTCGCGCGACGGCGGCCGGAATCTCGTCGATCTCGCGTCGCATGAACGTTCGCGAAGGCTCGCTCATGGCTCCTCCTGCTTGGTCGTGGCGGCCGGCGGCAGCCGCAGTTCGGCGACGAAGTCATAGGCATCCGCGCGATAAACGGAGCGGGTGAATTCGACGACTTTGCCGCTTGCCAGATAGGATGTGCGCTCGATGTTCAGGCTGGCCGAGCCGGCGGCTACGCCGAGCAGCTCGGCATCCTTTTCCCCGAGCAGCGCCGCGGAGATTCTTTGAACCGCGCGCACAGGCCGCATGCCGGTCTTTTCCAGAGCCTCGTACAGAGAGGTTTCGACGACGCTCGGGTCGGGCAACGTTTTCGCCGACAGCGAGGCTCGTTCTAGCGCCAACGGTTCGTCGTTGCCGATGCGTAGGCGGGCGATGCGGACCACGCGGTCATTGGCCGAAAGACCCAGCGCGACAAACTCCTCGGGGGAAGGCACGTATGTTCCGCGGTCCAGCCAGACCGAGCGGACCTTGATGCCGCGTGAAGCCATGTCCTCGGTGAAGGACGTGAGAATCGAAAGCGATTGCTCGACGCGCCCGACTCTCGGCGCGACGAAGGTTCCTGAGCCGTGACGTTGGAACAGCACGCCCTCGCGGACAAGGTCCTGGACGGCCTTGCGCACGGTCACGCGCGAAAGGTCGATGCGCGAGGCGATTTCGCGTTCCGAGGGAAGTGCATCGCCGGGCTTGATGACGCCGTTGCGGATGGCATCCTCGAGCAGGCGCTTGAGCTGAAGGTAGCGCGGGCCGCGCCCGGTCTTGAAAGTGTCTACGGATAGCAGCGTGCGCAGCATTTCACTCATCGCCCGCTTCCCGCTGGCTGCCGGCATGTTCGAGAGCCAGCTGGATCGCGCCCTGGAGTGCGTCTCCCAGCGCGGGCTTCAGCAACCGCCGATAGTTTGCGTCGAGTCGCTGGGCGTACGTCGAAGCCAGGCCGCCGAGCAGGCACAGCCGATCGATATCCTCGGCGAGGATCGTACGCAGCATGCGTTCGACATCCCGACAGCCGGCATCGAGGATGGCGGTGGCGACTTCGTCCCCCTCATCCGCCGCCCGTGTCAGCATCGGGACGAATCCGGCATAAAGCTCGGGCGTAGCATCGCGCACCCACTCGACCAGCCGCCCAGGCTCTGCTTCGAACTCCGCCAACACCTTGTCGGTGAGCGGGCTGGAGGGGCGGACGTCGTCGTAGGCGAGTAGGGTCTCTTCCAGAAGTTGGCGCCCCAGCCGTGCGCCGCCTCCCAGGTCGCCGATCTGGAAACCCCAGCCGCCGATCATGCGTATACGGCCCTCGCGGCGGATTGCGAATACCGATCCCGTACCGACGATGCCCACAACGCCGTCGTAGTCGCCGAGCGCGCCGTATACGGCGATGGTGCCGTCGCTGACCATGATGGTGTCACGAAAGGGGAGCCGGGATTTCAGCCGCTGCGCATAATCACCGACGTTGCCTCCGGCAAGGCCGAGGACGGCGGTCGCGGCGGCCGCTTCCTCTGCGGGTATGCCTGCTTGCGACGCGGCTTCGTGCAAGGCGCTCATGATGTTTTCATAAGCGCCCTGAAGGTCGGTGCGGATATTGGCCGGGCCGCTCTTCGCCTGTCCCAGGATATGTCCGCGACGGTCCGCCAACGCGAGTCTGCAGGTGGAGCCGCCGCCATCGACACCGACGATGTATTTCATGAACATTCCTCCTGCATCAATAATACCAATAAAAGACCACTCGGCAAGACCCCATACACTTGGAACTTCGGCTGGGTTTATAACTGTTTGTCATTAATGATTTATTTATCTATCGGATAGCGCATTGCCAAGAATTCGAAGTTTCTCCTAGACAAAGCAGCTATTTTTGGTATCTTTTTGGTATTACCAAATGACAAGACCATGTCCAATGGCGATCAATCACACCGAGATGGCGCACGAACTGGCTGACGGGCTCGATCTGCGGGACCCGCTGTCGATCGTGGCGCTTCTCGCCGACGCGCAGGTGAAGGCCGCCGGCGACGTCATGCGCGGGTCCGGCAGCGAAGCACACGACGGGACGGCATAGGCCTCGCGCCTCAGGGGCGCTGGAGTGCAGCCTCGACGCGCTCGCGGTTGCCGCGGTCGGTCAGTTGTTCGATCAGTTCCAGCGCGAAGTCCATCGCCGTGCCCGGCCCGCGCGAAGTGAGGATCGGGCCGTCGCATTCGATCGGCGTGCCGGCGCTCGACTTGGCACCCCCGCTGGCCTTCTCGACCACGCCGGGAAAGGCGGTGAAGCGGCGATCGTCCAGCAGGCCCGCCCGCTCCAGGACCTGCGGCGCCGCGCAGATGGCTGCTGCCTTGCCGCCGGCGTCCAAGGTCCGGTGCAGCAGGCCGGCGACACGGGTGTCGTCGCGCAAGTGGTCCGCCCCCGGCAGACCACCGGGCAGCACGATCATGTCGAAATCATCGTCGAGCACGGCATCGAGAGCGACATCGGGAACGATGACCGTGCCGCGCGAGCAGCGCACTGCGCCGTTGCCGAGGCCGGCGACGATCACCTCGACGCCGCCGCGGCGCAGCAGATCGATCAGGGTAACGGCTTCGAGTTCTTCACAGCCTTCGGCGAGGGGGACGAGTACGCGCGCCATAGTGGACTCCTGCCTTGTGCGGCGATGATTTGGCTGACCGGGACCAGTCGGATGCCTTCTTCGCGCAGCCGCGGGATTGCGGTCGTCAAGATATCCAGTGTAGTCGGATAGGGGTGGCCGATGGCAACCGCCGTGCCGTCCTTGCGCGCGATGCGGATGAGTTCGCGCAGCTGTTTGTGGACGAAGTCCGCGTCGTTGGGAATGGCGTCGAGGAAGATGTTGCGCCTGGTGGCGGGCACGCCGATGCGGCGCGCCTCCTCCAATGCCACGGAGTTCGGCGTGGTGCGGCTGTCGACGAAATACAGACCGCCGATTTTGGCGATGTCCCGCATCACCCAGTCCATGTCGCCGGGATGCTGGGTCAGCAGGCTGCCCATGTGGTTGTTGACGCCAGAGACTGGGGGCAGAGAGGCGAGATCGTCGCGCAGCGTGCGTGCGAAATCCTCGCGGCTCATGGTCAGGGTCAGCCCGCCTGGACCCAGCGCATGCGGCGCATCGCTCTGCATGGGTAGGTGCAGCATGATCTGCTTGCCTTCGCGCAGCGCGCGCTTGGCGAGTCGGTCGGCGTAGGGCGTGTGCGGCAGGAAGGCCAGCGTGACCGGCCCGGGGAGATCGACCGCCCGCTTGCTCGGCAGATGTTCGTAACCGAGGTCGTCGATGATGATGGCGACCTCGGCAGCTTGCGCCCGTGCGCCCAGGGCGCAGGCGCAGAGCAGGATGCCGAGCAGCCAGGCGGCCGGGCGCATGAGCATGCGCGGAGCCCGCCGGCCTTAGCCGGCCGTGGCCGCCTTCTCGTGCGTGAAGGCCAGGCTCTTGAGCACGGTCAGCGCCTCGTAGAGCTGGAAGTCGCGCTGGGGCAGGCCGATGTCGCCGTTGGCCTTCTGTGCTCCGGCCTTGGGCGTGCCGTCGGGGTTCGTGAGGTGCCCCGTCAGGTCGGCTTCGCGCAGCATGCCGACGCCGCCGTTGTTCGTCTTGCCGACCTGTAGCGGGTCGATGACGATGTTCGGCTTGATCCCTTCGGCCTGGATGGACGTGCCGTTAGGCGTGAAGTACAGCGCCGTGGTGATCTTCACCGCAGTGTCGCGCGACAACGGCAGGATGGTCTGCACCGAGCCCTTGCCGAAGGTGCGAGTGCCGACGATGATCGCGCGGTGGTTGTCCTGCAGCGCGCCGGACACGATTTCCGCTGCCGAGGCGGTACCGCCGTTGACCAGCACCACGATGGGGGCGCCCTTGAGCATGTCGCCCGGGTGCGCGGTGTAACGCAGATCGGCGTCGGCGATGCGGCCCTTGGTGTAGACGATCAGCCCCTTGCTGAGGAAAGTGTCGGAGACGCCGACGGCGGCGTTGAGCACGCCGCCGGGGTTGTTGCGCAGGTCGAGCACGATGCCTTTGAGCGGTGCCTTGTTCTCCTTGACCAGCTTGGCCAGAGCCTTGTGCAGGCTGGCCGTGGTGCTGGACTGGAAGCTGGTGATGCGCACGTAGGCGAAGCCGGGCTCGAGCATGTGGCTCCTGACGCTGTCGACGCGGATGATTTCGCGCTTGAGCGTGAGACTCATCGGCTTCTGGGCGCCCGGGCGCACGATATCCAGCTTGACGTTCGTGCCGGGCTTGCCGCGCATCATCTGCACGGCCTGGTCGAGGCTTATGTCGCGCACCGAGGTGCCGTTGATGCGGATGATGATGTCGCCGGTCTTGATGCCGGCTTTCTGCGCCGGCGTGCCGTCGATGGGCGAGACAACCTTGATATAGCCGTTTTCGGTGCCGACGACGATGCCGAGGCCGCCGAACTGGCCGGTGGTGTCGATCTGCAGCTGGCGGAAGCTCTTGGCGTCGAGATAGGCCGAATGCGGATCGAGCCCGGTCAGCATGCCGCGGATCGCATTGTCCAGCAGCTCCTTGTCGCTGACGGGGTTGACGTAGTCCTGCTTGACCCTCTGCATGACCTCGACGAAGGTGCGCAGCTCGTTGAGCGGCAGGCCATCGACGCTCGTCGTCGCGGTCGACGGATTGTTGGTCGCGGCAGCGGCGGGAACGCTGAGGATGGGGGCTGATCCGGCGCCTATGACGAGACCGGCGAACAGCGCGAATACGGCGCGATGACGAGCTTTCATGCAGTGACTCCCAAGGGATGCGCGTCCGGCGGGCGGGCGCGAGGGGCAGACTTTCCGGATTCTAACACTTCGGCCGCCGAAGCCCGACTCGCTACGAAGTGAAATCCGTGCATAGCGTGAATATGCCCGGCAGCTGTCATTTGCTGGCAAGTCTCGGTTCGCCGCGACACCAGCTTGCAGGGTTCAGCGGCTTGCCGTCGTGGCGGATCGCGAAATACAGCCCGTCGGCACTCTGCCCGCCGCTGTCGCCGATGCTGGCGACGACCTCGCCCACGCGGACCCACGTGCCGACCCGGCGGTAGATGGCCTGGTTGTGCCCGTACAGGCTCATGAAGCCGTGCCCATGGTCGATGATGAGCAGCAGGCCATAGCCGCGCAGCCAGTCGGCGAATACCACTCTGCCGGCGTCGATGGCGCGCACCGGCTGCCCTTTCGGGGCGCTGATGAAAACGCCCTGCCAGCGCAGCGAGCCATTGCTGCCGCTGCGCGGCGTGTTGAAGCGTACGCGTAGCTGACCGTCGGTCGGCCATGGCAGGCGCCCGCGGAGCTGGCTGAACGGCTTCTGCGAAAGCGCATTCAGCGACGAGTCGTTGACCACCGCGCGTCCCACCGACGACAGCAGTTCGCGCAGGCGCTGTTCGTTCGCCTTCAGATCCTTGAGGCGGCTGCGCTTGTCGCCGATGACCTGGTCGAGCTTGGCCAGTGCCTGGCGGCGTACCTGTTCGGCCTGCTTCAATGCCGCCTGCCGCGTGCGTTGTTCGGCCAGGGTTTTCTGCAGCTGGCGTTTTTCGGCATCAGCCTGTTGCCGCGTGGCGATCAGCCCCGCCAATTCCTGCCGCGCCGTGGCCATGACGGCCTGCCGGGCGTGGTTGAGGTAGTCGTAATAGGCCAACATGCGGCCGAGCAGGGCTGGGTGTTCCTGATTGAGGAACAATTTGATGGCCGGCTGGCGACCCATGCGGTAGGCCGAGTCGACCTGGGCCCTAAGCGCGTCGACCTGGGTCTGTACCGCCTGCTCCTGCCGGGTGGCTTTGTAGTCCAGATCGTCCAGTCGCTTGCGCTGTTCGGCGAGCCTGCCCTGGGTGTCATGCAGATTGCCGGCGGCTCGTGCGATGGCCTGCTCCGCGTTCCTGAGACTCGCCTCGAGCTTGCCGCGTTGGCCCTGGGCCGATTCGAGCTGCTGGGTGACGCGCTGGATGCTCGACTGGATGGATTCGAGCTTTTTCTCCGTGTCGGAGGCCTGTGCACGCGTACTCAGCCCACCGCAGACGAGCAGGCACAGCAGAGCGGTTAGGCATGAGCGGAAAACTGGGGACACGGCGACATCGTGGCGAACGGTACGGCGTCGCATTCTACGCGAGCCGGTGCCCGGCGCTCCAATACGCATCGGCAACGCGCGCAATGCCAACTTATAAATAAGTGCTAATATAATGGCTTGTCATAATCTTGCAGCAGGCGAGTAACATACACATGAGCGTACCCACTCAGGAGTTGATGACCCAGGACAAGGATATCGATCGCGCTTCGCGTTCGCTCAAGGCGATGTCCCATCCCTTGCGCCTGAAGATCCTGTGCACCTTGGGCGATCAGGAAGTCAGTGTCCAGGAAATTGTCGACAGCGTCGGCACGTCTCAGAGCAATATATCGCAGCATCTCGCAATTCTGCGCGACAAGGGCATTCTGGCCGCGCGCAAGGACGCCAACAAGGTGTTCTACCGCGTTAGCGACCACCGCACGCTGCGCCTGATCAGCATGATGCAGGACGTATTCTGCAGCAGCGGGGTGTAAGCCGCTGCCCGCCTGGGCTATAGTTCGCCGCTGATTGATCCGAGGCGCTTTGTCCATGCAAGAATACCTGCACTTTATTGGCAACCATCCCCTGCTCTTCGTGGCGCTGGCCGCAGTCGTCGCGGCTATCGCGTGGACGGAACTGCAGCGCCTTACCAGCGGCGTGAAACACCTCAGCGCGAACGAAGCGGTCATCCTCATGAATCAGGATGACGCCATGGTTCTCGACGTGCGCGAGGATGCCGAACTGCGCGAAGGTAGCATCGGCAAGGCCAAGCACATCCCGCTCAGCGCGCTCGACCAACGTCTGCGCGAGCTGGAAAAGCACCGCGACAAGACCATCATCGCCTATTGCCGCAGCGGTGCGCGTTCCTCGCGCGCCTGCAGCAAGCTGCGCAAGGCCGGCTTCGATAAGGTCGTCAATCTGCGCGGCGGCATCCTGGCCTGGCGCGAAGCGAACCTGCCGGTGCGCAAGCGGTGAGCGATGCGCGCCCCCAGGTGGTGATGTACACCACCGCCTGGTGCCCCTACTGCATCAGGGCGCGCCATCTACTCAAGCACAAGGGCGTGGAGTTCGAGGATCTGCGCATCGAGGGGCGCATGGACCTGCGCGCCGAGATGGAAGCGCGCAGCGGGCGCACCAGCGTGCCGCAGATCTTCATCGGCGAGCTGCATGTCGGCGGCTATGACGACATGGCCGCACTCGAACATGCCGGAAAACTGGATGCGCTGCTTGCCGGCGAGCAGCCCTGAGACCCCATCTCCGCCGCCGCGGAAGGCATTTCGTGCGCCCGGCGGTTTTTCATCGCGTGGGCAGGCGTTACCATAGCGACCCTTCATCACCACAGTCGTGGACCACATCATGAGCGAAACCAACAACACCGAAGCCGAGCAGCAGTTCGGCCTGCAGAAAATCTACCTCAAGGACATGTCCTTCGAGTCGCCGGAGGCGCCCCAGGTCTTCACGCGCGATTGGGCGCCTGAAGTCGAGGTGCAACTGCAGGTGGCGCACCAGCAGCTCGACGAGCTGACCTGGGAAGTCGAGCTGCAGCTGACGGCGACGGCGAAGGTCGAGGAGCAGGTTGTCTACCTGGTCGAGATCAAGCAGGCCGGCGTGTTCACCCTGCAGAACATTCCCGAAGATCACGTGGGCCATCTGCTCGGCAGCTATTGCCCCAACCTGCTGTTCCCCTTCGCGCGAGAAGCCGTGTCCGACCTCGTGGCCAAGGGCGGTTTCCCGCAGCTGCTGCTGGCGCCGATCAATTTCGACGCGCTGTACATGCAGCAGCTCGAGCAGCAGAACGAGCAGGCACAACCCGTCATCAGTCACTGAGCACCACAGGGTGCTCTGACGGCTGCAACACGCCATGGCTGACGAAACGGGTTCCGTCACTCCGCTGGCCGTGCTCGGCGCCGGCTCGTGGGGTACGGCGGTGGCCATGCTGGCCGCCCGCAATGGCCATCGTTGCCTGCTGTGGGGACGCGATGCGGCGCAGGTCGAGCACATGGCCGCGACGCGCCGCAACGAGCGCTACCTGGGCGATGTCGAGCTGCCGCCCGGCGTCGAACCCTGCGCCGATCTGGATGCGGTGCTGGGGCGCGCGCGCGATCTGTTCCTTGCCGTGCCCAGCGCGGCTTTCCCTTCCTTCCTCGACGGTCTGCGCGGGCGCTTGCAGCCTGGTGCGCGCATCGTTTCCCTGACCAAGGGTCTCGAGCTGGATACGGCCGATACGCTCGACTGCGTGGTCGAGCGCTACCTGGGCAGCGAAGTCCCGCAGGCCGTCGTCTCCGGCCCCACTTTCGCGCGCGAAGTCGCCAGAGGCCTTCCCACCGCCGTGACGGTAGCCGCCCGTCCGGCCGGATTCGCCGAAACCGTGGCCGGGTGGCTGCATGGGCCGCAGCTGCGCGCCTACACCAGCGAAGACATGCTCGGCGTCGAGCTGGGCGGTGCGCTGAAGAACGTGCTGGCCATTGCCGTGGGCATCTCCGACGGTCTCGGCATGGGCGCCAACGCGCGTGCGGCGCTGATCACCCGCGGCCTGGCCGAACTGTCGCGGCTGTATCAGGCCGCCGGCGCACGCATCGAAACGCTGATGGGTCTCTCGGGCCTGGGCGACCTCGTGCTGACCTGCACCGACGATCAGTCGCGCAACCGCCGCCTGGGGTTGGCGCTGGGCCGCGGCACGCCGCTCGCCGCGGCGCTGGAGCATATCGGCCAGGCGGTGGAAGGCGCCACCACGGCGCGCAGCATCATGCGCCTGGCCGAGCGCTATGCCGTGGAGCTGCCGATCTGCGGGCAGGTCTACCGGGTGCTTTACGAAGGCGATGCCGCGCGCAGTGCGGTGGCGCAGCTGCTGGCGCGCGAACCCAAATCCGAGTCGGGTACGCTCGGGCTCTGACGGCCCTCCGGCTCAGAGGTTCAGGATCAGCTCGCGCAGCGCGGCGGCATGGCGGCGGCTGACCTCCAGCCGGTCATCGATGTTCTTGAACGTCACGTAGAGATGCCCGAGGCGGTCACGTTCCAGCCCCGAGATGTACTCGCGCGCGACCAGCGCGTTGCGGTGGATGCGCGTGAAGCGCTCGCCGAATTCCACTTCCAGCGCCTTGAGCGGTTCCTCGATCAGCACCTCGCCGCCGCTGTGGCGGACGGTGATGTACTTCTGCTCCGCCTGCAGGTAGATGACGTCCTCGATCGGCACCAGTTCGACGCGCTTGCGCCCGCGCGCGCAGATGTGCGCGCGGCCGGACTGCCCGGTCGGCGCCGGCGTCGTGCCGAGCCGTTCGCGCACCCGGTCCAGCGCCTGCTCCAGGCGGTCGCGGCGCACGGGTTTGAGCAGGTAGTCCACCGCGCGCGCCTCGAAAGCCGCCAGCGCGTGCTGGTCGTAGGCGGTGGTGAAGATCACCGCCGGCGGCGGACGCAGCTTGGCCAGTTCGCGTGCCGCGTCGAGGCCGTCCATGCCCGGCATGCGGATGTCCATCAGCACCGCCTCCGGCCGGCACTCGCCGGCCACGCGCAGCGCCGCTTCGCCGTTGGCGGCTTCGCCGCAGACCTCGTCCGCGCCGCCGTCGGCGATCAGGGCCTTGAGGCGTTCGCGGGCCGGCAGTTCGTCATCGACGATCATTACGCGCATCGGCGGACTCCAGTGGCAAAGACAGTTCTACGGTAAAACGCTCGGGCTCGGCCTGGATGTCCATGACCGCGCCGCGGTAGCCGAGCTCCAGGCGCTCGCGGATATTGCCCAGGGCCATGCCCTGGCCGTCGTGCACGGGGCCGGAACGGACCGCCGGCTGCGGGTTCTCGACGCGCAAGCGCAGGCGCTGTTCGTCGCATCCGATGACGATGCGCACACAGCCGCCTTCCGGGTTCGGCTGGATGCCATGATAAACCGCGTTCTCGACCAGGGGTTGCAGGCTCAGCGCCGGGATCGGCAGATCCTCGTCGTCCTCGTCGATGTCCAGCACCCACTCCACCCGCAGGCGCTCGCCCAGGCGCAGGCTCTCCAGCGCGAGATAATGCCGGGTCAGATCGATCTCGTCGCCGAGTCGCGCCCATTCGCCCTCGCGCAGCACGGAGCGGAACATGCTGGACAGATCCTCGACCGCGTTTTCAGCCTCGGCGGGACGGCCGCGGATCAGTGCGGCGATGGTGTTCATGCTGTTGAACAGGAAGTGCGGGCGGATGCGGGCCTGCAGCGCGTTCAGGCGGGCTTCCATGCGCGCCTCCACGCCAAGCTTCCAGTCATGCTGCACGTAGAGGTAGCGCAATCCCACCGCGGCCACGATGGCGCTGACCATGGCGTTGCGCAGCACGAAGGCCATGTCGCGTTCGAGGTCGACCGCATTCGGATGCACCACCCAGTCGAGGAAAGCCGCATTCAGCACGGAGAATGCCAGCGTCAGCGCCAGCACGATCAGATAGGCGAGCGCGGCGGCGCGTGCCGGAGCGATCCGTGCCAGCATGCCGCGCAGGCGGCACAGCACCGCGACGGAGGCGAGCGCGATCCACTGCACGAACAGCGAAGTCAGCGCCAGCGTGCGCCAGAACGGCACGAGTGGCCAGCTCGACAGCGCCAGCACCACCGCCAGCAGCTGGGCGATGATCACCACGAGCAGCAGCGTCGAATCCCGACAGAAGTCGGGCAGAAAGCCGGCGGGCATTTTGTCGTTGGTATGCATAGGTAGCCCCGGGCAACATCGCAGGCTGGTGAAACTCAACACATGCGGCACGTTAGGGCGTCGACAGCATCCTCGGATGCTCATTTACACCCATAAACTCCGCTCCTGTGCTCGCCTGCCGATCCCCTAATTTCGGGATGGTCGGCGAGAAGCGCCGCAAACGCAAGCGGCGCAGGCGAATGGCCGGGCGGTCGCTACGGCGCAGCACGCATGTTGCGTATACTGCCGCTTATCAATCAGTCATTGAGGTAGACATGTCAGAATCGAGTGCCGACAAGCTCTGGGGCGGGCGTTTCAGCGAAAGCACCGACGCCTTCGTGGAGGCCTTCACCGCTTCGGTGAACTTCGACCGCCGACTCTATCGGCACGACATCCACGGCTCCATGGCGCACGCGCGCATGCTCGCCCACGTCGGCGTGCTGACCGACGCCGAGTGCGACGCCATCTGCGAGGGCCTGGAAGCCATCCAGGCCGAGATCGAGGCCGGCGAGTTCCGCTGGGAGGTCGGCCTCGAAGACGTGCACATGAACATCGAGGCGCGGCTCACCGAGCGCGTCGGCGCCGCCGGCAAGAAGCTTCACACCGGCCGTTCGCGCAACGACCAGGTCGCCACCGACATCCGCCTCTGGCTGCGCGAGGAGATCGATCACATCCTCGCCGAGCTGGCGCGCGCCCGCCGCGGCCTGCTGGAGTTGGCCGAGCGCGAGGCCGACACCATCATGCCCGGCTTCACGCACCTGCAGGTGGCCATGCCCGTCACATTCGGCCACCACATGCTGGCCTGGTACGAAATGCTCGCGCGCGACAGCGCGCGCCTGCGCGACGCCCGCCGCCGGGTCAACGTCATGCCGCTGGGCGCCGCCGCCCTGGCCGGCACCACCTACCCCATCGATCGCGCCTACGCCGCCAGCCTGCTCGGCTTCGACGGCGTGGCCGCCAACTCGCTGGACGCCGTCTCCGACCGCGACTTCGCCATCGAATTCTGCGCCGACGCGGCGCTGATCATGACCCATCTCTCCCGCGCCTCCGAGGAGATGATCCTGTGGTCCTCGGCGCAGTTCGGCTTCATCGAGCTGCCCGACCGCTTCTGCACCGGCTCCTCCATCATGCCGCAGAAGAAGAACCCCGACGTGCCCGAGCTGCTGCGCGGCAAGACCGGCCGCGTCAACGGCGACCTCATCAGCCTGCTCACCCTGATGAAGGGCCAGCCGCTGGCGTACAACAAGGACAACCAGGAAGACAAGGAACCCCTGTTCGACGCCGTCGACACCGTGCGCGGCAGCCTGCGCGCCTTCGCCGACATGGTCCCCGCCATCGAGGTCAACCGCGAGCGCATGCGCGCCGCCGCCATGCAGGGCTACGCCACCGCCACCGACCTGGCCGACTACCTGGTGCGCAAGGGCGTGCCGTTCCGCGACGCGCACGAAGTCGTCGGCAAGGCCGTGCGTCGAGGGATTGAGCTTGGCTGCGACTTGAGCGAACTGAAGCTGGAGGAGCTGCAGCGCTTCAGTTCGGAGATCGAGGCGGACGTCTACGAGGTGCTGACGCTGGAAGGCTCGGTTGCCGCGCGCGGGCATTACGGCGGTACGGCGCCGAATGCGGTGCGGGCGCGGATCAGGGAAGCGAAGGCGGCGTTGGAGAATGAGTGAGGGGTAGGTATGGGCGCTTTCGCGCTGAGGTGTGTTTGAACGCCCCTTTTTGGGGCGTCTATTTTTAGTTATGCGCGAGAAATCTGACGAACATCGAGGCCTGAGATATGTCTGAAAAAATATGTAAAGTGGAGGTGAAACCCGACTATCTTGAAAAGGTATCTCATGCTAGCCCTGGTGGCTTAACCCCTCCACTTCTGAAAACAGCTAAAAATGGGGGGATTACCCTCCTCCGCACGGTAGACATATAGCAGACCTCATACCTTCGGCCCGGTTGATCGAGGTAGAGGGGCTTGGCCACGCTCTGCCGGGATATTTTCATCAGCTAATTGCGCAGGAAATCATTCTCCATGCCGAACAAAGCAATTCATCCAACGCTCGTACCTCGCGCGGCTGATGGCTGGCGTTCGGCGTCACGAGAATTACGGTGACACCTAACCATTTACACTATTTTCGAACTTGTGAGAAACGTGGATCACGTCCGGCAATCAAATAGCTGAAGAGTCTGATAGCTGATGCTTAATTGCCGGACTCTAATGTTGCTCGCGAGAATGTGGTTTAGCATGACCCGGATCTGATTTATCCCGGAGGGTGTATGCGCACCGTAGTGTCAGGGCTTCTCGGCATCGTGGTCGGCCTGGCGGGGTTCTCCGCCCCCGTCTTCGCGCGCAACGCGCCGAGCCACATCGTCATCGTGATCGAAGAGAACCACGGTTCCGATCAGATCGTCGGCAATCCGAACATGCCCTACCTCAACAAGACGCTGATCGCCGGCGGATTGTTGCTGACGAATTCGCACGGTGTGCAGCATCCTAGCCAACCCAACTATCTCGACCTGTTTTCGGGCAGCGACCAGCGCGTCACGAACGACGGCCCGGTTTTCGGGTCGAGCAGCGACCCGTTTAAGCAGACTGCGCTGACCTCGGGCAACATCGCCGCAGCCATGATCCACAAGGGCTACACCTTCCGTGCCTATTCGCAATCGTTGCCGTCCTTAGGGTCGCTCGCCTACTTCTCGGACGGGACGCACGGATACGATGCCGTGCCTCGGAGCAATCCAGGGGCGTTTATCTATGCACGCAAGCACAACCCCTGGACGAATTGGCAGACGATTTCGGGTTACGCACGGCCGGGGAACACGAGCAATACGCTGCCCGGCGGCATCAATCAGCCGCTGTCGGATTTTCCTTCGGACTTCAACAAGCTGCCGACGCTGTCCTTCGTGATACCGAACCAGTGCAACGACATGCACGGTGGTGTTAAAGGCAGCACGACGACCGCGAATTGCCCCTATCCGTCGAGTTCGGGAGACGCCCACGACGTGCGGCTGGCGCGCAATGCGGACAATTTCCTGCTCGAGCGGCTCGGCGCCTACGCGGCGTGGGCGAAAACCCACAACAGCCTGCTGATCGTGACCTGGGACGAGAACGAGTCCTCGCTCGGGAGCAATCGCATCACGACGGTGTTCTACGGCGCCGGGATAAAGCCGGGTTCGCGCTCGAACCAACGCGTGAATCACTTCAACGTGCTCGCGACGATAGGGACCTATTACGGTCTCGATCTTTCCCAACTCGGCCATGCTGCGAAGGCGGCCCCCATCGCGGCGGCTCTGTCGGCCCGGTAGCGGGATTCTCCGGCCGGTTCAAGCCTTGAAGCCGTAATCGCCCGGCAGATACTGATACAGCCAGGTCTCGCTCAGGGTCTTGTCGCCCAGCTTCAGATAGCAACGCAGATTGATCGGCGCCGTCCCCTCCGAGTGCAGATCGAACTGCGCGCGCCACAGGTTCGTGCCGAGAATCTTCAGCACGAACTTGTTGCTCACGCTGCCGCGTGAGGCGGTCACCACCGGTTCGATGTCGAAGCGCTGGCGCATGTCGGCGAGCGGGCCGCCGGTGAACTCGATGACGAATTTGCGGCCGTGCGGATCGCGCGGCGCGTGCTGGCCGGGGATGCCGGGCCGGCCCAGGCGGGTGGCGACGACGCGGGCGGCCGTGGGCAGGAAGGGCTCCTGCGCTACCCAGTAGAGCCGGTAGTCGAGCTTCCAGGAAGTACCAGCCGCGGCCTTGCGGGCGGGCTTCCAGAATGCGACGACGTTGTCGTTGGTCTCGTCGTTGGTGGGGATCTCCACCAGCACTACTTCACCTGCGCCCCACTTGCCCTTGGGTTCGACCCACACGCTGGGGCGGCGGTCGTAGTAGGCGCTGTCGTCCAGGTAGTGGCGGAAGTTGCGGTCGCGCTGCAGCAGCCCGAAGCCCTTGGGGTCGTGGTCCAGGTAGCTGTTGGTCTGCACGTGCGGCGGGTTGTTGAGCGGCACCCAGATACGCTCGCCCTTGCCCGTCCACATGGCGAGGCCGTCGCTGTCGTGGATCTCGGGATGCCAGTCGGGTGCGGTGCGCTGGTTGGTCTCGCTGTACCAGTACATGCTGGTCAGCGGGGCGACGCCGAGCTGCGCGATGTCCTTGCGCTGGAACAGCTCGGCTTCGACGTCGGCGGTGACGGACTTCTGGTCCTTGCGCCAGGTCATGCGGTAGGCGCCGGTCAGGCTGGGTCCGTCGAGCAGCGCGTAGACGACGATGTCGCCGCCGTCGGGCGGCTCCTCCAGCCAGAAGGCGGTGAAGTCCGGAAACTCCTCTTTCACGCCCGGCACGGCGGTGTCGACCGCGATGCCGCGGGCGGACAGACCGTACTGGTTCAGCGGACCGGCGCTGCGGAAATAGCTTGCGCCCATGTAGGCAAGCCAGTCGCCGGGCTCCTTGCCCGTGTTCATGGCGCGAAAGCCGGCGAAGCCGAGGTCGTCCGGCGCTTCGGCGCGCAGCCCGCTCTTGCCGTAGTCGAAGAGCTTGGGGCTGTAGATAACGCGCCGGGACTTGCCGCCGTTGACCGCGTGGATCTGCACCGGCTTGCGCGCGTATCTGCCGAGGTGGAAGAACTCGATCGGATACGGCTTCCGGGCGTTGCGCCACAGCGCATCGGCGCTGCGAAAACGGATCTGCTGGTAGACGTCGTAACCGATCTTGTCGAGCAGGGCCGGGTGCTGAACCGGCGTGGGCCGATAAGGCCGGCGCGACAGATCGCGCGCCCACTGGCGCAGCAGATCGAAACTGAATGGTCGGGCCGGGCCGAACTGGAGGTCGGCTTCGTTGGCGGAAGTGGCCGCAACGGCGATATTCGAACGCGAGGTGGCGACAACAACGCCCAGCGCCTGCATGGCCAGCAACACCCGGCGGCGGGTCGGATCGATACTCATGCGCGGCTGTAACCTCTCTGTCTCCGGAACACGCTATATGCATTCATATGGTGGAGACGGACGGTAGCACGCGAAATTTCGGCGACGGAGCTGTCGCTGGACAGCGACGTTGGGGTGTACGCTCATTCATTCAATGTCCAGGGATGGAGGTATCAGACATGAATGACGATGGACACGTAGGGTCCAGCGATGAACTCGAAGCACAGCTGGTGGTGGAGATATTCGTGCGGGATTTGGAGCGCTCGCTGGCGTTCTATCGCGCGCTGGGCTTCGAACTTGCCCGCCGGACATCGGAATTCGCCGCGTTGCGCTGGGATGCGGCCTATCTCTTCCTGGATCAGCGTCCGGGGGCGGAATCGCCGACGGATCAGCCGTTGTGCGCCAATGTGCGCGTGGTGGTCGACGACGTGGACCGTATTTGGGAGCGTGCGCAGGGGTTGGCCGCGAGGGTGGTTAAGGAACCTCGGGATCAGTCGTACGGCCTGCGTGATTTCACGATTGCCGACCCGGACGGTTTCGGCATCCGATTTGCGCAGTTGCTGGACGTCGTTTGATCGTTTGAGGCCTGAATCAAGAAGGGCGGCCATTGGCCGCCCTTCTTCTTATCGCACGTTGGCCAGTGCAACCGGCCGGTCGCGACCTTACTTGGCGAACAGGCCTTCCACCGCGCTGCGCTCCTCGCGCAGTTCCTGGGCGGTCGCGTCCATGCGGGCGCGGGAGAATTCGTTGATCTCCAGGCCCTGGACGATCTCGTACTTGCCGTTCTTGCAGGTCACCGGGTAGCCGTAGATGATGCCCGGCTCGATGCCGTAGGAGCCGTCCGACGGGATGCCCATCGAGACCCAGTCGCCCTCGTCCGTGCCCAGCGCCCAGGTGCGCATGTGGTCGATGGCCGCCGAGGCCGCCGAGGCCGCCGAGGAGGCGCCGCGGGCCTTGATGATGGCCGCGCCGCGCTGCTGCACGGTGGGGATGAACTCGCTCTCGTACCAGCCCTGGTCGACCAGCTCGGTGGCGGGCTTGCCGTCGACGGTGGCGTGGTAGATGTCCGGGTACTGGGTGGAGCTGTGGTTGCCCCAGATGATCATCTTCCTGACGTCGGTCGAGTGCTTGCCGGTCTTCTCGGCCAGCTGGCTCAGGGCGCGGTTGTGGTCCAGGCGCACCATGGCGGTGAAGCACTTGGGGTCCAGGTCGGGCGCGTTCTGCTGGGCGATCAGCGAGTTGGTGTTGGCCGGGTTGCCCACCACCAGCACCTTGACGTCGCGCTTGGCGTGGTCGTTCAGGGCCTTGCCCTGCGGGCCGAAGATGGCGCCGTTGGCTTCGAGCAGGTCCTTGCGCTCCATGCCGGGGCCGCGCGGGCGGGCGCCGACCAGCAGCGCGTAGTCGACGTCCTTGAAGGCGACGTTCAGATCATCGGTGGCGACAGTGCCGTGCAGCAGCGGAAACGCGCAGTCATTCAGTTCCATCACTACACCCTTGAGCGCTTCGAGCGCCGGGGTGATTTCAAGCAGGTGGAGGATAACCGGCTGATCCTTGCCGAGCATGTCGCCGGCGGCGATCCGGAACAGCAGTGCGTATCCGATCTGGCCGGCAGCGCCGGTCACCGCAACGCGAACAGGGGCTTTCATAGCGTTACTCCATACTAAACGTGTGGACAAAGAGAGAAATGTTAGCACGGCGTCCAATCGTGCAACGGACCGACGGGTAACCGGACGCCTCGCGCAATAGCGGACGGCGCCCAGGCTGTGCCGAGCAAACAGGCGGTCGAATCAGCGCTCGTGCGGCGCGAGAGGATCGAAACGGATGCGGAAGGTGCGTCTACTTCCTGTAAATCGCGTAGCTTCCCTGCTCTCGCGTGCGCCCGAGCGGTTTCGGCGCCCTGCTAAGCCTAGCACCCTTGGGGCGGCCATGCCTGCGCAGCCGTTCACGCACAGGTTGGTTCAATGCAGCAGACGCGTGCGCAGGGTACCGGGGATTTCCGCCAGCGCCTTGCACAGCTCTCTGGCCTCCTCCGGCGTGGCCGAAATGTCGATGACCACGTAGCCTAGTCGCGGGGAGGTGCGCAGATACTGCGCGTCGACGTTGACCGAGCTCCTCGAGAACAGTTCGTTGACCCGGGATAGCATCCCCGGTTCGTTGCGATGCACGTGCAGCAGACGGCGGCTGCCGGCGTGTTCGGGCAGGGAGACTTCCGGGAAGTTGACCGCCGACAGCGTGGAACCGTTGTCGCTGTAGCGCAGCAGTTTGGCCGAGACCTCCAGCCCGATGTTGGCCTGCGCCTCCTGCGTGCTGCCGCCGACGTGCGGAGTCAGGATGACGTTGTCCATCTCCCGCAGCGGCGACTCGAAGATGTCGTCGCGGCCTTTGGGTTCGCTGGGGAAAACGTCGACCGCCGCCCCTGCGAGTTCGCCGGCACGCAGTCGCTCGGCCAGTGCGTCGATGTCGACCACGGTGCCGCGCGAGGCGTTGATCAGCACCGCGCCGTGGCGCATGCGGGCCAGTTGTGCGGCACCGATCATGCCACGGGTGGCGGGCGTATCCGGTACGTGCAGGGTGACCACGTCCGCACGCTGCAACAGGTCGTCGAGGCTGGCGGCTGCCTCGGCATTGCCGAGGGCGAGCTGGGTGTCGATGTCGTGGTAGAGCACGTGCATGCCGAGGCTTTCGGCGAGCAGTCCGACCTGCGTGCCGATGTGGCCGTAGCCGACGATGCCCAGCGTCTTGCCGCGCACCTCGTAGCTGCCCTCGGCGGATTTCGACCAGCCGCCGCGATGGCACTCGGCGTTGCGCTCCGGTATCCGGCGCAACAGCATGACCGCCTCGGCGGCGACCAGTTCGGCGACGCTGCGGGTGTTGGAATACGGCGCGTTGAATACCGGGATGGCCCGCTCCGCCGCGGCGTCCAGATCGACCTGGTTGGTGCCGATGCAGAAGCAGCCGACCGCCATCAGACGCCGCGCGTGGGCGATGACCTCGGCGTCGAGCTGGGTGCGTGAGCGCAGGCCGATGATGTGGGCCTCGGCGACCGATTCCAGCAATTGCTCGCGCGGCAACGCGGAAGGGTGCCATTCGACATTGCTGTAGCCGGCAGCACGGAAATTGTCGATGGCGGTGGCGCTGATGCCTTCCAGCAGCAGGATGCGGATGTCTTCTCGGGGGAAGGAGGTGCTGGTCATAGGGATAGGTTCGTGTGAGTTGGGGTGTTGTTTGGTTGGACTACGGATGGGGGTGGATTGATCCGTGGTTGGTGCGTGAACTAGCGTTTGTGGTCAGTGAAGGCGACGTGTTTGCTGACTCTTGCGGCTGATTTCGTGCGCGATTTGAGGCTTGCGCCCTCGGTTGAGATTGCGTGGAAATTGCGCATTGTTCTGCACCTGGGTTCTTTTCGGGCGCGATTCGATGCCTGGGGATTCGCTAGATCAAGGTGACGCGCCCGAGCCGATTTCTTTGAAATGCGCAAAGAAACCGGCGAAAGAAACGCACCCCCAAAGCACTCTGCACCTGTGCCATTCGCGACTGCAGTGGGCTGGTGTGCGTTCAGGGCAAGGCGCGGTGCGAAGGCAATGGCCTGAGCCCTTGGCAAGCGCCGCAACGCCGCCCTGGGCGCACACCAGCCCACCCGAAGGGCGGCTCCAGGCTGTCCCGCCCCGGTGTTGCGCCGCTGGTGAAGGCAATGAGCCTTCCCTGCACGGCGCGCCTTGTGGCGAAACAGCCTGGAGTCGCTGCAGCCGTGAATGGCACAGGTGCAGAGTGCTGTGCTTGTCCCTGACGGGCAACCTCGCGAACGCACCCCTGAACGGGGCCCGCAGCCATTCGCCATCCGGGCGAAGGGCTGCTTGGCCGGCGTCCTGCCGGCCATCCCCGCCCAGGCGCACGCTCGCGAGGCAAGCGATCAGGGGGGACCGAACGTCAAAACACGGGCGAGTCCGACAGCGAAGTACTCTGAACAAGCTGATTCAGAATTCAGACGTTTGGGGTACGTTCTGTTTTGACGTGTGATTCCCGTTAGGCCTTGCCTCGAGCGTGCGCCCCGGCGCGGGGTCGGGCGGCAGGGACGCCGCCCGAGCAGGCTTTGCCAGGATGGCAAGTGCCTGCGGTGCCCCGGGACGGGGTGTGCGCTCGAGGTTTGCCCGTAGGGACAAGGCCTTTCGGGTGCCTTTCTTTCGCCTCTTTCTTTGGGCATGCAAAGAAAGGGGCTCGGGCGCGTCACCCACGTAAGATCAAAACCCGAAACACTGATTCGCGCCTGAAAAGAACCCCTTCCCTATAAGGATGCGTATTCGCACACGCCGTTAAGCAGGATTCCAAAATCCTCAACAAGGCCGACGGTACAAAGTTGCTCAGAACCCGTCTCCCTTACTTCCTGAACAACCAAATCAACAACGAAACCACCAGACTGACGATGACCGACGTGGTCAACGGAAAGTAGAACGTGAACCCTTCCCGACGGATAACGATATCCCCCGGCAGACGCCCCAGGCCCAGCTTCGAGATCCACGGCCATGCGACACCGACCGCGATCAACACGAGGCCGAGGATGATCAGCGTGCGGGTCATAGATGCTTCGGGTGGGGTTTGCTGATCAGCAGGGCTTCGGGTACGCGCACCTTGACCGCCGCGGCGAGTTCCAGGGTGATGCCGGGAACCGGCCGCACGCTGACCCAGAGGACGTTGAGCTTGAGATTCATATCCGCGAACAATACGGCGTTGCCGTAGCGCGAAAGCACTGCGTGGATGTCGTCGAGCACACGCTGAAGCTGGTCCTGCGGGCGGCGGCGCAGTCCCGGGATAAGCATCATGAAGTCGCTGGCCAGGTGGCCTTCCGGCGTGCGGGTGGGAACGCGCTGCCACAGCGGGGCGGCGGGTTCCAGGCCTGGGTCGATACGCAACTGGGCGCGACGGGCATCGATGTCCATGAATCCGATCATAGACCCTGCCCGGTGCCATCACCACTTGCTGCACAAGCAATGGACCGGATTAAGTCTCCAGTGTCTGCAGCAGCCAGCGCGTGAGATCGGCGATTTCCTCGGGGCAGACGGCGTGTTGCATCGGGTAGGTGTGCCACTGCGTGTCGATGCCGGCTTCCAGCAACTGGCGGTGGGCGGCGGCGCCGGCCGCGAGCGGGATGACGGGGTCTTGTTCGCCGTGGGCCTGGAATACCGGCGGGGCGCGCTCGGGCTCGGGCAGTCCGTTCCACAGGTAGGCCGAGAGCACGACGAGCGCATCCGGGCGCGGCTCGGCGCGCAGGCCGGCGGCGAGCGTCATCACCCCGCCCTGCGAGAAGCCGCCCAGCAGCAACTTGCCGCCGGCGGGCAGTGCGGCGCGCTCGGCGGCGAGCAGTTCGTGGATCAGGCCGATCGACTCCTCGATATCCTCGGTGGCTTCGCCGCGGCCGAACTCGAGGCTGCGGAAGTCGTACCAGGCACGCATGCTTGCGCCGCCGTTGATGGTCACCGGGCGGACCGGTGCGTGCGGCAGCACGACGCGCAGGCCGAGATCGGACGGCAGTTCGAGCGCGTCGACCAGCGGTGCGAAGTCGTAGCCGTCGGCACCCAGGCCGTGCAGCCAGATCAGGGTGTGCTGCGGCACGGGACCGCGTTCGCGCAGGACGAAATCGAGTGTCGCCATGGGTTGCTTCCGGGAGTGTGTGATTCAGGCGGGAGCGGCGCCGAGAAAGTCGGCGATCGCCGCTCCCAACTCCGGCCTGGTGACCGCGCTCATGTGGTTGCCGGGAACCGCGGCGTGGCGGCCCTTGGGCAGGGCGTCGGCCAGCGCTTCGTGTGAGCCGTTGTCGTTATCCTCTTCACCCGCCAGCACCAGGATCGGCACGTCGATGCCGGCCAGCGCCTCGCGCGGCGTGTCGACGAAGGTGTCGAGAATATGCAGCAGGGCCACCGGGTCGCCGCCGACGGTGTTGAGAAAGGCTTCCGTCATCCATTCCGCGCGTGCCGCGTTCGAAACTGCCCAGGCCATTGAGCACGCGGCGGAAGTAATCCCCGCGCCCGGCGGTGTGCAGGATGCCTTCGAGCCCCATGCCGGCCAGGATCGCGCGGGCCGGCCGCGCACCGCGCGCCAGCATGCGCAGGGTCGTGCGCCCGCCCAGCGAATAGCCGCCGAGGTCGTAATCGGCGAGGCCGAGATGTTCGATCAGCGCGAGGCCGTCGTCGGCGAGCACGTCGGGCGGATACGCCGAGGCGTCGTGCGGCTTGGCGCTGTCGCCGTGGGCGCGCAGGTCCGGCATGATCACGCGATAGCCCTGCGCGGCGAGCTGTTCGGCGTGGCCGTAGCGCAGCCAGTTGACCTTCGCGGTGGAGAAATAGCCGTGGATGAGGACCAGCGGCCGGCCGTGGCCGAGTTCGCGGTAGGCGAGCTGCAGGCCGTCGCGGCCGTGAAAATGCTGAACGGGAAGGTCGATCGAGGAATTGCTCATGGAGTTTGGCGAAGTCTGTGGAACGAATGCGTGATGCCGCTCATTGTCGCATGCTCTCGCGTGCTGCGGTGGCATGAGGTAAGTTACCTGCTTTGACCGTCCGTTGGCCCTTCGTATGAATCCGATTTTTACCGGCAAGCGTCTTGCCGCGCTGCTTCTGATCGTCCTGCTCCCGCTGGCGCTTGGCGCCTGCGGCAAGAAAGGCCCGTTGTACTTGCCCGCCAGCGGCAACTCGTCCGCCGCGCAGCAGGGAGGCTGAGCATGGATTACTTCAATTATCGCGACGGCGTGCTGCATGCCGAGGACGTGCCGGTCACCGAGTTGGCCGAGCGTTTCGGCACACCTTGTTATGTGTATTCACGAGCCACGCTGGAGCGCCACTGGCGCGCCTTCGATGCCGCGTTGGGCGATCATCCGCATCTGATCTGCTACGCGGTCAAGGCCAATTCGAACCTGGCGGTGCTGAACCTGTTCGCGCGCCTCGGGTCGGGTTTCGACGTGGTATCCGGCGGCGAGCTGGAGCGCGTGCTGCGCGCGGGCGGCGACCCGGCGAAGACGGTGTTTTCCGGCGTCGGCAAGCAGGCCTGGGAGATGCGCCGTGCGTTGGAAGTCGGTATCCGCTGCTTCAATGTCGAATCCGGCGCCGAACTCGAGCGGCTCAACGAAGTGGCCGGCGAAAGCGGTCGCTGCGCGCCGGTCTCGCTGCGGGTAAATCCGGACGTCGACGCCGGTACGCACCCCTACATCTCCACCGGGCTGCGCGAGAACAAGTTCGGCGTGGACGTGGATGCCGCGATGGCGCTGTACCGCCGTGCGGCGGAGCTGCCGCACATCGAAGTGTCCGGAATCGATTGCCATATCGGCTCCCAGCTGACGCGCCTGGCCCCCATGCGCGATGCGCTGGACAGGCTGCTGAGCATGATCGACCGGCTTGCCGGGGAAGGGATCGTCATCCGCCATCTCGATGTCGGCGGAGGACTCGGCATCCGCTATCGCGACGAGACGCCGCCCGAACCGGCCGAGTACGCCACCGCACTGCGCGAGCGCGTCGGCGACCGGCCGCTCGAGATCATGCTCGAGCCGGGCCGTGCCATCGCCGGCAACGCCGGCATCCTGCTGACCCGGGTGGAATACCTCAAGCACACGCCCGATCGGCACTTCGCGCTGGTCGACGCGGCGATGAACGATTTCATCCGGCCGGCGCTGTATGAGGGCTGGCACGAGATCCTTCCGGCGCGTCAGGGTTCGGCCGCGGAGGCGTTGGACTACGACGTGGTCGGGCCGGTGTGCGAGTCCTCGGACTTTCTCGGCAAGCAGCGGCGGCTGGCGCTATCGCCGGGCGAACTGCTGGCGGTGCGTTCGGCGGGCGCCTATGGCTTCGTGATGAGCTCGAACTACAACACGCGGCCGCGTGCGCCGGAGCTGATGGTGGACGGAGACAAGGTCTACGAGGTGCGGCCGCGGGAAAGTTTCGACCAGCTGGTGGCGGGGGAAACGCTGCTGCCGTAGGGATTAGGGGAAAACGGGCCGTCGGGGCGACGGCGGGTGGGACGGGAAGGCGGCGAACGCCGCCCTCCCGGACAGAAAGGCGTTGTTGTTCAGCCTTTCTTCATGAAGAAGGTGAACTCGCCACCCGCTTCGCTGTGCGACAGCAGCTCGTTGCCGGTCTGCTTGGCGAAAGCTTCGAAGTCCTTCACGGCGCCCGGATCGGTGGCGACGATCTTCAGCACTTCGCCGCTGTTCAGCTCGGCGATGGCTTTCTTCGTGCGCAGGATCGGCAGGGGGCAGTTCAGGCCACGGGCATCCAGTTCTTTGGCGAAATCAGTCATTGTCGTGTTACTCCTACGTCGACTTTTTATGGGTTGCGGTTATTGGACCTTCGTCGGTCGCCGAGTCAGCTCCCCATGAAGATCCTCCCGGCGCTGCCAAGGGTGATAGGATGTCACCGCAGGCTGGCCGAATCCGCCTCTGGGCTGAACTCGGCGCCCATAACTAGGCGCTAATAAACTAAGGCAGTATCACTCAGCGGCCGGCCGGATTCAAGAATGTGCCGCGCTGGGATCAGAGGGCCGAAATGGAGCTCAGTGGATTGCGCTTCACGAAAATGCACGGTCTGGGCAACGACTTCGTGATGATCGATGCCGTCAGCCAGCCCGTGAGTCTGGATGCGGACGCGGTGCGTGCGCTGGCCGACCGCCACCGCGGCGTCGGCTGCGACCAGCTATTGATCGTCGAGCCGGCCACGGGTGGCGAGGCCGATTTTCGCTACCGGATCTTCAACGCCGACGGCGGCGAGGTCGAGCAGTGCGGCAACGGCGCGCGTTGCTTCGCCCGCTTCGTGGTCGACCGGGGCTTGGCCGCCGGTCCCGAGATCAGGGTCGAAACCCTGGCCGGTCTGCTGACGTTGCGGCTGGAGGACGATGGTCAGGTCACGGTGGATATGGGCGCGCCGCGCCTGGAGCCCGAGGCTATTCCCTTCGAGGCGTCGGCCGAGTCGGTCAGCTACGCGCTGGCGGTCGGCGACGCGGATTACGAAATCGGCGCGGTGTCGATGGGTAATCCGCATGCCGTGCTGCGCGTGGAGGACGTCGACCGTGCGCCGGTGGCCGAACTCGGGCCTCGTATCGAAGCACACCCGCGCTTCCCGCGACGGGTCAACGTCGGTTTCATGCAGGTAGTGTCGCCCGAGCATATCCGGTTGCGCGTGTTCGAACGCGGCGTCGGGGAAACCGAGGCCTGCGGCAGCGGTGCCTGTGCGGCGGTGGTCAGCGGCCGGCTGCGCGGTTGGTTGGCGTCGCGCGTTGCGGTTGACGTGCTCGGCGGCCGTCTTATGATTGAGTGGCAGGGGGTGGGTTCTCCGGTGATGATGACCGGGCCGACCGCCACCGTGTTCGAGGGGCGGATACCTTAAAATGAATGCACAAACCACACTTAAGGAATCGGGGTCTGGCGAGCTGAGTGAGGATGCCGTTGCCGAATTCCTGCGAGCCCACCCCGATTTTTTTGTCCGACATCTTGAGCTGCTCGAGGTGTTGCGCCTGCCGCATCCCACGCACGGCGCGGTGTCGCTCATCGAACGCCAGCTCAGCATATTGCGCGACCGCAACCGGCGCCTGGAGCGCAAGCTCGGCGAGCTGATCCAGGTGGCGCGCGACAACGAGCATCTGAGCGCCAATCTCCACCAGCTTGCGTTAGGGCTGATGCGTGCCGACAGTCTGGACAGTGTGTTGGCTACCGCGCGCGAACTGCTGTGCGGCGAGTTTCATGCCGACCACGTCGTGGTGCGGCTGATCGACCGCGAGGACTCGCTGCAGGCGCCCTACAGTGTCGCGCAGGGTGATCCCGGTCTGAGCGAACTAACCCCGATGTTCGAGCGCCGCCGTCCGCTCTGCGGCCGTCTGCGGCGCGAACAACTCGACTGGCTGTTCGGTGAGGATGCCGCAGACGTGGCGTCCGCCGTGGTGATTCCTCTGCTCGACACCGAAGCGCTGGGCGTGCTCGCGCTGGGTAGCCGCGAGGCCGAGCGCTTCCATCCCAGCATGGGCACTCTGTTTTTAGGCTATCTCGGCGATCTGCTGGCCAGCGCGGTGAGCGAAAAGCTTGGACGCGTGTGAACGCTGAAGCCGCCAGCGCCGGGGCGGATTGGATCGCGCGCTACCTCGAACGCCTGGCCGGCCAGCGAGGCTACTCGGAACATACCGTTGCCGCCTACCGGCGCGATCTGGACGCCTTCGCGGACTTCCTCGAACAGCGGCAACGCCCGTTGACCGCAGCCGGCGTCGATGACGTGCGCGCCTTCGTTGCCGCGGCGCATCGCAGCGGTCTGGCGGCGGCCACGCTCAAGCGGCGTTTGTCGGCAGTGCGCGGCCTGTACCGCTTCCTGCAGGACGAAGGTGTGGTGGAAGTGCATCCGGCGCTGGACCTGCGTGCGCCCAAGGGCCCCAAGCGCCTGCCGGAAGTGCTCGACCCCGAGCAGATGACCGCGCTGCTGGAACATGAGGAAGACGGCGTCCTCGATCTGCGCGACCGGGCCTTGTTCGAATTGATCTACTCTTCCGGCCTGCGCCTGGCCGAGGCCGTGTCGCTGAATCTGTCCGCGCTCGATCTGTCCGCCGCGAGCGTGCGGGTGCTGGGCAAGGGGCGCAAGACGCGCGACGTGCCGGTCGGGCGCAAGGCGCGCGAAGCTCTGTCGGCCTGGCTGCAGGTACGCGGACAACTGGCCGCGACCGGCGAGGAGGCGGTATTCGTCGGCCGTCGCGGCAAGCGTCTGAGCCCGCGCGCGGTGCAGCTTCGCTTGCGCCGCCGCGCCTTGCTCGCCGGCCTCGACACCCCCGTGCATCCGCATATGCTGCGCCACGCCTTCGCCAGCCATCTGCTGGAATCCTCCGGCGATCTGCGCGCCGTACAGGAGTTGCTCGGCCACGCGGATATCGGCACCACGCAGATCTATACGCATCTGGACTTTCAGCATTTGGCGCAGGTCTACGACCGTGCGCATCCCCGGGCCCGCCGGCGCGACGGCAAGGGCGGCGAAGCGGAGTAAGGTGTTAGAATTCCGCCCTTGCTTGCAGGAGGTCGAGGACATGGAACAGTTCAGAGGCACCACCATCCTCTCGGTGCGGCGCGGCGGTCAGGTGACCATGGGCGGAGACGGTCAGGTCACGCTGGGCAATACGGTCATGAAGGGCAATGCGCGCAAGGTGCGTCGGCTTTACCAGGACCGCATCATCGCCGGTTTCGCGGGCGGCACCGCCGACGCGTTCACTCTGTTCGAGCGTTTCGAGGGGCAGCTGGAGAAGCACAGCGGCAACCTCACGCGAGCCGCGGTGGAGCTGGCCAAGGAATGGCGCACCGACCGCGCCCTGCGCCGGCTCGAAGCGCTGCTGGCGGTTGCCAACAGCGAGGCTTCGCTGGTCATTTCCGGCAACGGCGACGTGATCGAGCCCGAAGGCGGCCTGATCGCGATCGGTTCCGGCGGCCCCTTCGCCCAGTCGGCGGCGCGCGCGCTGATCGAGGGCACGGATTTCGGCGCCCGGGAAATCACCGAGCGAGCCTTGAATATCGCTGCCGACATCTGCATTTATACCAATCGAAACCTAACCATCGAGACGCTGGGCGAGTGAGCCGCGGCGCCGGCGGAACGCCGGCCGCACATCATCCCGCACAGCGTCCGCCAAGCGTGCAATCATCATGACCCCTATGACTCCCCGCGAGATCGTCCAGGAACTCGACAAGCACATCGTCGGCCAGGCGCAGGCCAAGCGCGCCGTAGCCATCGCGCTGCGCAACCGCTGGCGTCGCCAGCAGCTGCCCGAGGCGCTGCGCCAGGAAGTGACGCCGAAGAACATCCTCATGATCGGGCCGACCGGCGTCGGCAAGACCGAAATCGCGCGCCGGTTGGCGCGGCTGGCCAATGCGCCGTTCATCAAGATCGAAGCGACCAAGTTCACCGAAGTCGGGTATGTCGGGCGCGATGTGGAATCCATCGTCCGAGATCTTGCCGACATCGCCGTGAAACAGGCCCGCGAGGCCGAGGTCGAGAAGGTGCGCTACCGAGCCTCCGAGGCAGCCGAGGAACGCATCCTCGACGTGCTGCTACCGGGTGCGAGCCCGCGCAACGAATTCCTGCACGAACCCGACGAGGGCCCGAGCGAAAGCGTGGCGCGACAGAAGCTGCGCCAGCGCCTGCGCGACGGCGAACTGGACGATCGAGAGGTCGAGCTGGAGTTGAGTGCGGCGCCGGCCGGGGTGGAGATCATGACGCCGCCCGGCATGGAGGAGATGGCCAGTCAGCTGCAGGGTATGTTCCAGAATCTGGCCGGCAACAAGACCAAGCGCCGCAAGCTCAAGATCGCCGATGCGCGCAAGTTGCTCGCCGAGGAGGAGGCGTTGCGCCTGGTCAACGAGGACGAACTCAAGCTTGCTGCGGTGCGCGAGGTCGAGCAGAACGGTATCGTGTTCCTCGACGAACTCGACAAGGTCGCCAAGCGCGGTGAGCATGGCGGCACCGATGTTTCGCGCGAGGGCGTGCAGCGCGACCTGCTGCCGTTGATCGAGGGAAGCACGGTGACCACCAAGTACGGCTCGGTGCGTACCGACCACATCCTGTTCATCGCCTCCGGCGCCTTCCATCTGTCCAAGCCCTCGGACCTGATCCCCGAGCTGCAGGGCCGGCTGCCGATCCGCGTCGAGCTCGACGCGCTGAGCGCCGAGGATTTCGTGCGCATCCTCACCGAACCCGACGCGTCGCTGGTCGAGCAATACACCGCCTTGCTGGCGACCGAGGGGCTGGAGGTGGAATTCACCGAGGATGCGGTGCAGCGTATCGGTGCGATCGCCTTCGAGGTCAATGCGCGCACCGAGAACATCGGCGCCCGCCGCCTGCACACGGTGTTGGAGCACTTGCTCGAAGAGGTTTCGTTCAATGCGCCCGATCGCTTCGGCGAGAAGCTGGTGATCGACGGCGCCGCCGTCGACGCCTCGCTCGGCGAGCTGGCGCAGGATGAAGACCTGAGCCGCTACATTCTCTGAGTCATGTCCGGCGCGGCTCACTGGGAAGCGGTGTACGGTGGCAAGGCGGCCGAGGAGGTCAGCTGGTTTCAGCCCTCCCCGGATCTGTCGCTGGCGCTGATCGACGCGGCGGGGATGTCCGGGCAGGCGCCGCTCGTCGATATCGGCGGCGGGGCGTCGCGGCTGGTCGACCGGTTGCTGGAAGCCGGCTACCGCGACGTCAGCGTGCTGGACATTTCGGCGGCGGCATTGGAACAAAGCCGTGCCAGATTGGGTGCGGCCGCGACGGCGGTGCAATGGCTGCAGGCGGATATCACCAGCGCCGAACTGCCCGGAAACTACCGGCTTTGGCACGATCGCGCGGTATTCCATTTCCTGGTCGACCCGCAGGCGCGCGCCGCTTACCTGGAGCGGCTCGAACGCCACTTGAAACCGGGTGGCCAGGCGATCATCGCAACGTTCGCGCTGGACGGTCCCGAACGCTGCAGCGGCTTGCCGGTGCAGCGCTACAGCGCGCAAACCCTGGCGCAGACGTTGGGCGAACGGTTCCGTTTGCTGGAATCCGCAACGGAATTGCATACGACCCCGGCCGGCGTCGAGCAGGCCTTCGTATACTGCCGTTTCGAACACGCCACGAACATCAACGAGTAATGTCCATGTCCATACCCCGCCCCACCGATATCCGCCTGCACCAGCAGTCGCGCATTCTCGAACTGGCCTACGAAAACGGCCAGCATTTCCACCTGCCGTGCGAATACCTGCGCGTGTACTCGCCCTCGGCCGAGGTGCGCGGCCATGGTCCGGGCCAGGAGGTGCTGCAGACCGGCAAGGAGTCGGTCAACATCACCGCCATCGAGCCGGTCGGCAACTACGCGGTCAAGCTGGTGTTCAGCGATGGCCACGATACCGGCATCTACGACTGGAATTACCTCTACGAGCTGGGGGAAAATCAGGCCGGGAACTGGCAGGCCTATCTCGACCGCCTGGCCGAGACCGGCTACCAGCGGCAGGAGCCGAACTGAGGCCGTTCGACGGATACCGACCGGAGTTGACGCGGGCAGCCGCGCGGCTCATCCCTCCGATCATCGGGCAGGCGCCGCGCCTGCCGTCAACACGCCGCAGCGTGGAGCAGACATGGACAAGCAAGGCACGACTCATTTCGGCTATCAGCAGGTCAAAGCGGAGGAAAAGGCCGGCAAGGTGGCCGAAGTCTTCCATTCCGTGGCCGATCGCTACGATGTCATGAACGACCTCATGTCGTTCGGCGTGCATCGACTGTGGAAGCGCTATGCCATCGAGCTGTCCGGGGTGCGCAAGGGCCAGCGCGTGCTCGACCTGGCCGGGGGCACCGGCGATCTGGCCGGACGATTCGCCCGCATGGTCGGACCCGAGGGCGAAGTGGTGCTGGCGGATATCAACGCCTCCATGCTGCGCCGCGGTCGCGAACGCATGCTCGACCAGGGGCTGGCCGGAAATCTGCGTTTCGCGCAGGTGAACGCCGAGTGCCTGCCCTTCCCCGACAACCATTTCGATCTGATCACCATCGCCTTCGGCCTGCGCAACGTGACCGACAAGGACGCCGCGCTGAGTTCGATGTACCGCGTGCTCAAGCCCGGCGGGCGGCTGCTGGTGCTGGAGTTCTCCAAGCCGGTGCTGCCCGGACTCAAGCCGGTCTACGATCTGTATTCCTTCAGCGCGCTGCCGCTGATGGGCAAGCTGATCACGGGCGATGCCGGCAGCTACCGCTATCTGGCCGAGTCGATCCGCATGCATCCCGATCAGCCGACTCTGAAGGGCATGATGGAAACCGCCGGTTTCGAGCGCGCCGAGTACTACAATCTCAGCGGCGGTATCGTCGCCGTGCATCGGGGCTACAAATTTTGACCCAGCCCCGCTACGCCGGCTTCTGGCGGCGACTGGTGGCGACCATCGTCGACAGCCTGTTGCTGCTGCCGGTGCTGGCGCTGCTGTTGCAGCTGGCCTACGGCGCGGATTATTGGCGCTGGGCGGAATCGCACGGCGGCGTGCTCGATCTGTACGGGCCGGCCGACCTGTTGATCAACTACCTGCTGCCGTTGGTGCTCACGGTGTTTTTCTGGGTGCGCTATCGCGGCTCGCCGGGCAAGCTGCTGCTGGGTTGCCGTGTGGTCGACGCGCGTAGCGGCGGAACGCTGGGCGTGGGCCAGGCGGTATTGCGCTGGTTCGCCTATATCGTGTCCATGCTGCCGTTGTGCCTGGGATTTTTGTGGATCGTATGGGACGCCCGCAAGCAGGGTTTCCACGACAAGATCGCCGGCACCGTGGTAGTTCGCGTGTCTGCCAAAGAGCCCTTGCCCCCGACGCTTGACGAAGTGAGACGCAGCTTATGAATCTCCCGGTTGCGCTGTGTGCAGCCCTGGAAACGGCGCTCAACGCCTATCTCGGCCAGGATGCCGAGACGGCAGCCACACTCGAGCGCATCGACGGACGCCTGGTCGCGGTGCATCTGGAAGGTCTCGACCTCGAGTTCGTGCTGGTGCCCGAGACATCCCGCATCCGCGTCCACGGCAGCCTCGGCGACGAACCCGACGCGGTGATCCGCGCCACGCCGTTGGCGCTGCTGCGTGTGGCCTTGGCCGAACAGCCCGCCGCGGCCCTGGCGGGTGGTGACGTGCGCATCGAAGGCGACGTCGAGGTCGGCGAGCGCCTGTGGGGCGTGCTGCGCGCGGTCGAATTCGACTGGGAAGAACTGATGAGCCGCTATATCGGCGATCCGCTGGCGCATGCGCTGGGCGCCAACGCCCGCGACCTCGGCGCGCGGCTGCGGCGCAACTTCGCGCATACCGTCGACGATCTCGGCGAGTACGTGACGGAAGAGGCTCGCCTGAGTCCGGTGCGGCCCGAGTTGAACGATTTCCTCGATGCCGTCGACCGCTTGCGCGAGGATCTCGATCGCCTCGAAGCGCGTCTGCTCCGTTTGGAGGCGGCGAGCAAGACAGGCGCAGACGAGGCATGAGCAGCACCTCCCGCCGCTCGCCGCTGCGTCTGCTGCGCCAGGCCCTGCGCCTGGCGCACATCAACTTCGTGCTGGTACGCCATGGCCTGGACGAAGTCGTCTTCGCCATCCATCTGCTGCGCCCGCTGCGTTTTCTGCTGTTGCTGACGCCGTGGCACTGGTTCCGTCGCCACGACATCAGCCGCGGCGAGCGGATCCGCCGTGCGCTGGAGGATCTGGGACCGATCTTCATCAAGTTCGGCCAGATGCTTTCCACGCGGCGCGATCTGCTGCCGGACGACATCGCGGACGAGCTGACGCGGTTGCAGGATCGCGTGCCGCCGTTCGAGGGTGCGCGCGAGGTAATCGAGCGGGCCTACGGCCGACCGGTGTCCGAGCTGTTCCAGAGCTTCGACGAGCGGCCGCTCGCCTCGGCCTCGATCGCCCAGGTACACGGAGCGGTGCTGCACGATGGCCGCCAAGTCGTGGTCAAGGTGGTGCGCCCGGAAATCGAGCGCACCATCCGCGGCGACCTGGATCTGTTGCACGTGGTGGCCGACCTCGCCTACCGCTATTGGCCGGAGGGACGGCGCCTGCGTCCGCAGCGAGGTCGTCGACGAGTATGAAAAGACCATCCTGGACGAACTCGATCTGTACCGCGAGGCTGCCAACGGCAGCCAGCTTAGGCGCAACTTCGAAGGCTCGCACGAGCTTTATATTCCGGAGATCCACTGGGACTACGTGCGCCGCAACGTATTCGTGATGGAGCGCATCCACGGCATTCCGGTGGCGGATGTCGCGCGCCTGCGCGCCGCCGGCGTCAACCTGAAGGTGCTGGGCGAGCGCGGGGTGGAGATATTCTTCACGCAGGTGTTCCGCCACAATTTCTTCCACGCGGACATGCACCCGGGCAACATCTTCGTGGACGAGGACCATCCCGAGAATCCGCGCTATCTGGCCATCGACTTCGGCATCGTGGGCAGTCTGGCTCCCGAGGATCAGCGCTACCTCGCGGAGAACTTCTACGCCTTCTTCAACCGCGACTATCGCCGCGTGGCCGAACTGCACGTCGAGTCCGGCTGGGTGCCCGGCAGCACGCGCATCGACGAGTTCGAGTCCGCTATCCGTACGGTATGCGAGCCGATCTTCGAGCGTCCGCTGAAGGACATTTCCTTCGGCCATCTCTTGCTGCGCCTGTTCCAGACCGCGCGGCGCTTCGATATGCAGGTGCAGCCGCAGCTGGTGCTGCTGCAGAAGACGCTGCTCAACATCGAGGGTCTGGGGCGCCAGCTCTATCCCGAGCTGGATCTATGGAAGACGGCCAAGCCGTTCATCGAGCACTGGATGAGCGAGCAGATGGGCCCGCGTGCGTTTCTGCGCAAGACGCGCGAGCGCCTGCCGAAGCTGCTCGAACAGCTGCCGGAGATGCCACAGCTGCTGTACGAGCTGGCGCAGAAGGGTGCGGAAGGCCGACTCATGGTGCAGGCGCAGTCGCAGGAACTCGCCGAACTGCGTGCCGAGCTGAGGCAGGCGCGGCGCCTGGATGTGTTGCGTAGCGCCGGTGCGGCGCTGCTGGTGGCCGCCGCGCTGAGCATCGGCCTGGCGCCGGCCGGTGTGCTGCGCTGGCTGGACGTACCGGTGGTCGGGTGGGCGCTGGTGGCGGCATCGGTGGTTTCTTTTGCTGCGGCGTGGTGGCGGACTCGGTAGTTCATCGGTCGTGCCCGCGCTGGGTTTTCTGTGAACGTATTATTTGCGTTACTGGGCCGCTGTCAGTTCCTCAATTCGGCGTTTGTGGTTTTGCCTAAAGGCAGCGCACTTGCCAGCGGTCGTAGCTCGTTTCGGGCGCGAATCAGCGTTTCCAGTCTTGATCCTACTTGGGTGACGCGCCCGAGCCCCTTTCTTTGCATGCCCAAAGAAAGAGGCGAAAGAAAGGCACCCGAAAGGCCTTGTCCCTACGGGCAGACCTCGAGCGCACACCCCGCCCCGGGGCACCGCAGGCACTTGCCATCCTGGCAAAGCCTGCTCGGGCGGCGTCCTGCCGCCCGACCCCGCGCCGGGGCGCACGCTCGAGGCAAGGCCAAACGGGAAACGGGGAGTCAAAACAGAACGTATCCCAAACGCTTGGACTGCGCATTCAGCTATCGAAACGTAGGTTGGGGTGAGTGCAACGAACCCCAACGCGGGCGGTGCAGCTCATGTTGGGGTGCGTTTCTTTCGCCGGTTTCTTTGCGCATTCAAAGAAACCGGCTCGGGCGCGTCACTTCGATCGATCTGAGCCCCAAACGTTGAATCGCGTCCGAAACGAGCCCCAGCGGCCAGCAACTACGTCGCCTTCACTCACATAAGATCAAAACCGCAAACGCTGATTCGCGCCCGAAACAAGGCTCAGCGCGAACAATGGGAACAGCTCTCACGATGAAAGTAATTCGAAAACCTGGAATTACTCCTTGGAGCCCCACTCCCAGCCAAAAATAGCCGGACAGACTCCTGGCAGCCACAACGATCGTCGGGCTGCAACGAGCGTCACAGCCCGACGTCGGGTTTCCGCGTATTCGATCTGCCCGCGATCCGGGGTTGCGGACACCCCGCTACGTCTCCCACCAACACCCCTGTCCGCCCTGCGCGGTGCCCGGAAGTTCGCGCTTTGCGCTCCAGGCCCTTAGTCGGTCGGACTCCACGCCTTCAATGTACCGCCGGTTTCCGCCGTAGGGACCCGGGACGTGAGGTTTGTTTGACGTGGATCAGCTTCGCGGAGACCGCGTTGTGGCGTGGGGAAAACGGGGAAAAGATGATATGCGGGCCACGGCGACCTGCCGTGGCCCGCGTCGGTGGTATCAGCCGCGTTTGGGCTTGCCTGCCATGTGCAGGGCGCGCCCGTCGACCGCCAGGGCAGCCTCGTGGACGGACTCGGACAGCGTGGGGTGCGCGAAGATGGTCCGCGCGAGGTCTTCCGAGGTGGCTTCCATCGACATGGCGATGACCGCCTGCATGACGAGTTCGGAAGCGCTGGGTCCGAAGATATGCGCCCCAAGTAGACGGTCGGTCTCGGCGTGCGCCAGCAGCTTGACCTCGCCTTCGACGTCGCCTTGGGCGCGGGCACGGCCATTGGCCGCAAACGGGAACCGGCCGCTGCGGTAGGGGATGCCGGCCTGCTTGAGCTTCTGCTCGGTGGGGCCGACCCAGGCGAATTCCGGCATGGTGTAGATCACCGAGGGAATCAGGTCGGGTTCGGTCGCGCTGTTCTGGCCGGCGATCCGCTCGACCACCATCACGCCTTCTTCCTCGCCCTTGTGCGCGAGCATGGGGCCGCGTACGGCGTCGCCGATGGCCCAGACGCCCGGCAGGTTGGTGCGGCAGTATTCGTCGACGTGGATGCTGCCGCGTTCGTCCAGCAGCAGGCCGCTGGCGTCGGTGAACAGTCCGGCGGTGTTCGGGCGACGGCCGACGGCGACGATGACGCGATCATAGCGTTCCTGTTGTTCGCCGGAAGCGTCTTCGAATACCGCGCGCACGCTCTTGCCGCTGAGCTTGGCCGATTTGATGCGCGTGCCGAGTTTGATCTGCAGGCCCTGGTTGGTATAGCTCTTGAGCGCCGTGCGCGCCAGCGCCTGATCGGCGATGGGCAGGAACTCGGATTGTGCTTCGAGCAGGGTGACGTCCGAGCCCAGCCGGTTCCACACGCTGCCCAGTTCGAGGCCGATGACGCCGGCGCCGATCACCGCCAGGCGCTTGGGCACTTCGGTGAATTCCAGCGCGCCGGTGGAGTCGACTACGTATTCGCCGTCGAGCGGTACCGAATCGAGCATGATCGGAGACGAGCCGGGGGCGAGGATGACGTTGTCGGCCGTCAGCTCCTTGGGCGTCTTGCGGTCATGCGCGGTGAAGCCGACACGGCCGGTGCCGAGCAGTTGGCCGTGGCCCTTGAGCCAGTCGATATCCTGGGTCTTGAAGAGCGTGGCGATACCCTGAGTCAGGGTGTTGACCACGTTGCGCTTGCGCGCCAGCATGGTTTCCACGTCGATGCGCAGGCCGTCGACCAGGATGCCCTGGTCGGCATACTCCGTGCGCAGGGCGCTGAAATGATGCGAGGTGTCGAGCAGCGCCTTGGAGGGAATGCACCCGGCGTTGAGGCAGGTGCCGCCCAGGCTGGGCTTGCCGTCGGGGTCCAGCCAGTTGTCGATGCATCCGACCTTGAAGCCGAGCTGTGCGCCGCGCAGTGCGGCGACGTAGCCCCCTGGGCCGGCGCCGATGACGATGAGGTCGTAATCCTTTTCCATAGCATGTTCTCCGCAGGCTGTGGCGGTTTTTATCGTCCGTAAGCCCAAGTCTCCGGCGGCTGAAGCATGCGTCAGGGAAACAAGGGTCAGTGCCGCCGACGCCGCAGCGTTGGCGGCTGCGTCAGGCGGTCGGTATTCAGGGGTATGCGTGGTGGCGGCGGGCTATGTTGCTGCGTCCGTGCCGTCGGGAGATCGGCCGCGGCACGCCGCAGCGTGCATTCGGCCGATCTCCCGTATCGCGCATTCCCGGGTGTGGCGTCAGAGTTCCAGCAGCAGGCGCGAAGGATCCTCCACGGCATCCTTGATCGCAGCGAGGAACTGCACGGCCTCACGTCCGTCGATTATGCGGTGGTCGTATGACAGCGCTAAGTACATCATCGGACGGATTGCGATTTCCCCGTCCACGACCACGGGGCGCTCCTGGATCTTGTGCATGCCCAGGATGGCGCTCTGTGGCGGATTGAGGATCGGGGTCGAGAGCAGCGAACCGAACACGCCACCGTTGGAAATCGTAAAGGTTCCGCCGGTGATGTCGTCCATGCTCAGGGCGTTGTCGCGTGCCCGGGTGGCGAATTCGCCGATGCGGCGCTCGATATCGGCCGTCGACAGCAGGTCGGCATCGCGCAGGATCGGTACGACCAGGCCGCGCGGCGAGGAAACGGCGACGCCGACATCGTAGAAGCCATGATAGACGACGTCGTTGCCATCGATCGAGGCGTTGACGGCGGGGAAGCGCTTGAGTGCGGCGACGGCGGCCATGACGAAGAAGGACATGAAGCCGAGGCGCACGTCGTGAGCCTTCTCGAAGCGGTCGCGATAACGGTTGCGCAACTGCATGATCGGTTGCATGTCCACCTCGTTGAAGGTGGTGAGCATGGCGGCGTTGTGCTGGGCCTCCACCAGACGCTCGGCAATGCGTGCGCGCAGGCGCGTCATCGGTACACGGCGTTCGTTGCGCTCGCCGGGCTGCGACGCGGGTGCAGGCGTTTCCTTGCGGGCGGTCGGCAGGTGCGACGGCCGGCTGCTGCCGGCGGCTCAGGCTCCTGCTTCGGCGCAGGCGTCGCGGTGCGTGGCCTGTTGCGGCGGCCTTGGCGTCGACGTAGGCCTGTACGTCTTCCTTCAGGATGCGCCCGCCCTTGCCGGAGCCCTGGATCATGTCGGGGCTCAGGCCGTGTTCGTCCAGCTGACGGCGTACGGCGGGGCCGACCGGCGCATTGCTGTCGCCAGCGGGTGCCTGCGCGTCCTCCGTCGCGGCGGCGGGCGCTGCTGTTACGGCCGCGCCATCGGTAAGGCGGGCGATCAGCTGTCCGGCAGTGACGACGTCGCCTTCCTGGACAAGCACTTCGCCGAGGATGCCGCTGCCAGGGGCGGGGACTTCAAGTACGACTTTGTCGGTTTCCAGGTCGACGAGGTTTTCGTCGGCAGACACTTTCTCGCCCGGCTTTTTGTGCCAGGCGGCGATGGTGGCGTCTGCCACCGATTCGGGAAGGGGGGGGACCTTAACCTCGGTGTTCATGAGGGGGGAAATTCTCCGTGGGGGCTGTGGTGGATGGGCCTAGGCGAAGACTGCAGCGAGCAAATCGCGCAGCTGGCGTGTGTGAAGTTCGAAGTAGCCGGCGGCCGGTGCGGAGGCTTCGGGCCGCGCCGCGCAGTCGAGCCGGCGCTCCGGGCCGATCGTGCGCTGCAGGTTGTCGCGGATGGATATCCACGCACCCTGATTGATCGGCTCCTCCTGACACCAGACGAAACGTTCTGCGTTGTTGTAGCGGCGCAGTGCCTGCTTGAGTTCGCGTTCGGGGAACGGATAGAGCTGTTCGACGCGCAGGATGGCGACGTCGCGGCGCTCGTTGTTGCGGCGGTGCTCGAGCAGGTCGTAGTACACGCGGCCGCCGCAGATCACACGGTGGTGACTTCCTTGGAGACCAGCGCGTCGGTTTCCTGGATCACTTCCTGGAAGCTGCCGGAGGTGAGGTCTTCGAGCTGGCTGATGGACAGCTTGTGCCGCAGCAGGCTCTTGGGTGACATCACGATGAGGGGCTTGCGTACAGGGCGCACCATCTGGCGGCGCAGCATGTGGAACATCTGCGCCGGCGTCGTCGGCGTGCAGACTTGCATGTTGTTGTTGGCGCACAGTTGCAGGAAGCGCTCGAGTCGGGCGGAGGAGTGTTCCGCGCCCTGCCCTTCGTAGCCGTGCGGCAGCAGCATGACGAGACCGTTGAGCCGCCCCCATTTTTCTTCGCCGGAGCTGATGAACTGGTCTATGACCACCTGCGCGCCGTTGACGAAGTCGCCGAACTGGGCCTCCCACAACACCAGTGCTTCGGGTGAGGCGGTGGCGTAGCCGTATTCGAAAGCCAGCACGGCTTCCTCGGATAGCAGCGAGTCGATGACCAGGAAGTCGGACTGCTGGGGATCGAGATGGCGAAGGGGTACGTAGGCTTCACGCCGCAGCTGGTTGTGCAGTACCGCGTGGCGGTGGAAGAAGGTGCCGCGGCCGCTGTCCTGTCCGCACAGCCGCACCGAATGACCTTCGGTGACCAGCGTGGCGTAGGCCATGGTTTCGGCGAAGCCCCAGTCGAGCGGTAACGCGCCGGCGGCCATCTTGCGGCGGTCGTCCATGATCTTGGCGACGCGGGCCTGGACCTCGAAACCTTCCGGCAGCACCTGCAGCTGCTCGGCGAGCGTCTGCACGCGCTCCAGGGGCACGGCGGTTTCGTAAGTCGCATCCGGGTTCGGGTTTCGATAAGGCGCCCAGTTGATGACGTGCGCCGGATCGGGAGATTCCTCGGTGTTCCACATGGATACCACCGGCGGGCCGGCATCGAGCTGGGCGCGGCTGGATTCGAGCATGCGGTCGGCGGCGCCTTCCTCGATCAGGCCGCCGCTCTCCAGGGCGGCGGCATAGCGTTCGCGCGTGGTCGGCAGCTCGCGGATGCGCTGATACATGACCGGCTGCGTGGCGCGCGGTTCGTCGGCTTCGTTATGTCCGTGCCGGCGGTAGCAGACCAGGTCGATGACGATGTCCTCGCCGTAGTGCATGCGGTACTCGAGTGCGAGCTGGGTGACGAAGACCACGGCTTCGGGATGGTCGCCGTTGACATGCAGGATCGGAGCGCCGATCACCTTGGCGATGTCGGTGCAATACTGGCTGGAGCGGGCGTCGGCGCGGGTGCTGGTGGTAAAGCCGATCTGGTTGTTGACCACGATATGCACGGTTCCCTTGGTGGAGAATCCGCGCGTCTGCGACATGTTCAGCGTTTCCATGACCACGCCCTGGGCGGCGAAGGCGGCATCGCCATGGATCACGATGGGCAGCACCTCGCGCCCTTCGCGGTCGCCGCGCCGGTCCTGGCGCGCGCGCACCGAGCCTTCCACCACCGGGCCGACGATCTCCAGGTGCGAGGGGTTGAAGGCGAGCGCGAGATGGATCGGACCGGAGGCGGTGCGCCGGTCGGAGGAGAAGCCGAGGTGGTATTTCACGTCGCCGGCCAGGACGTCGGCATGGTGAATGCCTTCGAACTCCTCGAACAGTTCCTGCGGCGATTTGCCCATGATGTTGATGAGCACGTTGAGTCGGCCGCGGTGAGCCATGCCGATGACGGCTTCCCGGATGCCCTTGCCGGTGGCCAGTTCGACCAGGGTGTCGAGCATCGGGATGAGGCTTTCGCCGCCTTCCAGCGAGAAGCGCTTCTGGCCGACGTACTTGGAATGCAGGTGGCGCTCGAGCGCTTCGGCGGCGGTCAGGCGCTGCAATAGGTACAGCCGGTGATCATGATCGAGTTCGACGCGGGCGCGGGAGCCTTCCAGGTGGCTTTGCAGCCAGCGCTTCTTGGCCACCGAGCTGATGTGCATGTATTCGGCGCCGACCGGGCCGCAGTAGGTCTCCTCGAGGCGAGCGATGATTTCGCGCAGCGTCGATTCCTCCTCGCCGACCAGCGAGCCGGTGCGGAAGGTCGTGTCGAGGTCGGCCTCGCTCAGCCCGTAGTAACCCAGCGTCAGTTCTTCGATGTCGGGCAGCGGATACAGCTGAAGGGGGTCGATATTGGCCCTCTCGTGCCCCAGGAAGCGGTAAGCGTTGATGAGCTGAAGTACGCGCATCTGCTTGGCTTCATGATCCTGGGTGCCGACCGCTGCCGGGCGCAGGCTGCGTCCGGTCTGCACGAAGGCGGCGCGGATCTCGGAGTGCGCTGTTTCGGTGTCGTAGCCGTTGACGCGCGGCAGGCGTCCGAAATAGTCGCGCCAGTGCGGGTCGACCGATTGCGGGTCGCGCAGATAGGCTTCGTAGATCGCTTCTAGGTAGTCAGCGTTGCTGCCGGAGAGCAGCGATCCCGCCCACTGCTCATCCATGGTGGGCTGGGATTTTACTTCTGGTGTTGCGTCCATGCGGTAATTCTAGACTCCTTTACGGCGTATGCCAGTTCCCTGGCCTGTCAATTGGCGGCGTATGACGACGTTCGGCGTGAATTTCACCCGTTTCCGTGTCGGCTACTGTCCGAGCGTATATATATAGAGCAATTTCGCGGGTTTGAGTTGTTGGCTTTGTTAGAATTTCGCAATGGACGTTTCCGATTTGCTTTCCGGCCTCAACGCGGCTCAACGCGAGGCCGTCACCGCGCCCCCCGGTCCTGTGCTCGTACTCGCCGGCGCAGGCAGCGGCAAGACCCGCGTGCTGACCCACCGCATCGCCTGGCTGATCCGGGTCGATGGTCTGTCGCCCTATAGTTTGCTCGCTGTGACCTTCACCAACAAGGCCGCGCATGAAATGCGTGGTCGCGTAGAGGCGCTGCTCGATCTGCCCGCCAGCGGCATGTGGATCGGCACCTTCCACGGTCTGGCGCATCGCCTGCTGCGTACGCACTGGCAGGAGGCGGGGTTGCCGCAGGCGTTCCAGATTCTCGATAGCGACGATCAGCTGCGCGTGGTGCGGCGGGTGTTGCGCGGCCTGGAGCTCGACGAGGCGCGGTGGCCGCCGCGCCAGGCGCAGTGGTACATCAACGCGCGCAAGGACGAGGGTCTGCGTTCGCAGCACCTGGACGACACCGGCGATCCGGTCAATGCGCAGCTGATTCGCATCTATAGCGCTTATGAAGCCGCCTGCCGCCAGGCCGGGGTGGTCGACTTCGCCGAACTGTTGCTGCGCGCGCTGGAATTGCTGCGCGACAACGACCAGCTGCGCGGACACTACCAGCGTCGATTCCGCCACTTGCTGGTGGACGAATTCCAGGACACCAACGCCTTGCAGTACGCCTGGCTGCGGCTGTTGGCAGGCGAGCGCACGCCGGTGTTCGCCGTGGGCGACGACGACCAGTCGATCTATGGTTGGCGTGGAGCGAAGATCGAGCATATTCGGGACTTTTCGCGCGACTTTCCCGGCACGATCACGGTGCGTTTGGAACAGAACTATCGTTCGACGCCAACCATCCTAGATGCGGCCAATGCGGTGATTGCGCGCAACCAGGGACGCCTCGGCAAGGAGCTGTGGGCGGAGGGCGAACGCGGAGAGCGGCTGCGTCTCTACATGGCCTATAACGATCTCGACGAGGCGCGCTACATCGTCGATCAGATCGAAGCCTGGGTCGATCAGGGCGGGCGGCGCAGCGATGTGGCTCTGCTGTACCGCTCGAATGCGCAGTCGCGCGTGCTGGAAGAGGCGCTGATCGGGCGCAGCATCCCGTACCGCGTCTATGGCGGGCAGCGTTTCTTCGAACGCGCCGAGATCAAGGATGCCCTCGCCTATCTGCGTCTGGTCGCGCATCGTGACGACGACACTTCCTTCGAGCGCGTGGTCAACCAACCGACCCGCGGTATCGGCGACCGCACCCTGCAGCTGGTGCGGGACCAGGCGCGTACGCAGAGCGTTTCGCTGTGGCGCGCAACCGTTTCGCTGCTCGAGAGCGGTGCGCTGTCGGCACGTGCCGGCACCGCGCTGCGCGGGTTTTTGGAAATGATCAAGGTGCTTGCCGAAAACGTGCAGGGTTTGGCCCTGCACGAACAGGTCGAGCGGGTGGTCGAGCGGTCCGGACTGAAGGAATTCTTCGCCAAGGACAAGAGCGAACGCGGCGAGGCGCGGGTGGAGAACCTGGATGAGCTCGCCAATGCCGCACGCGGCTTCCGGCTCGACCCCGAAGAGCATGTCGACATGACGCCGCTGGACGCCTTCCTGGCACATGCCGCGCTGGAAGCCGGCGAGGGCGAGGGTTCGGCTTGGGAGGACTGCGTGCAGCTCATGACCCTGCACTCGGCCAAGGGCCTGGAATTCCCGCTGGTGTTCATGTGCGGTATGGAGGAAGGGCTGTTCCCGCATCGCATGTCCATCGAGGAGCCGGGACGCCTGGAGGAAGAGCGGAGGCTCTGCTATGTGGGTATTACGCGAGCACGTCAGCGCCTGGTGCTGACGGCTGCCGAATCGCGTCGTCTGCATGGCCAGCAGACCTACAATATGCCCTCGCGCTTCATCGGCGAGATTCCCGCAGAGCTGATCGAGGAAGTGCGCCCGCGTGCCCAGCTCAGTCAACCGGCTTGGCCCCGGAAGCAGGCGCCTCGTCCAATGTTCGACGATGCTCCGCCCGGCATACGTGTCGGCCAGCGGGTCGTGCACGCGAAGTTCGGGGAAGGTGTCGTGACCGGTTACGAAGGGCAAGGCCCGCAGGCGCGGGTGGAAGTGAATTTCGAGGCGCATGGAGCGAAATGGTTGGTGCTTGCGTATGCCAAGCTGGAAGCGGCGGGTTGATCGTCGCACCGCATGCTTTTTCTTGCTTGCCTATGGGTTGATGTTGTTTAGTATCTGAAAGAAAAGGTGCTTTTCCTTTGGCCTTCGCGCCAGCGCATGCGCTGGCGCGAGCCGCCGTTTTGTCCGGAGCGTTTTTGCATCCTCGTTTTTGATGGGTTAGGGTGAAAAAGAGATACGGCAATAACAGGCTTACTTGTGACAGAAGAAACCCGTACCAGAATTCGCCTGGAGGGTGTGAGCAAGGTATTCGGACGACAGGCCCAGCGCGCGATCGAGGATTTGCGCAAGGGCAAGGGCAAGACCGAGGTGCAGAGCGAGCACGCGGCGGTTGTCGGTTCGTTCGATGTTTCGCTGGAGATCAAGAGCGGCGAGATTTTCGTCATCATGGGTCTGTCCGGCAGCGGCAAGTCCACTCTCCTGCGTTTGATCAACCGCCTGCATGAACCCTCCACCGGCCGCGTACACATCGACGGCCAGGACATCACCGAACTGGGCTCCAAGCAGCTGCGCGAGCTGCGCCGCGAGAAGTTCGGCATGGTTTTCCAGAGTTTTGCGCTGCTGCCCCACCGCACGGTGATGGGCAACGTGGAGTTCGGTCTGGAGATCCAGGGCGTGGACAAGGAGGAGCGTCGCAAGCGCTCGCAGGAAGTCATCGAGACCGTCGGCCTGAGCGGCTACGAGAGCAAGTACGCCTCGGAGCTGTCGGGCGGCATGCAGCAGCGCGTGGGCCTGGCCCGGGCGCTGGCGGCCGACCCCGAGATCCTGCTCATGGACGAGGCGTTCAGCGCGCTCGACCCGCTGATCCGCAGTCAGCTGCAGGACGATCTGCTGGAGATCCAGGACCGGCTGGGCAAGACCATCGTATTCGTCTCGCACGATCTGGACGAAGCGCTCAAGCTGGGCAACCGCATCGCCATCATGCGCGACGGCCGCCTGATCCAGGTCGGCACGCCCGAGGAGATCATCGCGCATCCGGCCGACGACTACGTGTCGGCGTTCGTGGAGGGGGCCGACCGCACCCAGGTGCTGACCGCCGAGCAGATCATGCGCCGGCCGACCACCACCGGTCATCCCAAGGACTCGCCGCGCACCCTGTTGCGCAAGATGGAGCGCAGCGGCTTCGGCGGGCTGGTGATAATGGACAACTCGCGCAAGGTGCATGGCTATCTTGGCCTCGACGAGGCGATCCGCCAGCGTGACGCCGAACGCCTTGATCCGGAGAGCGTGCACCCGCTGCCCACGGCGACACCGGAAACCAATCTCCACGATCTCATCAATTTGGTCACCGAGAAAGCCTCTCCGGTGGTTGTCCTCGATCCGCGCGAACGGTTGATCGGCATCGTCGACAAGAGCACGCTGCTCGCCGCCCTGGCACAGGGCGAAGCGTCAGGGGATTGGGCCGAAGACTCCGCCGATGAACAGGCGACGTCCGAAGTCGTCGCCTAAGAGGGGTTCAATATGAGTTATTCACTGGGAAATCCGCTTCCCGTCGGGCAGGTGGTCAGCGACGGCGTCAACTACCTGACCGACCACTACGCGAGCGCCTTCAACGCGATCACCGCCGGGGTGCACTACCTCATCGCGGGGCTCCAGAACGGTCTGCTGGCCTTGCCGCCGATCCTGTTCATCATCGCCATCGGCCTGTTGTCGGTGTGGCTGCTGGGCTGGCGGCGCAAAGGGGCCTGGGGGCTGGGGCTGTTCGGTCTGCTCGGCTTGCTGCTGGTGCTCAATCTCGGCTACTGGGCCGCGCTGATGGAGACCCTCGCCCTGGTGCTGGCCGCCGAGATCATGGTGGTGATCATCGGCCTGCCGCTGGGGATTCTGGGCGGGCGCAGCGAAGCCGTCGACCGCATCATGCGCCCGGTGCTGGACATCATGCAGACCATGCCGGCGTTCGTGTACCTGGTGCCGGCGGTGATCTTCTTCGGCCTGGGGCTGGTGCCCGGGGTCATCTCCACCGTCATTTTCGCCCTGCCGCCGCTGATCCGCCTGACCACGCTGGGCATCCGCCAGGTGCCGGGCGAGCTGGTCGAGGCGTCGAACTCGTTCGGCGCCACGTGGTGGCAGATGCTGATCAAAGTGCAGCTGCCCAGCGCCCTGCCCTCGATCATGGCCGGGGTGAACCAGTCGATCATGCTGGGTCTGTCGATGGTCGTCATCGCCGCCATGATCGGCGCCGGGGGCTTAGGCAACGTCGTGCTGCAGGGCATCACCCAGCTCGACGTGGGCAAGGGCTTCGTCGGCGGCCTGTCGGTCGTCATCATTGCGATCATTCTCGATCGCATAACGCAATCCTTCGGTCAGAAGAGGAGTAAGTAACACATGCAGCGATTTACACGCGTTCTTCAGGCGGGCCTGCTGGCGGCCGCCACCCTCGGCATGGGCCTGCTGCCCGCCGCCCATGCCGCGGACAAGCCCACCATCAAGATCGGCTACGTGCAGAGCTGGCCGTCCAGCGACATCACCACCCACCTGGCCGGCGCCGTGATCAAGCAGCGCCTGGGTAACCCGGTCGACCTGGTCGCCTCCAGCGCCGGTCCGATGTGGGAGGCCGTCGCCAGCGACCACTCCGACGCCATGCTGACCGCCTGGCTGCCGAGCACGCACAAGACCTACTACGAGAAGCTGTGGCAGAAGGTCGTCATCATGGGCCCGAACGTCACCGGCACTAAGCTCGGCATCGCCGTGCCCAAGTACGTGCCCGTCGACACGATCGAGGGTCTGAAGAAGTACGCCGGCAAGTTCCAGAACCGTATCGTCGGCGTGGGCGCCGGCGCGGGCATCAACATCAACACCGAGAAGGCGATCAAGGCCTACGGCCTGGACGGGTTCAGCCTGCAGAGCAGCTCCACCGCCGCGATGACCGCGCAGCTTCAGCGCGCGATCAAGAACAAGCAGTGGATCGCCGTGACCGCGTGGACCCCGATGTGGATGTGGGCCAAGTTCGACATCAAGTTCCTCAAGGACCCCAAGCACATCTACGGCAAGGGCGGCTACATCGGCACGGTGGTCAACCCGGCCCTGGCGCAGAAGTCGCCGGCGGTGTATTCCTTCTTCAACCGCTTCGCCATTCCGCGCGATCAGCTCTCGGCGATGATGCTGGAGATGAAGAACGGCACGAGCATCGACAAGGTCGTCAACGACTGGATCAAGGCGCATCCGAAGATGGTCGACAGCTGGGTGTCGTAAGCATCTGAAATCGCGCCACCACCGCGTATGCGGTGGCGGCGACAGATGACTGTAGAAAGGCGAACGGGGCTTCTTTATGAAGCCCCGTTCGTTTTTGGCGTGCAGGTAGTCGCACGTCATGCTATTGATGGCGGCACCCAGGCTATCGATCGAGCGGGAGCAGCTGCCATGGCATCCGAGGTGATCGCAGAGTTCAACAGCGAGCCAGGCTACCGAACCGCTTGGCATACGCATGATGCGGTGATGATGCTGGCGCCGGCGCGCGGAATGTTCACGGTGACGGACGAAACCGGCGGCGAACGCAGTAGGAACGTGCCGCCGGGCGCCTTCTACTGGATCGATGCCCACTGCGGCCACAGTAGCTCGTGCGCGGGCTTGTCCGAGCAGCTCCACTGGGTCTGCTACGCACCTTCGGATGTGCTGCATGGTCCACCGCGTGGCGCGCGTTCCGGAATCCTGGCCTTGTCGCGCGCCGGCGAACGTTTGATGGCGTTGAGACGCCTGCTGGCGGAGGACAGCTCCGTGGCCGCAAGCGCCGAACTGGAGAACGGCGTGTCCGCGTTGCTGTGGCGCGAGTGCGCGGCGCGCATCGGCGACCGGGAGGGGGCGATGCGCATGTTGCGGGGCGCTCGGTTGGTCGAGCGGGTGGATGCCGAACTTCGAACCCATCTGAACGAACATCCCCAGCTGGATACGATAGCAAGGGTCTGCGGTGTGTCGCGGCGTCATCTCACGCGCTTGTATCGAAGGGAAACCGGCCGCTCGATCCACGCCCAGTTGAATGCCCTGCGCATGCAGCGTGCCGCGGTGCTTCTGGCGACCTCCGAACTGACCGTGCTGCGCGTCGCCGGCGAGGTGGGTTTCGAAAATCCGTCGCATTTCGCTCGCGCGTTCCGTGACTGGTACGGCATCCTACCCAGCGGTTTTCGCCGTCGCGCGCATTGAAACTCGCGGCCGGGCATGCGCTCCGGCAGCATGGCCCGTGGCGGCTGTTCGCAGGCCCGATCCGGGCTGACCCGCCCGCCAAGAGGTGCAACCATCATGGTTGCACACACAGCGGCATATGCGTCGAGCGGGACGATGATGAGCGTAAGAGAATTGCCGGGAACGGATGACGAGGCGATGGATGCGCGTGGGCTTCTCGGCGCGCTGGTCACGTCTCTGTCGTGGGGGGCGACAGGCATCTGGGTGAATCTTGCACCGGCGCTGTCGCCGCTGGCGTTGGTCGCCTGGCGCCTGCTGTTGGCGGCACTGCTGTTTCTGGCCTTCTTCCCCCGAGTCCGGCACGGCTACGGCCGTCCGGCCGCGGGCCTGGGACTTTTGCTGGTCGTCTACTACCTGGCGGCGGTGTTCGCCTTCCAGCACGCGCCGGTGGGCGAGGTATCGCTATGTATCGGTTGCGCCCCGGTGTTCGTGCTGCTCTATCGCGCGCTGGGCGGACGGTGGCCTGCGCGGCGCGAACTCGCTGCGGTGGCAATGACGTTGGTAGGCCTGCTCGCGATCATATGGCCGGGGCTGCGCGGCGAATGGATGGCGGGAACGAGCCTGGGGTTGGCTTCGGCGCTGATCGCCGCCGCACTCACGGCGGCATACGCGAGCATCCATCGACGAATGGCGTTACAGGCGCACGCCCCCAGCGGCGCCGAGATCGGCCGCGCGGCGTTCCTGCCCCTGGGGGCGGTGTTGCTGCTTGCGGCGTGGCTGTCCGGCAAGTCCGCTCATGTATTGCCCACGGATATGGCGACGGCGGGCGCCGTACTCGGGCTTGGTATCGTTTCCACGGCCTTGCCGACTCTGGCGGTGGCGGCGGCATCGAGCCGTCTGGCGCCATTTCTCAACACGCTCATTCGCCTGAGCACCCCGTTGTTTGCGGCCGGGTTCGGTTGGATATTCCTCGGCCAGGAGCCGACGCCGTGGACGGCGGTCGGCGCCGTGTTGATTCTCTCCGGCCTGCTCGTTCAGACCTTGAGGTCGCGCCCCGATCGGGGTTAGCGGGGTGGCGGCGGCGGGTAGTAGATGGGGCGCCACAACGGCGCGACGGGAACGGTGATGTAGCGGACCTGCGGTTCGATGGGCCAGAGATGCGGCGCGCCTGCCTCGAGCACGGGCATACGGTAGCCGTAGCCGCCGACCTTGCGCGTTTCGAAGCGGGTGATGTCGCCGGCGATGGTGATCATGCGCCCTTTGGCGTACAGCGCCGGATCGTAGAAACCCGAGCTGCAGGCGACGAAGCGGCCCAGCGAGCGTGAACGCGACTCGCGCGGTTGGCCATCGGCATACAGCGGCAGGGCGAGCACCACGAAACAGGTGTGTTCGGCCTGCGGTTCGGTGTTGATGAGTTCGCCGCCCCAGCGCACGCGCGCGCCCACGTAATCGGTCCTGACCGCGCCTTGCGGCGTGAGGTCGGCGTAGGGGCCGGCGGGTTTGAGCGGAACGCCGGCGCAACCGCCGAGCGCGAGCGCGGATAGGCCTGCCAGCGCTCCTGCCATGGGGCGTATAAAGGTGGTACGAAGCAATTCGTTAAAGGGATTGCACCTCATGCCTACCCCTCCGGTGGAAGAGACGGACGATGCCGCGAACGAGCAGGCGCAGGGCCTGCACGATCAGCCAGCCCCACGCGTACAGTGTGAGCCAGAAATCGAGAAGATAATCCCACAGGTTGGGGGATTCCAGTACATGCAGGTCGAAGGCGAGCACGGCGAGTGCCAGGACCCAGAGCAGGCGTGAGCGGATCAAGGCCAGCCAGAGCATGATCGGCAGCAGCGCGACTACCAGAATCAGCGGCTGGTAGCCCAGCGCGTAGGGGTCGAAGACCGTCAGGCCGGCGGTCATCGGATACAGTACCGCGCCACCGATTGCGACCAGGCACCACAGGCGCCGCCGGTCGGCGACGTCGAGCAACGCGGGGCCGCCGGCGCGGCGGATCACCGCGGCGAGCATGACCATCCAGCTCACGGCACTGAAATCGCCGAAAAAGCCGCGCACGTAGCCGCCGAGGATCAAACCGTTGGCAGGCACGAGCAACACGGCGCAGGCGACGAGGACGGTCAGGCTCGCGCGGATCGGTTGCGGCAGGTGCCGGATACCCGGGAGCAGCAGCACGCCCAGCGCGACGATCAGCGCCTGCCCGCTCAGGCCGAAGGCCTGCTGTACGAGGTGTTCAATGCCCATCGCCGTTCCCCGGAGGCGGCCAGTCGGCGAGCGGCCGATGTGCGGCGGAAGGGTCCTTGCGCGCGGCCTGGGCGCGGGCCTGCAGCCAGGCGACGTTGAAGGTCGCGTGGGCGATGCGGCGGCGCCACCAGGTGTAGACGATGTCGACGCGGTCGCCGCGCTGGATCATGTAGGGATAGGAAAACTCGGCCTCGCTGTTGGCGCTCGCGGCCAGCGTGGCGACGCGGGTGAAATGGATGCCGTCGTCGGACAGCGCCAGGGCCAGCACGCTACGGTTGTCCGGCTCGGGGTTGTAGGCCATGAGGATCTGACCGTTGCTCAGGCGCAGGGCGGCGACCGCGGAGTTCGGATTGGCAAGTTTCAGGCGCTGCGGCGCGCTCCAGGTGCGGCCGCCGTCGCGCGTGCCGCTCATCAGGATGCGGTTGGGAGCAGGGCCGGCGTAGCGCATGTAGGCGAAGGCTTGCGACGGCCCGACGGGTACCAGCGCCGGCTGCAGCGAGTCGGTGCCGGCATCGATGCGGTAGCGATGCAGCAGCCGACCGTGCGGGCCGAGGCGCAGCCATTCGCCGAAGATGCCCATCGATTCGTTGTAGACGGGCAGCGCGACACTGCCGTCGGTCAGCGGAACCGGATTTTCCTTGACCAGCGTCGAGATATTGAACATCGGCGTGGTGACCAGTCGTCGTGCCGAGCTCCAGTGCGCACCGTCGTCGGCGGAGACCATTTCGTTGAGCGTGCTGCCGGCCCAGCCACCGATGGAAACGGTGACGTAGATCAGATAGAGGCGTCCGTCACCGCCGAAGAACAGCACCGGATTGCCGGTCATGCGCGTGAAGCGCAGCGTGTCGCGCTGGGTGGAAAGACGGCCGGCGACCGCCTGCGGTCGGCTCCACTGGCCGGCGTGTTCGCGCGCCAGATAGATGTGTACGTCCCTGGCTCCTTCGTGCGAACCGCCGAACCAGGCAGCGAGCAGATCGCCGTCCGGCAGTCCCACCACGGTCGCTGCGTGCACGCTGGGCGCGGCAGCGCGCGCGGGCAGCAGCTGCTGCGAGAACTCCGGCAGAGCGCCGGTCGTATTCTGGGTGGGCGGCAGCACGAAGCGCGGCGGCGCGAGGTCCGCGCCGCGCAAGGCGGCCACGGTCAGCACTGCCGCCACGGCCAGCAGGCCGAGCACGCGCAGCCAGGAGCGCTCAGCCGCCGTCATGGTTGTCGCCGGTGACGGGCGCACAATGTTGGAACCGGGCGCGGAAGACGTCGATGCGCGGTGCGAGCGCGCCGAGATCGTGCCGTGCCAGGGCGGCCAGCACCTCGTCGCGGGTCAGCCCGGCACGCCCCATGTGCACCCAGGACACGCGCGAGGTCAGCGTGCGGTAGTGCGCAACGGGCGTGGCGGTCAGGCCGTGCGTCGCCATCGAGTTGCGCATCCAGTCGACGTTCTGCGCTTCCGCGAAGACCAGGAACGGCCGGCAGCTGCCTTGGAGCGAGGTCGGCAGGCGCCACTTGCCGTCGGTCTGCCACAACATGCGGCCGAGCACGGCCGGCAGCAGTGCCGGCTGCGGACCGTCGTACATCACCACGGGGTTGCCGCGCGCCAGTTGTACGATCTGCGAAGGGATGGCGTTGAGTCCGAGGCGCGGATAGACCAACCCCATGACCACCGCCCACAGCAGCGCCGAACTCGCGGCCATGGCGGTGGCGTTGCCGGCGCGCGCCCAGACGTAGACGAACAGCAGCCAGGCCAGAATGCCCAGTGCGACGGCGATATCGATGCCGCGGAACCAGCCGACGGCGAACACCACCAGCCCGGAGATGATGCCGGCGAGCAGCAGGCCGAGCCAGGCGGCGAAGCGGCCGAAGCGTGGCATGGGCTGGTCGAGCAGATGTGCCGCGATGATCGCCAGCGGCACCAGCGAGGCATAGAGATAACGGCCGAAGGTCTTGATCAGGAAGAACGGCGCGACGCTGATGACCAGCCAGATGAGCAGGAAGCCCAGTCCGGGCATGCGCGCACGCCAGTCGTTGCGGGCGGCGAGCAGCAGGGCGAGAAACGACCACGGCAGGCCGAGCAGGAGCAGGCCGGCGAGCGGCTGCAGCGAGAACTGGAAGAAGTCGCGTGCACGCAGCTCCGCGTTCAGCGTGTGGTCCGAAGCCCCCGGCAGCATGGTATGCACGTAGACGAACCAGGGTAGCGCGAGGGCGAGAAAGCCCAGAAAGGTCAGCAGCACGACCAGCCAGTTCTCGCGCAGGCGGCTGCGGGCGCCGGCAGAGGTGAACAGCAGTGCGAGAATGCCGGCGCCACTCAGCACCAGCACGATCGGTCCCTTGATCAGAAATCCCGCGGCGAGCAGCGCGGCAATGGGCGGCAGCAGCCAGTGCGAACCCGTGCGCAGCCAACGCAGGATCACATAGAAAGTCAGCGCACTGAGCGCAGCGGTGGGGATATCCAGCAGCAGCATGCGGCTGCCGATCGCGATACTGCCCATGGACAGCAGGACGAGGCCGGCGAGCAGGCTGCGGCGTCGGTCCTGGGTCAGTTCCCAGGCGATGAGTGCGGTGGCGAGCACGAACAGTGCGCCGAATGCCACGGCGACGCCGCGTGCGCTGAGCAGCGAGACGCCGAACGTGCGGTAGCTCGCGGCGGTGAGCCAGTACAGCAGCGGCGGCTTGTTGAGGCGCGGGTGGCCGTCCAGGCAGGGCACCAGCCAGTCGCCGTGTTCGACGATGCACATCGGCGTGCGCAGTCCGAGGAAGTACTCGTCCTTGGTGGTGACGCCGGTGGGCTGGCCGATGCCAGGAGCGAAGGCCAGGCAGGCGAGCAGGAACAGGCCCAGCAACAACAGTGCGGTAGCGCGTTTGGATGCGGGGACGGAGGTCATGGGCGGAGGCAAGTATACCTTAGAGGGGAGTTTGGGCGGGGCGGTTTGGTGCCCGTTTGATCGCTTCATGGCTTGATCGAGCGCCCTCTCTTTTCGGCTATCGGAGGTTGTTTCGTGCGCGAATCGAGTTTGGCGTTTCGATCTATCGTTGCGGAGCGCCCGAGCCGGTTTGTTCGGCGCCCTACGCTCACCCAAGCAGAAGGAAGCTTGTGGCGTTGATTCACGCACGAAACCGTACCTACAACTCCGGACGAAGGCGCATACGAAATGCGCCCTTTCAAGCAATTTCAAACCACCGCCGCGCCCCTATGGCACACTGTCCTTCCGCCGGCTTCCGGCCGATGATTTAAAAGGGAAAGGAGACGCCACCGCATGTCCGGGGAGCTTTTGCCCTCGCTCGCAGTCTTCCTCGAGCTGCTGATACGCTTGTTCGTCGTCGTGCGCATACTGCTGCGGCGCCGGGCCGAGCCGACCGCACGCATGGCGTGGATCGTGGTGGTGATGCTGGTGCCGGTCGGTGGGCCGATCCTGTATTTCATGTTCGGCGAGGTTCGTCTGGGCCGACGCCGTTTGCGCCGTCATAGGCGTCTGCGCCGTTGGCAGGCGGAGCTGCTCGAGGAGCCGCATGCGGACCATGCCGCGGATCTGCCGGCGGATCATCGGCCCATCGCCAAGCTTGCCGAATCGGTTGGCGGCACACCGGCCCGGCGGGGCAACGTGCTGCTGTTGCTGAGCGATTCGGCACGCATGATCGAGTCGTTGGTCGAAGATATCGAGGCGGCCGAGCGGCACTGCCATCTGCTTTCCTACATCTATCTTGCCGACGCTTCGGGCCGGGCCGTGGCGGAGGCTTTGGAGCGGGCTGCGGCTCGCGGAGTCGTGTGCCGTGTGCTGGTCGATGCGGTCGGTTCCAAGCACTTTCTGCGCTCGGCGCTGCGTGGGCGCATGGAGGCGGCGGGTATCCAGGTGCGCGCGGCGCTGCCGGTGAACCCGCTGCGTGCGCTGTTCGCGCGCCTCGACGTACGCAATCACCGCAAGCTCGCGATCATCGACGGACGCGTCGCTTATACGGGCAGCCAGAACATCGCCGATGCGGCTTTCGCACCAAAGGCCAGTTATGCGCCCTGGGTCGACGCGACGGTGCGCGTACACGGGCCGGTGGTGTGGGATCTGCAGCGCCTGTTTATCGAGGACTGGTACCTCGACGCCAACGAGTGGATGGGGGAAGTCCTTGCGGTGCAGCCCGAGCCTCAGCCGGGCGGTGTCGACGTGCAGGTGATCGGCACCGGGCCTATGTCCTACAACTACGCCATGCGCCAGGTGCAGCAGGCGGCTCTGCATCTGGGGCGCGAGGAGGTGGTGATCACCTCGCCCTATCTGGTGCCCGACGAGGGCACGGCGGCAGCCATCCATGCGTCTGCACGATGCGGTACGCGGGTGTGTCTGGTGGTGCCGGCACGGAACGACTCGCAGCTCGTGGCGGCGGCCAGTCGCGGTTACTACGCCGATTTTCTGGACAGTGGCGTTTGTATCCGTGAGTACCGCGAGGGCCTGTTGCATGCCAAGACGCTCTCGGTCGATCGGCGTTTGAGCATCCTGGGCTCGGCCAACTTGGACCGGCGTAGCTTCGAACTCAATTTCGAAGTGTCCCTGATCGTGTACGACGCCGGTTTCACGCGTGAACTGCGGACGCTGCAGGGTGAGTATATGGCTGCATCGGACACGGTGCTGCAGGCGCAGTGGGGGCGACAGCCTTGGCCTAAGCGGCTGTATTTCAATGCGGCTGGGCTGTTGGGGGCGTTGCTGTAGGGAGAGATAAAAAGAATACCCCGGCGAAAACGCCGGGGTAAGTTCTTCGACTTGAAGGGGGGAGACAAGTCGAACCCGCCAAGGGGGGGACGGCGGGGAGCGCCGGGCTAAGCGCTCACAACATAGGACCGGTGCTTTAGGGAAAGGTTCACTGTCACGCGAAAATTTTTTGGGCGGGGAATTACAAGGGAAGGATGCGACGGAGTGTGATTTTAAAGAGGCCCCGGCACGAGGCCGGGGCAGAAACATCGACTTGAAGGGGGGAGACAAGTCGAAACCCGCCAAGGGGGGACGGCGGGGAGCGCCGGGCTAAGCGCTCAATGGATTTGAGCGTTGTAGGCGTTGAGAGTTCCGCCGCGGGGGTAAAGTTTTGTAAAGCGCATTTGGGTCTGGTGCACGCGCGTTGAGACGCTTCTCAGTGCGCGGCGTCCCAGTCCAGACCTTCGCCGATGGCGACGAGCAGCGGCACCGAGAGTTCGGCGGCGTTTTCCATGTGGCGGCGCAACGCATCGCGCGTCTCGTTGACGCGGGCATTCGGAACTTCGAGCACGAGTTCGTCGTGTACCTGCATGATCAGGCGTACGTCCGGTGCTTCGTCCTCGATCCAGCGGTCGACGTGGATCATGGCGCGCTTGATGATGTCCGCCGCGCTGCCCTGCATCGGTGCGTTGATCGCCACGCGCTCGGCCTGGGCGCGAAGTTGGCCGTTGCGGGCGTTGATGTCGGGCAGGTAGAGCCGGCGGCCGAAGATCGTTTCCACGTAGCCTTCCGTCTTGGCCCGTTCGCGGGTGCGGTCCATGTATTCGCGCACGCCGGGATAGCGTGCGAAGTAGCGATCGACGTAGTCTTGCGCCTCGGCGCGGCCGATATCGAGTTGCCGCCCCAGGCCGAAGGCGGACATGCCGTAGATCAGGCCGAAGTTGATCGCCTTGGCCGCGCGGCGCTGCTCGGAGCTGACGTCCTCCAGCGCGACGCCGAAGACTTCGGCGGCAGTGGCACGGTGGATGTCCCGTCCTTCGGCGAAGGCGCGCAGCAGGCCGTCGTCGGCCGACAGATGGGCCATGATGCGCAGCTCGATCTGCGAGTAGTCGGCGGCGATCAGGAGGTGCTCCGGCTCGGCGACGAAAGCCTGGCGGATGCGCCGGCCTTCCTCGGTGCGCACCGGGATGTTCTGCAGGTTCGGATCGGACGAGGACAGCCGGCCGGTGGAGGCCACGGCCTGATGATAGGAGGTGTGCACGCGGCCGGTGTCGGGGTCGATGCGTTCCGGCAGGCGGTCGGTATAGGTGGACTTGAGCTTGGCCAGCCCGCGGTGCTCCAGAATCAGGCGCGGCAGTTCGTGCTGCGCGGCGAGTTCTTCGAGTACGTCTTCGGCGGTGGACGGCTGGCCCTTGGGCGTCTTGCGCAGCACGGGCAGGTTGAGGCGGTTATAGAGCACGTCCTGGATCTGTTTCGGCGAGCCCAGGTTGAAGGCGCAATCCGCGATTTCGCGTGTCTGGCGCTCGACTGCCGACATGCGCGCGGCGAGCGCGGCGCTCTGTGTGCGCAGGCGCTCGGCATCGATGCGCACGCCGTTGCGCTCTATGCGCGAGAGCACGCGCAGCAGCGGGATCTCGATCTCCTCGTACACCGTGCGCAGGCCGGGCTCGGCTTCCAGGCGAGGCCAGAACAGACGGTGCAGACGCAGCGTCATGTCTGCGTCCTCGGCGGCGTAGGGCGTGGCGTCCTCCAGCGCGACGGCGGCGAACGGGAATCTGTTTGGCGCCCTTGCCGGCGACGTCTTCGTAGTGGATGTTCTGGTGGTCGAGGTGCGCGGCGCACAGCGTGTCGAGGTCGTGGCGGTTGGCCGTGGCGTCGAGCACGTAGGATTCGAGCATGGTGTCGTGGCGGATGCCTTCGAGCGCGATGCCGTGGTTGGCCAGCACGTTGCGGTCGTATTTGAGGTGGTGCCCGAGCTTGCCGTGGGCTGAGCTCTCCAGCAACGGGCGCAGGCGTTCGAGCACGGCCTCGCGGTCGAGCTGCTGCGGCACGCCGGGGTAGTCGTGGGCAAGCGGCACATAGGCCGCCCGGCCCGGTTCGACGGCAAAGGACAGGCCGACCACGCGCGCCTGCATGTAGTCCAGGCTGGTGGTTTCGGTGTCGAAGGCGAACACTTCGGCGCCTTCGAGGCGTTCGATCCAGGTTTCCAGCTCGGCTTCGTCGAGTACGCATTCGTAGTCGCCGGCCGGAGCTTGCGCCGTATCGGCGCCGTCGTCGTCGCTGCCCTCCAGCTCCTTGAGCCAGGTGTTGAACTCCAGCCGGGTGAACAGTTCGCGCAGGGTCTTGGTGTCTGCTTCGGCCGGGGTGAGGTCGTCGGGCCCCTGTTCCAGCGGCACGTCCAGTTTCACGGTGACCAGTTCGCGCGCCTGGGGCAGCCAGTCCAGCGCCTCGCGCAGGTTGTCGCCGACCTTGCCCTTGATTTCGTCGGCGTGCTCGATGATGCCGTCGAGCGAGTCGTAGGTCTGCAGCCACTTGACTGCGGTCTTGGGGCCGCACTTGGCGACGCCCGGCACGTTGTCCACGCTGTCGCCGACCAGCGAGAGGTAGTCGATAATGCGTTCGGGTGGCACGCCGAATTTCTCGATCACGCCGTCGCGGTCGAGCGTGGTGTTGCTCATGGTGTTGACCAGGGTGACGTGGCCGTCCACCAATTGCGCGAGATCCTTGTCGCCCGAGGAGATCAGTACGTCTCGTCCCTGCTCCGCGGCCTGCCGCGCCAGCGTGCCGATGACGTCATCGGCCTCCACGCCTTCCACCGCCAGTATCGGTAGCCCCATGGCCCGGATCAGCGTGTGCAGCGGTTCGATCTGTGCGGCGAGGTCGTCCGGCATCGGCGGACGGTTGGCCTTGTAGTCGGCGTACATCTCGTCGCGGAAGGTCTTGCCTTTGGCGTCGAAGATCACGGCGACATGCTCGGGCGCGTAGTCCTTGAGCAGGCGGCGCAACATGTTGATCACGCCGTAGACTGCACCGGTGGGTTCGCCGTGCGCGTTGGTCAGCGGCGGCAGGGCGTGGAAGGCGCGATAAAGGTACGAGGAGCCGTCGACGAGGATCAGAGCAGGTTTGGACATGAGTGTGTTCGGATCGCTGTTGAGTCTGGCGTAATAGGGTACCTGTCCTGGTGGCGAAATACTCCGTGCGGCGTTCGGGAGTTCTCCCCGCAAGCGTTGATGATGATCAAGGGCGGGAGCGGCATGGCAGGCGTCGGCGCCATGCCGATGATGGGACAACCGTGTCGTCGGTACCGAGCGCGTCTTATCGGCGCACCGGCGTTTGTGGTAATAATGGCAACCCTTGCACAGGCCTTAACTTATGAATCAGCAGGAACGCAGTCACCACCCCGGCTTGATCCCTACGGACGACACCGTGCTTACCCGCGAGAGCTGGAAGATATTCCAGATCATGGCCGAGTTCGTCGAGGGTTTCGAGCGCCTGGCGCGCATCAAGCCCTCGGTCAGCGTGTTCGGCTCCGCGCGTACCCCTCGCGAGAGCTCGCACTACCAGTTGGCCGAGGACATCGCGCTGCAGCTGTCCGAGGCGGGATTCGCGGTGGTCAGCGGCGGCGGACCGGGCATCATGGAGGCGGCCAACAAGGGGGCTTACCAGGGGCGTTCGCTGTCCATCGGGCTGAATATCCAACTGCCGCACGAACAGTCATCCAACGATTACCAGGACATCTCCCTGGGCTTCCGGCATTTCTTTTCGCGCAAGGTCATGTTCGTGAAGTACGCCTCGGCCTATGTCGTGCTGCCGGGCGGTTTCGGTACTCTGGACGAACTGGCCGAGATCCTGACCCTGGTGCAGACAGGCAAGACCCGCCGCATTCCCATCGTGCTGGTGCACAGCCCCTTCTGGGACGGTTTGCTGAGCTGGTTCCGCGACGTACTGGTCGCCGAGGGCACGATCGATCCGGAGGATCTGAACCTGATGAAAGTGGTCGACAGTGCGCCGGAGGTGGTGGAGGCGATTTTCGATCACTACGAAGCGCGTGGTTTCGAGCCTTCGTCGGAAGAACGTGAAAAACTGCTGGAACTATAAATACTCAATCCGTACCGAGGCACCATGTCCGTCTTTACTCCCGTAAGCGAGGCCGAACTGCAGGCCTTTCTGGCCGAGTACGCGCTTGGCGATGTGACCGAATTCGCCGGCATCAGTTCCGGCATCGAGAACACCAATTTCTTCGTCAGCACCACGCAGGGGCGCTACGTACTCACGCTGTTCGAACAGCACGAAGCCGAAGCCATGCCCTATTTCATCGACCTGATGGCCTGGCTGAATGAACATGAGGTGCCCTGCGCCCATCCCATTCCGGATCGTGAAGGCGTCATGCTCAAGACGCTCAACGGGCGTCCGGCGGCGCTGGTACAGCGGTTGAGCGGTGAAAGCGACATGCAGCCCGGTCGCGTCGCCTGCGCGACGATCGGCGCGGCGCTGGCGCGACTGCACCTGGCCGCCCGCGAATTCCCGGGCAGTCGCGACAACGACCGTGGTCCGCGCTGGTGGCGCGAGATGGGTGATCGCCTGCTGCCTCATTTGAGCAAGGAAGACGCCAAGCTGCTCAAGGAGGAGTTGCGTTTCCAAGGGCTGTACCGCTTCACCGATCTGCCGCGCGGCGTCATCCATGCGGATCTGTTTCGCGACAACGTACTGTGGGCCGACGGCGAGCTGTCGGGCATCATCGACTTCTACTACGCCTGCAACGATGCGCTGCTGTACGACATTGCCGTCACCGTGAACGACTGGTGCAGCGACGAAAACGGCGTGCTGGACATGGAGCGCGCCATGACGATGCTGGGCGCCTATCACGAGGTGCGTCCGTTGAGCGCGATCGAGCGCGGTGCCTGGCCGGTGATGCTGCGCGCCGCCGCGCTGCGTTTCTGGTTGTCGCGCTTGCGCGACCTGCATTTCCCCCGCCCCGCCGAGATCGTCCACGTCAAGGATCCCGGGGCCTTCAAGGCCATTCTGCTCGAGCGCATCGCCGGCGAAAACGAGCTTCAGCAGCACTGGGTTTGAGCTCAGGGTTCATCTCTCTGTCAACGATTTAAGGGAATTAGGGCTTCGGTCGGGCGGCAAGCCGGCCTATGCTTCGGCAAGGGGGCTTTTCCCCTTGACCCGACTTCCCAATCGTTTACACGAGGATTTCCCCATGAGCGAAGCTGTCATCCGTGATTTCGAGCGTTCCAGTGTCCTGCGCCGCCAGTACGATGAGCGTTACCACATGGACTGGTGTTTCATGAAGGCGACGCCGCGCCCTTGCTTCACGCCGGCGCTGCTGGCCGAGCTGGCCTCGACGTTTGCCGAATACCGGACACAGACGTCGTTGAAGGTCGACTACTACGTCATGGCGTCGGATGTGCCGGGAACCTTCAATCTGGGCGGAGATCTCGCCCTGTTCCAGCATTACATCCATACCCGTGACCGTGCCGGTCTGTTGGCATATGCCAAGACCTGCGTCGATTCGGTGTACGAGATGAGCGCCGGGATGCATTCGGAAACCTGCGGCATCGCGCTGGTACAGGGCGACGCGCTGGGCGGCGGTTTCGAATGCGCTTTGGCGGCGGACGTGCTCATCGCCGAGCGCGGCACGCGCATGGGCTTGCCGGAAATACTGTTCAATCTGTTTCCCGGCATGGGGGCGTACAGCCTGCTGTCTCGCCGCATCGGGCCGAAGGCCGCCGAGCGCATGATTCTTTCCGGACATCTCTACGAGGCCGAGGAGCTTTACGAGATGGGCGTGATCGACCGGTTGGCGGAAGCCGGCGAAGGCCAGCGCGAGGTGTACGCGTTCCTCGAGGAGGAGGCGCGCCGGGCCAATGGTGCGAGGGCGCTGCGCGCGGCCAAGCGCCTGAGCAATCCCGTTTCCTATGAGGAGCTGTACGCGATTACCGAAATCTGGGTCGATGCGGCCTTGAATCTGACCGAGCGAGACCTGCGCATGATGGAGCGTTTGGTCAAGCGCCAGAGCAAGCGCGCGGAACCTGTGGCCATGAGCGCATGAAGACCCTGAGGCAGCCCCGAGAAGGACATCGGGGCTGCCTTCATCTTCAAAGGGATGCGACGGCGTGCCCGCTCAGGTGCTGCATGAGCTCGGTGCGGGTCAAGGCGAAGGTGCGTTCGATCTGTTCGACCAGTCGGTTCGCCTGAGGCGAGCCGACTTCATAGTCCTTCAGTCGTTCGGCCTGTCCGCAGAGCGTCATCAGGCGATGACAGCCCAGTTCCGCCGAGGAGCTGCGCAGGGCGTGGGCCGCATCGCGCAACTCGAAGGGGTCGACCGCTTTTGCGGCTTTCTGCATGCGTTCGAGTTGTGGTTGCCCGTCTTCGAGATAGTCCTGCACGAGCCGCACGACGAAGTTGTGGTCGCTGCCGAGGAGCTCCAGATTTTTCATCACGTTGTGATCCAGCAACGGAGGGGCCTGCTCGATGCGCGTCTTGGCCACGGGGCTGGCCGCGGATTCCTGCGGGCGTTTGCGATGCAGATCCTGAAGTAGCTTCAACAGCCTTCTGGCCTCGACCGGTTTGGTCAGATAGGCGTCGAATCCGGCCCGGCGGCTTTCTGCGATGGTTTCGGTCGTGGCGTCCGCGGAAAGCATGATCAGCGGAGTACGATTGTCCGGGTACAGGAAGCGCAGGGCCTTGGCCACGTCGATACCGTTGCGTCGGGGCATGTTCATGTCGAGGATGATGGCATCGAAGGCGTCGAGAGCATCTTCGAGACAATCGAGGGCTGCTTCGCCGTCCTCCACGAGTTCGACGCGGTGCCCCGCGTTGATCAGTATGCGTTCCAGCAGGCGGCGGTTGACGGCGTTGTCCTCAGCGACCAGCAGTTTGAGGGGCGTACCCGGGGCGATATCCTCTTCGCCGAGATTGCCGCTTTGTACGCTTTGCTTGCGGGCGTAGGGAGTCGCGACGATGTGCAGGGCGTTGAGCAATGTTTGTGGCGCCCAGTACCCCGGCAGGATGGTCATGAGGCCGGGCGGGTATTCCAGCTCTTGCTCGCTGTTCGCGCTCAACCCGATTGTAGGTAGCTCGACGTTGGGAGCGTGTGCGGCGAGCAGCGTCAAATCGGCGACGAGGGCAATCCGCTGATTGCGGTCGTAGGGCGGCAGTCTGCCCGTGATGCGATGCACGCTGGGCACGTGCGGCGTCAGCAGTTTTTGCAGCAGAACCGCATTCGCGTCGTCTGCCAGTATCCAGATTTCGTCGAGTGCGACCGCCCGCTCGTTGACCTGCTGCCGATCTTGCTGCATGGGAAGTTCGAACCAAAAGCGGCTGCCTTGCCCCAGATGGCTGTCGACATCGATGTGTCCACCCATCAGTTCGATCAGATTCTTGGAAATGGCGGTTCCCAGCCCGGTGCCGCCGTATTTGCGGGTTGCGCCGTCGTCGGCTTGGCGGAAGCGTTCGAAGATGTGCGGCAGGGCATCCTGGCCGATGCCGATGCCGGTGTCGCTGACAGTGCAGCGCAGTCGTGTCTGCGCGCCGCCGATCTCGAGTGCATCGACGGTGATGGTGATGGAGCCCCGTTCGGTGAATTTCACCGCGTTGCTGAGTAGGTTGGTGAGCACCTGACGTAGATGCGCGGGATCGCCGATCACCTGGGAGGGAACGTTGGGGTCGATGAGCAGGTCGAGACGCAGCGCCTTGGCCTCTGCCGGCACGGTGAACAACCGAGCCGTATCGCTGAACAACTGGTGCAGGTCGAAGGGCGCGCGCTCGATCGATAGATGACCTGCCTCGATCTTCGAGATGTCGAGGACTTCCTCTATGAGCTCCAGCAGCGACTGGGCGGAACCGTGCAGCAGGCTTAGCAGTTCGCGCTGTTCCGGATCCAGGTGGGTCTGACCGAGGAGATCCGCGGAGCCGATGACGCCGTTGAGCGGCGTACGCAACTCGTGGCTCATGTTGGAGATGAAGCGGGATTTCGCTTCGCTGGCCTGGCGCGCCTGCTGGACGGCACGGTTGAGTTTGCGGATCAGAGAGGAGCTGTATGTGGGAATCAACAGCAGAATCAACGCCGTGCTTGCCGCCAGCGTCGTATGGTTGGACCAGTAGGGATTTACCGTGACGGCAAGGCCGAATCCGGCCAGGCTGACGAAGGTGGAAGCGAACAGGTAGACACGTCCGTAACGGAAACCGTTGCCCAAGGTCACCCACAAGTACACGGCGATCAGCGGGATCGATCCTGCGCCGCCGGTCGCCATGAAAATGCTGGTGGTGCCGAGATCGAGCGCCATGCCCACATATCTGCGCACCGGCGAGGGGCCTGCCCGCAGCAGAACATTGAGGAACAGTCCCGCCGAGACGATCACGAAGAGCGTGATGCCGTAACGGATGTAGGGCACCGCGCTGGAGCCCGGTGCCTGCATGGCGAAGAATGGCGACCAGAGGTACAGCGCGACGATAAACCCGATCAGGACGCGCCACGCGGCCTGCTCATGCTCGGAATCGGGACGCTGTGCGGCCCACTCGGTCCAACGGGCCGAAAGAAGAGATGGACGAGGCGCGCGCATGGGCGTGTTTTCCGAAGAACCGTTCAGTTATGACGGTTCAGCGGATGTTCGGGCGGTGGCTGCACATGCAGGATTTCGTCGAACTGGTCGACGAAAGCCTGTACGCAAGCTGGCTCCAGGGCGGAACCGGATACCTCGATGATGTGCCGCAGGGCTTCTTCCTCGCTGTATTCGGTGGAGCCCGGATAGCGACGGGTCAGCTCGTCATAGCAGTCGGCCACGGCGACGATGCGCGCCGCGAGCGGGATGTCTTCCCCGGCCAGGCCGTGCGGATGTCCGGAGCCGTCCCAGTGCTCGTGATGGTGCAGCGCGATCTGCGCGGCAAGATCGAGCAGCGGCGAGGGCCCGCCCTGCAGGAGGTTGTGGCCGATCTCGGTGTGCGTGTACAGGACGTCGGCTTCTTTCTCGGACAGCGGCGTGTCGGACTGGGTGATGGCGTCGGGCAGGCCGATCATGCCGATGTCGTGCAGCTGCGCGGCCAGTTCGATCTGCGCGCATTCCTTGGCCGACAGGCCGAGCGCTTCGGCAACCAGGCGGGCATAGCGTGCGACGCGCCAGTAATGGTTTCTGGCGATTTGGGTGCGGTATTCACCGACGCGGGCGAGACGGGCGATCAGGTCGCGCTCGCGCTCCTGCAGTGCTTGGGTCTCCTCGGCGACGCGTTCTTCGAGCCAGCGTGCGCGCTGCCGGGTGATGCGCTGTTGCCGACCCAGGGCGAGCAGGTTGCGCGCGCGGGCCGTGCACTCTTGACGGTCGATCGGGCGGTAGAGGAAGTCCGAGGCACCGGCTTCCAGGGCGCGGTAGAGCAGTTCCCGGTCGTCGACGATGCTGACCATGAGCAGCGGTGTTTCCTCGCAGCCGGACAGGTTGCGCAGGCGGCGGGTGAATTCCAGCCCGTCCATTTCCGGCATCTTGTAATCGGTGATGACCAAGTCGGGCGCAGTCTGGGCGGCCAGCGACAGCGCCACCTGCGGGTCGGAGCAGGTTTCGACGCGGATGTCGGAGTCGAGTGTGCGGATGATCTCGCTGAGCACTGCGCGGCCCACGCGCTGGTCGTCGAGGATGATTACCAGCGGAGTGCTCGGTTCGGCCTGCGCGCCTGTATCCTGGCTGGATTTTTTCACCAGGAACGGGGGGCGGTTGAAGCGGTTCTGGGCTATGTAAGGAGGCGTCTGCATGATTCCAGTCTCCACCGGCACTCGCCGCGTGCGATGCACGGGCCGGCATAAGTGCTGTTATGAGGCCGATTCGGAGCCTCGTTACCTGTTGCTGGCGCTTCGCCGGTGCCGCTGAAAGTACCGGCGGCGCGATGTTTGAATCAAAGTCGAGACTCTAATAGTAGAGTAATCAATCGACTAAGGCGAGCGCCGGCCGGTGCCGCCGGCTCTTATCGTGACGCTCGCCACGCGAAGGCCGTTCTGGCGGGGGCGGTTACGCCGGTTGCGATTCCACCGGCCCGGGCATCAGCCATGCGTCGAGCAGTGCCTGCACCTCCTCCACACCGACCCCGCGCGTTGCCGAGAAGCATTGGGCGGTGGCGCTGAAACCCTGCGCGAGCAGCTGTTTCTTGAGATCGCGCAAGGCCGCCAGCGAAGCACTGCGGCTGAGTTTGTCGGACTTGGTCAGCAGGATGTGGATGGGGATGCCGGCTTCCGTACACAGGCCCAGCAGCTGCTCGTCCAGGCTGGTCAGCGACCGGCGTATGTCCATGAGAACGATCAGGCCGACGAGGCTGCGCCGGTGTTGCAGGTAGCGAGCGATGAATTCGCCCCATTCGCGCCGCAGGCCGCCGGGCACGCGCGCGAAGCCATAGCCGGGCAGGTCGACGAGGTAGCGGTCTTCGGCGACCTGGAAAAAGTTGATCTGTTGCGTGCGTCCGGGTGTCTTGCTGGTACGCGCGAGGCTCTTCTGGTGGCAGATGCTGTTGAGGGCGCTCGATTTGCCGGCATTGGAGCGGCCTGCGAACGCCACTTCCCGTCCGTCGTCCTCGGGCATGCCTTTCAGGTTGGTCGCGCCGGTGAGAAAGCGGGTGTTTTGGTAAAGGCTGTGCATGCGATTGGGCGTTTTTGTCGTGTATGGGGCGCTATGGTATAAGCCCGACGGGACGATTCCTATAATAATTCTGGGCTGCCGGCGGCGGATGACCGTCGGCGAGGGAAACGGGAGGGATAGTTATGAACAGATGGCTGTGCTGCCTGCTCGGCGGCGTTTTGCTGGCGCTGTCGGGAATCGCGGCCGCGGAATCGCCGGCGGTGACCGGTCTGCAATGGGACAGCAAGCCGACTGTTTCCCAGGTCGCGGCAGGTAAGGCGCTCTCGATGAGCTGCGCCGGGTGCCACGGCGCAGCAGGCAACAGCGTCAGTGCCGATTTCCCCAATCTGGGGGGGCTGAACTATGTTTATCTCTACAAGCAATTGCTCGATTTCAAGAGCGGCGCACGCAAGAGCCCGATCATGGCGCCTATGGTGATGGCATTGAGCGAGCAGAATCTGCGTGATCTGGCGGCTTATTACTCCCAACAGGGATACGATCCGGCAACCGGCGCCAACGAGGACGTGTCCGAGCAGAAACAAAACGCGCAGCGGCTGGAACAGGGCAAGCAGATTTACCGGCATGGTCTCGCCGCCAGCGGCGTTGCGGCCTGCATTCGCTGCCATGGCGCCGGCGGGGCCGGCCAGGTCGGTCATTTCCCGCGTCTGGCGGGCCAGCATGCCAAGTATCTTGTCGTGCAGATGGAAGCGTTCAAGGCCGGTCGGCGCGGCAACGATGCAGGCAAGATGATGGCGCATGTCGCGTTGCCCATGAACAAGCATGAGATCGAGGCGGTCGCTTTCTACCTGCAGAGTCTGCGCTGACGGATGCCAGGGAATATTCTGTCGCGACGCACGTCTTTCATCCGAATACCCCTGTCATCGAAGGCCCGGCCATGTCCGGGCGCTTTTGCGCCACCGGAAGAGGCATGAGCGAAGCTGTTTCCAGCCCGAGTACGCGGCACCGCTCCAGTACGCTGGAGTTCCTCGGCTCGATGAACTTGGCGATCACGCTGCTGGTGGCCGTGGCGATCGCCTCGGTGATCGGCACGGTGCTGCAGCAGGACCAGCCCTATAGCGACTACGTGCTCAAGTTCGGGCCGTTCTGGTTCCAGGTCTTTCGCCAGCTGGGCTTGTACGACGTGTACTCGGCCGGCTGGTTTCTGTTCATCATGGCCTTTCTGGTGGTATCCACCAGCGTTTGCGTCTACCGCAACGGGCCGACCATGCTGCGGGAAATCCGTCAGTTCCGCGTGCGCGTACAAGCCAAGTCGCTGCGCCTGATGCGTCATCACGCGGAGCAGGAAACAGTGGTGGATGCAGAGAGCGTGAGCGCGCGCGCCACACGTCTTGCTGCGCAACTACGGCTATCGGGTGCGCGTGGCCGAGCACGGCGACCATCAGGTGCTCGCCGCGATGAAGGGTGGCGCCAACCGGCTTGGCTATCTGCTCACGCATATCGGCATCGTCGTCATCCTGGTCGGCGGATTGGTCGACAGCAAGCTGCCGCTCAAGATCGCGCTGGCCATGGGCGACCTCAAGGTCGAGACGCGCGACATTCCGGCTTCTCAGGTGCCGGCGATCAGCCGGCTCGGACCCGGCACGCCGTCGTTCCGCGGCAATGTGAGCATTCCGGAAGGGGAGACCGCGGACATCGTCTTTCTGCAGGTCAAGGACGGCTACTCGTGCAGCAGCTGCCGTTCAGCCTGAAGGTAAAGAAATTCAGCGTGAAGCACTACATCACCGGCCAGCCTTCGGACTTCCGCAGTCAGGTCGTGCTGCACGATCCGCACAGCGGCAAGACCATCGACGCGACCATCCGCGTCAATCATCCACTGGTCTACCACGGCTACGAAATCTACCAGGCGAGTTTTGCCGACGGCGGTTCCAAGCTCGACTTCAAACTCTGGCCGTTGAATGGCGGCAAGCCGTCGGAATCGCACGGCAGCGTGTTCGGCAAGTACGAGTTGAATACCTCCGCCGGCAAGCGACGCCTGGAGTTGGACGATTTCCGGATGTTCAACATCGATCAGGTGCCGGGTGCGAAAGGCAAGACCAAGCCGCGCAACCTGGGCCCCAGCGTGACTTTCAAGCTGCGCAACCCGCAGGGCGAGGCGAAGGAGTACATGAATTACTTCGTGCCGCAGACCATCGACGGCCATCTGTACTATCTCAGCGGCGTGCGCAACAGTCCTTCCGAACCGTACCGATTCCTGCATATTCCGGCGGGACCGCACGGCGGCGTGCAGCGCTTCATGCAGTTCGCCGGCGCGCTGCACGACACCGCTCTGCTGCGCAAGGTGGCCGCGCAGACGGCCGCCACCGCACTACAGGCGGCGGATATGAACGATCCTGTCGTGCGATCGCGGATCGGCAATTCGATGGTGCGACTGCTGCAGCAGTTCGCCAGTGGCGGATACGGTGCGGTGTTCGAGGACGTGCAGAAGCGTGTGCCGGCGGACCGCCGACAGGCGGCCGGCGAGGCCTTTGTCAAGGTGCTGAACGCCGCGCTCGAAGGCGTCTACGTCGATATGCTGCGCCGTGACGGCATTTCGCAGCCGACGCAGCAGGACTGGGCGTGGTTCCAGGATGCCGTGCCCACGCTTAGCGTGTTGCCCTTCTACGGTTCGCCGTTCTTCCTGCAGCTGACCGATTTCAAGCAGATTCAGGCAGCAGGGCTGCAGGTTACGCACCACCCGGGCACGATCGTCGTCTACCTCGGGGCGGGGATGCTCGTGATCGGCGTGTTCCTGCTGTTTTTCCTGGCCCACCGCCGCATCTGGGTGCGCATCGAGCCGCGTGCCGAGGGTGGCTCGAAGGTGCTCTTCGCGGGGACCAGCAACCGCAATATCATGGATTTCGACAGCCAATTCGCGCAGCTTAAAGACAAATTGTTCGCCCGGCTGGACAAACCCGATGCCGGGTCGTCCTGAGCGGAGCTCCACTCCCATGGCCTGACGGGCCGAGCTTTGCACAGCGAACCATTACAGGAGGAAGCCGCTGATGTCCGTACCGCACGATCTCATGGATGGCCTGGAACGGCCGTCGTTCATCCGTCAGCTGAGTCTGTTCGATTGGTTGTGGGCCGCTTTCGCACTGGCCTCCGCGGTCGGCGTCTACGTCGAGTTCAACGCAGCGCTGGGCGTGTATCAGCAGGCGATCCTGGCTGGCGCCACGGCTGCGCTGGTCGGGGTGGGTTGGCATTGGAAACCGATGCGTTTGCTCAGCCTGGTCATCGCCGGCCTCAGCCTGTTCGCCATCGCGCTTTACGGCAACCAGTACAGTGCGGGCGAGAGCAACTTCATTCTCGTCTGGTGGCTATCCAGCCCGGCGGCGATCGCCTGGATGAACGGACTGTTCCTGACCGCGACGGTGGCCTACGTGCTGGGGCTGGCGGTGCGCGGCGATGCGCTGTCGGCGCGCAGCCTGGCGTTGGGCAGCTGGCTGACCTGGGCGGCGGTCACCATGGGCTTCGTGGCGCTGATGGTTCGCTGGCGCGAGTCCTACCTCATCGCGCCGGATTTCGGACACATTCCGGTGAGCAATCTGTTCGACGTGTTCGTGCTGTTCTGCGTAGTCACCGGCCTGCTCTACCTGTACTACGAGACGCGCTATCGTCAGCGCGCACTCGGCGCGTTGGCGCTGCTGATCATCAGCGCCGCGGTCGCCTTCCTGATCTACTACGCCGTCGCCTATCACGCCGACAAGATCGAGCCGTTGGTCCCGGCACTCAAGAGCTATTGGATGAAGATACACGTGCCGGCCAACTTCATCGGCTACGGCTCGTTCGCCTTCTCGGCCATGGTCGGCGTGGCCTATCTGCTGCGTGACCGCGCCGAGCGCCTGCGCCCCGACGGCCGCGTGGTGCGGCGCCTGCCGAGCCTGGAAATGCTCGACGACATCATGTACCGCTACATCGCGCTGGGCTTCGCCTTCTTCACCCTGGCGACCATTCTCGGCGCCTTGTGGGCGGCGGAAGCCTGGGGCGGCTACTGGTCGTGGGATCCGAAGGAGACCTGGGCGCTGATCGTGTGGCTCAACTACGCGGCGTGGCTGCACATGCGCTTCAGCAAGGGTTGGCGCGGCCGGCCGTTGGCCGTCTGGTCCTTCGTCGGCCTGATCGTCACCACGTTCTGTTTCCTCGGGGTGAACATCTTCCTCTCCGGTCTGCACTCCTACGGCAAGCTGTAGTTCTTCGCCCCGCCCCGTCAGACGTCGGGGCGGGGTTTGCCCGGATCTGCGGCGGCCCCGAGCGGATATCTGCGCAGTTGAGTACACTTGCAGCACATGGCCGGGCCCTGCGCTGCTCGGCTTTCGCCCGCCTGGGCCACGCCGAAACTGCAAACCAAGTTGAATCGAGGTACTCCGATGCGCCTGCTGAGCCGTTTCCTCGCCGGGTTGTTGCTGCTCGTGCCGCTGGCCGCAGCGGCGGGCAACGCGCCGCCCTATGACGAGGGCTTCGACTACCAGCGGATCATGCCGGCGCCGAATCTGCCGACCAATACCCCGCCCGGCAAGATCCAGGTGGCGGAGTTCTTCTGGTACGACTGCCCGCACTGCGCGCATGTCGAGCCCGAGCTCGAGCGCTGGCGCTCGACGGACCTTCCCAAGAACGCCGTGTTCGTACGCATTCCCGCAATTCTCGGGCCGCGTTGGGAGTTCATGGCTCGCGTCTATTACGCCGCCAAGCTGTTGGGCGTCGCCGAACGCATGACGCCGCTGATCTTCCACGCCATACACGACCAGAACCGCTACCTCGACAGCATGCAGGCGATGATGAATTTCTTCGCCGCACACGGCGTGCCGAGCGATCGCTTCCGGGCGGCGATGGAATCCCTGGAAGTCGACACCCAGGTGCGCGAGGCGAGCCTGCGGACGCGCCAATACGGCGTGCAGGGCGTACCCACGCTGGTGATCGATGGGCGTTACCGCATCACGGCGGACATGACGGGCGGCTATACGCGCATGTTCAAGGTGGCGGCCTGGCTGGCCGACCAGCTGGCGCAGGGTCGGATGAGCGCCAAAGCCCATTAGGGACACGCCGAAGATACTGGGCGAGCTGGAATCCGCACGGTATCAACGAGGGTAAATGAACGCTTTGGGCTCGGTTTTGCACGCTGATCGCAACATGAGCAGAATTTCATCAACCTGTCGGACGCTGAGCTTGAGTCCATGCCTTCTATGGACGACACTCATCGGGTGACCTCCATCCCGCACAGTGCGCCCACGCCCCGGTCGCAGGGCCAGATCCTGCGATTGCTCAGCTACAACATCCAGGTGGGCATCACCACCCGCCATTATCGGCAGTACATCACGAACAGCTGGAAACATGTCCTGCCCTACCCGGAGCGCATGGAGACCCTGCGTTCGATCGGGCAGTTCATCGCCGGATTCGACATCGTCGGTCTGCAGGAGCTGGATACCGGCAGTCTGCGCAGCGGCTTCGTGGACCAGGCCGAGTATCTGGCGCAGGTGGCGATGTTCCCGCACTGGTACAGTCGCACCAACCGCCGCATCGGGCGTTTCGCGCAGCATGCGCTGGGCCTGCTCGGCCGCTATCGCGCGCACCGCATCGTGGAGCACCGCCTGCCCAGCGCGATTCCCGGGCGCGGTGCCCTGGAAGTGCATTTCGGCAGCGAGGAGGCGCCGCTGGTGGTGGTGCTGCTGCACTTGTCCCTGAGCCGCCGAGCACGGCGCCAGCAGTTCGACTATGTCGCGCGGGTGATTGCCGAGCACCGCTACGCCGTAGTCATGGGCGACCTCAACTGCCAGCCGGAGTCGCACGAAATGCTGGCGCTGCTGCACGACACCGACCTGCGTATGGCGCCGCACGGCGAGCACACCTACCCCAGCTGGCGCCCGGTACAGGCCTTCGACCATATCCTCATGAGTCCGGCGCTGGAGGTTCGGGAAACCAAGGTCTACCCGGTCGCCTATTCCGATCACCTGCCGGTGGGGCTTGAACTCCTTTTGCCTCCGGAAGTCAGACTCGACGATGCACCGGTCGAGCTCGAGTGCGTGGTGGAATGAGACTCGGCCATCGCCCGGGCCTAAGGGTCGACGCATCGATCACGCGATAGCGCTGGTGCGGGCGTGATTTTCCGCGAACTCTGAATGTTGCGCATGGAGCAATGCATGGGAACACCCCTGATCATTTTCGGCGAAGTATTGTTCGACTGCTTCGGAGACGATTGTCTGCTCGGCGGCGCTCCCTTCAACGTTGCCTGGCATCTGCAGGGTTTCGGCCTGGCTCCCCGCTTCGTCAGCCGGGTTGGCCGCGACGAGTTGGGCGACGAGGTCCGTGCACGCATGCGCGACTGGGGCATGGATACGCGCTGGCTGCAGGTGGACGACACGCGCCCGACCGGTCGTGTGCAGGTCTCGTTGCAGGATGGGCAGCCCAGCTACGATATCCTCGACCAGCAGGCCTACGACGCCATAGAGCCGCCGCAGGGGCTGGATGCTGGCGCAGAGGGTGTGTTGTACCACGGCAGCCTGGCGTTGCGGCATGCGCCCAACGGGAGGGCCCTGCACGCTTTGCGCAGCAGGGCACGGGTCTTTGTCGACGTCAACCTGCGCGAGCCGTGGTGGGAGGCGCAGGCGCTGGAATCGCTGGTGGCGAAGGCGCAATGGCTCAAGCTCAACGAGGATGAATTCGCCCGGTTGGCACGCAGCGGCGAGACGCCGGCGGACTATGCCGCACGCATGGGACTGGGCGCCGTGGTGCTTACGCGCGGGGCGCAGGGGGCCGAGGTGTATGCCGGCGGCCAGCGCTTCGTCGCTCCGGCGCCGATGATAGCCGAGGTTGTCGATGCCGTCGGCGCTGGAGATGCCTTCAGCGCCGTTACCCTGTACGGTATAGATCAGGGCTGGTCCTGGGAGTTGGTCCTGCGCCGCGCCGCCGATTTTGCCGCGCGCGTGTGCGGTTGGCGCGGGGCGCTGAACCATGATCGAGCGATATACGAGGAGATGACGGGTGACTGGAGGCGTGCAGACGGAGACTGAGTCCAGCGGCTGGTATCTGATGCACATCAGTCTGCACGGGCTGGTGCGCGGGGCCGAGCTTGAACTCGGGCGCGATGCGGATACCGGCGGACAGATACAGTACGTGGTCGAGCTGGTGCGCGCACTGGCCGAACGTAAGGATGTCGACCGCGTCGATTTGCTCACACGCCAAATCCAAGATCGGCGCGTCGGTGCCGACTACGCCGCACCCGAGGAGATCCTCGACGAGGCTGCCAAGGCGCGGATCGTGCGCATTCCCTTCGGTCCTCGGCGCTATCTGCGCAAGGAGCGGCTGTGGTCCTACATCGACTGTTTCGTCGACCTCGCCCTGCGACATATCCGCAGCGTCGGCCGCGTGCCCGATGTCATCCACGCCCATTATGCCGACGCCGGTCTGGCCGGTGCGCGGCTGGCCGCCCTGCTTGGCGTGCCGTTCGTTTTCACCGGGCACTCCCTGGGGCGCGACAAGCGACGTCGCCTGCTCGACAGCGGCCAGGAGCCGGGCGCCATCGATCAGCGCTACCATCTGGATCAGCGCATCGAAGCCGAAGAGCAGGCGCTGGACATGGCTTCGCTGGTGATCGCCAGCACCCGTCAGGAAATCGATCAGCAATACGCGCAGTATGCCAATCACCGCGGCGCGAACATCATCGTCGTGCCGCCTGGCGTCGACGTGTCGCGTTTTCGTCCGTACAAGCGAGGAGAGGCCCTGGGACCCTACCGGCTCGAGGTGGAGCGCTTCCTGCAACACCCGAGACGACCGTTGATACTGGCGCTGGCGCGGGCCGACGAGCGTAAGAATCTGGCGAATCTGGTTCGCGCCTATGGGGAACATCCCGAGCTGCGCGAGCAGGCGAACCTCGTGCTCGTCGCCGGCAATCGCACGCGCATCGCCGAACTCGACCGGGGGGCGCGAACGGTTTGGCGCGAGCTGATCGAACTGATCGACGATTACGACCTGCACGGCCACGTCGCCTACCCCAAGCATCACTCGCCCGACGACGTGCCCTGTCTCTACCGGCTGGCGGCTGCGCGCAACGGGGTCTTCGTCAACCCCGCCTTGACCGAACCGTTCGGACTGACGCTGATAGAGGCGGCCGCCAGCGGTCTGCCGGTGGTCGCCACCGACGACGGCGGTCCGCAGGAGATCCTGCGTCACTGCCGCAACGGCCAGCTGATCGACCCACTGGACATTGAAGGCATGGGGCGTGTCCTGACCGACGTTCTGAGCAATCGCGCCCGTTGGCGCCAGTGGGTGCAGCGCGGGCAGCGCGGCGTCGCCAAGCACTACACCTGGGCCGGCCATGCGGACAACTACCTGCATGAGCTCGATCGACTGGTTGCGCGCCGGCGCCGGCGCCGGCGTGTGCCGAACAAGAGCCGCCTGCCGACAGTCGAGCGCTTGTTGATCTGCGACATCGACAACACACTGCTCGGCAACCGCGAAGGTCTGGACCGTCTGCTGGAGGCGATCACGGGTGCCGGCGATCGCCTCGCCTTCGGAATTGCCACCGGTCGCCGCCTCGACAGCGCCGTGCGTGTGCTTAAGGAATGGGGCGTGCCGACTCCCGATCTGCTGATCACCGCCGTGGGTAGCGAAGTCCACTATGGCTCCGGCCAGCTTGAGGACCGCGACTGGCTGCGGCACCTGGACTTCCGCTGGAACCGCGACGCCGTGCTCGAGACGCTGAGCGGTGCGCAGGGCCTACGCCTGCAACCGGGTTCGGAGCAACGCGCACACAAGATCAGCTACTTCGCCGATCCCGAGCGCATGCCCGACCTGGGCGAGATCCGCCAACTTCTGCGCGAGCACGGCGTGCACGTCAACGTGATCTTTTCCCACGACGCCTATCTTGACATCCTGCCGGTCCGTGCATCCAAGGGCCTGGCGGTGCGTTTCGTCGCCGATCGCTGGGGTATCGAGATGGACCGCGTGCTGGTGGCGGGCGATTCCGGCAACGACGAGGAAATGCTCTCCGGCCAAAGCCTCGGGGTGGTGGTCGGCAACTACAGCCACGAGTTGGATCACCTCAAACACCGCAAGCGCGTCTATTTCGCCGACGGCGAATGCGCCGACGGCGTGCTCGAGGGTATCGAGCACTACGATTTCCTGGGGCAAATTCGGCAGCCGCAGTACGACTAGCGCTTCGTCCCGACAGCCACATGGCAAGGAGGCAGGCATGGCGCCAGAGCTTCACGACGGAACCCTGGAAGAATTCCGCGCATATACCGAACGCCATCGCGAGACGGTCTATCTGTGGTTGCGGGCGTTGATCGCGACCGACCGTCGGCATCTGCTGCGCAGCGACCTGTGGGACGTTCATGTGGCGGTGCTGGAGGAGCGTGAGCAGGAGCCGGACGATGACGTTTTCGACCGTTTCGTGAGTTCCGCCGAGGAAGCGGTGATCGACGCTCCGTGGATAGGTCTGTCCGTACGGCCGCGGGTGGGCGTGCGCTACTACCTTCGCGTGAACGTCGAGACGCTGCACGTCGATGCGCTCAGTGTGTCCGACTATCTCGTCTACAAGGAACGCATGGTATTGGCGCAGGCCGAACCGCCGTGGACGCTGGAGTTCGACATCGCGCCGTTCAACCGCGAATTTCCGCACATGAGCGAAACCCGGTCGATCGGCCGCGGGGTGGAGTTCCTCAACCGCCGGCTGTCCAGCGAACTGTTCCAGGAAACCGCGCAGCGCGCGCAGCATCTGCTCGATTTTCTGCGCGTACATACCTATCGCGGCCAACAGCTCATGCTCGGCGAGCAGGTGCGCACCATCACCGATCTGCGCAGTGCCCTGCGGCGCGCGGATCGCATGCTCAGCCGCCTGCCGGAGGATACGCCGTGGGGCGAGCTAGCCGACCGACTCAAAGCGCTAGGTCTGGAGCCAGGCTGGGGGCATGACGCGGCCCGGGTGCTGGAAACGCTGCGCCTGTTGGGCGACATCCTGGAGGCGCCCGATCCGACCTCGCTGGAGCGTTTCCTGGCGCGTGTGCCGATGATTTTCAATCTGCTCATCGTGTCGCCGCACGGCTATTTCGGCCAGGCCAACGTGCTCGGCCGTCCCGACACCGGCGGGCAGGTCGTCTACATCCTCGACCAGGTGCGGGCGCTGGAGCGCGAAATGAGCAGCCGCATCGCCGAGACCGGCCTCGACATCGAGCCGAACATCATCGTCGTGACCCGCCTGATACCGGAGGCGGACGGCACCACTTGCAACGAACCTCTCGAACCTATTTCCGGCTCCCACTCGGCGCGTATCCTGCGCGTACCGTTCCGCAATCCGGACGGCGAGATCGTGCCGCACTGGATCTCGCGTTTCGAGGTCTGGCCGTATCTGGAGAGGTTCGCCGGCGAGGTGCAGCAGGCCGTGGCCGCCCAGCTCGACGGGCGGCCGGATCTGATCATCGGCAATTATTCGGACGGCAATCTGGTCGCCACCTTGCTGGCGGGACGCATGGGCGTGACCCAATGCAACATCGCGCACGCGTTGGAAAAGACCAAGTACCTGTTCTCGGATCTGTACTGGCGCGACAACGACGCGCAGTATCATTTCGCCGCGCAGTACACGGCTGATCTCATCGCCATGAACGCGGCGGACTTCATCGTCACCAGTACCTACCAGGAGATTGCCGGTACCGACGACTCGATCGGCCAATACGAGAGTTACGAGTCCTACACCCTGCCCGGCTTGTACCGCGTAGTACGCGGTACCGACATCTTCGACCCCAAGTTCAACATCGTTTCTCCAGGGGCCGACGCCGACGTCTACTTTCCGTTCACGGATCAGGCGCGCCGCCTGTCGGGGCTGCACGACGAAATTCACAGTCTGGTGTTCAGTGCGGCCGACGAGCATACGCGCGGTTGCTTCGACGATCCCGAGCGCCCGCTGCTGTTCACCATGGCACGCCTCGATCACATCAAGAACATCACCGGCCTGGTCGAGTGGTACGGGCAAAGCGAACGGCTGCGCGGGCAGGCCAACCTGCTGGTCATCGCCGGCTACACCGATGCCGGGCACACCGAGGATCACGAAGAGCGCGAGCAGATTGGCCGCATGCATGCATTGTTCGAGCAGTACGGGCTGGACGGGCAGGTGCGTTGGCTGGGGCTGCGACTCGACAAGACGCTGGCCGGCGAACTGTACCGCTACGTTGCCGATCTGCGTGGGGCGTTCGTCCAGCCGGCCTTGTTCGAGGCCTTCGGGCTGACGGTAATCGAAGCCATGAGTTCGGGATTGCCGACCTTCGCCACTCGCTACGGCGGGCCGCTGGAGATCATCGAGGACGGTCGTTCGGGCTTCCATATCGACCCCAATCACGGCGCCGAGGCAGCCGAGAGAATGGCGGAGTTTTTCGAGCGCTGCGCCCGTGAGGACGGTCATTGGGATTCGATTTCTAACGCCGCACTCAAGCGCGTGGCGAGCCGTTATACCTGGTCGTTGTACGCCGAACGCATGATGACCCTGTCGCGCATCTACGGTTTCTGGAAGTACGTGACCAACCTCGAGCGGGCGGAAACGCGCCGCTATCTCGAGATGTTTTACGGCCTGCAGTTCCGGCCGCTGGCAGAGGCTGTGCGGGCTTAACCCGGTAGCGCACAATATATGTCTGCGCGTCGAGTCAGCGGACGACCATGGGCGGGGGAAGCGGTTGCATGCCTGCCGCGCTGCGTGTACGTTCCCGGGTATTTCGTGATGTTATCGTCGCGGGCAGTGGGTGTTATAGATGATGTTTATGAATAAAAACAAAAGGTTGTCGTTCCTTGGCCACTATGGATGACGTGAGCCGCCTGCAGGAGGCGGAAGAGCTGCTGCGACTCATGGCGTCGCGCCTCACCCTGGCGGCAGAGGGCCGGGATCCGGAGATCGACGATGCAGCACGCGCGCTGCGCAAGGTCGCGCGCAACGGGCTCGATTACGAACGCGTGCATGCCATTCTCGATCGTATTTCGGCACGAATGCTCGTGTTGGATGACGATCCGCCGCCCCTAGCCGCCATCCCGCCGTCGGAGGAGGGGGAGTTGCTGCGCGTCCTGCTGCGGCAGGTGCATTGGCCGGATCGCTGTGCCGCGCAGGCCGAGTCCCTGCTGTCGCGCTGGCCGGAGTCGGGAGCGGATTCCGCGGAGATGGTCGATGCCGTGTCCGCGCTGATTATGCAGGCCTTGCCGGAAAGGCGCGGCGCCGATGACGGATTGGTCGAGTCCGTGGTCAATATCTTCCTGCAGCGCCTTGATCTCGGTGCGGAGTTGCACGGGCGTGCCGAACAGCTCCGCTCGGCTGCGGAGGGGCGGGATGTTCCGGCGGCGCTGAGCGAAACAATGAGTTCGCTTGCCGATTTGATTGCCGAACGGCTTTCGCGGCTGCAGCGCCAACGCAACGACCTGGAGGGATTTCTCGATGGCCTGGGCGCGCGCCTGGGTGACGTCGCCCAGCAGATCGAAGGTTTCGCCAGCAGCAATACGTCTTCATTGGAGGACGCCCGCGAACTCAGCGCGAACATGCACGAGCAGGTACAAGGTCTGTCCTCGCAGGTGAGCGACGCGCACAGTCTCGAACAGCTCAAGTTGTCGGTGCACGGGCGCTTGAATAAGCTGCTTGAGCGCGTGAATGATTACTGCACCCGCGAAGAGACGCGCAACCAGGAGCTCGAAGAACAGGTCGAGGCCTTGAGCGGTCGCCTCCAGGCACTCGAAAGCGAAGGCCAGGAGTTGCGTACGCTACTGACGGTCGAGCATGAGGCGGCGACCACTGATGCGTTGACCAGTGTGCCCAACCGGTCAGCTTACGATATGCGTATCGATCAGGAATTCCGTCGATGGCAGCGCGCGGGCGGCGCACTGTCTCTGGTGGTGCTGGACATCGACCATTTCAAGCGGATCAATGACGCTTACGGCCATCGTGCAGGCGACAAGGCTTTGACGATGCTGGCGCAGGTGTTGCGCGCGAAGGTGCGCGACAGCGATTTCTTCGGCCGCTACGGGGGCGAGGAATTCGCGCTCATCCTGCCAGGCACGCCGCTGCCGGCGGCTTTGGCGGTGGCGGAAAAGTTGCGCGAGGCGGCGACTTTGGCACCGTTCCATCACCGCGGCGCGCGCGTCCAGCTGACGCTGTCGGGCGGCATTGCCTCCTTTCGCGAAGGCGACGAGCCGAACGGCGTCTTCGAGCGTGCCGATCGTGCGCTCTACCGCGCCAAACAGAACGGCCGTAACTGCTGCGAGACGGAAGAGTCATAGGAGCGACGCGGCCGCGGCGCTTGTCGCGTAACGCTTATCCCTGGACGCGACGGTAGATCAGGTCCCAGACGCCGTGTCCGAGGCGCTTGCCGCGCTGCTCGAACTTGGTCGGCGGCCGGTCGGTGGACTGTGGCGCGAATGCGCGCGCTCCGTGCAGGTTCGCCAAGTCCGGCGCGGCTTCCATGACGTCACACATGTGTTCGGCGTACTCCTCCCAATCGGTGGCGAGATGGACGCGCCCGCCTGGGGCGAGTTTGCGCGTCAGCAGTGCGACGAACTCCGGCTGGATGAGTCGGCGTTTATGGTGACGCTTCTTGTGCCATGGATCCGGGAAAAAAATCTGAATTCCAGCCAGAGAGTCGTCCACGACGCAGTTCTCCAGCACTTCGACCGCGTCGGCGTTGAAGACGCGCAGATTGTCCAGGTTGAGGCGTTCGACAATCTGCAGCAGGTGACCGACACCCGGGCGGTGTACTTCGATGCCGATATAGTCGCGTTCGGGATGAGCCTGAGCCTGCATGGCCAGGGATTCGCCGTTGCCGAAACCGATCTCCAGCGTGACGGGCGAGGTGCGTCCGAAGACCTCGGTCAGGTCGATGAAGCCATCTTGCGGATCGAGCAGTAGCTGCGGGCCGAGGGTGGCGAGCGCGCGTTCCTGCCCGCTGGTCAGGCGTCCCTCGCGACGCACGAAACTACGGATGCGGCGGTGTGCCTGCGATTCGTTCATGAGTATTGTATGTCGGGCCGCTCCGGAGCCGGGGCGGCGTGCGATTTGGGTCAGCCGACCAGGCCTTCCATGGGGGACGATGCCGAAGCATAGCGTTTGCGCTGCATGCGTCCGGCGAGGAAGGCCTCGCGGCCGGCTTCGATGGCTTTGCGCATGGCCGATGCCATCAGCACGGGTTTCTGCGCGGCGGCGATGGCGGTATTCATGAGTACGCCATCGCAGCCCAGCTCCATGGCCACCGCCGCATCGGAGGCGGTGCCGACGCCGGCATCAACGATGACCGGAACCTGGGCATTCTCGACGATTTCAAGAATGTTGTAGGGGTTGCGGATGCCGAGGCCGGAGCCGATCGGCGCCCCGAGCGGCATGATGGCGACGCAGCCGAGTTCTTCGAGCCGGCGGGCGACGATCGGATCGTCGTTGGTGTATACCATGACCTCGAAACCGTCGCCGACCAGTGTTTTGGCGGCGTCGAGCGTCTCGATCACGTTGGGGAACAGCGTTTTCTCGTCGCCCAGCACTTCCAGCTTCACCAGATTGTGGCCGTCGAGCAGTTCGCGTGCCAGGCGGCAGGTGCGCACGGCGTCCGCGGCGGTGTAGCAGCCGGCGGTATTGGGCAGTAGGGTGTAGCGCTCGGGAGCAATGACGTCGAGCAGGTTCGGTGCCCCGGCTTCCTGGCCGATGTTGGTGCGGCGCACGGCGAAGGTCACGATTTCGGCGCCGCTGGCGGCGACGGCGGCCGCCGTTTCATCCATATCCTTGTATTTGCCGGTGCCGATCAGCAGGCGCGAGCGGTAACGGCGCTCGCCGACCGCGAGCAGGTCGTCGGCAGTCGTGGGTTCAGTGGTGTTTGCGGGATTCGTCGACATGGTATTTCCGTATCCGTAAGCGATTTCCGGGGCGGCGTCCGCCGGCAAGGGCTGCCCGATACGTCGGGCACCGCGCGATGCGCGCCTCCGGCCGGGATGGTTTCAGCCGCCGCCGATGGCGTGCACGATTTCGATGCAGTCGCCCTGCTGCAGCTGGAGTTCGTCGAGGCGACTGCGCGGCACGACTTCCTGGTTGATTTCCATCGCGAGACGACGGCCTTCGAGATCGAGCATGGCGATGAGCTGGCGGGCGGTGGTCGCCGCGGGCACTTCGCGTGCTTGGCCGTTGAGCGTAATCTCCATGGCACTGGTATCCGTGTGTTGAAGGGGCAATTCTACTACAGGCGAACGGGGGAATGGGCGGGGAATGTCTGTCTTCTTGGGGGCATGACGGGCGGTGTAGAGGGCTTCGTTTCAGGCGGCGAATCGTGGCGAACAAGGCGGACGGCAGGCTGCTTGAGCCTGTTCGTCGCGGTTATCGTTTGACGTGGAATGGCGCGCGCGCGGGCAGAGGGCCATCCGCTTTGCTAAAATCCCGCCCCCATTGCTCAGGTTCGCGCGTATCGCGCCAGATTACCTCTCATGACTCAGCGCAAGGCCGTAGCCCTGATTTCCGGCGGACTGGATTCCATGCTCGCCACCCGTGCCGTGATGGAACAGGGCGTGCACGTCGAGGGCATCAACTTCTTTACCGGATTCTGCGTGGAGGGGCACACGCACGCCATCCGCAAGCAGGACCGGGCCAAGCCCAAGCGCAACAATGCGTTGTGGGTGGCCGAACAGTTGGGCATACGCCTGCACATCGTCGATATCGTCGAGGAATACAAGGATGTGGTGCTCAATCCGCAGCACGGCTACGGCGCCAATCTCAACCCGTGTCTGGACTGCAAGATATTCATGGTGGGCAAGGCGCGCGAGTGGATGGAAGCCAATGGCTTCGATTTCATCATCACCGGCGAGGTGATCGGCCAGCGCCCCAAATCGCAGCGCAAGCAGACCATGCCCATCGTGGCGCGTGAGTCCGGGGCGGATGACCTGCTGCTGCGCCCTCTTTGCGCGCGGAATCTGGCGCCTACGGTGCCGGAGCGCGAGGGCTGGGTGGACCGCGAGCAACTGTTCAACTTCTCGGGGCGTTCGCGCAAGCCGCAGATGGCGCTCGCCGAGCGCTTCGGCCTGGAGGATTATGCGCAGCCCGCGGGCGGCTGCTGTTTCCTCACCGACGAGAGTTATTCGCGCAAGCTGGCCGACCTATGGCAGCACCGCGGCGAAAAGCGCTACGAGCTGGACGACATCATGCTGCTCAAGGTCGGGCGCCATCTGCGCCCTCGACCGCACTTCAAACTCATCGTCGCCCGCGAGGAGGGCGAGTCGCGTTTTCTGCAGGGCTACCGTAAGCAGTTCACGTATCTGGAGACACTTAGCCACGGCGGCCCGCTGACCCTGGTGGAAGGCGATGAGCTCAGCGCGGAGGACCTCACCTTGGCCGCCCGCATCGTGGCGCGCTTCAGCCAGGGACGCGACGCGGAGCGCGTCGAGGTCGCGATTACGCAGCCGGGCGACGTCGAGCCCCGGCGTCTAAGCATTGCGCCGCTGCCGGCTGACGATATCGAGCAGAGTTGGTATGTCTAGTCGATACCGATCACCAACTCGACGCGCGGCGACTGCTCTGTCCCATGCCCGTGATTCGCGTGCAGGATCGGGTGAAGACGCTGGCGCGCGGCGACCGGCTGCGGGTCTATTGCACCGATCCTGGCGCGTTGTCCGACGTGCCTGCATGGTGCCGCGTGCACGGGCATCACGTGCTCGAGGCGCAGGAAAAGGACGGCGAGGTGGAAATTCTGATCGAGGTCGGCTGAGCGCTCGGCTATGGCATAATCGCCGCTCCGTTATCCTGGGCTACCGCCGATGTCCGAAACCGATCTTTCCCCTGCCGACGTCCGCTTCGCCGCAATGCGTCGCGTCACGCTGGTCGGAGCCTTGATCAATATCGTGGTGTCTGCCGCGCAGATCACCGGCGGCGTATTCGCGCATTCCCAGGCGCTGATCGCCGACGGTCTGCACACTTTGTCGGATCTGGTCAGCGATGCGGTGGTGCTGTTCGCGGCCAAACACGGCAGTCAGGACGCCGACGAGGATCATCCCTACGGCCACCGTCGCATCGAGACGTTGGGTTCGGTGTTCGTCGGCTTGGCGCTGGTCGGCGTGGCCGCGGCCATCGGCTTCAATGCCGTCGAGCGACTATTCAATCCCGCGCGGCTGCTCAGTCCGCAGCCGCTGGCGCTGGCTTTCGCCGCGCTGGCTATCGTCTCCAAGGAGGCGCTGTACCACTACACGGTCCATGTGGCCAAGCGCGTGCGCTCTAGTCTGCTGCGCGCCAATGCGTGGCACCACCGTTCCGATGTGTTCTCCTCACTGGTGGTGTTCGCCGGCATCGGCGGAACGCTGCTGGGTCTGCCCTATCTCGATGCGATCGCCGCCATCGTGGTCGCGGTCATGATTGCGCGTATCGGCTGGCAGCTTGCCTCCAGCGGTGCGCGCGAACTTATCGATACCGCGCTCGATTCGGAAGAGGTCGAGGCTATCCGGCGCGTCATACTCGCGACCGATGGCGTCAGTGGCGTGCATATGCTGCGCACGCGGCGTATGGGCGGAGAGGCGCTGGCCGATGTGCATATCCTGGTCAATTCGCGTATCAGCGTGTCCGAGGGGCATCGGATCAGCGAGGCTGTCGAGCACCGTTTGATCGAGGAGATCGAGGAAATGTCGGACGTTACCGTCCACATCGATCCCGAGGACGACGAGCGCGAGGCGGCCTGTGCGAAGCTGCCACTGCGAGGTGAACTGCTAAGCCGTTTGCGGGCGCAGTGGAAGGAGATTCCGGCTGCCGCGCGTCTGGAGAATGTCGGCTTGCATTATCTGGACGGCCATGTGCATCTGGAGCTGTTTCTGTCCCTGCGAGAGATGTCCGGAACGGAAGAGGCGAAGCAGATCGCCCATGAGTTGACCGAGGCGTGCAAGATGTTGTCGGAAGTGGGTGAGGTAACAGTCTATTTTCGCTGCGCAAACGTCTAATTTGGTGCGAAATAGAATTTTATGCACTAGATTGGTGCTTTTCTGGCTCGGTCGGATACCTCAACTCCCGGAGGTTGAAGCGCACCAGGCTTGGCATTATTTCTGCTTATGACCGACGAACAGGGTCGTCCATATACTTAATCGAACCTGTCAACTTGAGAAACGTTCCACGCGTGAGGAGTCCATTAGCATGTCCCCGACAGACGTTCTGAACATGATCAAGGAATACGACGTCAAGTACGTCGATTTCCGTTTCACCGATACCCGCGGCAAAGAGCAGCATGTGAGCGTGCCGTCCAGCACCGTTGACGAGGGTCTCTTCGAGGACGGCAAGATGTTCGACGGCTCCTCCATCGCGGGCTGGAAGGGCATCGAGGCGTCGGACATGATCCTGATGCCGGATGCCGATTCTGCCGTCATCGATCCGTTCTTCAACGACACCACCCTGATCCTGCGCTGCGATATCATCGAGCCTTCGGATATGCAGGGCTATGAGCGCGATCCGCGTTCGGTCGCCAAGCGTGCCGAGGCCTACCTCAAGTCCACCGGCATTGCCGACACGGCGTTCTTCGGTCCCGAGCCCGAGTTTTTCGTTTTCGACGACGTGCGTTGGGGCTCGGACATGTCCGGCTCGTTCTGCAAGATCGACTCCGACGAAGCCGGCTGGAATTCCGAGAAGGTCTTCGAGGAAGGCAACATCGGCCACCGTCCGGGCGTGAAGGGCGGCTATTTCCCGGTGCCGCCGGTCGATTCGCTGCAGGACCTGCGCTCGGCGATGTGCGAAGTGCTCGAAGAGATGGGCGTCCCGGTCGAAGTGCATCACCACGAGGTGGCGACCGCCGGACAGTGCGAGATCGGCACTCAGTTCAGCACGCTGGTCAAGCGTGCCGACTGGAACCAGATCCTCAAGTACGCGATCATGAATGTCGCTCACAACTACGGCAAGACCGCCACTTTCATGCCCAAGCCGCTGGTCGGCGACAACGGCAACGGCATGCACGTGCACCAGTCCCTGGCCAAGGACGGCAAGAACCTGTTCGCGGGCGATCTGTACGGCGGTCTGTCCGAGACGGCGCTGTTCTACATCGGCGGCATCATCAAGCACGCCAAGGCCATCAACGCCTTCACCAACGCCTCGACCAACAGCTACAAGCGCCTGGTGCCGGGCTTTGAGGCGCCGGTCATGCTGGCCTACTCCGCGCGCAACCGTTCGGCTTCCATCCGCATGCCGTGGGTGTCCAGCCCGAAGGCGCGCCGCATCGAGGTGCGTTTCCCGGATTCGACGGCGAACCCGTACTTCGCGTTCACGGCCATGCTGATGGCCGGTCTCGATGGTATCCAGAACAAGATCCATCCCGGCGAGGCCATGGACAAGAACCTGTACGATCTGCCGCCCGAAGAGGAGAAGAAGATTCCCCAGGTCTGCAGCTCGCTGGATGAGGCGCTGGCCGCGCTCGACGCCGACCGCGAGTTCCTTAAGGCTGGCGACGTCTTTACCGACGACGCGATCGATGCCTACATCGAGCTCAAGATGGAAGAAGTCACGCGCTTGCGCATGACTACGCATCCGGTCGAGTTCGACATGTACTACAGCCTCTGAGCCGATCCGGCACATTGGTCTGTTCCGGAAACGCCCCGCAAGGGGCGTTTCTTTTTGGTGCCGATGGTCGATGCGAGCCGACGAATGCGGCTTGCGGGCGGTGGCGCGCAGCGCCTATGCTCGCTGCATGCAACGATTACTGCTCTTGATGGTCGTTTGTCTGTGCCTGCCCGGTGTGGCCGACGCGCAGATCTACAGCTGGACCGATGCCCAGGGCAACGTGGTCTTTTCCGATCAGAAACCGCCTCCTGGTGTTACGTCGCGCAGCGTCGAATTGCACCCGCTGCCTACTGTGCCGGCCGCGCCGGCGGTGCCGAGTCCGGCCGCCGGGGGGCTGTCGCGGAACAATGCTGTGCCGGCGGCTGCCCAAGCGCAGCCCGTATTGCAGATCGTCAGCCCCGGGAATGAACAGGGCGTACGGGCAAACAACGGCGATGTCACCTTCAACCTGAAGCTCAGCCCGGCGCTCGGCAAAGGACAGGCGCTGAACCTGTATCTCGACGGTAAGTCCGCCTACGTGGGTGGCTCTCTCAGCATCCGGCTGTCGAATCTGGACCGAGGTGCTCATCATGCGTATGTCGTTTTGATCGACGCGCAGGGACAGGTGCTTCGCCGTTCCGAGGCAATCACGTTCTATGTGTTGCGTCATTCGGTTCTGTTCAAGAAAAAGCCTGGCGGCCAGACCCCCTGAAGACCATGTTCGTGCCGCTTTTCGGCGGCGCTTGGAATATTTCTTCTATTCAATCTGAGTGAAAGACCTAATTACGTGCGCTACGCCCCATAATGGGGCGTAGCCGTGTGCGTAAGGACGGCATAACAGGGTTTTGAGTGGGCGCGGATATTGCTTGGGCCTACGCTATGCCCCATACGGGCCGTTTCGTGATCTCTTGATGAATCAGATTGCACTTCAAACTGGCATGGTCGATGCGCATTCCATCCTGGATGGAATGACGACGTCGATATTCATGTTCGACCGCGATCTGCGCCTCGTTTACCTCAACCCGGCGGGCGAGATGCTGCTGGAGCACAGTGCGCAGAGCCTGCTGGGGCTGCCGGTGGAGGCGTTGTTCCCGGGTGATGCCGGTTTCGCCGAATCGATGCGCGAGGTCATGGCGAGCGTGCATCCGCAGACCGAACGGGAAAAGACGCTTCATTTGCCGGATCAGCGCGAGGCGACGGTCGATTGCACCATTTCGCCGTGGATTACCGGCGAGGACGCGGAGGGGCTGCTGCTCGAACTCAATCAGATCGATCGCCAGTTGCGCATCACCCGCGAAAAGCGCTTGCTGGGCCAGCAGGCGACCGCGCGACGCTTGCTGCGCGGATTGGCGCACGAGATCAAAAATCCGCTGAGTGGCTTGCGCGGCGCGGCGCAACTGCTGGAGCGGGAGCTGGATTCCGACGCGCTGCGCGAGTACACGGGCATCATCATCAGCGAAGCCGATCGGCTGCGGGCGCTGGTGGATCGCATGCTCGGCCCTAACAGCCGACCGCGTCTGGAAGCGGTCAACGTGCACGAAGTGCTCGAGCGAGTGAGGCAACTGGTTGAAGTGGAGTTGCCTGAAGGGGTCGTGCTCACGACGGATTACGACCCAAGCATCCCCGACCTGCATATCGATCGCGACATGATCATTCAGGCGGTGCTCAACATCGTGCAGAACGCGGTACACGCCCTTGAGGGGCATGGCGAGATCCTCATGCGCACGCGTATCGCACGCAACTACACCATCGGTGGTACGCGCCATCGGCTGATTGCGGTGATCGAGGTACACGACAACGGTCCGGGGATTCCGGACAATCTCATCGACCGCATGTTTTATCCCATGGTGTCGGGGCAGGCCGGAGGAACCGGTCTGGGTCTCGCCATCTCGCAATCGCTGGTTACGCAGCATGGTGGGCTCATCGAGTGCCAGTCGCGTCCCGGCCACACCGTTTTCACCCTCCTTTTGCCCTTGGAGGCGAATACATGAATGTTAGCCACAACGGCAGCCTTTGGGTTGTCGATGACGACCGCTCCATTCGCTGGGTACTGGAGCGCGCCTTGAGCGGCTCCGGCTTCGACGTACGCAGTTTCAGCGACGCGGAATCCGTGCTGCAGCAGCTCGATCACGGGCATCCGGACGCGCTGATCAGCGACATTCGTATGCCCGGCCTCGATGGTCTGGAACTGCTCGACCGGGTTCATGCGAAGCATCCGGACCTGCCGGTCATCATCATCACGGCACATTCGGATCTGGATGCGGCCGTCGCCGCGTATCAGGGTGGGGCGTTCGAGTACCTGCCCAAGCCTTTCGATGTGGACGAGGCTGTCGAGCTTGCCCGCCGAGCGGTGCAGCGCGCGCGCGAGCGCCCGGTGCCGCGCGCCAGCGAATCGATCGAGGACGGTGCGGGCATTATCGGCGAAGCGCCGGCAATGCAGGAGGTGTTCCGGGCGATCGGACGGTTGGCGAGATCGAATATCACGGTGTTGATTACCGGCGAGTCCGGCACCGGCAAGGAGCTCATAGCGCGAGCCCTGCACCAGCATAGCCCGCGTGCGGATGGCCCGTACATCGCCCTCAATACGGCAGCGATTCCGCGCGATCTGCTGGAATCGGAGCTGTTCGGCCACGAAAAAGGCGCCTTCACTGGCGCGCAGACGCAGCGCCGCGGTCGCTTCGAGCAGGCTGACGGCGGTACGCTGTTCCTGGACGAAATCGGCGACATGCCGCCCGAGCTGCAGACGCGCCTGCTGCGCGTTCTGGCCGATGGCGAGTTCTACCGCGTCGGCGGGCATTCGCCGATCCGGGTGGACGTGCGCATCATCGCGGCCACGCATCAGAATCTCGAACGTCGGGTCGCCGAGGGGCAGTTCCGCGAGGATCTTTTGCACCGGTTGAACGTGATCCGGCTGCGCCTGCCGCCGCTACGCGAACGCCCCGAGGACATTCCGCTACTGCTCGAACATTTTCTCAAACAGGCTGCCCAGGAACTCGACACCACGGCTAAGGTGCCTTTGCCGGAAGTGGTGGAGCACCTGGTTCACTATCCCTGGCCCGGCAACGTGCGCGAACTGGAAAATACTTGCCGTTGGCTGACGGTGATGGCGACCGGCAATGAGCTGCATCTGGAAGACTTGCCGCCGGAATTGCGCCAGCGCCAGAGCACCGGCGAAGGTCTGGACTGGGAGGCGCCGCTGGCGCGCTGGGCGCAGCGTCATGTCGCTACCGCGGACGAACCGTTGCTCGACATTGCGCTGCCACGCATGGAGCGCATCCTGATCGAGGCCGCTCTGCGCCGGACCGGCGGGCGGCGCCAGGAGGCGTCCAAGCTGCTCGGTTGGGGCCGCAACACGCTCACGCGCAAGATCAAGGAGCTGGGGATGTCCGCGGAGGACAGCGAGGACGAGGAGATGGAGGAAGCTGCATCCTGAACCCGGGCAGGAGCGTTGCTGCCGGGTCCGCGGGTGGGCGCTAGACGGTGGTTCCCGGGCCGTGGTCATTCAAGGAACTTCGATAGTTTGCCGCGGCGTTTCAGCGCGAAGCCGAGTTTCCGGCGTGGGCGCCGCGCGAACGCCTCACGCACTACTACCGCTTAACGCTCAACACGGGCGTGGCGCCCGGCTTCGAGGCCGGGCGCCTGTGTTGCGGCGGCGAAGTGTCGGTGCTGAGTGGGCGTATCGCCTAGGGCTTTTGCCGGTTCGCCGGCTGCTGCACCATCGCGCCCTCAGGGCTCGATGCGCGTGCCCAACACCTGCAGGAAGGCCGCCAGCCAGGCCGGATGCGCGGGCCAGGCGGGAGCGCTGACCAGCTTGCCGTCGGTTACGGCCTCGTCCATGCCGATGTCGGCGTACTCGCCGCCGGCCAGGCGTACTTCCGGCGCGCAGGCCGGATAGGCCGACAGGCGCTTGCCGCGGATTACGTCCGCTGCCGCCAGCACCTGCGCACCGTGGCAGACCGCCGCAATCGGTTTGTCGGCCGAGGCGAAGTGACGAGTAATCTCCAGCACGCGCGCGTTGAGGCGGATGTATTCCGGGCCGCGGCCGCCGGCAATGACCAGAGCGTCGTAACTGCTTTCGTCGACGCTGTCGAAATCGGCGTTCAGGGTGAAGCGGTGGCCGGGCTTCTCGGTGTAGGTCTGGTCGCCTTCGAAGTCGTGGATGGCGGTCTTGATCGTCTGGCCTTTCTTCTTGTCGGGACAGACGGCGTGGACTTCGTGTCCGACCATGGTCAGGGCCTGGAAGGGGACCATGATTTCGTAGTCTTCACCGAAGTCGCCGACCAGCATGAGTAGGCGCTTGCCTGCCATGTCGTATCCTCCTCGTTGGGGTCGTTTCGCGTGTGTTCGCCCGCCAGTTTCTGCCGGTATGGCTTATAGCGGCGCGACGCTCTTGCCGCGGCCGCACGCAAATGCCGTGACCCGGCACCAGGAATGTAGTTCAGCCGAAGCGTGCCGGCTTGCTGATCTGATGCGGGCTCCGTAGAATCCGAGGCCGTGCGGGTGTAGTTCAATGGTAGAACAGGAGCTTCCCAAGCTTCTAACGTGGGTTCGATTCCCATCACCCGCTCCAGCTTCTCCCTGACGTGCTGTGTGGCGGCCTCGGGTATCCCGTGTGCATCCAACCACTGTCACCCTTCGGTCGTCAGCTTCGCTTCGCCGTGAAGTCGGTTTGCGCGAACGCTTCCGCAGTCGCCAGTGCTGAATTGATCCCATGCCCTCGGTGCAACGACTGAAGGAGGCGGAAGCGGCAATGTCGGATTGCTTGGTGGTCGGTGGCGGGCTCGTCGGTATGCTGACGGCTCGCGCCCTCGTCGAACGCGGTTTCGGCGTGCGTCTGATCGAGCGCGGCGAACTCGGGCGGGAGGCCTCATGGGCCGGCGGCGGCATACTCTCCCCTCTCTATCCCTGGCGTTATCCCGAAGCCGTGACGCGATTGGCGCGTTACGGACAGGCCTATTACCCGGATCTTGCCCGCCGTCTCTACGAGGAGACCGCCGTCGACCCGGAGTGGATGCCCAGCGGCCTGCTGATCCTGGACGATACGGAACAGGCTTCGGATTGGGCGGCGCGCCATGGCGTCGAGCTGGAAATGCTGGAGGCGGCCGACATCGTGCACTGCGAGCCGGCGTTGAAGGCGGATTCGGTTGCGCAGGCGGCATGGCTGCCCGGGGTGGCGCAGATGCGCAACCCGCGCTTGGTGCGTGCGCTGCGGGAAAGCCTGGCGGGGTATGGGGTCGAGGTCGAGACGCACAATCCCGTGCGCGGGCTGCTGCATGGCAACGGCCGGATCGAGGGGCTGGATACGCAGCAGGGCGTGCGCCGTGCCGAGTATGTGGTGCTCGCCGGCGGGGCCTGGAACGCAGCACTGCTGGGAGATGAGTGTTGTAGGCTCGATGTTCGCCCCATACGCGGCCAGATGCTCGTCCTGCGCGGCGAGCCGGGTGCGCTCAGACGCATCGTGCTGCATCGTGATCATTACCTCATCCCCCGCGCAGACGGACGCATTGTCGTCGGCAGTACGCTGGAAGATGTCGGTTTCGACAAGAGCACGACCGGTCAGGCCAAAGAGGAGCTTCTCGCCGCCGCGGGCGCGCTCATGCCCGGGTTGGAGATGTGGCCTGTCGAGCGGCAGTGGGCGGGCTTGAGGCCCGGTTCGCCGCAGGGTATCCCCGTGATCGACGAGCATCCCCGGATCAAGGGGCTCTACGTCAATGCGGGCCATTACCGGAACGGTGTGGTGATGGGCCTGGGGTCTGCCAGACTATGTGCCGACCTGGTGGCAGGCAGGCCTGAGATCTTCGAGCGCGGCGACTACGCGTTTTCGGCGGGAGTCGATAACTAGACTTTGTCTAAGTATTACATTAGTATTTTTGTCATGAATTCGTCCGTGCCAAGCTCCGTCGCTCCGTTCGAGGAAGTCGTCGCGCGCCTGCGCGAGCACGGCATCACGCCGACTCAGCCGCGCATCGAGATCGGTCGCGTATTGTTCAGCGGGCCTCAGCACGTGTCGGCCGATCAGGTTCTCGCGCGGCTGAGCACCTCGCGGCGCGGCGTATCCAAGGCGACCGTCTACAACACCTTGGGCCTGTTCGCCGAGAAGGGGCTGCTGCGAGAGGTGGTCGTCGATCCCTCGAAGTTGTTCTACGACACTAATGTTTCTCCGCATCACCACGTTTTTCACACGGATACCGGCCGTCTCGAGGACGTTCCGGTGGATCAGGTGCATGTCACTGCCCTGCCCAATTTGCCCGAGGGCGTCCGGATGGAAGGTGTCGACGTGGTAATCCGTGTCAGCCGTGCCGAGGCATGACGCGTTTCACGCATTGAGACTCTAGCGGTTTTGGCTTATCCTTTGCCGCCGACTTCGCAGTGGGCTGTATTCATGTCTGCGAGGTCGATCTTGAAACAGCGCATTTGCCGGTGTAGCTCAGTTGGTAGAGCAACTGATTCGTAATCAGTAGGTCGGGGGTTCGACTCCTCTCACCGGCACCATATCGCGTTATAAAGTGGATTTGCACTCCCGGTGCGTGCGCTGGGATCAAGGTCGCGCAGGCAGAGGTGCGCCTAGTGGGCGGCCGGCGAAAAGCGTCTACATTTTTCGCGTAATCGGGCGTGTATGTGGGTGTTTACCCACAGTCCGCTTGCAACATCGAAACAGTCAAATTTTAGAACGATATCTAGCCCTCCCAGGGAAGGTTGGGATTTACGATGGACCGTGCAGAAGCAGGGTTTGGCTGTCCCGTTTGGGTTCTCTCCCGAACCGAGGACGGAGACCGGTTCCGCCCTTCAAATTGGACCGAACGTGTAGCCGAGGTTCTCAGCGCTTTTCACCCGCGCGACAAAAAACTGGAATACTCGTCCTACCTAAGGCCGGTGTTTCATAGCGACTTCGGTCGATGCCTGTTTGTTGATTTCCCGGCCCTGAAGGAAGAGGCGCCTGCGATCCACGATTATGTGGCCTGGTTCATGCGCAGCAATCGCCTCCAGTTCCTGCCCTGTGTGGATGGCCGGCGCCGTCCCGCGCCTGAGGGCAAGGGAGGCGAGATGTCTGAAAGTTCCGCTTCGGAACGCAATACGCTGGCCGGTTAGGCCGGTCGCGTACGCCGCCATGCACCCGGCATGCTTGAAGCATGCCGTTCGTCAGTTGCAGTGCGGGTTTTGTCTGCTCTCCATATAAGAGCGCTTTACCCTTGAGCCCTGCTTCGCTAAAGATGGATGCATGGTAAGAATAACAGTCAATCGGGGCTTTACGCTGATCGAGCTGATGGTGGTGGTCGCGCTGGTCGCCGTCTTTGCGCTGATCGGTATTCCCTCCTATCGCAGCATTACTACGACGAATCGCATGGCGACGGAGATGAATGCTTTCGTCGGCGATCTGCAGTTCGCGCGCAGTGAGGCGATCAAGCGTGGGCAGTTCGTGACCATGTGCGCTTCGGCGACCGGGGCGGCATGCCTTGGAGCGAATACGACGAATTGGACGCCTGGCTGGATCGTCTTCACCGATCCGAACAACAACGACACCGTCGATGCCGGTGAGAGCGTTATAAGAATCCAGGCGGCGATGCAGGGCGGCGACCGCCTCGCGTCTAATGGGGGTGGGGCCTTCACCTTCAACCGCAACGGATTCACCACCAGTGCCCAGACGCTTACCTTGAATGACGACGCAAATTCCACGCAGCGGCGGCGTTGCGTGACGATTTCGACGGTCGGAAGGGTGAGCGCGAATACGGGGGCAAGCTGCCCATGAGCGTAAATCGTCAGCGTGGTTTCAGCCTGATCGAGGCGATGGTGGCCTTGCTCATCATCGCCGTCGGTCTGCTGGGCATTGCCGGCATGCAGGGTTTGGCGATCAACAGCAATGCGACTTCTCGCGTGCGTAGCGTGGCGGCTTTGGAAGCCATGAGCATGGTGTCCATGATGCGGGCGAACAACGCTTATTGGGGCGTCAATGCTGCCAGCGCGGCGGTCAGCGGTGGTGTGTTGGGGGGGAATGCAACCCTGACGGGCTTGGGGACTACGGTGGCTTCCTGCCTCAACGCCGTTTGTTCGCCTTCGGCTATGGCTGCCAGCGATCTGCAGCGCTGGGCTGCCGGTCTGGCTGCGCAGTTGCCGCAGGGCGCTGGGACGGTGGTGTGCGCTGGCGCCCCTCTGGTTTGTACGGTTAGCGTAAGTTGGCTGGAAAAGAATATGGCTTTGAACGCCCCGACGGGCACTGAAACCGGCTCTTTGGCCAGTGCGACCACCGGAACGTTCAGCTACCAGACAGTGGTGATGCCATGATGGGCTTGCACGCCAAGCAGAGAGGCGTCGGGCTGGTCGAGCTGATGGTGGCTCTGGTGTTGAGCCTGTTTCTGCTCGCGGGGCTGTTCACGGTCTTTTTCAGCACCCGCCAGTCCTACGACACGCAGCAGGAGCTTTCGCGCCTGCAGGACAATCAACGTCTTGCCGCAACCATGCTGGCCCAGACGGTTCAGCAGGCGGGATTTTTCCCGAACCCGACGACGTTGACACGTGGCGAGGCGTTGCCGTCTAACACCACGTTCACCTCCGTTGGGCAAATGGTGCTGGGAGGCAACGTGACCAGCAATATGCCTGGCGCGCTTACCGTCCGTTTCGTGGCCTCGACGGCTGGCAATGACATGCTCAATTGCCTCGGACAGACCGCGAACGGCATGACCATCAATACCTACCGTGTCGATACGGCCAACAATGAACTCGAGTGTGATCCGCATACCGGCGGAGGCTTCCAGCCCTTTGTCAACGATGTCACGAATATGGTGGTGCTGTTCGGCGTGGACACCAATTCTAACGGCTCGGCCGATCGTTATATGGATGCGGCCACGGTCACGGCCAACAATGCCTGGGCCAACGTCAAGAGCGTGAGCATCCGCCTGGTGTTCAACAATCCACTCAACAAGGCGCAAGCCGCTCCTGGGCAGCCGGCCACCATCGCGATGCCGATCGTGGTCAACCTGATGAGCGCTCCGAATAACCAGTAGGTGTGGCTGCGATGACTATGCAAAACATGAGATTGAAACGGGAGGACGGCACGCGCCAGCGCGGGTTTGCGTTGATCGCCAGCCTTCTGATTCTGGTCATCCTGACTCTCCTGGGCGTCAGCATGTTCAGCGGTGTCGGTTTGCAGGAGCGCATGGCTGGCAATCTGCGCACCAAGACTCGAGCGTTGGATGCGGCCAATGCAGCGCTTTCAGCTGCGGAGCAAAATCTCCTCAAGCCGCTTGCTCCCCTTAATTTCACGGCTCCTCCCACTGCTGCGGGAAGCAGTGCCGTGCCGACAAGTTCCAACGATGATGCGCCGATGGTGTGGCAGGCGAATCTCGCCGGACAGATCGCCACCGATCCGACCGGACAGTTCATTACGGACGCTTTGTGGGGCATCCAGACATCGGGTGCGTCGACCGGCGATTGGAGCTCTGGTATCAACTTCGCGACTAAGCCGCTGACTTTGAATCTAGCAAACGGTCAGCTCGTCACCAGCAACACGGACCATGGCACGGCGGTTACGGCGGCAAAGAATCTCGGTTACATCACGGCTCCCGAGTTGTATATCGAGGAGATGGGAAGTAAGCCGGTAGCTTCTTCCGGCGGTACCTTGACGCCGACCACTCAGCAGGGCAGCAAGGCGACGCAAACGAACATTTATTACTACCGTCTGACGGCACGAGCGGCGGGCGGTAACGCCTCGGCAGTCGCGGTGGCGCAGGAATTCTTCGGCAGGATTTGGTGATGGAGGGCGGAGCGATGTTACGCATGGGGCAACACGCTCGAGCAATCTGGCGGCGCGCGGCGGTGTCGTCCCTCGCCGGATTGGCGTCGGTCGGCATTTTCTACGGTGCTGCTGTACAGGCCGCGACATATTCCATCGCGAACGATCCGCTGTTCCTGGTGACCAATATCCCGCCTAATCTGACTCTGACTCTGGATGATTCGGGGAGTATGGCCTGGGGCTATGTGCCGGATGCGGCAGCGTCCGTGATGAACAGTGCCGATCCGCGAGGCAAGTCCAGCGACTGGAACGGCATGTATTACGACCCGAACGTTACCTACCAGCCGCCGGTGGATGCCAACGGGAGCCCGCTAACCACCAGTTTTACCCATGCTTACATCAATGGCTTCGACACCTCTCGCGGGTATCGCAACCTCAGCAACAACTATCGTCCAACGTCCTCGTACAATCCCTCCAGTACGGGGCAGTCGCTTCGGGCGCAATCCGTTCAGTCCGCAGACGAGCGGCGTTCCAGCCTATTACTATGTCTACACCCCTAACGGCGGCAGCTGCCCGAGCCCGGCGACAGGAATTCCCGGCGACTCCGCTAGTGGCGGTAGCATCAACAACACGAGTTGCTACACCCTGCATCAATATAGCTCAGGCGGTGGCGGTGCGGCCCAGGTTCGAGCAATTGGACGACCGCGGAACAACAGAATTTCGCGAACTGGTATTCCTTTTACCGCACCCGCAATCTATCGGTGGCTTCCGCTTCCACGCTGGCCTTTTCCCAACTCAACGACAAGACGCGCGTCGCCTGGCAGGTACTCAACGCCTGCCACGGATTTGGGTCGAGCAAGGACTGCAGCTGGAACAGCGATTCGTACGACAATCAGATAGCGCGATTTACCGGTACGCACAAGACGGATTTCTATAGCTGGCTAAGTCGCTTGCCCGCTTCAGAGCGGCACGCCGTTGCGTGCCGCACTGGCACGCGCCGGCGATATGTACGAAACGAATCGTCCCTACGAATACGACCCGGGCGTCACCAGCAATCCCATGTATACCTGCCGTCAGAATTACTCCATCGTCATGACCGACGGTATCTGGAATGGTTACTACGGCGGCAGTATCGGCAATCAGGACGGTACCAGTCATACCTTGCCGGACGGCACCGCTTACAGTCCGGTTGCGCCGTATTCCGACAGCAACAACAACAGTCTTGCCGACATCGCCTTCTACTATTGGCGCACCGATCTCATGCCTTCGCTGGCCGACTCCAGTACGCTCAAGTACACGCCGGTCACAGGCTCGGAAACGGTGACTTCAGGCACTAGCTCGCAGACCATACAGCCGTACTGGAATCCCAAGAACGATCCTGCGACCTGGCAGCACATGGTCACCTATACCGTCGGCGTCGGCCTGAGTTCCTGGCTGACCAGTCCCAAGTGGGGTGGTTCGACCTATGCCGCACCGGCGTATGACGCGACTTGCCAGCGGCGCGGTCAATTGGCCGGCGACGGGTTCCAATGCGGCTCCCGCGAACGTGTACGACCTGTACCACACGGCCATAGATTCGCGTGGCGAGTTTTTCAGCGCGGAGCGGCCCAGCGACATCGTCAAGGCATTCCAGACCATTATCCAGCGCATCGAAGGCCGTCAGGGTTCGGCATCAGGCGCGACCAGCAACGTTGGCACCGTCAACGCCAACAGCCAGGTCTATCAGGCCAAGTTCAGCAGCAAGGACTGGAGCGGACAGTTCTTGGCTAGTCGCATATCGGACGGCAATGCGCCGCCCGGCGACGCCTGTTACGGCGTCGCGCAAGGGGATATCTGTGGCACTACTGCCGTCTGGGATGCCAGTTGCAATCTGACCGGAGGCCCATGCCCGGCCACCGGCGTGCAGTCGGTTACCGCGCAGAATTGGGATACCGGCCGGGTCATGTTGACCTATGCCGGCGGGGCGGGCGTGCCGTTCAGGTGGACGGATTTGAGCTCTACCGAGCAATCCGACCTCGAAAACGGCGGCAGTGCGACCGCTGGTCAGAATCGACTGGACTGGCTGCGCGGGGACCGTAGTCAGGAAAAACAGAACGGCGGAGCTTACCGCAATCGCACGAACGTGCTCGGCGATATCGTGCACTCCAACCCGACCTTCGTGGGCGCGCCGGACTTCAATTATCCGCAGACGACCGGCTGGACCGACAAGCTCTATTCCAGTGCGACCATGCCTGAGAATTCGGCGACCGTGAAATACGGGCAGTTCACGAGCAACAACGATCAGCGGCTGAATGTGGTGTACGTTGGCGGCGACGACGGATTCCTGCACGGATTCGCCGCAGGAAATTACAATTCCAGCGGCACCTATAACACTGCTACGAACACCGGCAAGGAAGTACTGGCGTTCATGCCGTCCCAGGCGTTTACGAATATTGCCGGCGTCACTTCGACGGATTATCTGAAATCCGGCTATCACCGCTTTTTCGTCGATGGGCAGCAATCCCAAACCGACGCTTACTTCGGCGGTGCCTGGCATTCCATGCTGGTGGGCAGTCTCGGTGCGGGAGGCCAGGGTATTTATGCTCTCGATGTGACCAATCCGGGCAGTTTCTCGGAAAGCAATGCCAGTTCGATCGTCAAATGGGAATTCACGGATTCCTATAACGACGGCACCAATACCGGCAACGATCTCGGTTACACCTTCGGGCGTCCGCTGATCGTGCGGCTGCATAACGGTGTCTGGGGTGTCCTGGTCGGCAATGGCTACAACAATACCGTCAGTGACGGACACCAGAGTTCGACTGGCGATGCCGTGCTGTATGTGCTGAACATCGCGAACGGCCATGTGCTCGCCAAACTCGACACCGGAGTCGGCACCTCTGCCACGCAATGCGGCAACAAGCCGAACGGTTTGGCCTACGTGACGCCTGTCGATCTGGATTCGGATAACATTACGGATTACGTTTATGCAGGCGATCTGTGCGGCGATGTCTGGCGTTTCGATTTAACCGGGAACTCGGCGTCGGCCTGGCACGTATCGACCTTCGGAACCGGCACACCGACGCCTTTGTTCAAGGCGACCGGCCCCGGCGGCACGCCGCAGCCTATCACCACCAAGATCATCGCAAATCCGCATCCGAAGGGCCTGAACTATGGTGTCGAACTCTATTTCGGGACCGGCAAGTATTTCGAAAGCGGCGACAACGTGCCCGATACAACACACGCCCAGACAATCTATGGCGTGTGGGACCACAACTTCACCGGGGCCAACAGCGTATCGGGGACGAACCCATTCTCGTATCTGGTCACCAAGGGGGCGCCTGCGTCCACCTACAACCTGACACGTGCGAATCTGACACAGCAGACGATCAACTATGAGGCCGTCGACACTGGGACCGGCAGCGCGACAGCAGGCGATACGATACGAGTGTTGAGCAATAACAGTATCGATTGGACCAGCAGTATGGGGTTTTATCTCGATCTTGAGAAACCCACAAACAACTTGAGCGGAACTGCGCCCAACCAGACGATCGCTACGCCGAACAGTTGGACCAAGCAGGGCGAAATGGTGAGCAGCAATCCGCTGATTGTCGGTCGTTCGGTCGTGTTTACGACGACAATTCCTTCGAGATAATCCGTGCTCGGCGGGTGGCAGCGGCTGGGTCATGGCGCTGGATATGGGTACAGGCGGACAGCAGCAAAGTTATGCGCCATTCAATTCCACAGTCTTCGGCCAGGTCGTGAGTGGGTTCTATGTCGGTGGGGGTGTGCCGAATAGCCCGGCTGCTGTCGGCAAGTCCGGAAATTCGGACGAAGCCAAGTTGCTGATAACGACTAGCGGTGGAAACCTGGTTACTAAGGACATCAAAACCGGCTTTAACACCGGGAAACTGGGTTGGCGCGAGTTGCGCTGACCTTGGAGGCATTCGAAATGCGTGTGATTAAGGCGAGAGCTGCGGTGCGGATAAAGCGATTGGCGGTTGCCGTCGGAGCGGCGGGGCTGATGTCGTTCGCCGCATATGCCCACGCAGCATATCGTGATGGCGAACTGACCGATCTGAATATGTCGGATGGCTATGTGACTCTTTCGGGCGACGCGCAGTATCAATTGTCAATGAATACGCTGGCCAAGTTGTGGCACGAACGTAATCTGGGGCAGCTTAAGATCAGGCCGGGTATGCGCGTTCGGATCGATCTTGCCCCCCAGCCCGGCGACAGTGGCCAGGGCGATGTGGTCGTGGGAATTGTTCCTTTGTCGGGAGCAGCCCAATGAGCCGCATTAGGTTTGGAAGCGAACGATGCCGGTTCGGTTGTGGCGGAGGGGCTGAGACTGGAACGCAGCATGGATTTAGTTTGATCGAGCTGATGATCACGGTGTCTATCTTTGCGATCATTGCCGTGATTGCCTATCCGAACTATCAGAACTACATGCGCAAGGCACATCGCACCGCAGCCAAGACCGCCCTGCTCGAGGCCGCGAGTCAGGGAAGAGCGTTTCTTTTCGACCAATAACGTCTACACCAACAGCCTGACGCAGCTTGGCTATCCGGCGACCCTGGATGTGCCCACCGATAGCACGCCTTATTACCGCGTGACACTCGGCTTGAACGCGACGTCCGGCTATGTGGTTACAGCGACGCCGCTTGCCGCTTCAGGGCAGACGAACGATACCGAATGCAGCGCCTTCACGATCAACGGATTGGGCCAGAAGGGTGTCTCAGGAACGGGCACGGCAGGCAACTGCTGGCGATAACCGGCCCCGGTTCGGATCTGATCGCGTCGCCGCGGAATTCAGGCAAGAGTCCTCGTCATTGTCGTAGCGCACTCGGCAGGCTGAAAGTGATGTTCTCCTCCCGCCCGTGTTGTTCGCGGACGACGCTTGCTCCCCAGGTCTGGAGTTGCGATATGACGTCACGGACTAGGGTCTCCGGCGCGGAAGCCCCGGCGCTCACGCCGATGCGCTTTTTCCCTTCGATCCATTGCTGCTCGATATCTTCCGGACCGTCGACGAGGTAGGCCGGCACGCCGGCTTTCTCACCCAATTCGCGTAGGCGGTTGGAATTCGAACTGTTCGGCGAGCCGACGACGAGTATCACATCACATTCGCCGGCAAGATTGCGCACCGCATCCTGGCGGTTTTGCGTGGCGTAGCAGATATCGTCCTTACGCGGTCCCTCGATGGAGGGGAAGCGCGCTCGTAATGTGTCGATGACTGCTTGGGCGTCGTCGACGGAAAGCGTGGTCTGGGTCACGAAGGCGAGGCGTTCGGGTTCCCGAACTTCGAGTTCTGCGACATCCTCGGGTGATTCCACGAGATAGATGTCGCCTCCCAGGCTGCGGTCGTACTGGCCCATCGTTCCCTCGACCTCCGGGTGGCCGCGGTGCCCGATCAGGATGGCTTCGCGACCCTCGCGCGCATATTTCGCCACTTCAATATGTACTTTGGTCACCAGCGGACAGGTGGCGTCGAACACCGTGAGTCCACGCGACTCGGCTTCCCGGCGCACCGTTTGCGACACGCCGTGTGCGCTGAAAATCACGGTCGCTCCGTTGGGAACCTCGGCCAGCTCCTCGACGAAGACGGCCCCCTTGTTGCGCAAGCCGTCGACCACGAAGCGATTGTGCACGACTTCGTGGCGGACGTAGATGGGGGCGCCGAACCGTTCGAGAGCGCGCTCGACGATTTCGATGGCGCGATCGACGCCCGCGCAGAAACCGCGGGGATTGGCGAGAAGAATATCCATTGCATGCTCGTGTGAAGAGTTGACCGGCGGGCTGCGGTGTCGGTATCTGACCTATCGCCGTACGGTAACCCAAGCGGCGTACGGCGTCACCCTGCGTTGGGTGCGGGATTGGTCGCCTCAGTCGCGGGCCAGGATGTGTACCTCGAATTCGAAGTCCCGGCCGGCTAACGGATGGTTGAAATCGATCAGCACGTGCTGTTCTTCGATCGACAGAATGCGGCCCGGCACGGTGTCGCCAGTGGGGATTTCGAAGGCGATCATGGTGCCGGGTTCAAGCATGTCCTGATCGGCGAACTCCGAACGCTCCATCGGCCGGACCATCTCCGGGTCGTAGGGTCCGAAGCCTTGCTCCGAAGCGATGCGGAAGGTTTTGCGCGTGCCTGCGGTGAGCCCGGCCAGACAGCGTTCGAGCGTAGGGTGGAGCGTGCCGTCGCCGATACGCAATCGCAGTGGCGCGTCACCCTCGGTGCTGTCGACAACGGCGCCATCTTCAAGGCGCAGACAGTAATGCAGGGTGAATGCCTGCGTATGATGGTTGTCTTCTATCATGAGTATTTAATTATTCAATGATCTATTTATATGATTTTATACTTAGACTAAGTATGATTCTCATCAACGGCGGATTGTTCCAGCCGGCAATCGATGCTCAGTCCCATAAAACCATACGGAGAAACATCATGGAAAACGAACAGCAGACACAGCTTGCAGGCCTCCCGCGTTTGAATGAACAGGCCCCTACCTTCAAGGCCAAGACCACCCACGGCGAACGGTCGCTGGCGGACTACAAGGGCAAGTGGCTCATCCTGTTCTCCCATCCGGCGGATTTTACTCCGGTGTGCACGACCGAGTTCATGGCTTTCGCCCGCCACTACGATCAGTTCCAGGCCAAGAACTGCGAACTGCTCGGCCTGTCCATCGACAGCAACTACGCCCATATCGCCTGGGTGCGCAACATCAAGGAGAAGTTCGGCGTCGACATCCAGTTCCCGATCATCGAGGACCTGAGCATGGACGTGGCCCGCGCGTACGGCATGATCCACCCCGGCGCGGCAGATACCTCGGCGGTGCGTGCGACCTTCCTGATCGACCCTGAGGGCGTGCTGCGTGCAATGGTCTACTATCCGATGAGCAACGGCCGTTCTATCCCCGAGTTTCTGCGTCTACTCACGGCGCTGCAGACGACGGACGGCAATGCCTGTGCAACGCCTGAAGGCTGGCAGCCGGGCGATGCGGTGATCGTGCCGCCGCCGCAGACCGCGGATGCGGCCGAACAGCGTGCCGGCGAAGGCTACGAGTACACCGACTGGTACTTCAGCAAGAAGCAGCTCTGACCCTGCAGCTGCGGAGCAAACCGGCCGAAAGGCCGGTTTGCTCCCGTAATATCAGCAGCGCAGCAGGCCGCGAATCTCGGCCCAAAGCGACACGTACTGCCGTGCGGACGGGCTGTGCGGAGCGTAGTCCTGCAATAATGCGCGCCGTGGTCCCATCTGCTCGATGATCGAAGCGTAGGGAATGCTGGTACCCAGTAGCGTGGAGATTTCCTGCGGCAGGGTGTCGGCCAAGTCCCGGTGTAGCCGTCGGCGTTTGTCGACCATGTTCAGAAACGGATAAAGCTTGACCTTGCGCATATGTTGGCGAGCCATGTGCTGTACCAACACAGTGAAGGTATGCACCGAAAGGCTGGTCGGAATCATCGGCGCCGCCACGACATCGGCCAGCCTCAGCGCCTCGTCGTTGATCGGCTGCATACCGGCCGGGCAGTCGAGAATCAGTAGCGCATAATCTTCAGCCAGTGGCGCGGTGAGCTGTGCCAGCAAGTCGCTGTTTTCGTCGGCCTGTTGTTCCAGACGGCGGCTCGACAAACCACCTGCCAGCAGATGCAGGCGCGGCCAGCGGGTCGGACGGATCAGTTCGCCGATGGGCGTTTTGCCTCGGATCAGGCGCTTCATGCCACCGGTGTCTTCCGTGTCGAAGCCCAGATACCAGGCGGCCGAACCTTGCGGATCGAGGTCCCACAGCAAAGTTTTCAAGCCTTGCGCAGCGGCAAGGCTGGCCAGATTGACGGCCGAAACGGTTTTGCCGACGCCGCCCTTGAGGTTGTAGAGCGCGAGCGTTTTCATCCGCACATCATAGCCTGTTGCACCGTGCCTGCGCTGCTTGGGCGAGATAGGCCGGTGATGACAGGGCTGTTACAATTCGCTACCTACTAAAACGCATAATACCGGGCATCCATGGGTCCGCGCGACGCCGTCGATGATGGCAGTGGCGCGGCGACGGACCCGCATCACGAGAGGCAGGAGCGGATGGCAGGGACGGACGTGATCCGGCCGGATGAAGCCGGCAATCTGAGCGGTTTGTTTCACGAGCGCGTGCGGCGCAGTTCCGATGCGGTCGCCTACAGCCACTACGATAATGGCAGTCAGGCCTGGCTCGACACGACCTGGGGCGAGATGGCGTTGGAAGTCGGCCGCTGGCAGGCGGCGATGCGCAAGGAAGGCCTGAGTCCCGGCGACCGTGTCGCGCTGATGCTGCGAAACTCGCGCGAGTGGGTGGTATTCGACCAGGCCGCGCTGGGGCTCGGCTTGGTGAGCGTGCCGTTGTTTACCGACGACCGCCCCGACAATGTCGCGCATATCGTCGAAGAGACCCAGGCTAAGTTGCTGGTGGTGGACGGCAAACGGCAATGGCGGCGCCTGCAGGAAATCAGCGATGGTTTCGGCAGCCTCAAGCGCATCGTCAGCCTGGCCAACATCGAAGCCGAGGACGGTGCGCTCGACCCGCATCTGGAGTCCTTCGCTGCCTGGAGCTTCGGCTGCCACGGCAAGCCGGAGCGTTCCACCGCCGAGCCCGACGAACTGGCCAGTATCGTCTATACCTCCGGCACTGCCGGTCGTCCCAAAGGGGTCATGCTCAGTCACCGCAACATGCTCGAGAACGCCTGGGCTGCCTCGCATGTGGCCGATATTACGTCGGACGACGTGTTCCTCTCCTTCCTGCCGATGTCTCACACCCTGGAGCGCACCGGCGGGTATTACCTGCCGATGGTATGCGGTGCCCGCGTCGCTTATGCGCGTTCCGTGCAGCAGCTGGGCGAGGATCTGCAGGCGGTAAAGCCGACCGTGCTGATCTCCGTGCCGCGCATCTACGAGCGCGTGCACAGCCGTCTGCGCAAGAGCCTGGAACAGCAGGGCGCGCTTTCGCGAAGCCTATTCGCCAGTGCGGTGCGTATCGGCTGGCAGCGTTACGAGCGCGCCCAGGGCCGGGGCAGCTGGCGCCCGGCGCATGTGTTGGGGCCGACGCTGGACCGTCTTGTCGGCAGCAAGCTGCGCGCGCGCCTCGGCGGTCGATTGCGCTTCGCGATCTGTGGCGGTGCGCCGCTGGCGCCCGAGCTTGCGCGAGAATTCACCGGCCTCGGCGTACCTCTGCTGCAGGGATACGGTCTGACCGAGGCCAGTCCGGTGGTCAGTGTCAATCTGCCCGGCAACAATATGCCGGAGAGCATCGGGCCGGCGCTGCGCGGCGTCGAGACCAAGATCGGGCCGAACGACGAGTTGCTGGTCCGCGGCTCGAACGTGATGATGGGTTATTGGGCGAACGAGGAAGCCACACGCGCGGCGATCGATGCCGAGGGCTGGCTGCACACCGGAGACCAGGCACGCAAGGACGAGGCAGGCCGGCATTTCATTACCGGCCGGATCAAGGACATCATCGTACTCGCCAACGGTGAGAAGGTGCCGCCGGCGGAGATGGAAATCGCCATCGGCCTGGACGATTTGTTCGAGCAGGTGTTGATTATCGGTGAGGGTCAGCCGTATCTTGCCGCGCTGGCCGTCCTCAACGAGGAAGCCTGGCCGACGTTCGCGCGTGAGTGCGACGTCGATCCCCAGGACCCTGCAGCGCTGAGCGACCGCTACGTCGAGCGCAGGGTGCTGCAGCGCATGGCGCGGGCTCTGCATAATTTCCCGGGCTATGCACAGGTCCGCCGGGTTACCCTGCTGCTGCAGCCCTGGACGATCGAGGACGGCTTGGTCACGCCGACCCAAAAACTCAAGCGCGTACGCATCCTGGCCCAGCATGAGGCGGATGTGGCGCGCCTTTTCGAGGAGAACGAACGATGAGAGACGGGAAGGGACTATTCGGCGGCACAGAACCGGTGCTGCGAGTCCCCGCACGTCCGGGCGACATCAACGCCGGCGGAGATATCTTCGGCGGCTGGATCATGTCGCAGATCGACATCGCCGGCAGTATCCCCGCGGTGGCCCGATCGGGCGGGCGGGTGGTGACGGTGGCCGTCGACCACCTGGTTTTCATGAAGCCGGTGAAGGTGGGCGACATCGTCAGCCTGTACGCCAAACTGCTCAGTGTGGGCCGCACTTCGATGAAGATCGGGGTCGAGGTTTATGTCCATCGTGGACTGCAGGATCCGGAGTTCATCCAGGTCTCGGAAGCCACGCTGACCTACGTGTCCGTGGATGCCGAAGGGACGCCGCGACCGGTGCCGCCACAGGCGGATTGAGTCCTGCGGCAATGGCTGGGGCCGCGGCTACGGGTGCTCGATTGCGCAATGCATCAAGGCGAGCACGCGCTGCGCGTAGTCGTCCGCGGATTCGCCCGACTTGCTGTGCTTCCACGGTTTCAGATAACGGTCCTGAATCAGGGCGATCAGCGTCGTGGCGATGATCGGGCTGTTGCCGCATTCGATGTCGCGCGACTGCCGGACCTGATCGATCAACTCGTGCAGGGCGGTTTCCAGCTTCAGTTCGATGTTCTTCGACTCTTCCTGGTGTTCATGCGGCAGGCTGCGGGTTTCGAAGTACAGAAAGCTGAACCAGTCCTGCAGTATCTCGGTGGCGAAAATGTGCTCCCGGATCGCCGTTTCCAATGCGGTCCGCGGATCCGACAGGTCCTTGGCTCTGGCGAGCAGTTCCTCGGTGACCAGTTTCACAAGGTCCTTCACCATGATGGCGATGCGTTCCTTGCTTTCGATGTAGGAATAGATGCCGCCCATGCTCAGGCCCGTTGCCCGGCTGAGGTCGCGTAGCGACATCACCGGGAAGCCGATGCGCGGCGTCAATTCGAAGGTCGCCGAAAATATCCTTTCCAGATTTACGACGGCGAATTTCGCCTTGTTGGTCGTGATCCTGTCCTTGTTGCGTTCGAACAGCGTCTCGTAGATTGCCCTGCCCTGGTGGGGAAAGTCCGCCTGGAAGCTTTTGAAATCCGCGGTGCTGTGGGATTGCGCCTGATCCATGAGTGCTCCATCTGTCCGGGCGCATGCCTTGCCGCAGTATGCCGGCCCGTGTGCGGTGTCGGCAGGCGGTCATCGTTTCGCTCCTCGGCGGCCCGGTCATAAACAAAACAACTTGACGTACAGAGAATAGTACACTAAATAAAAAGCGAGCGTTCGTTCGATTTTATATCGAATTGCTCCACTAGAGAGCATGACGGGGAGTAACCAGGATGATTACATTGGCTTTTTTACTGTTGGCTGCGGCTGCTCTGCTCGGTTGCGCCTTTTGGCGCGGCGGGCTCGGGTGGGCCGCCGGAGGGATGGCGGTCCTGGCGCTGGTCTCTTGGTTCGTGCCCGGGGCCATCGGCGCAACGGTCGTGCTGACGCTGCTCACTGCAGGCCTGGTCTTCCTGGCTCTAGCTCCTCTGCGGCGCGAATTGGTCAGCCGGTCGCTGTTCGCCGCTTTTGCCAGGCAGTTGCCGCGGTTGTCCGAAACCGAGCGCGAAGCGATCGATGCGGGCACGGTTTGGTGGGACGGCGAGCTGTTCAGCGGCCGTCCCGACTGGAATCGCCTGCTCGACCAACCGGCGCCTGAGCTGTCGGCAGATGAGCAGGCCTTTCTCGACGGACCTGTCAGCGAACTCTGCCGGCTGTGCGATGCCTGGAACATCAACCACAACTGGGCCACTGTGCCCGAGCACATCATCGAGTTCGTGCGCCGCAGCGGTTTGCTGGGCATGATCATCCCGAAACGCTACGGCGGTTTGGAGCTTTCCGCCTACGCGCAGTCCGAGGTGTTGGTGAAGCTGTCCAACACCGGCGGCGGTGTGACCTATTTGGTCGCCGTACCCAATTCGCTCGGCCCTGGCGAACTGCTGCTCAAATACGGCACCGAGGAGCAGCGCAACCACTATCTGCCACGACTGGCCAGTGGCGAGGAGATTCCCTGTTTCGCGCTGACAGCGCCGACGGCGGGTTCCGACGCGACTTCGATTCCCGACACCGGCATCGTCTGCCGTGGAATGTGGCAGGGGCGCGAAGTGCTGGGCATGCGCCTGAACTTCAACAAGCGCTACATCACACTGGCGCCGATCGCCACGCTCGTCGGACTGGCCTTTCGGCTCAAGGATCCGGAGCATCTGCTCGGCGAGACTGAGGACTACGGCATTACCTGCGCGCTCATCCCAAGGGATACGAAGGGTCTGGAAATAGGCCGCCGTCATCTGCCGGTGGGCGATACCTTTCTCAACGGACCAGTGCGAGGGCAGGACGTGTTCGTGCCGCTGGACAACATCATCGGTGGCCCCGAGATGGCCGGCAAAGGCTGGACCATGCTGGTCAACTGTCTGTCAGTGGGGCGCTGCATCACCTTGCCGACTACGGCTGCCGCGGTCGCCAAGCGCATGCTCAAGGGCAGCAGCGCCTATGCCACCCTACGCAGGCAGTTCGGCGTGACCCTGTCGCGCTTCGAAGGCATCCAGCGGCCGTTGGCGCGCATCGCCGGATACGACTACATCATCGACGCTGCACGCAGCCTCACCATCCAATCCCTGGACGGCGGCGAAAAGCCCAGCGTGCCCTCGGCCATCCTCAAATACCACTGCACCGAGATGGCCCGCCAGTGCACGCTGGACGCGATGGACATCCACGGCGGCAAGGGTGTCATGAAGGGGCCCGGCAACTACATCGCGAGCTGCTACGAATCGATTCCGGTGGCCATCACCGTAGAAGGCGCCAACATCCTCACCCGAAACCTGATGATCTTCGGTCAGGGTGCAACCCGCAGCCACCCATTCGTGCTCAAGGAGATGAAGCTGGCGCAGCGCGCCGGCGAGCCGGGCGTGCTGGCGGAATTCGACCGCATTCTGTTCGCGCATATCGGTTCGACCTTGAGCAACGCCGTGCGCGCCTGGGTCATGGGTTTGAGCGGTTCATGTCTGGTCCGGGTGCCGGGAGATGCCTCGTTGCGCAGGCATTACCGCGACCTCGACCGGCTCAGCGCTGCCTTCGCCTTGGTGGCCGATGCCGCCATGCTCAGCCTCGGCGGTCGTCTCAAGCTCAAGGAAAGCCTGTCCGCGCGCCTCGGCGACATGTTGAGCCACCTTTATCTGGCCAGCATGGTGCTCAAGCACCACGAGAATGCCGGCTGCCCGGAATCGGAGCGCCCCGTCGTGGAATGGGCCATGGCCGATCTGACGCACGGCTACCAGACCGCCTTTCTCGAACTGATGCGCAACTTTCCGGCCCGTCCGTTGGCGTGGCTGCTGCGCTTCCTGGTGTTCCCGCTGGGAGCGCGCTTCCGTGCGCCTTCAGATGCGATGGTCTCTGCGTTGGCCGGCGCCGTGGTCGAGGACACGCCTGTGCGTGAGCGCCTGATCGGCGGGCTGTTCGCCGAGGAAGGGCTCAACAATCCGCTGGCGCACGTCGACAGCGTTTTCCGCCAGAGCCTGGGGTTGGAGTCGTTGTTCGTAAAGCTGCGCAAGGCCGTCAAGGACGGTCGCCTGCCGAAACTGCAGGGCGTCGAACTGATCAAGGTCGCGCGCCGTCGAGGTCTGCTCGGCAAGCAGGAGGCGCGCGAGCTGTATGCCTTCGATGTTCGCCTGATGGAGGTCATCAACGTGGACGATTTCGATCCCGCGGAATTGGTTCGCGTTCCCTACGATCCTGCCGCGGATAGTTGTCTGCCGCCCGCGCTGCGCGAAGCCGTCTGATCCCGATCGAAGCACCAAGCCAGAGGAGCCCCCGATGTCCAGTCAACCCGTCGCTCAATTCCATTACGCTGTCGGCGCGGTTCTGCCGGCGGTCCGGCAGGTCGCCGTGCTCGGTGCCGGCGTGATGGGGGCGCAGATCGCCGCGCATTTCGCCAACGCGGGCATCCCCGTGCAGCTCTACGACCTTGCTGCGGACGGGGCCGACAAGAGCGCTATCGCACGCAAGGCCGTGGCCGGGTTGAAGAAGCTAAAGCCCGAGCCGCTCGCAGCCGAAGATACGGCGGCCCTGATCACCCCGTGCAACTACGACGAGCATCTCGGCGGACTGGCCGACTGCCAGCTCGTGCTCGAGGCGATTGCCGAGCGCATGGAGCTCAAGGCCCAGCTGTTCGCTCGCATCGTCCCCCATCTGGCCGAGTCGGCTGTGCTGGCGACCAACACCTCGGGCCTGTCGGTCAACGAACTGGCCGGCCATTTGCCTGAGGCGATGCGCCACCGCTTCGTCGGCATTCATTTCTTCAATCCGCCGCGCTACATGCATCTGGTGGAACTGATCCCCTGCGCGAAGACCACGGCATCCGTACTCGACAGCGTGGAGGCATTCCTGGTCAGTACGCTGGGCAAGGGCGTGGTGCGGGCCAGGGACACGGCAAACTTCATCGCCAACCGCATCGGCGTGTTCGCCATGATGGCGACGCTCTACCATGCCGAGCGCCTGGACCTGAATTTCGAAACCGTGGACGAGCTCACCGGACGCAAGATAGGCCGACCCAAGAGCGCGACCTTCCGCACCGCGGACGTTGTGGGGCTGGACACCCTACGGCACGTGCTCCACGGCGCCGTCGAGAACCTGCCCGACGATCCGTGGGCCGGGCTGTACGACGTGCCGGCCTGGCTCGACGAGCTGGTCGACAGCGGTGCGCTGGGGCAGAAGACCCGACGCGGCATCTACGAGAAAGTGGACGGCGAGATCCGCGTCTACGATCCGGCCACTCGGGAGTACCGCAAGCGCCGCGCCAAGCTGCCAGGCAAAGTCGACAAGCTGCTCGCCACGCGCGATCCGGCTACTTACCTGCCGCAGCTGCGCACGATGAAGGACCCGCACGCGCAGTTCGTCTGGGCCATCCACCGCGACGTGTTCCACTACGCCGCCTACCTGCTCGAGCAGATCGCGGACACCGCCCGCGACGTGGATCTGGCGATCCGCTGGGGTTTCGGCTGGGACCGCGGTCCGTTCGAGATCTGGCAGCAGGCCGGCTGGCACGACATTGCCGCGCTGATCGGCGAGGACATCGACGCGGGCGAGACACCGGTGCGCGTGCCGCTGCCCGATTGGGTTGGCCAGGTCGATGCCGCGCACGAGGCCGACGCGTCCTGGTCCGCGGCGGACGCACGCTACAAACCGCGCTCCACCCTGCCGGTCTACCGCCGTCAGGTTTGTCCGCAGTGCGTGCTCGGCGAGGACGGGCACGTTGGCGAGACCGTGTTCGAAACCGAGACGGCACGCGTCTGGCACAGCAGCGACGACGTGCTGGTGATCAGCTTCAAGACCAAGATGCACACCATCAGCGATCCGCTGATCGTGGACCTGAACCGCGCAGTGGAGCTGGCCGAACGGGAATACGCCGGCCTGGTCGTGTGGCACCCGGACGAGCCCTTCAGTGCCGGCGCCGACCTGAAGTCCTTCATGCCCATCGCCATGAAGAGCCTGCTGCCCGGCAGTCATGCGCTGGACGATCTGCTCAAGCGCTTCCAGGGCATGTGCATCCGCATGCGCCGGGCCAGCGTGCCGGTGGTGGCCGGCGTGCACGGCCTCGCCCTGGGCGGGGGCTGCGAGCTGCTCATGCAGTGCGACCGTGTGGTCGCGGCGCTGGAGAGTTACATCGGCCTGGTGGAAGTGGGCGTGGGCCTGATTCCGGCCGGCAGCGGCTGCATGGAATTCGCCAGGCGTGCCGATCGGGCTGCGCGCGGCGGCGACCTGTTCCCGCACCTCAAGGACATCTTCGAAACCGTGGCCATGGGCAAGGTGGCCACCAGCGGGCTGCGCGCGCGAGAAATGGGATTCCTGCGCCCGACCGACGTGGTGGTGATGAACCGTCACGAGGTTCTCGGCGCGGCCAAGGCCCAGGTGCGCGCCCTGCAGGCGGCGAATTACCGCCCTGCCGCCGAGCGGCCGATTCGCGCCGCCGGGCGCGAGGCGATCGCCAATTTCCATGCGGGGATGGAGAACATGCATGCCGGCGGCTACATCTCGGACTACGACATGACCATCGGTCTGGCGCTGGCGCATGCGATGTGCGGCGGTGACGTCGATGCCGGTACCGAAGTTCCGGCAGCGTGGTTCCTGCAGGAGGAACGGAAGTATTTCTGCAAGCTGCTGCGCAACACCAAGACGCATGCGCGGGTCACCCACATGCTGAAAAACGGCAAGCCGCTGCGCAACTGAGGAGAGAGCGAAATGAGTCAGGACGTCTATATCGTCGCGGCCCGACGTACGCCGGTCGGCAAGGCACCGCGCGGCGTATTCCGCCGCACCCGCCCGGACGATCTGCTGGCGCATGCCCTGCGCGCAGCGCTGGCCGATTGCCCGAAGCTTGATCCGGGCGAGGTCGGTGACGTGATCGTCGGCTGTGCCATGCCCGAGGCCGAGCAAGGCATGAACGTGGCACGCATCGCCACGCTGCTCGCCGGTCTGCCGGACAAGGTGCCGGGCATGACCATCAACCGCTTCTGCTCCTCCGGCCTGCAGGCCGTGGCCAACGCGGCGGATCGGATCAGGCTGGGAGAGGCCGAGGTAATGATCGCCGGCGGTGTGGAAAGCATGAGCCTGGTGCCGATGGGCGGCAACAAACTGTCGATGAATCCGGCGATTTTCACCGACGAGCATGTCGGCATCGCCTATGGCATGGGTATCACGGCAGAGAAGGTCGCCGCGCGCTGGGGCGTGAGCCGCGAGGATCAGGATGGATTCGCTCTGCGCAGTCATCGATTGGCACTGCAGGCACGCGATGCCGGGTGGTTCGACGCGGAGATCGCGCCGTATACGGTGGTCAGTCATCAGCCCGACGAGGGCGGCGCGGTGCGGCTGCTGGAAACCGTCGTGGAACGCGACGAGGGTCCGCGTGAGGACACCAGTGCCGAAGCCTTGGCCAAGTTGCGGCCGGCCTTCGCCCAGGCCGGTTCGGTGACGGCCGGCAACAGTTCGCAGATGTCGGATGGGGCCGGTGCGGTGGTGCTGATGAGCGAGAAGCGCATGCGCGAGCTGGGGCTGGAGCCGCTGGCGCGCTTCGTCGGTTATGCCGTGGCCGGGGTGCCGCCGGAAATCATGGGCATCGGGCCGGTCAAGGCGATTCCCAAGGTACTGCAGCAAGCCGGCATCGGCCTTGGCGAGATCGACTGGATCGAGCTTAACGAGGCCTTCGCGGCGCAGTCGCTGGCGGTGGTCCGCGAGGTGGGGCTGGACGAGGACAAGGTCAATCCGCAAGGCGGCGCGATCGCGTTGGGACACCCGCTCGGCGCGACCGGCGCCATCCGCACCGCGACGCTGGTGCATGGTCTGCGCCGAACCGGCGGGCGCTACGGCATGGTGACCATGTGCATCGGCACCGGTATGGGCGCGGCAGGGTTGTTCGAACGCTGCTGAGGCGAGCGAGGATACGGCCATGAAGCATCCCTGGTACGACAGCTATGATCCCGACGTACCGTTCGAAGTGGATCTGGATGAATTCGCTTCGATCGTCGATGTTTGCGAGCGTTGCTGCGCGCGCCATGCGCAGCGCCCGGCGTTCACCAATATGGGCGTCAGCCTGAGCTATGCCGAACTGGACCAGCGCAGCCGCGAGTTCGCCGCCTGGCTGCAGTCGGTCGCCGGTTTGGCGCGCGGCGACCGCGTCGCGCTGATGATGCCCAATGTGCTGCAGTATCCGGTCGCCCTGATCGGGGCGCTGCGTGCGGGTTGCGTGGTGGTCAATGTCAATCCGCTCTACACGCCCAGGGAGTTGGAGTACCAACTGCGGGATTCGGGCGCTAAGGTCATCGTGCTGCTGGAGAATTGCGCGCATACGCTGGAGCAGGTGCGCGATCGCGTGCCGCTGGAGCATGTGGTGCTGACGCGCATCGGCGACCTGTTTCCGTTCCCCAAGTCCACGTTGGTCAACGCCGCAGTCAAGCACGTCAAGAAGCTGGTGCCGGAGTGGCAGCTGGACGACGTGACCTGGTTCGGCGCCGCGCTGCATGCCGGAGCGAACGCCGAATATGCGCGTCCCGCGCTGGAGCATGTCGATCTGGCGTTTCTGCAGTACACCGGCGGCACCACGGGGCGCGCCAAGGCGGCGATGCTCAGCCACGGCAACATGGTGGCCAATATCCTGCAGGCCTCGTCCTGGCTGAGTAGCGGCATGGCCGAGGAACGGCAGGTGGTGGTGACGGCGCTGCCGCTTTATCACATCTTCTCGCTGCTCGCGAACTGCTTCGTCTTCATGCACCTGGGCGGCGAGAATCTGCTCATCACCAATCCGCGGGACTGCAAGGCTTTCGTCAAGAGCATCGCCAAGGTGCGCTTCACCGCGATCACCGGCGTGAACACGCTGTTCAAGGCGATGATGGATGCGGAAGGTTTCGAGCGCATCGATTTCTCCCGTCTGCGGGTTGCCCTGGGCGGTGGCATGGCCGTGCAGCAGCCCGTGGCCGAGCGATGGAAGGCGTTGACCGGCAAGCCCTTGATCGAGGCCTATGGTCTGACCGAAACTTCGCCTGCCGCCTGTATCAATCCGCTGAGCCTGCAGGACTACAACGGCTCGATCGGCCTGCCCGTGCCGTCCACGGAGGTGGCGATCAAGGACGTCGCAGGCAAGGATGTTCCGCTGGGCGCGAATGGCGAAATATGCGTGCGCGGCCCGCAGGTGACCGCCGGCTACTGGCAGCGCCCGGAGGAGACTGTTGCAGTCTTCTTCCCGGGTGGTTGGCTGCGCACCGGCGATATCGGCGCGATGGACAGTCACGGATTCGTCAGGCTGGCCGATCGCATGAAGGACATGGTCGTGGTGTCGGGCTTCAACGTCTATCCCAACGAGGTCGAGGAAGTCCTGGTTGAGCACCCCGGCATCGACGAGGCTGCCGTGGTCGGCGTGCCCAGCGCCGACAGCGGAGAGGCGCTCAAGGCCTACGTCGTCGCGCGCGATCCCGGCCTGACGGCGCCGGACGTTATAGCTCACTGCCGCAGCCTCCTGACCGGCTACAAGGTACCCAAGATCATCGAATTCCGGGAAGAGCTGCCGAAGACCAATGTCGGCAAGATCCTGCGCCGTGCACTGCGCGACGAAAGCGTGGCCGCGCGACAAGCCGCGGACCCGAGTCCGCCGGCTGGCGGAGCCTCGGTTCCCCGCGCCGGGTCCGATGCGCCGAGCCCCTACCGGGAGGCCGGGAGATGAGGCGCGAGCATGGTTTGCTGGACGGCGTCGAACCGGTGTTGCGGATACCGGCCCGGATCGACGAGGTCAACGTGACGGGCGATATCGGCGACGTATTCGGTGGCTGGACCATGTCGCAGATCGACATTGCCGGTGGCGTTGCGGCCGTGCTACGTTCCCGTGGGCGCGTCGTGACGGCCTCCGTCGAGCGCATGGTCTTTATGCGGCCGGTCAAGGTTGGCGACATCGTCAGCCTGTATGCGGAGCTGATGGAGGTCGGACGTACTTCGATGAAGATCGCCGTCGAGGCCTACGCGCATCGCAACCCCGACGCGCCCGAGTTCGTCCAGGTGGCCGAAGCCACGCTGACGTACGTCGCTGTCGACAACGAAGGAACTCCGCGCCCCGTGCCGCCCGAACAGCCGGCAGGGCGCGGCGTGCATAAGAACGAATTTCAGGTGTCTGGGGCGGACAGCTCCGACGAATCGGTGGAACGACAACAACTATATGGAGTGAGCGATCGATGAAAACCTGCAATGCTTCGGGCCGCCTGGCCCCCTGGTTGGCTGTTGCCGGCCTTGCTCTTCCGGTGACGAGTCTGGCCGCCGGCTTTGCGATCACGGAGCAGAATGCAACCGGCCTCGGCAGCGCGTATTCCGATACCGCGACCGGCAACGGCAACGCCAGCGGGATGTATTTCAATCCTGCCACCATGAGCGATTTGCCCGGCACGCAGCTGAGCGTTGGCATGATCTACATCGACCCGACCTTCCAGTTGAAGGACGGCAAAAGCAGTGTCGCCGGCATCGGCGACATCACCAATGGCGGTGACGGCGGCAATGCGGGTGTCTCGGCCCTGGTGCCCAATCTGTCCATCACCCATCAGCTCAATGCGCGTACGCACATCGGCTTCGGCATCAGCGTGCCCTACGGCTTGTCCACCAACTACGAAAGCGGCTGGCTGGGGCGCTACCACGCGATCAAGAGCGAAGTGCAGGTCATCAACCTCAATCCCGCCCTGAGTTTCGACGCGAATCCGGCTCTGAGCCTCGGCGTGGGCCTGGACATCCAGTATGCCAATGCCAATCTGACCAGCGCGGTCGACAGTGGTTCTGCATGTTATGGGGCGCTGGGAGCAAGTGGATACTGCAACCTGCCAATCGTATCGCCTCACGCCCGGCAACGCCGCCGTCGATGGCAAGGCCCGCGTCACCGGCAACGACTGGGCAGTGGGTTGGAATGCCGGTTTGCTGTGGCATGTGGGGCCCGCGACCAAGGTCGGTCTGACCTATCGTTCCGCGGTAGACCACAAGCTCAAGGGCAATGTCGACTATTCCAATATCCCCACCCTGCTGGCAAGCAATTCGCAGCTTGCCGATACCAGCGCCCAGGCTTCGCTCAACCTGCCGGCCACGGCCAGCCTCGGCGTGAGCCACGCCTTCACGCCGCGCTGGACGGTGACCGCCGGCCTGCTGTGGACGCAGTGGAGCCGCTTCCACGAGCTGCGCGTGACCAAGAGCAACGGCGCGCCCGACATCGTCACCACCGAGAACTGGAACGACACGCTGCGCTATGCCGTAGGTGCGAACTACAAGCAGAACTCCCGCCTGACCTGGCGTGCCGGCCTTGCCTTCGATCCAACGCCGGTGCCTGACGCGCAGCACCGTACCGCGCGCCTACCCGACAGCGACCGCACCTGGCTTTCGCTCGGCCTCGGCTATCACGTCAGCAAGAAGAGCACGGTGGATGTCGGCTATACCCACATCTGGTTCAACAACGTGAAGATCAACAATACGACCGAGGGTTCCTACAAGAACACGCTGACCGGTACGTATACCGGTTCGGTCGACATCGTCGGCGTGCAGTACAGTTATCGATTCTGACGATTCAGGAGATCCGACCGTTTTCTTTGCGACGGCGCCTTAACGGCGCCGTCGGCTTTTGCACGGCCCGATGCAGCCGGGTTGCATGGTTTATGCTGTGAATTTCCGCTGCACCCCGCCGGAATCCAGCCCTCACCAGCGACAGGAGGATACATGCCGCGCTTCAATGCATTCCGTATCCATCTCGGGGAAGACGGCTCGACGTGGGCCGGTATCGAGCCCATGGCCTTGGACGAGCTGTCAGCCGGCGACGTGCTGATCCGGGTGGTGTATTCCGCCGTGAACTACAAGGATGCGCTGGCCGGCACGGGACGTGTGATGATGCGCGTATGAGTGCGGTACTCATCGTGCGCAACGGCGACGGCGAGCTGCACGTCGCCGGAGAGCTGCATCGCGGCAATGCCGGGAACTTCGGGGCCGAATTGTTGGCCTCGGCGCGAGGCGTCGGTCCGCCGCTGGTGGTCGACCTGTTCGAGCTCGAACTGGATGACGCCGCGGCCGTCGTGGCGGCCGTCGATGCGCTGCGTGCCTTGGTGGCTCTGGGGCCGGTAACCGTGCGCCATGCGCCGCATTGGCTGGCGCACAGCCTTTATCGCATCAATGCTCTGGGCGATGGTGCGATCGTGTTGGAAGCGCCACGCGAGGAGGAACCTTACGGCTGACGGGCTGGCTTAGGATCGGTAGTCGGCGAGGACGCGGCGGACGAATTTCTGGGTTTCGGGATACGGTGGGATGCCGCCGTATTTGCGTACCGCGCCTGGGCCGGCATTGTAGGCGGCCAGTGCGAGGCGCAGGTTGCCGTCGTAGCGTTTGATCAGTCCGGCCAGATAGCGTACGCCGGCCTGCAGGTTGTCCGCAGGGTTGAACAGATCCACGATGCCGAAGTGCTTGGCGGTGCTCGGCATCAGCTGCATCAGCCCTCGGGCGCCGACCGACGATACGGCGTTTGGGTCGAAGCAGGATTCCACGGAGATCACCGCCCGCACGAGTTGCGAGGCGACGCCGTGCTGGCCGGCGACGCGCGCGATCAATGGCGCGTAACGTTGCGCACGTTTCGCAAGATCATCATTGGTCAGCCCCATGCACGAGCGCCAGGCTGGCGGCCTGCCGTAATACTTCACCGCCTCGAGGCGGTAGGGTTTGGGCGCGACGGGGTGATCGGTAAACCACATCTTGCCCTGTGCATCGCGGTAGACGTAAACCTTGTCCGCGTGAGCCGGTATGGCTGGCAGGCTTGCCAGGCACAGCGCGGCGAGCAGCGCCTGAAGACGCCGACGGGAGCCGTCCGGCCGTTTGGGCGTACCCTTGCTCGCTCGCATCATCATGGCTGTTATGGTGGGGCACGGGCGCACCGTGCGCATTCTTAGCGGCTTCAACGATAACGCGATTAATGCCCGGCATCCAGACTTGCCGTATTTCGGGACTTGCGTCGCAGCTACACGCGTCTGCTTTAGTCGGTCCGCGCGGTGTCGAGCGGTCGGTGTGCGACGCCAAGCGCGTCCAGGCCGATCAGCAGCTGCTGGTGGGCGGATTGCACGAGACTCTGTTCGCCCCGCAGGCCGAGTTCGATCCGACTGCGTTGGGTGGTGCTCGGCAGGCTGGACAGCTTCAGCCCCGGGTGTTCGGCGAGGATGGTTTCCATCAGCGGGATGAGCATGCTCTCCGGTGCGCCTTCGACGATCAGCCGTTGTTCCGTCGGCGGCGTGGCGTTGAACAGGTGCGGGTAGACAGTGTCGAGCACCCATTCGGCCATCGGCCAGGCCATGTTCGGGAAGCCGGGTACGAAGTGATGGTCTTCCAGGCTGAAGCCGGGAATACGGTTGACCGGGTTGGGGATCAGGGTGGCGCCCTCGGGAAGCTCGGCCATGCGAATGCGGTTGGGATAGATATCCGCCCCGAAGCGCTCTTCCAGGATGGCGGCAGCCTCGGGGTGGCGCGTGATTGCCCGACCCAGCGCGGCCGCGGCGCAGTCGCGTGTGAGGTCGTCGGGCGTGGCGCCGATGCCGCCGAAGCTGAACACGATGTCGCCGGAAGCGAAGGTTTCCTTCAGGGTGTGGGTCAGGCGCTCGCGGTCGTCGCCGACGATGCGCACCCAGGCGACTTCCAGCCCGCGCGCGGCGAGCGCTTCGCGCATGTGCGGGAAATGCTGATCCTGGCGCTTGCCGCTGAGCAGTTCATCCCCGACGAGTAGCAGACCGAAACCCATGTGCAGCATCCTTGCTTGTGGTGTGCGGTGGCGTTCAGTAACGCCCGATGTCGACGACCGTCGTGGCGAGGATGCTGGCGGGGCGGCCGTCGGCATTCAGGGTCACGGCTTCGACGGTGACGTAGTACATATGCCCCTTGCCGCCGGAACAAGGCGGCATGTAGGCGCCGGCGATGTCGTATTTCGGATTGGCGTGGGGACGCACGACGAAGAAACCGGCAGGCAGGTCGAAGGTATGGCCTGGAATCGACGGTACGATGACGACGCTGGGCATGCCGGGCGGAATGAGGTAGCCGATCACGCCGTGGCCGCCGTTGTCCATCGGCTTGTAGTCGCGGTCGCTGAAGGCGAGCACCAGAGCCTGCGTGCCGGCAGGAATGTCGCTGACGGTGAGGCGTGGCGTGGCGCCGTGTCCGCCGAAGCGGTGGCACTGTTGTCCCGCGGGGATGCTTTGCCCGTTCCAGGCCGGACCGCTCAAGCGGGCCTGCAGACCGCTGGCGTTGGCATTCGCGATACCGAAAAACAACGCCAGAACTGCGGCGCTCGAGATGCGTATGGCCGTGTTCATGTGAGCCCCCTCTGCGTTTATGTCGCCTATCGCGTGAGTATAGGGCACATTGCCTGCCCCATCGTGATCGGGGCGACGAGGCTGCAAGACGAAGGAACTGCCGTCGGCGGGAGGGGAATGACGCCTGCCGCCGGAGGTCGGCGACAGGCGTGTGGGGATCAGCTCAGGTGGTAGCTCGTGACGCGCTCGACTTCGTTCTTGGAGCCGAGCACGACCGGCACGCGCTGGTGGATGTCCTCGGGTTGCAGATCGAGAATCCGTTCGCGGCCGGTGGTGCTGGCGCCGCCGGCCTGCTCGACGATCATGCTCATGGGGTTGGCCTCGTACATCAGGCGCAGTTTGCCGCCCTGCCCCTTGGACCGGAGCTTCTCGTCGATGGGGTACATGAAGATGCCGCCGCGGGTCAGGATGCGGTGCACTTCGGCCACCATGCTGGCCACCCAGCGCATGTTGAAGTCCTTGCCGCGTGGGCCTTCAACGCCCTGCACGCATTCGTCGATATAGCGTTTGACCGGCGGTTCCCAGAAGCGCTGGTTGGACATGTTGATGGCGAATTCCTGGGTGTCTTCCGGAATCTGCATGTTCGCATGGGTGAGGATGAATTCGCCGATGTCCTGGTCCAGGGTGAAGCCGTTCACGCCGTTGCCGGTGGTCAGGACCATCATGGTCGAAGGGCCGTACAGGGCGTAGCCGGCACAGACCTGCTCGGTGCCGGGCTGCAGGAAGTCAGCCGCAGTGGGATTGCTAACGCCTTCCGGCGCGCGCAGTACGGAGAAGATGGTGCCCACGGACACGTTGACGTCCATGTTGGAGGAGCCGTCCAGCGGATCGAACACCAGCAGGTACTTGCCCTGTGCGGCGCCGTCGGGAACGGGGGCGATCTCGTCCATTTCCTCCGAGGCCATCGCCGCGACATGGCCGTTGCGGCCGTTGACGTGCAGCATAATGTCGTTGGACAGTATGTCCATCTTCTTCTGCGTCTCGCCTTGTACGTTTTCGCTGTCGGCGCTGCCCAGAACGTCTGCCAACGCGCCGTGGTTGACGCCGTCGGAAATGGCCTTGCAGGAGGTGGCGATGTCGTTGATGAGCAGCGTGAACTCGCCGGTCGCGCCGCTGATCTTGCGCTGCTCCTCGATGATGAACTGCGTCAGGGTCTTGCTTTCTATCATGGTTGTCGCCTAGGTAGTGAAGTAAGCGTGAGCCCCATGAAGCACGGGCGAATGTTCCGATCATATCAAAGGCTTATGCCGAACACCCGCAGGCGCTGTCCGTATCGCGGCATGCTCTTGCTAGACTAGGAAGCTGATTTCCGGCAAGTCTCGCCGAGCTGCGGATGGCTGTATTTCGCTCCGAGGCGCCGTCGCACGGCGATATATCGTCGCTCAAGGAAGCGCGAGATGAAGAAAAACCTCCTGTATGCCCAGTCGGGCGGTGTGACTGCCGTCATCAACGCCTCGGCATGCGGCGTCATAGAAGCCGCCCGGCAACGGCCGCAGAACTTCGCCGGCGTGCTCGCCGCGCGCGATGGCATCGTCGGGGTGCTCGGCGAGGCTATTTATGATCTCGGCGCGGAAAGCGTCGAGGCTGTTGCCGGCTTGCGGCACCGGCCCGGCGGCGCCTTCGGTTCCTGCCGAGTGGATCTCGACCCCTTCGAGACGCACCGCCATGAATACGAACGCGTGCTGGAGGTGTTCGATGCGCACGACGTCGGGTATTTCCTCTACAACGGCGGCGGCGGTTCCATGCTCAGCGCCGCACGGCTTGCGCAGGCGGCCGATGCGCTGGGCTATCCGCTCGGCGTGATCGGTGTGCCCAAGACCATCGACAACGACTTGTTCGAGACCGACACCAGTCCGGGCTTCGGTTCGGCAGCCAAGTACGTGGCGGTTTCCACCCGCGAGGCGGCCTGCGACGTGGCGTCGATGGCCGGCACTTCGACCAAGGTGTTCATCCTGGAGGTGATGGGCCGCCACGCCGGCTGGCTGGCGGCGGCCGGTGGGCTCGCCGAGCGCTCGCCCGGCGAGTTGCCGCTGCTGCTGCTGTTCGCCGAGCGGCCCTTCGAGCCGGAGCGTTTCCTGGCGGCCGTGCGCGCACATGTACAACGCGCGGGCTATTGCGTGGTGGTGGCCAGCGAGGGCGTGCGCGACGCCGCCGGCGAATACCTGTCGGTGCGCCAGAAGAGTCCGGTGCGCGGTTGGACGCAGTTGGGCGGGGTGGCGCAGGCGCTGTCCTTGCAGATCAAATCGCAGCTCGGTTACCGCACGCACTGGGCGGTGGCGGACTATTTGCAGCGCGCGGCGCGCCATCTTGCCTCGCGTACCGATGTGGAACAGGCCTATGCGGTAGGGCGTGCGGCGGTCGACCTGGCCGCCGAGGGCCGTAGCGGGGTGATGGCGACGCTGCGGCGCACCGGCGACGAGCCCTATACCTGGGAAACCGGGGCGGCCGATCTGCAGGTCGTGGCCGACCGCGAATGCGGCTTGCCGCAAAACTTCATTCGCGAGGACGGTTTCGGCATCACCGACGCTGCGCGCCGCTACCTGCGGCCGCTCATCGTGGGCGAGGACTATCCGCCGTTTCGTGACGGCCTGCCGCTGTATGCCGATCTGCGTCTGGATTTGCTGCCGCGCCGCCTGCCCGGCTATTCGCCGCGTCCGGGCGATCACCGCGGACCCGCCGGCCTCGCGGCGCCTGAGCAGCGCCGCGAGGCCGGCGGGCCGGGTTGAGGACGGGCCCGTCGATCGACGAGACGAATCCAGTTTGCTAGCCGCGCGAGGCAGTGTCCCGACCGGATGTTGCCGCGCCATCGTTTTGCGGGGCATCGAAGCGTTGCCGGAGTTCGCTTTCCAGCCAGCTCAGGGGTTTGACGCCGCCGCCGATGCTGTGGCCTTCCATGAAATCGATGCCCTCGTGTTCCGCGGCATGCAGCAGCTGTGGCGTTTCCACGCAGGTGGCCACGGTTTGCAGGCCAAGCCCGTGGCAGATGTTGTTGATGTTGACCACGTTGGAGCGCGCTTCGTTGCTGTTCGCCATGGCCGCGATCAGCTTGCCGTCGATCTTGACCTGATCGAAGGACAGTCCGTTGAGGTGGGCAAAAGCAGGCTGCGAGGCGCCGTAATGGTCGATCGAAAAACGGCAGCCCTGAGCGCGTAGCGTCTGATTGATCAGTCTGGCCTGGGGCAGGCTGGCGGCGGCGGCGAGTTCCTGGATGTCGAAATAGATGCGCTGTGCGGGAACGTTGTATTCCTCCAACAGGTCGGCGATGCGTTCGCCCAGGCCCACGTCCGCCAGCGATTGCGCCGCCAGATTGATGTAGACCGACAGTGGATAGCGGCGCATGTAATCCGCCAGGCGCTCGCAGACCTGCCGGACCACCCACAAGTCCAGTTCCGGCATCAGGCCGAAGCGTTCCGCTGCCGGCATGAAACGCTCCGGGCGTACCAGCAGACCGTCCGGCTGGCTGAGCCTGAGCAGCAGCTCGATGCGCAGGGAGGTATCGGGCGTGGCGCTGGATGATTCGATGTTCTGATAATGCAGCTGAAACGATTCGTTTTCCATCGCGCCATGCAGCAGCCGCACCCACTCCATTTCCTGACGCCGCTGCATGACGGTGTCCTCGGCCCCGGCATGCACGATGTAGCGATTTCGCCCGCGTTCCTTGGCCAGGTAGCAGGCGGCGTCGGCGGCGCTCATCGCTTCCTGCAGGTCGGAAGTCTCGGCATTGAGGATGACCATGCCGATGCTGGCGCCGATGCGGAAGGTGCGATCCTCCCAGGTGAAGCGGTGTGCCGAAATCGATTCGATCAGCTTGCCGGCGATGTCTTCGGCCACCGGGCGTTCGCAATGCGAGAGCAGGATGCCGAACTCGTCGCCGCCGAGGCGGGCGACGATGTCCGAACGGCGCACGCCGTGCGCGAGCAGATTGCTGACCTGGCCCAGCAGGGCGTCGCCGGCGCGGTGGCCGCTGGTGTCGTTGACGAGTTTGAACTGGTCCAGGTCGATGTAGCAGAGCATGTGCACGGAGCCGTCGGTCTGGGTCTCACGGATCAGCTCGCTGACCTGGCGCTCGAATTCGCGCCGGTTGATGAGGCCGGTTAACGCGTCGTGCGCGGCCTGATAGCTGAGTTTGCGCGATAGCGCGCGCAGCTGGGTCACGTCGTGCAGTACGAGCACGAATGCAGGCTGGTGTTCCTCTTCCCCAGCGATGCGTGTGCAGTTGGCCTGGGTGATGATTTCGCCGCGCTGCTCGGAATCGAGGCGGGCGATGAAGCGCACCTCCTCGCCCGCCTCGGCGCGCACGATGATCTCCTCCAGGTCGACCGGGTCGTCGCTGTCCTCCTGCGACAGGGACAGCGTTTCGGTGATTGCGCGGCCGATGAGTTCGGCGGCGGGGGCGTTGCCGAGGATGCGCTGGGCGGCGCTGTTCAGGAACTCGATGCGGCCTTGTGAGGTGAAACGGATCACGGCATCGGGGATTGCCTCCAGCGTGCTCCTGATCTGTGCCTTGCTGTGCTTGAGGGCGGTTTGCGCGCGGACCCGCGAGGTGATGTCCTGCACGATCAGGTAGTCCAGCCGCCGACCGCGCAGCGTAATCTGCGCCCGGTAGACTTCCACCGCATGGCGCTGGCCGTCGGCCGAGTGCTGGATGAGCCGCAAGGGCTGTTCGCCTTCCAGGGATTCGTCGGCGATGTCTTCGGTCAGCTCCTGCAGGCGCATCTTGCGCAGGGTCTGCGGCGGATGTCCGTAAAAGGAGACGGCGGCCGGATTGGCCTCCAGTATCTGCCCGCTGGCGGCGTCGACCAGCAGCATGACGGCCCGTGTGCGCCGGAACATCTCCCGGTAGCGGGTTTCGAATTCGGCCAGGGCCTCGCGCGAGCGCAGCCAGGGGGTGACGTCGACCGCCAGCGTCAGCAGATGCATGTCGCCGTGCAGCCTGAGGGCGGTACGGGCGATGACGGCCTGGCGGCGTTCGTTCGCCGCGGTGAAAAACTCGACCGGTTCCTGCGGCGCATGCGCTTCGGCGTCCGCGTGCGGTTGCGGGCACAGCGGGAAGTCGGTGCGCCCGGCGAGGGCCGCGGCTTTGCAGCCTGTCAACACGGTGAATGCCGGGTTGATCTCCACGATGCGCCCGTCCTCGGCGCGGCTAAGGCACATCGCGATGGTGCTTTGGCGGAACGTTTCGACCAGGCTGGGCGCTTGCACGTGGGACTGGCTGGCGAGTCCGTCGAGCGTGCGCTGGAGCAGTTCCAGGCGTTGGCGGACTTCATCGTCCGGCGGAGTTTCTTCGGCGAGATGCGCGGATGCCGTGCGGCCATGCAGCCCCGCGTTGCCGAGCGTGAGCGCGACGACAATGAGCAGGTTGAGCAGGGACAGACCCAACAGGAGGGGGTTCAGGAAGGCGTTTGCGTTGTGGCCGAGCACGCCGATCAGGGCAAGGTATACGGCGAACAGCTCCGCACCGGCCAGCAGGGCAAGGCTGACTACCAGCCAGATCCGTTTGGGAAGCCACGAGGATATGTTGGTTGAGGGCATGTCTCAGCCTCGCTTGGAAGTCGGGCGCTGTGCTACATCATCGCCCGACTTCCCATTGAACAGCATCTCTTCCAGCATTTCCACGGGTTGGGGGCCGCCGTCGAGTGCGTAGCCCTGGATATAGTCGACGCCGATCGTGCGCATTTCCTTGATCAATTCGGGCGAGTCGACCCATTCCGCAACCGTTTCCAGTCCGAGGGTATGGCCGATACGGTTGATCGCCTCGACCATGGCGTAGCTCACCGGGTCCTGCAGGGAGTCGCGCACGAAGCTGCCGTCGATCTTGAGCTTCTGCACGCGCAGGTTCTTGAGGTAGGCGAAGGAGGACAGTCCGCTGCCGAAATCGTCGAGCGCAAAGGGGCAGCCCAGGGCGGATAGCGCGTCGATGAAGCGATGCGCCTGACTCAGGTTGCCGATGGCGGCGGTTTCGGTGATTTCGAAGCCGATTTGTCGCGGATTGATGCCGCTTTCGCGTAGCGCCTGAGTGGCGAAGTCGACCATTTCGGGGTGCGCCAGCGAGTGGCCGGAGAGGTTGACGTAGACCAGGATCGGCGCGTCCGGTCCGAGGCGTTTGAGCAGGGCGCAGGTTTGTTCGATCACCCAACGATCGATGGCCGGCATCATGCCGAAGCGTTCGGCCGCCGGAATGAAACTGTCGGGCCGAATCGGCTCGCCGCCGTCCGGGTTGTTCATGCGCAACAGGAATTCGAACTGTTGCGGGCGGTTGGGCTGCGGCGTCAGGGCCTGTATGCGCTGGTAGTGGAGCTGGAAGCCGTCCGTGCTCATGGCGCTGTGGAGATGGCGCAGCCATTCCATTTCGCGCTGGCGTTGGATGACGGTGTCTTCCTGGTTTACATGGATGACGTAGCGGTTTCGCCCCCGCTCCTTGGCCAGGTAGCAGGCGCCGTCGGCGGTGCTCATGGCCTCTTCCAGCGAACGCGTGCCGTCGTCGATGAGGACCATGCCGATGCTGGCGCCGACGTGGAACTGCTTGGTTTCCCACATGAAGGGCATTTGCCCGATATCACGGAGCAGCTTGGCGGCGATGTCTTCGGCCATCGGGACACCGCAGTGCGACAGCAGCAGGCCGAATTCGTCGCCGCCGAGGCGTGCCACGATGTCCGAGCGGCGCACGCCGTGCATGAGCAGCTCTCCGACCTGCGCGAGCAGGGCGTCACCGGCGCGGTGGCCGCTGGTGTCGTTGACCACCTTGAACTGGTCGAGGTCGATGTAGCACAGGACGTGGGAGTCGTTCTCGTCGTGCGCCTGGGCGATGTGTGCGGCGAGCTGACGCTCGAATTCGCGCCGGTTGATCAGGCCGGTCAGGGGGTCGTGCGCCGCCTGATAGCTGAGTTTGCGCGAGAGTTGGCGCAGCGAGGTGATGTCGTGGAGGACGATGACGAAACCGGGTTCGTGATCGACTCGGGCAGTCGTGACCTGGGTGATCAGCTCGCGGTTGGCGGTGCGGATACGGGCGATTATCTTCTGCGGTTTGGCATCTGCCTGCTCCGGCACGCTCGGACTGAGTGCTTGGTCGGTGTCTTCGTCGCTGAGCTGCAGGATGTCCGCCAGCGGCTGGTCGCGGGCATCGGCGAGCTTGCGTCCGGTGAGTTCCTCGGCGTTGCGGTTCATGAACTCCACCCGCCCGCTCCCGTCGCAGCGGATCACGGCGTCGGCAATGGCGTCCAGCGTGGCCTGCGCGAGGACTTGCTCGCGGTGCAGCGCGCTCTGCATCTGGTGCCGCTCGCTGATGTCGTGCACGATCGAGAACAGCTGTTGGTGTCCGTCGAGCATGATGGGGCCGGTATAGACCTCGACGTCGCGTAGTTCGCCCGAAGCCAGGCGGTGCTGGGTCTCGAACAGCATGCCCTTGGAGTCGACGGCTTCGCGCAGGCGCGCCTGAAGCGTCGGCGTCGGTTCGGTGTTGAGTTCGTCGATGCGCATGCCGCGCAGGGTTGCGTCGGGATAGCCGTAGAAGCGCTCTGCGGCCTTGTTGACGTTGATGATGCGTCCGTCGTCCGGAGAGACGATGAGCTTGACCGCCAGGTTGTCGTCGAACATTTGCCGATAGCGCGCTTCCCTCTCGCTTACGGCCTCGAGGGTTTTGTATACGGATTTGGCGTCGGTGACGGCGGTCAGGCGGTAGCGGGTGTTGCCCAGGCGCAGGATATGCACTGCCACGAGTGCCTCCCGCATGCCTCCGTCTGCTGTCGGAATGCGGGTGGGGACCGGGGTTAGTGGCGTGTCGGCATGGGTGTCCGCCATCAGTCCGAGTTCCTTTTCCGAGCGGCCGAGAATGGACTGGCGCTCGATGTCGAGCAGCTGTAGCAAAGCGTCGTTGACGGCGGTGACCTCAAGCGTGTCCATGCGGGACAGCAGCAGGCCAACCGGGCTGGCATTGAAGATGCGCTCGAAGCTTTCGGTATCGCCGTCTGATTGCTCTGGTTCGGGTGTGGGCGTTTCGTCGGCCGCGTCCCGGGGGGCGGCAAACAGTCGCTGAGGGAGGCTGGCGATCAGCAACAGTGTCGCGGCGGCGGCGCTTAGCGGCAGGAGGTATGCCGCAAGGGCTGTCGGCAATTGTGCTGTAACAGGCCATGCTTGCAGCATGCCCTGGAGGAGGAACGCCACAACAAGCGCGAGAGCCAGCACGATGAGAAATCGACGACGCATATGTGTATGCCGGTCAGTCCTCCCACTATCGTGGGTGCGCGATGTATTTCGAGTTGGTTACGCTGCCAAGCGAACAATACCTAACTAAGGTGTCGATTGCAGTATTGGGAACAGGTTTGATGGGAGCGCGCCATGGCATGCCGTTATGTGCGACGGTACAGGAAGTGGTGTGCCGAGCCGGCACGGAGGCGTGTCGATTTGGTTCCACGGGGCCTACCAGGGGATCGTCGAACCGTCGATATCGATGAAGCGGCCGCTGTCTCGAGCGGTGGCGCCGGCGATAAGCGCACGCAGCCGTCGGGCGCTTTCGTCGGCGGCGATTTCGCCATGAGGCCCGCCCATGTCGGTGCGCACCCAGCCGGGGTGCAGGATGAGCACTTTGAGGCTGCGTGGAGCCAGGTCCAGCGCCAGGCTCTTGAGTGCGGCGTTCAGGGCGGCCTTGGACGAGCGGTAGACGTAGCTGCCGCCCGAACCGTTGTCGCCCATGCTGCCCATTTTGCTGGTCAGGGTCGCGATGGTGCGTCCATGACCCGCTTCGAGATGTTCGAGAAAAGCCTGCGCCATCAGCAGCGGTGCGACGCTGTTGACCCGGAAAGTGTCCAGCCAGGGTTCGCTTTGCAGGCGCCCGAAACCCGTCGTCGCCGGGCCGTAGGTGCCGGCATTGTTGAGCAGCAGGTCGAGAGCCGTGCCCTTCAGCTCCTGTGCCAGAGTGGCGATGCTGGCCGGGTCGGCGACGTCGAGCCGGTGCACACTGACGTTCGGCCCTTTCAACGCGTCCAGTTCCGCCGCCGCTTCGGGACGGCGGCAGCAGGCGTGCACGCGCCAGCCTGCGGCGGCGTACTGGCGGGCGAATTCAAGGCCGATGCCGCGATTGACTCCGGTGATCAGGACGCTTTCCTGCAAGGTCGACTCCTTAGACTGTTCGTTCTCTATCGTTAGAGACTCAACATTCGATCAGGTTCACCGCGAGGCCGCCGCGAGAGGTTTCCTTGTACTTGTCCTTCATGTCGCGACCGGTGGCGAGCATGGTGCGGATGACGCGATCCAGCGAGACGTGGTGGCTGCCGTCGCCGCGCAGGGCGATGCGTGCGGCGTTGATCGCTTTGACCGCGGCCATGGCATTGCGTTCGATGCAGGGAATCTGCACCAGGCCGCCGATCGGGTCGCAGGTCAGGCCGAGGTTGTGCTCCATGCCGATCTCGGCCGCGTTCTCGATCTGCGCTGGCGTGCCGCCGAGCACGGCGGTCAGCGCACCTGCGGCCATGGAGCAGGCCACGCCGACCTCGCCCTGGCAGCCGACGTCGGCGCCGGAGATCGAAGCATTTTCCTTGTACAGCATGCCGATCGCCCCGGCGGTGAGCAGGAAGTCGATCACGCCGCGTTCGTCGGCGGCCGGCACGAAGCGGGTGTAGTAATGCAGCACGGCGGGGATAACGCCGGCCGCGCCGTTGGTCGGTGCGGTGACCACGCGTCCGCCGGCGGCGTTCTCCTCGTTGACGGCCAGCGCGTAGAGATCGACCCAGTCGAGTACGGCCAGCGGATCGGTTGGCGTATCGCCGTGCGCGGCCAGAAGGTGTCGATGCAACGCCGGTGCGCGCCGCGGCACGTGCAGGCCGCCGGGCAGTTCGCCTTCGGCCGCGATGCCGCGCGCGGCGCAGGTTTGCATTGCGCCCCACAGCCGGAGCAGTCCCCGGTCGATGTCCTCATCGTTGCGCCAGGCGTGTTCGTTCGCACGTACGATGGCGGCGATACTGGCGCCGTTCTCGCGGCACAGATCGAGCAATTGCGCGGCGCTGGCGAAGGGGTGAGCGAGAGTCGTGGCGTCAGTGACGATACGGGCTCCGGGGGGGCGTCTGGCTCCAGCACGAAGCCGCCGCCGACAGAGTAGTAGACCGTACCCGCGAGTTCCGTGCCGTCGGCATCGAATGCCTCGAAGCGCATGCCGTTGGGGTGCTCCGGCATCTGCCTGCGCTTGTGGAAGATCAGGTCGCGGCGCGGGTCGAGTGCAACCGCATGCCGGCCGAGCAGACGGATCTTCCCGCCGCTGACGGACTCGAGCAGTTGCGGGATGGTTTCGGGATCGACGGTCTCGGGTTCCTCGCCGAGCAGGCCTAGCAGAACCGCCCGGTCGCTGCCGTGGCCGCGGCCGGTATGCCCCAGTGAGCCGCAAAGGTGTACGACGACGCGGGCGGTGGCGGTGAGCCTGCCGTCGCGCTGCAACTGTAGCGCGAAGCGGCGGGCCGCCTTCATTGGGCCGACGGTGTGGGAACTGGATGGTCCGATGCCGATCTTGAACAGGTCGAAGATGCTCAATGCCATGGTGAATCTTCTGTGTTTGGGTAAGGGGGGAACTTTGGTCGCTGTCTATCGGGTTGCACGCTCTCGTGTCCTGCTCGGCCATTCCTCAAGCCGCAACCACGGATAATTCCGGAGTGTGAAAGTTGCCAAGAGGCTTACTCGATAACGTTCTCGAACGGCCCCATGCGTTCCATCTGGCGGATGCGTTTCACGCTGGCGGGCGCCGAGTCTTCGGTTATCTTGCCGAGCAGTGCCTCGATGAGCACGAACAGAGCCGTGCTCGAGTCCCACGGCGATGGCACGGACGTACGTGCTGCGACTACATGCTTGGCTATTCTCGAGATGGGTGACAGCCACTGGTCGGTGAACAGGATCACGGTTACGCGCCGTTTCGCCGCAGCCTCGGCGAACCGTCCCAGGCTTTGTTGATAACGCCTGATGTCGAACAGGACGAGGACATCCGAGCGCGTCATGTCTAGAAGGCGGTCGCGCCAGTTGCTCTCCTGATCGCTCAGGTGGACGACGTGTGGGCGGATGATTCGCAGATGGGTGGCCGCATAGCGGGCGATGGGGTCGGTGAACCGGCCGCCGACCAGATAGATCGAACGCTTCCGGTCGCTCAGGAGCGCTGCGATCGCCTCGATCTGTGCGTCGCTGACGTGCGCGAAAGTTTCGGCAATGTTCTCCTCGACCGCGCGCACGAAAGCCGGCGTCGTATGGCCGTCCACCCGTTGGGCAAGCCGTTCGGAGCGTGTCAGCGGCGACTGCAGCTGGGCGCTCAGTTCTTCCTTCAGGGCCGCCTGGAATTCCCCGTAGTGCTGGAAGCCGATGCGTGCCACGAAGCGCAGGACGGTCGGCGCGCTCACGCCGGCGTCTTTCGAGAACTGTGCGACCGTCTTGAGGCCCGCCAGTGGATAGTTCGCGATCAGGGTCTGCGCGACCTTGCGTTCGCTCGCAGGCATTTTGCTGATTATCGCCGTAACCCGCTGCGCAATATTCTCATCCATCTTCAATCGCCCTCCGAGGCGTCTCTACGTGCCTGTCTGGGTTTCTGGGGCTGCATCGCTTATTTGACATCTGACAAAAGCTGCTATAACAAATGTTACGAAATTGTGCAGGAGGTCAAAGAATGTAACGCACCATACAACACGGCTCTCGGAGAAAGATGTCGGTTGACCGGTAAACCTACCCTTAGATAGGGAGAGTGAGAATGGCAAGCGAAAACAAACGGCACGAAGGCGGGGTTTCATATCATATCCCCGGGCAGGACTATTTCGATAAGCGTGGGCTGAAACGGCACGCAGGCGTCTTTTCCCTTTGGGCGCTTGGCGTCGGAGCGGTCATATCCGGTGACTTTTCCGGCTGGAACCTGGGCTTCGCAGTCGCCGGCTGGGGCGGCATGTTCGTCGCCACCGTCATCATCGCCATCATGTATCTCGGGCTGACTTATTCGATCGCCGAGATGAGTCCGGCACTGCCTCATACCGGCGGCGCCTATTCTTTCGCCCGGACGGCCTTTGGTCCCTGGGGCGGATTCATCACCGGCATTGCGGAGAACATCGAATATGTCCTCACGCCGGCGGTGGTGGTCTACTTCATCGGCACCTACATGACGCAGATCGTCGGTACGCCGGATTCCTGGCAGCCTCTCTGGTGGCTCGTGGGCTATCTGGTTTTCGTCGGTCTCAATGCGCGTGGCGTGGAGTTGTCGTTCAAGGTGACCGTGACCGTCACGCTGATTGCAATCGCGATTCTCCTGTTCTTCCTGTTGAGCGCTCTTTTCTCCGGCCACTTCGACTTTTCGCGCTGGGCCATGAACGTCGGGGTCGGGGCTGATGGTCAGGCCGTCGAACTTCCGCAGGGCGGCGGTTCGATGTTGCCGATGGGGCTCAAGGGTGTGTTCGCAGCCATGCCATTCGCCGTCTGGCTGTTCCTGGCCATCGAGCAGCTTCCGCTGGCGTCCGAGGAGTCGGTCGATCCCAAGCGCGATATGCCCAAGGGCATCATGTTGGGCATGTTCACGCTGATCGGGCTCGGCTTCCTGGTGCTCATCGTCAATCCGGCAATTCCCGGCGGTGCGTTCGCCTACGGCACGTCCGGCCAGCCGATACTCGACGGCTTCGCTGCGATCTACGGGTCGGGATGGGCGAAAGTTCTGGCGCTGTTTGCGGTAGCGGGGCTGGTGGCGAGTTTCCACTCGATCATTTTCGCCTTCGGCCGCCAGATCTACTCGCTCAGTCGGGCCGGTTATTTCCCGCACTTCCTGTCCGTGACCCATGGCGATCACAAGACGCCGAACGTGGCGCTCTATGCCGGCGCGACGCTCGGGTTTGTGGTCATGCTCCTCATCTGGTTTGCCGAAGGTGGTCAGGCTGCGGGAACCTATATCGGCGGCACGCTGCTGAACATGGCGGTCTTCGGAGCGATGTTCTCCTACCTCCTGCAGGGACTGACCTTCCTGAAGTTGCGCCAGAGCTTCCCCCGGCTCGAGCGCCCGTTCAGGAGCCCGTTCGGCGTCCTGGGCGCAGGCTTGACGGTGGTCATCGCGATTGTGACGATCATCTTCCAGCTCACCGATCCGCTCTACCAGCAGGGCATCATCGGCGTGGCGATCTGGTATGCGTTGGCGATAATCTACTTCGCCGCGTATGGCCGCACCACGCTGGTGTACTCCCCGGAAGAGGAGTTCGCTGTCAAGCATCGTGAAGGTGCTTCGAACAAATAGCTGGACGAGGTGAAGCCGCTATAGGAGCGGCAGAGCAAGCGGTCGTGCCGTATTGGGCACGACCGCTGGTCGCAGTCAATGAGTTTTATAGATTCCCGAACGACTTTGAGGAAATTTCATGCCCAAGAACGGCTTCATCGACCTGGAAACCCTGCGCACGCTGGCCGACGCCGGAGAAGTGGATACCGTGCTTCTGGTGATGACCGATATGCAAGGTCGCTTGCAGGGCAAGCGCCTCACCGCGCATCACTTTTTCGATGAGGTGGTGGCGCACAACGCCGAGGGCTGCAACTATCTGCTGGCGGTCGACGTGGAAATGCGTACCGTCGATGGCTACGACATGTCCTCCTGGGAACACGGCTACGGTGACTTCGTGTTCCGCCCCGATATGTCCACCCTGCGCATGGTGCCGTGGCATCCGGGCACCGCGATGGTGGTCTGCGATCTGCAGTGGGAGGACGGCGCTCCGGTGGCGCCCTCGCCGCGCCAGATTCTGCGTGCCCAGCTCGAGCGCCTGGCCGAACGCGGCCTGACCGCCCTGGCCGGCACCGAGCTGGAATTCATCGTATTCCAGGACACCTACGAGCAGGCCTGGGACAAGGCCTACCGAGGATTGACCCCGGCCAATCGATACAACGTCGATTACTCCATGCTCGGCACCTCACGCATCGAGCCCCTGTTGCGCCGCATCCGCAACTGTATGGATGGCGCTGCCATTCCGGTCGAGAATGCCAAGGGCGAGTGCAATCTCGGGCAGCACGAGATCAACTTTCACTACGACGAGGCGCTGATCACCGCCGACGGCCACACCATCTACAAGAACGGAGCCAAGGAGATCGCCTCGCAGGAAGGTTACGCGATCACCTTCATGCCCAAGTTCGACGAACGCGAGGGCAATTCGTGCCATATCCATCTCAGCCTGCGCGCGCAGGACGGCACGCCGGTGTTCAGCGACGGCGGCCGCGGCATGTCGGATCTGTTCCGTCAGTTCCTGGCCGGCCAGATCGCCTGCCTGCGCGATTTCAGCCTGTTCTACGCGCCGAACATCAATTCCTACAAGCGCTACGCTCACGGTTCGTTCGCACCCACCGCGGTCGCCTGGGGCCACGACAACCGCACCTGTGCGCTGCGCGTGATCGGCCACGGCTCGTCGCTGCGGGTTGAGAATCGCGTGCCGGGCGGCGATGTGAACCCTTATCTCGCCCTTGCGGCGATGATCGCCGCCGGTCTGCATGGCATCGACAACGACCTGCCGCTGGAGGATGCCTTCGCCGGCAACGCGTATATGTCCGATAAGCCGAAGGTGCCGGGCACCCTGCGCGAGGCCCGCGAGCTGTTCCTGGCCAGCGATACGGCGCGTGCGGCTTTCGGCGACGGCGTGGTCAAGCACTACGCGAACATGGCGCGCGTCGAGATCGAGGCCTATGACGCAGTCGTGACCGACTGGGAGCGAATCCGCAATTTCGAGCGCCTCTGAGCGATTCCCGAGAACGCTTCGGGGCATCGCCAGCGGCGCCCCGAAGTTCTATCATCTCCGCCTTTTCACGGACCGATCCGGATATTTTTTATGAGCGGCATGTTACGCACTATTTCCCCCATCGACGGCGCCGTCGTCGTCGAACGTCCCTACACCACGCAAGCCGAGCTCGACGCCATGCTCGACCGCGCGCGCGCCGCCCAGGCCGAGTGGCGGACGCGTTCGGTCGCCGAGCGCGCCGAAGTGCTCGGCCGCGCGGTCGACGCGTTCGTCGCCGAGCGCGAGCGCATCGCGCGCGAGATCACGCTGCAGATGGGGCGGCCCGTTACGCAGGCTCCGGGCGAGGTGGGCGGCTTCGAGGAACGCGCGCGCTTCATGATCGACATCGCGGCTGACGCGCTGGCCGACGTGGCCGTGCCCAATCCCAAGCCGGGCTTCAACCGCTTCATCCGCCGCGAACCTCTTGGCACCGTGCTGGTGGTGGCGCCGTGGAACTACCCGTACCTGACCGCGGTGAATTCCATCGTGCCCGCGCTGATGGCCGGCAACGCGGTGCTGCTCAAGCCTTCCTCGCAGACTCCGCTCACCGCCGAGCGCATGGCCGACGCCTTCGCCGCGGCGGGCCTGCCCGAGGGGCTGTTCCAGTACGCCTACCTCGATCACGACGCCACCGACGGCGTGATCCGCGATCCGCGCGTCGACTTCGTCGCCTTCACCGGCTCGGTGGAGGGCGGACGCGCGGTGCAGCGTGCCGCTGCCGAGCGCTTCATCGGCGTGGGCCTGGAGCTGGGCGGCAAGGACCCGGCCTACGTGCGCGCCGACGCCGATCTGGACTACAGCCTCGACGGCCTGGTGGACGGCGTGTACTTCAACTCCGGGCAGTCCTGCTGCGGCATCGAGCGCATCTACGTGCACCGTTCCCGCTACGACGCCTTCGTCGAGGGCTTCGTGGCCCGCACCCGCGGCTACGTGCTCGGCGATCCGCTCGATCCGGCGACCACGCTGGGCCCGATGGTGCGCACGCGCGCGGCCGACTGGGTGCGCAAGCAGGTCGCCGAGGCGGTCGCCGCCGGCGCCCGCAGCCTGATCGACGAGGCCGAGTTCCCCGCCTCCAAGGCCGGCACGCCCTACCTCGCGCCGCAGGTGCTGGTGGACGTGGACCACTCCATGAGCGTGATGATCGAGGAGAGCTTCGGTCCGGTGGTCGGCATCATGGCGGTGGACTCCGACGAGCAGGCCGTGGCGCTGATGAACGACAGCCCCTACGGCCTGACCGCCTCGATCTGGACCGCCGACGACGAGGCCGCCCTGGCAGCTCGGCGGACGCCTCGCCACCGGCACCTGCTTCATGAACCGCTGCGACTATCTCGATCCCGCGCTGGCCTGGACCGGCGTCGGCGACAGCGGCCGCGGCTGCACGCTTTCGCCGGTGGGCTACGAACAGCTCACGCGGCCCAAGTCCTATCACCTCAAGACCAAGATCTGACCATGACCCTACCTGTCGGCAACTGGAACTACCCCACTCCCACGCGTTTCGGCGCGGGGCGCATCCGTGAACTTCCCGCCGCCTGCGCCGATCTCGGCATCGCGCGGCCGCTCATCGTCACCGATCCCGGTCTGGCGGCGCTGCCCATGCTGGCAACGGCGCGCGAGATTCTCGAGACGGCCGGTCTGCCGGTGAGCATGTTCAGCGAACTCAAGCCCAACCCGGTCGGCGCCAACGTGGACGCCGCGGTCGCGCAGTATCGCGCCGACGGTTGCGACGGCGTTATCGCCTTCGGCGGCGGCAGCGCGCTGGACGTGGGCAAGACGGTCGCCATGATGGTCGGGCAGACCCGTCCGCTGTGGGATTTCGAGGACGTCGGCGACAACTTCCTGCGCGCCGATCCGGCCGGTATCGCCCCCATCGTCGCGGTGCCCACCACCGCCGGCACCGGCTCCGAGATGGGCCGCGCCGCGGTGGTCATCAACGAGGTCGAACAGCGCAAGGTCATCGTGTTCCACCCGCTCATGTTGCCCGGGCGGGTGATCATGGATCCCGAGCTGACCGTCGGCCTGCCGGCCAAGATCACCGCCTGGACCGGCATGGATGCCCTGGCGCACTGCCTGGAGGCGTGGTGCGCTCCCGGTTTCCATCCGCTGGCCGACGGCATCGCGCTGGAAGGCATGCGCCTGGTGCGTGAGAGCCTGCCGCGGGCCTATGCCGACGGTGGCGACCTCGACGCGCGCGGCAACATGCTGGCCGCAGCCGGCATGGGTGCCACCGCGTTCCAGAAGGGCCTGGGCGCGATCCACGCACTGAGCCACCCGGTGGGCGCGCACTACGACAGCCATCATGGCCTGACCAACGCCGTGTTCATGCCCTACGTCCTGGCCTTCAACCGGTCTGCCATCGAACCGCGCATCGCCGCCGCGGCGCGCTATCTCGACCTGCCGCAGGCCAACTTCGACGGCTATATGGCCTGGGTGCTGGAGTTGCGCGAAACCTTCGACATCCCGCACACGCTTGCGGGTCTCGGCGTGGACGACGCCCTGGTCGACCGTATTGCGCTCGAAGCCGAACACGACCCGTCGGCCGGGGGCAATCCGATTCCGGTCAAGGCGGCCGAGCTCAAGAGCATCTTCCTCGCGGCCCTGGAGGGGCGTCTGGACGTATGAGCCACGCACCGCTGATCGGGCTGACCACATACGGTCGTGGCGAGAACAACCGCTACAGCCTGCCGGCCGAGTACGTCGACGCGGTGCGCCGCGCCGGCGGCATCCCCGTGCTCATGCCTCCGGGCGAACAGGCGCCGGACGACTGGCTCGAATCGCTGGACGGGCTGATCCTCAGCGGCGGTGGCGACATCGACCCGGTGCGTTACGGCGGCAGCCAGCACGAAACGCTCTACAACATCGATCACGAGCGCGATGACTTCGAGTTCGCGCTGGTCGAACAGGCATTGGCGCGCCGCATCCCCCTGCTGTGCATCTGCCGCGGCATGCAGGTGCTCAACATCCATCTGGGCGGCACGTTGTACGAACACGTGCCCGACGTCTACGGCGAAGAGGTGCTGCACCGCGCGCCGCCTCGCGAGCCCATACCGCATGCGCTGCGTATCGTCCCCGACACCCACCTCGCCGGCCTGCTCGGTCGCGATGAGGTGGAGGCCGCTTCCTGGCATCATCAGGCCGTCAATACATTGGGTCGTGGCCTGGTGCCCGTGGCCTATGCGCCGGACGGCCTGGTCGAGGCGGTCGAACTGCCGGACTATCCCTGGCTGGTCGCCGTGCAGTGGCATCCGGAGCTGACCGCTGCGAACGATCCGCTGCAGCAGGGCTTGTTCGATGCGTTTGTCGGGGCGGCTGGCGGCTGAGGATCTGGTCGCGGGCGGGAATTGGCGTTTGCGGTTTTGATCTTGCGTGGATTAAGGCGTCGTATTGGTCGGCCTTGGATATCTGTTTCGGGCGCGAATCAATGTTTGGAGATTCGCTTGATCGAGGTGACGCGCCCGAGCCGGTTTCTTTGCGCATTCAAAGAAATCGGCTCGGGCGCGTCACCTCGCCAGATCGAAGCCGCAAGCCGCGAATCGCGCACGAAACCATCCCCCGAACGCCAACACAAAAGCACTTTCAAGGACAGAAATCCGAGGCTAGGACGACAAAATCGCCCGAAACCACGAAAGCACCATCACCCCACCACCTCGCTTGTTCAACCGATTTGAATCGCTCGCTCGAATCATTCCGACCCCTTCCCCGGTTTTCTGCGCGAAACTCTGCACCTGCGCCGTTGAGGCGCACCCACCGGAGATTCCTTCATGCTGACCCTGCGTAAGGCCGCCGAACGCGGCCACGCCGTGCACGGCTGGCTCGACAGCTGGCACAGCTTTTCCTTCGCCGACTACTACGACCCCCGCCACATGGGCGTCTCCGCCCTGCGCGTAATCAACGAGGACCGTATCGCTCCCGGTGCCGGTTTCCCGACACACCCTCATCGCGACATGGAAATCATCACCTATGTGCTCGACGGCGCGGTCGAACATCGCGACAGCGAGGGCAACCACGGCGTGATCCGCCCCGGCGAGGTGCAGCGCATGAGCGCCGGCACGGGCATCCGCCACAGCGAGATGAACCACTCCGACACGGAGCCGCTGCATCTGCTGCAGATCTGGATCCTGCCCGCCGAGGAAGGTATCGCCCCCGGCTACGAACAGCGCGAGTTCCCGGCAGAAGAACGCCGGGGTCGCTTGCGGCTGCTCGCTTCGCCGGATGCCGAGCAGGAATCGGTGCGGCTGCACCAGGACGCACGCCTGTACGGCACCCTGCTGGCCGCGGGTGAAACGGTCGCGCACGGCATCGGGGACGGACGCCTCGCCTACATTCACGTCGCGCGCGGTTCGCTGGAGCTCGACGGCGAACGTCTGAACGCCGGCGACGCGGCGACGGTCGAAGGCCGGGCGCAGCTCGAATTGAACGGAGTCGACGAGGCGGAGGCTTTGCTGTTCGATCTGCCCGCGCTTTGACGCAATCCACCCAACCACAGGAGGGCTTAATGCCACAGACGGCACTGCAAGAGTACGACACGGATTTTCGGGTCGGAGACGAAGCGCTGGAGACGCTATTCGTTGGGGCACGCACGCATACCGCGTGGTTGCCGCGCCCGGTCGAAGAAAGCGTGCTGCGAGAGCTCTACGACCTGATGAAATGGGCGCCGACCAGCATGAATGCGAGTCCGGCGCGGTTGGTTTTCGTCACCAGCGCGGAAGGCAAGGAGCGTCTGGTGCCGGCTCTCTCGCCCGGCAACGTCGACAAGACGCGCAGCGCACCGGTGACCGTGATCGTCGCCCACGACACCGCTTTTCAGGAGCACATGCCCAGACTCTTTCCGCCCAATCCGAACGCGCGGGACCTGTTCGCCGGCAACGATGCGCTGCGCGAGGTCACGGCCTTCCGCAACGGTACGCTGCAGGGTGCCTACCTGATCCTCGCCGCCCGTGCGCTGGGCTTGGACTGCGGACCGATGTCGGGTTTCGACAATGCCAAGGTGGATGCCGAGTTCTTCCCCGACGGCCGTTGGAAGTCGAATTTCCTGGTCAATCTGGGCTACGGCGATGCGAGCGGCGTGTTCCCCCGCAATCCCCGCCTGGACTTCGACGAGGCCTGCCGCATCGTGTGATTCAGGCCGGGTCGGCGACTATGCGCCGGCCCAGGCGGCGCCACGCCGTCTGGCCGGTCACGAATGCCAGGTAAATCACGCAGGCGGTGGCGACGATGCTCGCGCCGGAGCTGATGTTGAACACGTAGGCGGCCCATAGTCCGGCAACGCAGAACACCAGACTCCAGAGGCCCGCGGCGACCATCAGGCCCGCCAGGCTTCGGGTATGGCGTTCGGCGAGATAGGGCGGAATGGTCAGCAGTGCAATGACCAGGATCAGGCCCACGACCTGCAGCATCATCACCACGGTCTCGGCTACCAGTACCAGCAGCATGAGATGCAGGCCGTCGACCGGGATGCCGCGCGAGCGGGCGAAGTCCGGGTCGAAGGACAACGACAGGATGTCGCGGAAGTAATACAGCGTCAGCCCGACAATGAGCGCGTCGGCGCCGAGCATGAGCCACAGGTCGCGCGCAGGCACGGTGAGTATGCTGCCGAACAGGTAGCTCATCAGGTCCGTGTTGTAGCCCGGCGTGAGGTTGAGAAGGATGATGCCGAAGGCCATGCCTCCGGCCCAGATCACGCCGATCAGCGTGTCGGTGCGCTCGCGCCGGTGGCGCGTGACGATGCCGAGCAGCAACGCGGCGGCGCCGGTGAACACGCCGGTGGTCGGCAGCACCGGCAGGCCGGCGTAGAACGCCAGGCCGACGCCACCGTAGGCCGAGTGGGCGATGCCGCCGGCCATGAACACCAGGCGGTTGACCACCACCAGGGCGCCGATCACGCCGCAGGCCACACTGACCAGCAGCGCGGCGAGCAGCGCATGCTGCACGAAGGTCTGCGCGAGCAGTTCGGCCAGGCTCATGTTCATGCGCGCACCTCGACGCCGGGCAGCGTCTCGGCGAGGTTGTGTATGTGTTCGTGCACCGGGCAGCCGGCTTCGTGCACGCCGTACATCAGTTCGAGCATGGCGGGGGTCAGCTGCGGACCGTCGGTCTGCACCAGGTAGCGGTTGACCGCGGCGAGGCCGGTGACGGCGTTGGCGGTTATGCCCAGGTCGTGGCTGACCATGACGATGGTGGTTTCGCGGCCCAGTCCGGTCAGTGTCTCGACGATGCACTGGCGGCCGTAGGGGTCGATGTTGGACAGCGGTTCGTCCAGCAGCAGCAGGTCCGGGCGGGTGATCAGCGCGCGCGCGATCAGCACGCGCTGGCGCTGGCCGCCGGACAATTCCGGCAGGCGCTTGTCGGCGAGTTCCTCGACACCGGCGCGGCGCATGGCCTCGCGTGCCCGTTCGCGTTCGTCGCTCCAGAAGCGCGGTCCGTGGCGGCGGCCGTGCGGCAGGCCCATCAGCACGACTTCCTCCGCGGTGGCCGGAAAACCGGGCGCCAGGTTGCCATGCTGCGGTACATAGCCGATGCGTGCCGGTTCTTCGCCCGGTGCCTTGCCGAAGATGTGCAGCCGGCCGCTCTGCGGCCTGAGCAGGCCCAGCACGAGGCGCAGCAACGTGGTCTTGCCGCCGCCGTTGGGGCCGACGATGGCGATGAAATCGCCCTGGCGCACGTGCAGGGCGACGTCGCTCAGGACCGGGCCGGCCTCATAGCCGAAGTTCAGCCCTTGGATTTCGATGACGGGAGCGTTCATGCGCGTATTGTCGGTGCCGCGCGACGTCGTGTCACGCGGCGCGGCGATCTTGCCGGTTTAGTGCGCGAGGACCGCACGCAGCGCGGTCGCGATCGTTTCCATGTTTTTGGGCCAGTCTTCGGCCAGCGGATCGATAGGCACCACGCGACCGCCGAGGGCGTCGGCGATGGTGCGTGCGGCCTTTTGCGAGAACTGCGGTTCGACGAAGACGACCTTGATGCCGTCCTGGCGCGCGGTGTGAATCAGCGTGGCGAGCTGCTGTGGGCTCGGTTCCTTGCCTTCGGCCTCGATCGGGATCTGCGTGAGGCCGTAGGCGGCGGCGAAATAGCCGAAGGCCGGGTGGAAGACCATGAAGCGGTTTTGCTTGAGATCTGCGCTTGCCAGGGTCTTCAGGATGGCGTCGTCGACGCGATTGATTTCCAATGCGAAGCGTTCGTAGCCACGGCGATAGTCGGCGGCATGCGCAGGATCGGCCTCGACCAGGGCGTTCATGATATTCATCGCCTGGATGCGCACCAGGGTCGGCGACAGCCAGATATGCGGGTCGAGCCCGCCGGCGGCATCTTCCTCGTGACCGGGGATCATCGGACTGCGCTGGATGCCCCGTTGAGTTTCCACGACGCGCATATGCGTGTTCGCGGAGCGGAAGCGGGGCAGCCAGGTGTGTTCGAACGGCACGCCGACGGCGAAATAGAGACTGTCCTGGGTCAGTTCCGTGAGCTGGCGCGGCGTGGGGTCGTAAGTGGCGGGTTCGAATCCCGGGCGCACCATGACCTGTACGCGTACATGATCGCCGCCGATCGCTTCTACGAAATATTTCTGCGGCAGTACGCTGACCGCGACGTTAAGCGGCGCTGCGAGAGCGGGTAGCGAGAACAGGCTGAGAAAAAAGGCGAGAGCGAAATGGCGCATGAGCGGAAATCCGGTAGGAACGAAAAGTAATATTATAACAATTCACTTTTTTTGAGCGGCCGATTTTTTGGAACATGTCCTACATGTCCGGCCGCGCGGCATCTTGAGATAGGTTCTAGGCTAAGTGTAAGAGAGAAAGCGGCCGGCGCCGCGGGAGATTGCCATGCATATCTTCAGGATAGTGAGCCGGGTTCTTGCGGCCTTGGCCTTGTGTGGTGGCCTGGCGCAGGCCGCGGAGGTCGGATTGACGCTGCCGCCCGGTTTCCACGCCGAGGTGGTCGCGGGCGGGCTCGGCCCCATCCGTTTCATTGCCATAGCGCCCGACGGCACGCTGTATGCCAAGAACGGCGGCAACGGGCTCATCGCATTGCGCCTGCGCGACGGACATGCCGAGCAGATCGCGCGATTCGGCTCCGGTGCCGGCACCGGTGTCGCGGTCAGGGACGGCTGGCTGTATTACTCGAGCAACACCGCGGTCTACCGCTACCGGCTGACGCCCGGGAAGCCGGTGCCGACAGGCGTGCCGCAACTGGTCGCCGGTGGCTTCCCGATACAGTTTCAGCACAGCGCCAAAGCTTTCGCCTTCGACGGTTCGGGCAATCTCTACGTGGACGTCGGTGCGCCGTCGAATGCGAGCGGTCGACCGGACCGGGCGCGCGGCGCGCGCGGCGTCGATCCGGCGCCGCTGCTGAAACGCCAGGGCGGGATCTGGCGCTTTCCCGCCGGTGCCGTGGATCAGTACCAGGTGCGCGACGGCGAACGCTATGCGACGGGTCTGCGCAATGTCCTCGCCTTGGCCTGGCAGCCGGTCAGCCATCGGCTGTTCGCCGTGCAGATGGGACGTGATCAGCTCGATACGGTGGCGCCGCAGTATTACAGCGCGGCCGACAATGCGCGTCTGCCCGCCGAGGAGATGTTCGCCATCAAGCGCGGCGGCAACTATGGCTGGCCTTATACCTACTACGATCCGCAGCGCAAGGCCCGCATGCTGGCTCCCGAGTTCGGCGGCGACGGGCGCACGCGCGCCGAACCGGGGCGCTACCCCGATCCCTTGGTGGCGTTTCCGGCGCATTGGGCGCCGATGCAGATGACGTTCTATACCGGCACGCAGTTTCCCCCGCATTACCGTAACGGCGCCTTCATCGCCTTTCACGGTTCCTGGAACCGCGCACCGGAGCCGCAGGCCGGGTATCTGGTGGCTTTCGTGCCGTTCGACGCCCAAGGCATGCCGACAGGTCATTACGAAGTGTTCGCGGACGGCTTTGCCGGGAGGTCTGTGGTGCAATCGCCGGGGCAAGCGCTTTATCGGCCATGCGGTATCGCACAGGGACCGGACGGAGCGCTGTATGTGGCCGATTCGGTGCGGGGGAGAATTTGGAGAATTACGTATGGCGGGCCGTGAATCATCGAGGAGCGGGCTGCCCGGGAAAACTTCGGTCTTGGCGATCGTCGTGTCCTACAAGCCGTTGTCGCCGTATGTCTGGGGCGGTTTAGTGCGTGATTCGAGGATTGCCGCTTCGCGGGGGAGGGGCTCCAATCGGCCACTGCGCCGATGCGCGCGAATCAAGTTCGCCGAAGGTCCGGGGCGCCGCTTCCCGGGAGCATGATCGACTGATCGAGATACGCGGACGGCTCGATCGCGCATTGAGCGGCCAAAGCCGTCTCAATGCTCCGTCCGCGGCACCTCGGGCTGTCCTTCCGCGGAGAAAATCGCCGCGGTATCGACCGCATCGAAGCCGTAATGTGCGCCACAGAACTCGCAATCCACCTCGATGCCGCCTTGCTCGGCGAGGATGTTTTCGGCTTCCTTGCGGCCCAGGCCGCGGATCATCTCGGTCACGCGCTCGCGCGAACAGCCGCAATGAAAGCCGACGGGCTCGCGTTCGAACAGGCGCACGTCTTCCTCGTGATAGAGGCGATGCAGGAGCTCCTGGGCGGGGAGTTCAAGCAGCTCATCGGTGCTGACCGTGTCGGCCAGTGCGACGGTGCGTTCCCAGGCGTCGGGGTCCGGCACCTCGCCGGGCAGGGCCTGCAGCAGGAGGCCGGCCGCGCCGTGTTCATCGGCGGCGAGCCACAGACGCGTCGGCAGCTGTTCGGATCGGTCGAAATAGCCGCGCAGAGCGTCGCCAAGACGTTCGCCCTGCAGTTCGACAATGCCCTGGTAGCGTTCGCCGCCTTGGCCCGGATCGATGGTCAAAACCATGTTGCCGCGGCCGCACAGCGTCTCCAGCGGGCCTGTTTCGGGTGCGCCCTGCCAGTGTGCCAGGCCGCGCAGGGTGCGCCGCCCGTGACCTTCGGGCTCGCCGCTTCGGGCGCGGCCGACCTGCACCTGCGTCACCAGCAGCGGCACGGCGCCGTCGCCGCGGATCTGCAGCGTCAGCGAGCCGCTGAACTTGATCGTGGCGGAGAGCAGCGCGGTCGCCGCCAGGGCTTCGCCGAGCAAGCCGCGCACGGCCTCGGGATAAGCGTTGCGCTCGAGCAGCGCTTTCCAGGTAGCGTCCAAGTGGATCCACTCGCCGCGCACGTTGGTACGCTCGATCAGAAAACGGTGCAGGCTGTCGCGTTCGGTCATGGTGGAATAGGCGTGCGCTGGCTTCGCATCGCCGCCTCGAATCGAAGAATACGGGGCGGGGCCTGGGACATTGTGCCCCAGGCCCCGTGAGGTTTCAGCCGTCAGCCGGCCAGTTTGCGCTTGAGCAGCTCGTTCAACTGCTGCGGATTGGCCTTGCCCTGGGTGGCTTTCATCGCCTGTCCGACGAAGAAGCCGAACAGCTTGTCCTTGCCGCTGCGGTACTGTTCCAGCTGTGCCGGGTTGGCGGCAATGATCTCGTCGATGATGCTCTCGATCGCCGAGGCGTCGGTGATCTGCTTGAGACCGCGGGCCTCGATCACAGCGTCGGCATCGCCTTCGCCGGCCCACATCGCTTCGAACACTTCCTTGGCGATCTTGCCGGAGATGGTGTTGTCCTCGATGCGCAGCAGCAGCCCGCCGAGCATCCCGGCGTTCACGGGGGCGTCGGCGATCTCGCGGTTGTCCTTGTTGAGGAAGGCGGAGAAATCGCCCATCACCCAGTTGGCGGCGAGTTTGGCGTGTCCGCCGCTGGCTGCGACCACCGCCTCGTAGTAGTCGGCCAGCTCACGGCTGGTGGTGAGCACGCCGGCGTCGTAGGCGGATAGGCCGTGGTGGGTCATGAAGCGATGCTTCTTCTCGTCCGGCAGTTCGGGCAGGGCCTCGCGCACGGCTTCCAGGAAGGCGGCATCGATTTCCAGCGGCAACAGGTCCGGGTCGGGGAAGTAGCGGTAGTCGTTCGCCTCTTCCTTGGAGCGCATGGAGCGCGTCTCGTCCTTGTTGGCGTCGTACAGACGTGTTTCCTGCACCACCGAACCGCCGCCCTCGATGACGTCGATCTGACGTTCGATCTCGTAGTTGATCGCGCGCTCGACGAAACGGAAGGAGTTGAGGTTCTTGGTCTCGGTGCGGGTGCCGAACTCGTGGCTGCCTTTGGGCCGCACGGATACGTTGGCGTCGCAACGGAAGGAGCCTTCCTGCATGTTGCCGTCGCAGATGCCGAGGTAGCGCACCAGCGTGTGGATCTTCTTCATGTAGGCGACCGCTTCCTTGGCCGAACGCATGTCTGGCTCGGAAACGATCTCCAGCAGCGGCGTGCCGGCACGGTTGAGGTCGATGCCGGTGGCGGCCTGGAAATCCTCGTGCAGCGACTTGCCGGCGTCCTCTTCGAGGTGCGCGCGGGTCACGCCGATGGTCTTGGTCTCGCCGTCATCGAGTTCGATCTCGATGCTGCCCAGGCCGACCACGGGCAGCTCGTACTGCGAGATCTGGTAGCCCTTGGGCAGGTCGGGATAGAAGTAGTTCTTGCGCGCGAATACCGAGCGCTCGGCCACGGTGGCGCCGATCGCTAGGCCGAACTTGGCGGCCATGCGCACGGCTTCGGCATTGAGCACCGGCAGCACGCCCGGTAGGCCGAGATCGACCGCGCAGGCCTGCGTGTTGGGCTCAGCGCCGTAGGCGGTGGAGGCCCCGGAAAAGATTTTGCTGCGGGTGGCGAGCTGGGCGTGGATTTCCAGCCCGATGACGACTTCCCATTCCATAGCGTCGTTACCTGATGATTCGATGTCTGCGACTTACTCGAAGCCGTGCGGGGCGCGGGTGTGCCAGTCTGTGGCCTGTTGGAAGCGGTGCGCGGCATTGAGCATGCGCCCCTCTTCGAAGTAATTGCCGATGATCTGCAGTCCGACGGGCAGGCCGTCGGCGAAACCGGCCGGTACGGACATGCCCGGCAGGCCGGCCAAGTTCACCGCGATGGTGTAGATGTCGGACAGATACATGCTGACCGGATCGGCGGCCTTCTCGCCCAGGCGGAACGCAGTGCTCGGGCTGGTCGGACCGAGGATCAGGTCGACTTCTTCGAAGGCGCGGAGGAAATCGTCGCTGATCAGCCGGCGCACCTTCTGCGCCTTGAGGTAGTAGGCGTCGTAATAACCGGCCGACAGTGCGTAGGTACCGACCATGATGCGCCGCTGCACTTCGGGGCCGAAGCCTTCGCCGCGCGAACGCTCGTAGAGATCGGTCAGATCCTTGGGGTTTTCGCAGCGATGGCCGAAACGCACGCCGTCGAAGCGCGATAGGTTGGACGAGCACTCCGCCGGTGCGACTACATAATAGGCCGGCACGGCCAGATGCGTGTTGGGCAGGCTGACTTCCTTCACTTCGGCGCCCAGGCCCTTGAACGCCTCCACCGCTGCCTCGACGGCTGCCGCCACGCCGGCATCCAGCCCTTCACCGAAATACTCCTTGGGCAGGCCGATGCGAAGCCCGCTCAGATCGGCGTCGAGTCCGGCCGCGTAGTCGGGCACCTCGCGCTCGATACTGGTGGAGTCGCGCGGATCGGTGCCGGCCATGGCGCCGAGTATCAACGCACAGTCCTCGGCGGTGCGGGCGAATGCGCCGCCCTGGTCGAGGCTGGAGGCGAAGGCGATCATGCCCCAGCGCGACACGCGACCGTAGGTGGGCTTGATGCCGGTGATGCCGCACAGCGAAGCCGGCTGGCGGATCGAGCCGCCGGTGTCGGTGCCGGTCGCTGCCGGCGCCAGGCGCGCGGCGACCGCGGCGGCGGAGCCGCCCGAGGAGCCGCCGGGCACGCGTTCGGTGTCCCAGGGATTGCGTACCGGGCCGTAGTAGCTGTTTTCGTTCGACGAGCCCATAGCGAACTCGTCCATATTGGTCTTGCCCAGCATCACCATGCCGGCCTCGCGCAGGCGCTCGACCACCGCGGCGTCGTAGGGTGCGACGAAGTTGTCCAGCATGCGCGAACCGCAGGAGGTGCGCACGCCGTCGGTGCAGAAGAGGTCCTTGTGCAGCAGCGGGATACCGGTCAGCGGTCCGGCCTGGCCGGCGGCGATGCGCGCGTCGGCGGCGTCGGCCTGGGCCAGGGCCTGTTCCTCGGTGACGGTGATCACGGCGTTGAGCTTGCCGTCGAGGCTGCGGATGCGCTCGAGGAAATGCTGTGTCAGTTCGCGGCTAGTGACCTCGCCGGCGCGCAACGCGGCGGACAGCTCTGCGATGGTCTTGTTGTGCATGTTGGCTTTCCGTGGCTGGACAGTGGCGGCGCGCCTGTCGTCGCGCCGGCTGGCATTCCGTCTGCTATGGCGGAATGCGGAGTTATTCGATGACCTTCGGCACCAGGTACAGGCCTGCCTCGGCCTGCGGCGCCAGCGTCTGGAAGCGCTCGCGCTGGTTCTGCTCGGTCACTTCATCGGGACGCAGACGTTGGCTGGCATCCTGCGGATGCGCCATGGGCGTGACGCCGGCCGTGTCGGCAGCGTCGAGCTGCTCCACGAAGGCTAGGATGGAAGACAGGTCGCGGGCGTAGCCCTCGACGGCTTCTGGTTCGAGCGCGAGCCTCGCCAGATGCGCGATGCGGACGACCTCGTCGGAACCGAGGGACATGCGGAAATCCTCTAGTTTGCTAAACCGAAATGCGGTAAGTGCAGCGCTTTAGTCACGCTTTGCGCCGTATCAACGGCGGGCGGTTTGCGCAAGCAGTTGCCGGGGCGTCGAAAACTACCATATTCGCGCCTTGCCCAAAACCCACCCTGTTGTTAGAGTACCGCGATTCTTGCCCTCACTTCGGACTTTCCGTGCCCGCGCCCATGTTTGGCTTCCTATCCAACGATTTATCGATCGACCTCGGCACCGCTAACACTCTGATATACATGCGCGACAAGGGACTCGTCCTGAACGAGCCTTCGGTAGTCGCCATTCGTCAGGATCGTGCAGGCGGTATGAAATCCGTTGAAGCGGTCGGCCTCGAGGCGAAAAAGATGCTCGGCCGCACGCCGGCCAACATCACCACCATCCGCCCGCTAAAGGATGGCGTGATCGCAGACTTCACCACCACTGAGAAGATGCTGCAGTTCTTCATCAAGAAGGTGCATCAGCATCACTGGTTCCGTCCCAGCCCCCGCGTGGTGGTCTGCGTGCCCTGCGGTGCGACCCAGGTGGAACGACGCGCGATTCGCGAGTCGGTTGCCGGCGCCGGCGCCCGCAAGGTCTACCTGATAGAAGAACCGATGGCGGCGGCGATCGGTGCCGGTCTGCCGGTCGACGAGCCCAAGGGCGCCATGGTGCTGGATATCGGCGGCGGCACCTCCGAGGTTGCCGTGCTCTCGCTGAACGGGATCGTCTATTCGGCCTCGGTACGCATCGGCGGCGACAAGTTCGACGACGCCATCATCAACTACGTGCGCCGTAACTACGGCATGCTGATCGGCGAAGCCACCGCCGAGCGCATCAAGTTCGAGATCGGCTCGGCTTATCCGGGCCGCGAGCTGCGCGAAGTCGAGGTCAAGGGCCGAAACTTGGCCGAAGGCGTGCCGCGCAGCTTCACGCTGAATAGCAACGAGATTCTCGAAGCGCTGCAGGAACCCCTGTTCGGCATCATCGGCGCGGTCAAGACCGCGCTCGAACAGACCCCGCCCGAACTGGGTGCCGACGTCGCCGAGCGCGGCATCGTGCTGACCGGCGGCGGCGCTTTGCTGCGCGACCTCGATCGCCTGATCATGGAAGAGACCGGCGCGCCGGTGGTGATCGCCGACGATCCGCTGACCTGCGTCGCTCGTGGTGGCGGCCGGGTGCTCGAGCTGATCGACAAGCACGGCTCCGACTTCCTGGCGATGGAATAAGCGGGCCAGGCGCTGCGCCGTTCGGATAAGCGTACGCGAAACGCCGCCGCGGCAGCCGGCTGAGGCAAGGGGTTACAGCCATCAAGCAGCCACTTTTCAATATCGGCCCGGCGCTGCACCTGAAGATATTTCTGCTGGTGCTGATATCGGTGGTTCTGATGACCGTCGACCAGCGTTTCACTGCGCTGCGGGAGGTCAGGTACTACCTGCAATATGTGGTCGCCCCCCTGCGTGAGCTGGTTGCCCAGCCGGAACGTACGGGCCGGTGGCTGGGCACGGAGCTGTCCTCGCATCAGCAACTGATCCAGGAAAACCAAGCCCTGCGGCGGGAAAATCTGCTGCTGCAGGCCAAACAGCAGAAATTCGACGCGATCAACGAGGAGAACACCCGCCTCCGGCAGCTTCTCAACGCGTCGGAGCGCAACACCGCGCGGGTCAAGATCGCACGACTGCTTTCGGTGGATCTCGATCCTTACACGCAGCGTATCGTCATCAACCAGGGCAAGCGCGACGGCGCCTATCTGGGGCAGCCGGCGATCGATGCCAACGGCCTGCTAGGCCAGGTCATCCAGGTCGGCCCATTCAGCTCCGAAGTGCTGCTCATCTCCGACCCCGGCAGTGCCGTGCCGGTCATCGACGTGCGCAGCGGCTTGCGTCTGCTGGCGGTGGGCACCGGCCAATCCGATTCTCTCGGCCTGCGTAGTGCTCCGAATACCGCGGATATCCGTGTCGGTGACCAGATCGTTACCTCAGGCCTGGGCGGACGCTTTCCACCCGACTACCCGGTGTGCAAAATCACCTCCATCGCGCGTACGCCAGGCGATCCCTTCGCGCAGGTCGGCTGTCGCCCCATTGCCGCGCTTGGCCGGCATCGCGAAGTGCTGCTGATCTGGAGCGCGCCGGCGCATATGCCGTCCGCTTCGACGGCGCCCGCCAGCAAGGCCGCCAAGCCATGAGTCGAACGCGTGGTGCCGTAGTTGCCATCTGGCTGACGCTGATCGTGGCCATGGGCCTCGAAATCGTGGCTTTGCCCCAGCCGCTGGTGCCGTTCCGGCCGGATTGGGTCGCTCTCGTCGTCGCTTACTGGAGCATGGCTTTGCCGCGACGCTTCGGCCCGGGCAGCGCCTGGGTCTTTGGTCTGCTGCTCGACGTGCTCAGCGGTACGCTGCTCGGGCAGCACGCCATGGCCCTCGCCGTGCTCTCCTACCTGAGCATTCGCGTGCACCAGCGCGTGCGCGTCTATCCCCTATTGCAGCAGGCCGTCAGCATCGGAATCATGCTCGGCGTGTACCGGCTGCTCATTCTCTGGGTCTACGGCATCACCGGACATGCTCCGGGCACCTGGGCGTACTGGTTTCCGCTCGGTACCGACATTCTCATCTGGCCTGCGGTGTTCGTGCTGCTGCGCGGATTCCGCCGCAAACTCAATATGAGCGGCTGACCCTGCTTCGACCTCGCTTGTCGGCGCCCGCTCCGCACTCGCCCGCATCCGCGATACCGGCTACGCTGTCGGCAAGTCCACCGCAAGGAGACACGACCATGGATGAACGTACCCGCACCGAGATCGAGGCCGCCGTGCTGCGCCGCCTGGTGGAGCATCTGCGCGAACGCACCGACGTACAGAACATCGATCTCATGAACCTCGCCGGCTTCTGTCGCAACTGCCTGTCCAAGTGGTATCGCGCAGCGGCCGAGGAGCGCGGCCTGGACATCGATTACGAAGCCGCACGCGAAATCATCTACGGCATGTCCTACGCGGAATGGAAGGATCGCTACCAGCGCGAAGCCAGCGCCGAACAACAGGCCGCCTTCGCCGCCGCCAACCGTGGTGTGGAGAACTCGCCCGAATGAGCGACACCCACGCAGTACGCATCGACAGTGCGCACGACCTCTACGTCGACACGCCGGAAGCCCTTAGTGCGCTCTGCGAACGGCTGGTCGGCACTCCCTGGTTGGCGCTGGATACCGAGTTCATCCGCGAACGGACCTATCGTGCCCGCCTGTGCCTGATTCAGATCGCCTCGCCCGAAGTGGTCGCCTGTATCGATCCGCTCGCGCTACCCGGCCTTGAGCCGTTGCGCGAGCTGCTCAGCGCGTCGGACACCGTCAAGGTGCTGCACGCTGCGCACCAGGATCTCGAAATTTTCCATCAGCTCTTCGGTGCCGTACCCGCGCCTGTGTTCGACACTCAGATCGCCGCCGCATTGCTCGGCCTCGGCGAGCAGATGGGCTATGGCCGGCTCGTTGCCGATCTGCTCGGCGTCGAATTGGAAAAAGGTCATGCGCGTACCGATTGGGCGCAGCGCCCGCTCGATCCCGAGCAGGTCAGCTATGCCGCAGACGACGTACGCTATCTGGGCGAGATCTATCTTGAACAGTGCGAGCGCCTCGCCGCGCTTGGCCGCAGCGACTGGCTGGACGAAGACTTCCGCCGGCTCAGCGATCCGGCCAGTTATGCGGTCGACCCGCAGACGCAGTGGACAAGGCTGCGCGGCATCCAGCATCTGCGCGGACATCAGGTATGCGCTGCGCAGGCCCTGGCGGCCTGGCGCGAAGAGCTGGCGCAGCAGGCCGATAGGCCGCGGCGCTGGATCCTCGCCGACGAGGTGCTGATCGACTTGGCCCGGCGCATGCCGCGCGATGCGTCCGCTCTGGGGCGTCTCCGCGGCTTGCCGGAACGCACGCTGGAACGCCATGGCGACGCCATTCTCCAATTGCTGGAGCAGGCCCGCAGCCGTCCCGAGGAAGACTGCCCGCAACCGGCCGAGCGCCTCGTCCTCACGCCGGATCAGGAGGCTTTGGCCGATCTGCTGATGGCCACTCTGCGTATCGAGGCCGGACGCCAGAACATCGGTCCGGCCATGCTCGCTACACGTCGCGAACTCGAACGCCTGGCCAGCGGCGAAGACGATCTACCCGTACTGCGCGGTTGGCGCGCCAAGCTCGTCGGCGACACCCTGCTCGCGGTGCGCCGCGGCGAACACGGCCTGCGAGCCGCCGATGACGGCCACGTCCGCCTGGAGGACTGACGGTTTTTTTCCTTTCAGCTCTGTTTAAGCACGCTGGTCGCAAACTGGCATCGTCACAGAGAGAACGGGGCGCGCGGCGCGCTCCCGGCGACACGAAAGGAGAAACAAAATGAACAAGTCCATCATCGGCATCGCGCTGGCCGGCGGCCTGCTCGCCACCGGTCTCGCCGGAACCGCACTGGCCGCGGATCAGCTTCGCACGCAGGATCGTGATCAGCTGCAGGTGGATGATCCGCTGTACATCCAGGATCGTCTGCAGACCCGCGACCACATCAATCTGTATACCGAATCCGACGGTACGTCCGTATCCAGCGACGGCACCCGTAAAATGGTGCAGGAGCGGGCTGAATATCGCTACCGTGTCATGGATGGCGGCACCAGTATGAACGGCGGCGCCTCCGGCAACGGCAATTCGGGCAAGGGCAAGGGCCGTTAACGTAGAGCCATCAGAGATACTCCCCCGTGGCTCTGCCACGGGGGTGAAACAGCAGAGCGAGGCATTCGATCATGCAGCCCCGTACGAATGAACGCACCATCGGTCGCCGCATCGCGCTGGCGTTGACGTTGTGCGGCCTGCTCGCCTACGGCGGCAGCGCGTTCGCCCGCGGTGCCGCCGGAGACGGCGGCGGCGGGAACGGGGCGGGTTCGAACGGCGGCGGTGCGAGCGCGGACGGAAGCACCGGCAGTGCAGCAGGCAGCGCCGGACAGTCCGGCGGCACGGGCCTCAACGGCCTCGATTCGGCACTGGCACCCATTCCGATCAAGCTGCAAAAGCTGCTCGAACGCCACCATCTCACGCGCAGCCGCATTCTCGATGCCGAAATCGATCGCAAGAACGGCCGCTGGGTCTACGAACTCAAATTGCTCGACGCCGACGGCGTCGTGCGCGAGCTTCGCTACAATGCCCTGAACGGCGACGCCCTGCCCCGGGTTCACGACTGAAGCCTGAGCCAGTCGATCGACTGGCGGGACATTGGAAGCGGCCATACCGATAGCATCGACGGGTTCATCCATGCGCCTACTGCTTGCCGAAGACGACCATGCGCTGGCCACTCGCCTGAGCGAGCGCCTGCGCCAGGAAGGCTACGCCGTCGATGCTATCGACAACGGCGTCGACGCCGAGTTCATGGGCATGGAAGAACCCTACGACGTGGTGGTGCTCGACCTCGGATTGCCGCAGCGCAACGGCCTTGACGTGTTGCGGCACTGGCGCGAACAGGCTCGCACCCTGCCCGTGCTCATCCTCACCGCGCGCGACGCGTGGCAGGAGAAGGTGGAAGGCTTTCAGGCCGGCGCCGACGACTACCTCGCCAAGCCATTTCACACCGAGGAACTGCTGGTCCGGTTGCAGGCGCTGGTACGGCGCGCCAGCGGCCAGCCAACACCGCAGCTCAGCATCGCCGGGCTTACCCTGGATGAAGGGCGGCAGGTCGTACAACTGGCCGATGGTCGCGAACTGTCGCTGACCGGCACCGAATTCCGCCTGCTGCGCTACTTCATGCGCCACCCCGGCGAAGTGCTGTCCAAGAGCCGGTTGACCGAACACGTCTACGCTTATGACGACGACCGCGACAGCAACGTCATCGAGGTTTACATCAACCGTTTGCGCCACAAGCTCGGCCGCGAATGCATCCAGACCCGCCGCGGGCAGGGCTACGTGATGGACGCATGACGTCGCTGCAGACGCGCCTCAGCATTTGGCTGACCGGCATCCTGCTGGCGCTGTTCGCGCTCGCCTGGCTGGTTACCGACATGGCGCCGCAGCAGCTCACCCAGCACTACGTCACCGCCCGCCTCGGAAACGACGGCGAAACCCTGCTCGCCGGCCTGAGCCGAACGCCCGACGGGCAGCTCAGCATCGCCGCGCGTTTCGTCGCCCCTGTCTACTCGCGGCCGTTCTCCGGTCACTACTACATCATCCGCGCGGGCGGCGACGTGCTGCGTTCGCGCTCATTGTGGGACTACAGCCTCGAAGTGCCTTCGCTACCGGCGGGTTCTTCGACGAACGTCAGCCGAATCGCCGGACCGCAGAACCAGCATCTGCTGGTGTGGCAGCGCCGGATCACCCTGCAGGGCGAGACCGTGGTCCTGACCGTGGCCGAGGACCTGTCGGCGCTGGATGCCGACATCGCCCGTTTCAGGCGCTATCTGGCGCTGTTCACCGTGGTGGCGCTGATCGCCGTGTTGCTGTTGCAGCGCCCCGTGGTCCGCGGTGTGCTGCGCCCGCTGCAAGCCATCCGGCGCCAGCTCGGACAGCTGGAGAGAGGCGAACGCAACCGTCTCGACGAGGACGCGCCGCGCGAAATCCGCCCGCTGGTGCACGAACTCAATGCCCTGCTTGAACGTCTCGGTGCACGTCTGGAACGCTCGCGCAGCGCGACCGGCAACCTGGCGCATGCGCTCAAGACGCCGCTCGCCCGCCTGCAGCAGATCGGAGAATTCGAAAGCAACGCCTTGCCGCCGGACGTGCGCGGGGACCTCGCCCAGGCCGTCAGCGACATGCGTGCCAGCATCGACCGCGAGCTCAAGCGCGCACGCATGGCCGGCGGCGGGGTGCCCGGTATGCGCCTGCGCCTCGACACGGAGCTGGCACGCCTGGCCGAGGTCATGGGGCGTATCCACTACGATCGCGAACTGGACATCGAAATCGATCTGCCACCGGAACAGACTTATGCCGGCGACCGGGAGGATCTGCTGGAGCTGTTCGGCAACCTGCTCGACAACGCCTGCAAATGGGCGCGCAGACGCATCCTGCTGCGCGTCGAGGCCGCCGCCGACGGCACTTTGCACGCATGGGTGGAGGATGACGGCCCAGGCGGCGATCCGCAGACGTTGGCACGGCTCACAGAGCGCGGCGCCAAGGCCGACGAGCACGTCGCCGGGCACGGCCTGGGATTGGCCATCGTCAGCGATATCGTCGTCCAGTACGACGGGCGGCTGGCGTTCGGCCGATCGGCCACGCTCGGCGGCCTGAGCGTGGAGGTCACGCTGCCGCCGGCTGGACGGCGTGCCGCTTCGGGTTGAAGCAGCAGCACGCGCCGAAACGGCGTCCGCTTATTTCTTGCCGGGTGCGAAGTAGTAGTCGGTGAGCACGGCCACGTCGGTGCTCATTTCGCGAATCAGACGATCCAGACTGATGATCGCGTATTCCAGCAGATTCACCGTGATGAAGGGCTGTTCGACGCGCATGCGGTCGTACATCGCCCGCGACAGTTTGAGCAGGCGCGTCTTGTTGCGCGTGGCGCGCATGCGGGTCAGGCGCGGCTTGCGGTCGAAGAACGACATCTCTCCCATCAACTCGCCCTGGCGACGCCGGCCGACTTCTGTTTCCATCGAACCGGTGTCGTACAGCAGCACGATCTCGCCCTCGACGACGAAGAACAGCGCCTCGCCAACCTCGCCGATATCCATCACGATCTGGCCGCGGTCGTAGAATACCTCCTCGGTGAAATCGAGGATGGTCTCGACCTCCTTGGTGGTCAAGGAGGCACACAGGCCATGTTCGCTGAGAAAAGCGACCAGATCCTCGACTTTCTTCGTCATCCGCGTGACCCTCAAATGAATTCTTATTTGCGTGCGCGCAGTATATCAGGGAGGCATCCCGCTCGATCGTAGCCAGAACGGCAGGCCAATGCATGTGCCGCGTCAAAGCGTTACGCTATGCCCATCCCCGGCGCCGCAGCAGCAGAACAGCCCATGCCCGACTCCCTGCAAGACCTGCAACGCATTGCCGTCGAACTCGCCCCGTGCAGCACGCTGCTGGTCGCGCCGCCCGAACATCCACTCACCGAGCGTTTGGCCGGGCTGAGCGAATTCCGCCGCATCGATGCGCGGGGCCTGCTTGCCGAGCCCGACGAGCTGCCGCGCCAGCGTCTCGGCCTGGTCGCGGGAGCCCTCGAACACCTGCCGGCATCCGAAGGCGAGGCGCTGCTCGCCCTGTTGCGCGACCGTTTGGCCGAAACGCTCTACTGCCTGGCCGAGCCTGCGCAATGGCCGGCCGCGCGCATGCTGGCGCTAGGCCTGAGGCCGCTCGGCACCTATCCGCAGGTCGGCGGCGGCATGGCGCTGTACCATTTCGATCTCTACGACTACAAGCGCACGCCCGACTGGTTGAATCCGCGGCATTGGGCCAATCCGGAGCTGTGGGACAAGCATCGCTGGTAGAGGCTCCCGGCGCGGCGCAGTAGAATGACCGGCCCATTAACCGAGAGGCGCAGCGAAAACCGCGGCGGATGGGTTCCGCGCCAGGGGAAAACCGCAGCCCGCAGGGCAGCGGATCCAGCCTCTTGCGATCGAATCCGTCGCAGATTGCCCACAACGCCCGAAGGAAACCGAATGACCCCCGAAGCAGTACAGCAGATGATCGAACAGGGTATCCCCGGCAGCCATGTCGAAACGCAGGGCGACGGCAGTAAATTCGAAGCGCAGGTAGTGAGCGAGGCGTTCGCCGGCCTGTCCACGCTCAAGCGCCACCAGCAGGTCTACGCCGTGGTCGGCGAGCACATCACCAGCGGCGCAATCCACGCACTCACCATCAAGGCCTACACGCCGGACGAATTCGCCGCGCGCTGAGTCTGATCCGTCAAGACATCACTGCAGGCGCATGCCCTCGCCGTCGTTCGCCAACTCGCGCTGCACCCGCTCGTCGGGCACCGGAAAGCCTTCCAGCGCGTCGTCGATGAGCCGCGCCAGCGCCGCATCCATGAAGCTGCCGCACAGGCCGACGATGACGCGTTCGGAAGCCTCAAGTTCGACCGCGGCCGCGCCTTCGGCTTCCATCAGCTTCAGCCCGAGCATGTGGATGGCGGCCAGATTCATGTCCAGCGAGAACAACAGGCCGTTGCGCATGGACATGCGCTCGGGATCCTCTTCGGCGAGTTCCGCGCGCATGTTCTTGAGCACGCCGGACACTTCGGACAGACAGCCGCGCATCAGTTCGATGATCAGCCGGCCTTCGATACGTTGCGACATCACGACACCCCCGCTCCCGCCCGCCGAACACAGCGCCAGGCGGGAGATCCGAACCGAAAAGGCGGATTGTATACTCGCGGGTCCCCCAGCGCTGCAGCCGGATACGCCGATGATCAGCCGCAAAGGCCGCGAGGAGATTCTCAATCTCATCAGCTCCGATCTGGTCAACGACTGGGCGGAGGTCGATCGCACGCTCAAGAACGTGGTGCGCATGCTGCTCAGTCAGCGTCCGGACTTGGTGCGGCTGTACTTCCTGCCCGGCGTATGGGCGCAGATCGTGCAGCTCGAACGCAAGCCGGCCGCCGCAGTCATTCTGGCCTCTCTCAAAGGCGTAGTGGTTGCCGAAAGCGGCGCGCCTGAGGTGGTCAACGCCGAGCAGGCGCGCTTCTATCTCACCACGCGGATCCCGGCCTATATGGAGATGGCCCGGGTCTGGTGCCGGGAACACCCCGAGGCCTGTCCGCGCGGCTGGGACCGCGAACCGCCGCCGCTACCGCTGCGCTTGGAACGCCAGGGAGACGACACATGTTGATCCTGGCCGACCTGCCCCCGAGCGAGGTGCGCAAGCTGATTCGGGATTACGGTCTCGAGCTTGCCTGGGTGCCGCAGGGGGCGAAGATTCCCGGCTCATACTGGGGTGCGCCGGAAGCCGGGCTGGTCGGCGACACCGTCTACGCACGGCCGGATACGCCGCTACACTCGCTGCTGCACGAGTTCTGCCATGCCGTGTGTATGGACGCCGGACGGCGCGCGGATCTGCACACCGATGCCGGCGGTGACGACCTGGAGGAAAACGCGGTGTGCTACCTGCAGATCCTGCTGGCGGATCGTTTTGCGGACGTCGGCCGCGAACGACTGATGGCCGACATGGACGGTTGGGGCTATAGCTTTCGCCTGGGCAGCGCCGCGGCCTGGTTCGCAGAGGATGCCGAGGACGCACGAGCTTGGCTGCTCGACCACGGCCTGATCGACGCGCAGGACGCGCCGTTGCCCCGCTTACGATGAGACGATAGGGCCTTCCGTGGCTCGGCTATGACTGCCCTGCGTCCGGCTGGGCAAGTCTTCAAACGGGATGCGCCTAGCGTACCGGCGAGCGTAGGGCCGCCGGATTCCAGCCCCCGCCAAAACTGCCTGGCAGTGGCAGCGCTGCATCGACCACCTTGTCGCCCTCGTGCAGGCGGTCGACGCGCTTGTGATCGGCCCAGTGCAGCAGCTGCAGGCGGCCGTCGCGGTCCTCGACCAGCGCCGTGCAGTGCTCCACCCAATCGCCGTCGTTGCAGTACAGGGTATCGCCGTAGCGCTCGATGCCGGCCTTGTGGATGTGGCCGCAGATGTAGCCGTCGTAGCGCTCGTGGGCCGCGGCGCGGGCTGCGGTCTGCTCGAATCGGCGCACGTAGCGTTTCGCACCGCCCACACGGGATTTGATCCAGGACGACAGCGACCAGTACGGACGACCGAAGCGGCGACGCAAGCCGTTGGCCTGTCGGTTCAGCCACAACAGAAATCCGTAGAAGTGGTCGCCGACCACGTGCAGCAGCGGGTTGCCGCGCACCATGCCGTCGAACTCGTCGCCGTGGCTGACGAAGAAGCGCCGGCCGTCGCCACTGACGTGTACCGCGTCCCGGCGGATCTCGATGCCGTTGAAGGTCGCGCCGACGAACTCGCGCATCGTTTCGTCGTGATTGCCCGGAATATAGACCACCCGGCAGCCCTGTTTGGCCTTGTCGAGAAATGCCTGCAGCACGGCGCTGTGTTCGGGCGGCCAATGCACATTGCGCCGCATGGCCCACAGGTCTACGACGTCGCCTACCAGGTATAGCGTCTCGGCGTGGGTATTGTGCAGGAAATCGAGCAGGTACTCGGCGCGACAGTCACGCGTGCCGAGATGAATGTCGGAAATGAAAATGGCGCGGTATTCGAGCGGCTGCATCGTCGCGATCTCCCCTCGGCCTCATTGACGGCACTATGCGGGAGGAAGATGACGAGCAGACTGCAAAGACATGACCGTGCGGTAAAGGCGAGGTGCGCCGCTTGCCCATGTGGTCAGTGGAACTGCGGGTGCTTCTCCGTTCGAAACGAACAATAAAAGGTTGGCAGAGGGAGATGACGAGGGAGGGGATCGGCAGCCGCCGATAACTCTCAGCCCAGCCCGTATTCCTTGAGCTTCTTGCGCAAGGTCCCACGGCTGATGCCGAGAAAGGCGGCGGCACGGCACTGGTTGCCCTGCGCCTGCTGCAGCACGGTCTCGAGCAGCGGACGTTCGACTTCGGCCAGAACCATGCGGTACAGCTCGTTCGGTTCGTGCCCGTCCAGCGCAGCGAAATAGCCGTCGATCGCATGGCGTACGGCATTGGCGAGGGTTTCGCAGCCGTCCTGGGTGTGTTCGGCGGGGAGGTTTAGCGGGGTGGCATTGGTTGCGCTCATGCGGCGAGACTTCCATCGTCTGAGTGGCGTAGGAAGGTCAGCAGCAGTCGGCGCTGAGCCATGGTGCCTTCGGCCGCGAGAATTTTGGCACGCCACTCCCGGGTGTCGGATCGGCCGCGTGCGAGCTGGTCCTTAAGATACCAGTCGATGTGCTTGCGGGCCACGCGGTAGCCGCGAGCCTCGCCGTAGAAGGCGTACAGCTCGTCGAGGTGCTCCAGCATGATGGCCTCGATCTCGTTGGCCGTGGGCGGTGGCAGCAGTTCGCCGGTGCCGAGGTAGCGCGCGATTTCGCGGAAGATCCAGGGCCTGCCTTGCGCGGCGCGGCCGATCATTACCGCATCGGCGCCGGTGATGCGCAGTACGTGGGCGGCGCTCTTCGGGCTGTCGACGTCGCCGTTGGCGATGACCGGGATGCCGACGGCCTGCTTGACCGCGCGCACCGTGTCGAATTCCGCTTCGCCGCGAAAGCCGCAGGCGCGGGTCCGACCGTGTACGGCGAGCGCCTGGATGCCCGCGGCTTCGGCGATCTGTCCGATACGCACGGCGTTGCGGGTTTCCGGGCACCAGCCGGTCCTGATCTTGAGCGTGACAGGGACGTCGACGGCCGCGACAACCGCGTCGAGAATGCGGGCGACCAGCGCCTCGTCGCGCAGCAGCGCCGAACCGGCGGCCTTGCTGCAGACCTTCTTGGCCGGGCATCCCATGTTGATGTCGATGATCTGGGCGCCTTCGGCGACGTTGCAGCGCGCCGCTTCGGCGAGCATCTGCGGGTCGGTGCCTGCTATCTGTACGCTGCGAGGTTCGGGCTCGCCGCTATGGTCCAGGCGCAGGCGGGTCTTGTCGCTGGTGCGCAGCTCGGGGCGTGCGGTGACCATTTCGGACACGGCGAGCCCTGCGCCCATGCGTCGGCAGAGCGTCCTGAACGGACGATCGGTGACGCCTGCCATGGGCGCGAGAATCAGCGGAGTGCTGAGCCGGAAAGAGCCTATACGCATTTTATGGATGTGGATTTGTGCCCCGGGCGGGAGGAAACGATAGTCGCTCGCCGAATGGGTGTAAAGAGCCTGCCTCGGCCGCAGTCGCGGCCGGCGTATCATCGGAAGCTGAATTCGTAGGCCAGGGCCTGCTGGCCCGGGTCGTCCACCGAGAAGCTGATGTGCAGCGGCTTGCCCACCGGCATCAGTCCGCTCGGGTCGGTACCCTGAGGCAGGTATTGCGCCGGTTTGAAGCGGCCCAGCGCGATGGTCTGGCCGTCGAGATTGGAAAAGCTGATCTGCAGTTCCGGATAGGGCTGCGGAAATGGTGCGTTGTTGATCATGGTGGCGGTAATCATCAACGCATGCGGGATGTTCGGGTGCGTGAATACGTTGCGGCTGCTCAGTTCGATGTCGGCCAGATTGCGTTGCGGTGGCAGGCTGCAGCCTGCGACACGGCACAGCTGGACCAACAGTGGACGCAGCTCGGGGTATCTGGCGAATTGCTCGCGCTGACTGAGCAGGTATTGCGTGCCGAGCAGGACGATCAGAACGAGGATGGCCGCGCTCCACAACAAAGTGTTGGAGCGTCCGCTGTTGCGGCGTTTCGGGCGCGGTGCCTCGGACGCGGAGTTCTGTGGTGTTTCGGGGGCGCCCGGGTCGAAGGTCGCGTGGTCCGTATCTACGTCCGAAAACAGGTCATCCGTATATTGCTCAGAGGCTTGCGGGGTCTGCTCGTCCGGGGAGCTTAGCGTTTCTCCGGCCTCGAAGGTGTGTCCGCATTCGCCGCAGCGCACCCAGCCATCAGCTGCTTCGAGCTGAACCTCGGTGATGCGGAACAGAGCTTGGCAATGGGGGCACTCGACGTACATGGGTTGAGTCTATCTCGATAACCGGCATACCGGCGATTCCGCCGTAGCGGATGAGTTTAACCGAGCGCAGGATGAAAAACTGCCGGTTCCGCCTTCGTCGACAGCACCGGCAGGCCGTCTAGCCGCCGCGCTGTCCCGTGAGCCGCACCCAGCCATCGCGGACCGCGTCGGCTTCCCAGCGATCGATACAGGCGGCGTAGGCCGCGCGCACCGTATCGGCCTGTTCGGCCAGGATGCCCGAGAGCACCAGGTGTCCGCCGGGTTTGAGGTGTGCGCACAGCGCCGGCGCGAGTTCGACCAGCGGGCCGGACAGGATGTTGGCGATCACGAGGTCGGCTTCGAGCGGCGGCAGTTCCTGCGGGCCGACGGCATAGAGGTTGCCGGCAGCGATGCCGTTGCGTTCGGCGTTGGTTTGCGTGGCGGTCAGTGCCTGCGGGTCGATGTCGACACCCCAGGCGTGGCGTGCACCGAGCTTGAGGGCGGCCAGGCTGAGAATGCCGGAGCCGCAGCCGTAGTCGAGCACCAGCGCGCCGATAGGCGGGTTGGCGTCCAACCATTCCAGGCATAGCGCGGTGGTCGGGTGCGTGCCGGTACCGAAGGCCAGGCCCGGGTCGAGGATGAGGTTGACGGCGCCGGCCTCGGGCGGTTCCTGCCAGCTTGGGCAGATCCACAGCCGTTGGCCGAAACGCATCGGCCGGAAATCATCCATCCAGGCACGTTCCCAATCCTGGTCCTCGACGGCCTCGATGCGCGGTGTGGCGGCGAGCTCGAATTCGACGGTCAGCGCCGCACCGAGCGGCGCGAGTTCGGTATCTTGCGGGAATAGCGCGGTCAGTGTGTTTTCCGGCCACAGCGGTGTTTCGCCGGGCGCAGGCTCCAGCACTGGCACGTCACCGGCGTCGCCGACGGTCACGGACAGGGCGCCGGCTGCGAGCAGGCGGGCTTCGATCGCCTCGACCTGCTCGCGTGCGGTGGTAAGGATCAGATTCTGCCAGGGCATCGGTGTATGCCTATAGCCCCAGTTTCTTTTCCAGATAGTGGATGTTGGTGCCGCCTTCGATGAAGGCTGTGTCGGCCAGGATGTTCTGATGCAGTTCGATGTTGGTCTTGATGCCGTCGACCACGATTTCCTGCAGTGCACCCCGTGCGCGCGCCAGCGCAGAAGCGCGATCCTCACCGTGGGCGATGAGCTTGCCGATCAGCGAGTCGTAGTAAGGCGGTACCCGATAGCCGTTGTAGATGTGCGAATCGACGCGGATGCCGGGGCCGCCGGGGGCGTGGTACTGCGTGATGGTGCCCGGCGAGGGGATGAAGCTGCGCGGGTCTTCGGCATTGATGCGGCATTCGATGGCGTGTCCGCGCAGGACGATGTCGTCCTGGACGAAGGGTAGCGGTTCGCCGCTGGCCACCATCAGCTGCAGTTTGACGATATCGATGCCGGTGACCATTTCCGTGACCGGATGCTCGACCTGCACGCGCGTGTTCATCTCGATGAAGTAGAACTCGCCGTTTTCGTACAGGAACTCGAAGGTGCCGGCGCCGCGATAACCGATGGCACGGCAGGCTTCGGTCAGACGCTCGCCGATACGATTGCGCTCTTCGATCGAGATGCCGGGCGCAGGAGCCTCCTCGACGACCTTCTGGTGGCGGCGCTGCATGGAGCAGTCGCGTTCGCCCAGATGCACGGCGTTGCCGTGCGTGTCGGCGAGCACCTGGAATTCGATGTGGCGCGGCGAACCCAGGAATTTCTCCATGTACACGGTGTCGTCGCCGAAGGCGGACTTGGCTTCGGTGCGGGTCATGGCGACGGCGTTGAGCAGGCTGCCCTCGCCGTGTACCACGCGCATGCCGCGACCGCCGCCGCCGGCAGCGGCCTTGATGATCACCGGAAAGCCGATGTCGCGCGCCAGACGGAGGGTTTCGTCGGGATCGTCGCCGATGGATCCTTCGGAGCCGGGTACGCAGGGCACGCCCGTGGCGATCATGGCGCGCTTGGCCGAAACCTTGTCGCCCATCAGGCGAATGGTGTCGGCTTTGGGGCCGATGAAGGTGAAGCCGCTGGATTCGACGCGTTCGGCGAAATCGGCGTTCTCGGCCAGGAAGCCGTAGCCGGGGTGGATCCCCATGGCGTCGGTCACCTCGGCCGCGCTGATGATCGCGGGAATGTTGAGATAGCTGTCCGTGGAGGATGCGGGGCCGATGCACACCGACTCGTCGGCCAGGCGGACATGCTTGAGGTCGCGGTCGGGCTCGGAGTGGACGGCTACGGTCTTGATGCCGAGTTCGCGGCAGGCGCGCAATATGCGCAGCGCGATCTCGCCACGGTTCGCGATGAGGACTTTATCCAGCATATGCGTCATCACCCGATGACGAACAGCGGTTCGCCGTATTCCACGGGCTGCCCGTTCTCCACCAGGATGGCCTTGACCACGCCGGCGCGGTCGGCTTCGATCTGGTTGAGCATCTTCATGGCTTCGATGATGCACAGCGTGTCGCCTTCACCGACGGACTGGCCGACTTCGACGAAAGGCTTGGCGCCCGGCGAAGACGCGTGGTAGAAGGTGCCGACCATGGGCGAGGTTACGCGGTGGCCCGCAGGTACGCTGTCGACGGGCTTTTCGGCGGCCTCTGCGGCGGGGGGGGGAGGCGGCGCGGCGGCCGGCATCGGCGCAGGTGCGTAGGTGATGGGGGCGGAGCTGGTGCGGCTGATGCGCACGGATTCCTCGCCTTCCTTGATCTCGATTTCAGCGATGCCGGAGGACTCAAGCAGCTCGATCAGCTTCTTGACCTTGCGAATATCCATATTCAGACCTCGATGGGACGGTGGCGGGCGGTGGCTTGTGCGGCGGCCTCCAGGGCCAGCCGATAGCCAAGCGCGCCGAGTCCGATGATGACGCCGTGTGCTACGTCCGACAGATAGGAGTGCTGTCGGAAGGGCTCGCGGGCGTGGATGTTGGACAGGTGTACTTCAACGAAGGGGATGCCGACCGCGAGCAGCGCGTCGCGCAGGGCGATGCTGGTATGCGTGTAGGCGCCGGGATTGATGACGATGAAGTCGACATTCTCCCTCCCCGCCTGCTGTACGCGGTCGATCAGCGCGCCTTCGCCGTTGGATTGAAAACACGCGAGTTCCAGCCCCAGTTCCAATGCCCCTTGGCGGCAGTCGCCCTCAATCTGGGCTAGCGTCGCCGAACCGTAGCGTTCGGGTTCCCGCGTGCCGAGCAGGTTGAGGTTGGGGCCGTTGATGAGTAGGACTTTAGGCATGGGAATACACGTGGTCGCGACCGTGATCGCGAATGCGCGGAGTTTGCCGAACGCCGGGCATCTTGTCCAGTTCTCCGCGAGTTTGCCGACGTTATCGGGAAAATGGCGCCGTTTGTCGAATCTGCATTGATTTCCCTAGGACGGATTGCGGGGTTCGGGGTGAACGATTTGGCTGGGGTGGAGGTATAGAGCTTAGACGCTTCGAAAGCTTATCGTATCTGTAGCGGCCAGATGTCCGGCATAGGTCGGATGTGCAGCGCGCCGCCATTGCCTACGGCGCTCCTATCCGCCGCTTTGATGTGGCGGATAGGAGCTCGACGATCGGCGGTGACTGCAGCCCCCACGCCGGTCAACGCGTGGCATTCTCGATCGCGGCGCTGACCAGTCCCGGCGTTAGCAGTGAAGGCAGTTTCGTGCCGGAGCCCCCGCCTTTCGGAAACACCACGTAGACCGGCACGCCGGGCGAATGCCAGCGCTTGAGGAACGCGCTGATGTCCGGGTTCTCGTTGGTCCAGTCGCCCTTCATGTAGACCATGCCGGTGCGCTTGATCAGCGCGCGGAAAGCGTCGGTGTTCAACACGGCGCGTTCGTTGACCTTGCAGGTGATGCACCAGTCGGCGCTCATGTCCACGAATACCGGCGTGCCCTTCTGACGCAGCTCGGCGAGCCTGGTCGGCGTGAAAGCGACTACGCCCGCCTCATGGTTGGTGCCGGACGTGGCTGTCGGCATATTGCGGATCAGCATCAGCGGCGCCAGAGCCACGAGCACCAGCGCGCCGGCCAATATCTTGCTCGGCATGCCCCGATGACGACTGCGTTCGCTCCACCACAACGCCAGTGCCAGCAGTACCGCGCCGACCAACAGCAGGCCGACGCCGTCGGCGCCAAGCTGGTTGGCCAGTACCCAGGCCAGCCATGTCGCGGTCAGGTACAGCGGGAAGGCCAGTACCTGTTTGAGCGTTTCCATCCATGCGCCAGGCTTCGGCAGCCAGCTGCCGAGTTTCGGGAAATAGCCGATCAGCAGAAACGGCAGGGCCAGGCCTAAACCGAGCATCAGGAACACCAGCAGCGCCGAATACCACGGTGCGGCGAAGGCGAAAGCCAGCGCCGCACCCATTGCCGGTGCCGTGCACGGGCTGGCCACGACCACGGCCAGCACGCCGGTGAAGAAATCGCCGGCGAGACCGGATTTCGTGGTCAGCGTCTGGCCGGTGCCGGCCAGGCCGGCACCGAAATGCACCACGCCGGAATAGCTCAGGCCCATGGCCAGGAGGATGTAGACCAGCGCGGCTACGAATACCGGTTGTTGCAGTTGGAAACCCCAGCCCGACGCCATGCCTGCTTGGCGCAGCGCGATCACCGCCAGGCCGGCGACGGTAAAGCTCAGCAGTACGCCCGCGGTATAGGCCAGCGCGTGATGATGCGTCTTCTTCGTGCTCTCGCGCGCCTCGATCAGGCTGACTGCCTTCAGCGACAGGATCGGCAGTACGCAGGGCATCAGGTTCAGGAGCAGGCCACCGGCCAGGGCCAGTAACAGCACGGCGAGCAACGAGCGTGTCGTGTCGCCGGAGACGCCGGTCCCTTCCGACGTGGGCGGCCGCATGGTCGCGACGGAGGCGCCGCCCGATGCGGGCAGCGTGAAGTCTATCGACTTGGTGATGGGGGGATAGCAGATGCCTTTGTCGGCGCAGCCCTGGTAGCTCGCGATCAGGGTGCCGGTAGCGGCGCTGCCTGCGGTTCGTTCGATGGGCACGGCGACGTCGATCGGTTCGGCGTAGACGACCTGGCGACCCAGGAAGGCGTCGTCGACGGTCTCGCCCTTGGGCATCTGTATCTTGCCGAGACTCAGGCCGGGCGCGTTCTTGAGGCTGAATTTAATTTCGTCGCGGTACAGGTGGTAGCCGTGGGCGATGTCCCAGTGCGCGATGAGCCGGTCGGGGGCGGCGCTTTGCAGGCTCAGCTTGAAGGCCTGGTCGGGCGGCAGGAACTGATTGCCGCCGGTGTCGCCCGTCAGTGCGGCAAGAGGGCTTTCGCTGGGGGGCGCGGCGACCGCTTGCGGGAGCGTGACTCGCAGGGTCTGGGTGAACGGCGGATAGCAGATCGCGTCTTTCTTACAACCCTGTGCGGTGACTTTCAGGGTCAACTCGCGGGCAGTGCCGGTGTGGCGCGTGACGGGAAGACGCACGGTGAGCCCATGAGTGAAGATTTCCACGCGTCCGATGAACTGGTCGTTTTCGACCGTGCCGGGCGGGATCTTCGGTTTGCCCAGGGTGATGCCGGAGGTGTCGCTGGCGAAGGCGAACTTGTCGGCATACAGGTAGTAGCCGGGAGTGACGTTCCAGTGTACGGCCACGGTTCCGGCATTCAGCGCTTGCGCGCTGGCGGGAAATGCCTGCTCCGGCGGCAGGATGTCGCCACCCGCGCTTTGTGCGGCGTAGGCGGGGGGGGCGAGCAGTAGGGCAAGCAGTAAGGGCAGTAGGCGTGTCATGAAGTCGATTCGTCGATCCACTGTAGATAAGCGGGCAGGCCGTGCACGATCGGCACGGCGATGAGTTCGGCCACCTCGTAGGGGTGTGCCGCGGTAACGGCGTCCCGGACGGCGTCGAAGCGTGCCGCGGTGGTCTTGATGAATACCTGGTGTTCCTCCCCGCAAGCCTCTCGACCGTCCCATGTATATATGGAGGTCATCTGCGGCAGGATGTTGATGCAGGCAGCCAGGCGCCGGCGCAGCAGCGTGCGCGCCAACTCCTGCGCGCCCTCGGCATCGGGCCAAGTGGTGAGTACCAGGAGCGGCCCGCCCTGCGGCGTGCGTGCGCGGGTTTCGTCATCGTTCGTCATAGACAATATAAGATGCAGCGGAAGGAGGAATTATTTCGACAGCCCTTGAAAGCGTGCCCGGTCGCCTCCAAGTCTACTCCCACACCGTCGTTTCAACAGGATCCGCCAACTGCGGACGGCTATCGAAAGCATGCGTCCATTCCCTCTATTCGCCCTGCTGTTCCTGGGCTTCCCGCTCCTGGAGCTGTATCTGCTGATTAAGGTCGGCACGCTGATCGGTGCGTTGCCGACGGTGATGTTGGTCGTGGGCACCGCTCTGCTGGGCATGTGGCAACTGCGCCGCCAGGGCTTGCAGAACTATCGCCGCATGCAGCAGTGCATGCTGCGCGGCGAGGTGCCGGCGCTGGAGATGATGGAAAGCGTGGTGATGCTGGTCGGCGGGATGCTGCTCCTGGTGCCGGGATTGATCAGCGATGCGATCGGTCTGCTGTGTCTGTTTCCGCCCGCTCGGCGTGCGATCGTCGGTCGCTGGCTGCGCCGTGTGCAGGTGCAGGTCTACAGTGGCGCGAGGCAGCAAGGAAGTCGGGTCTACGACGCGGAGTATCGCAATCTTCCCCCCGACGATCGGGGCCGCTGAGTCGCCGTGCGGCATATTCGTCTGCAATGTTGGACAACAGTGCAGTTGGGCCTTGATTTTGCGTTTTCGGCCCCTATTATTAGCACTCGCCGCCCGGGAGTGCTAAAAGAACACCGGGCAAAATTGACAGAAACCATTCAGATACCCGAGGAGTTCAAGGCATGAACATTCGTCCTCTGCACGATCGCGTCGTGATCAAGCGCATGGAAGAAGAGCGCACCAGTCCCGGTGGCATCGTGATCCCCGACTCGGCGGCCGAGAAGCCGGTGCGCGGTGAAGTCGTCGCCGTCGGCAACGGCAAGATCCTGGAGAACGGCGAAGTCCGCGCGCTGGACGTCAAGGTCGGCGACAAGGTGCTGTTCGGCAAGTACGCCGGCACCGAGATCAAGGTCGACGGCGAAGACGTTCTGGTGATGCGCGAGGAAGACGTCATCGCCGTGATCGAAGGCTGAACGCCCGGTTCTCCCGATAGACCGACATCAACTCAGTTCTGAGGAAGTAACAAGATGAGTGCAAAGGAAGTCAGATTCTCCGATGATGCCCGCCAGCGTATGGTGCGCGGCGTCAACGTGCTGGCCAACGCGGTCAAGGTCACCCTGGGCCCCAAGGGCCGCAACGTGGTGCTGGACAAGAGCTTCGGCGCCCCGACCGTCACCAAGGACGGCGTGTCCGTCGCCAAGGAAATCGAACTGGAAGACAAGTTCGAGAACATGGGCGCGCAGATGGTGAAGGAAGTCGCTTCGCAGACTTCCGATGTCGCCGGTGACGGCACCACCACCGCGACCGTGCTGGCTCAGGCCATCGTCCGCGAAGGCATGAAGGCCGTGGCCGCCGGCATGAACCCGATGGATCTGAAGCGCGGCATCGACAAGGCCGTGATCGCCACCGTCGAAGAGCTGCGCAAGATCTCCAAGCCCTGCACGGACAGCAAGGCGATCGCCCAGGTCGGCACCATCTCCGCCAACTCCGACGAGACCATCGGCAAGATCATCGCCGACGCCATGGACAAGGTCGGCAAGGAAGGCGTGATCACCGTCGAGGAAGGTTCCGGCCTGGAGAACGAGCTGGACGTGGTCGAGGGCATGCAGTTCGACCGCGGCTACCTGTCGCCCTACTTCATCAACAACCAGCAGAACATGTCGGCCGAGCTGGACGACTCCGTTCATCCTGCTGCACGACAAGAAGATCTCCAACATCCGCGAGCTGCTGCCGGTGCTGGAAGGCGTGGCCAAGGCCGGCAAGCCGCTGCTGATCATCGCCGAGGATGTCGAAGGCGAAGCGCTGGCCACCCTGGTGGTCAACAACATCCGCGGTATCGTCAAGGTGGCCGCCGTCAAGGCGCCCGGCTTCGGCGACCGCCGCAAGGCCATGCTGCAGGACATCGCCGTCCTGACCGGCGGCCAGGTGATCTCCGAAGAGGTCGGCCTGTCCCTGGAGAAGGCGACGCTGGACGACCTGGGCCATGCCAAGAAGATCCAGGTCACCAAGGAAAACACCACCATCATCGACGGCGCCGGTGCCGAAGGCGAGATCAAGGGCCGTGTCGAGCAGATCCGCGCCCAGATCGAGGAAGCCACCTCCGATTACGATCGTGAGAAGCTGCAGGAACGCGTTGCCAAGCTGGCCGGCGGCGTGGCCGTGATCAAGGTCGGTGCCGCGACCGAGGTCGAGATGAAGGAGAAGAAGGCGCGCGTCGAAGACGCGCTGCACGCTACCCGTGCGGCGGTCGAAGAAGGCGTGGTGCCTGGCGGCGGTGTCGCCCTGATCCGTGCCCTGAGTGCCACTGAGAACCTCAAGGGCGACAACCACGATCAGGACATCGGCATCAGCATCGCACGTCGTGCCATGGAAGAGCCGCTGCGCCAGATCGTGTCCAATGCCGGTGACGAGCCGTCCGTGATCCTGAACAAGGTTCGCGAAGGCGAAGGCAACTACGGCTACAACGCCGCTAGCGGCGAGTACGGCGACATGGTCGATATGGGTATCCTGGATCCGACCAAGGTGACCCGCTCGGCGCTGCAGAACGCCGCTTCCGTGGCCGGTCTGATCATCACCACCGAAGCGATGGTGGCCGATCTGCCGAAGGCGGACGAGGCGGCGCCTGCCGGCGGTGATATGGGTGGCATGGGTGGCATGGGTGGCATGGGCATGATGTAAGCCCGGCCGGCCTCGCAGCCGATCCAAAAGAGCCCCGCTTCGGCGGGGCTCTTTTTTTTGCCTGTGCAGCAGGTCTGCACGATTTGCCGTTTATTGCGCTGGTGCCCCGCCCTGCTGGAGCTGTTTGCGCTGTGCGGCGGTCAGGACCGACCAGGTGGCGCGGCGTGTTTCGATGCGCAGGTCCAGCAGTTGGCGACCGGTCTGGCTCAGTTTGTTGTAGGCATCGTCCACGGCCTTCTTGTCCGGATTGTCGCTGGCGAGCAGGCGGGCTAGGGCAAAGCGCTGTTCCTGCATTTGTCCGAGCAGCGGCCATCGCGCCTTAGCGGCTTTTGCGTGAATGGCGTACAGGCGTTGACGTTGCTGGTCGGTGAGCTGTAGCGGCGCTCCGCGCCAGATGTCATAGCCCTGCATTGCGCCGGGTCCATAACCGTAACTCGCACCGCCGCCCATCATGCCGGGACCGTAACCGCCCCATCCGCCGTAGCCCTGTCCCCACGCCATACCTGGACCGTAGCCATAGCCTTGCATCATTCCGGGCCCATAGCCGTACCCCCTTCCATAACCCTGCATCATGCCAGGACCGTAGGCGTAGCCCCCATTCGTATTGCCATTGGGGGCTGCCTGGTAGCGCCACATCATGCCGGGTCCATAGGGAGGGGCGCTGCCGTCGTCGGTGTCGCCCCAGGCGAGCGGGCCGCCGACTAGTAGGACGCTACCCAGAAGGAGGCTGAGAGCCTTGAGTTTGGGTTTGATGCTATTGGTGTAGCGCATGGTCGCTTCCTCCGCGAGGTTGCCCAGAATGCAAGAGGGCTGGTCTTCACGCTGAGCATAGGTGTCGCCGCAGGGAAGTAAAACGAAAGTGCATCTCGCGAGGGTGCGATACGCGTTACTCTTGACCATAGTCAATGGTTTGCGGAAGGCGGCGTCGGCTAGGGCATGCGGCGTTTGAGTTACTGATCCTGATTGATGAAGGCAAGTGCTATGTGGGGACCGATGGACGGCTACGGCGGATATGGTGGTTACGGCATGGGATGGTTCGCTCCGTGGGGCGGATTTCTGATGATCTTGTTCTGGATCGTCGTGATTCTGCTGATCGCGGGAGTGGTGCGGTGGCTATTCGGCGGTGTGCCTGGGTTGGGGCACTCCAACCAGCACAAGCCGGAGCCTTCACGGCGGGCATTGGAAATTCTCGAGGAGCGTTATGCGCGCGGGGAGATCGGGCGGGAGGAGTTCATGCAGCGTCGCGACGACCTCGCGAACAAGGGTTAGTGCCATTTCGACGGGTATGCTTCCGGCCGGCATGCCGAATGTTGCGGGTAGTATGCCGGCCGCATGCGGGCTTCAGGCGAAGGCGTTGAAGGCCACCAGCGTATAGGTCGACTCGATGCCTTCGATGTGCTGCAGTACGTCGGTGACGAAGCGGCCCACGTCGCGCTCGCGCGGCAGGTAGAATTTGGCGAGCAAGTCGTATTCGCCGGAAATCGAATAAACTTCGGACGTTTCCTCGATTTCGCCCATGATCGCTTCGGCTACGGTGTAGGTCGTGCCGAGCGCGCACTTGATCAGTACGAACAGGGTCTGCATGAACTTGTGTCCTGTGTTGGTGGGCAAGGGGGTGTCGTACGTTGTGCATATTGTAGGCATGAACACGCGCAGCGGCGACTGTGCTGAAGGTTCGGGATTGTCGCGGATTGGGATGTCTACTTGCTACCCAGCCTCAAGAATATGTGCTAAGTGTTTGCATAGGAACTTTTCCGATGTGGTAGCGTAGTGACCACCCGGGGATATTCGGAAAACAGCGTCGCGACAGGCCTGTCGCTCCGGTAGACGATTTCTTGACCATTTTTGATCAACAGTCGATAGCTGACAGAGAGGGCGAGGATGAGTAGCGAGTCCCTGATCGTACCCAAGACGCTGAAAGCGGTGCGTCTGTGGGTCCACCCCGAGGGCCCGGTGCTTGGCAGCCTCTATCTGCATTGCCCGGCGAACGGCGCGCTGCCGGACGAATTGCCCATCGAGTTGCTCAACGAGCCGGCGCCGTTTCTGGTTTGCAGCTGCGGCGAGGAGCCACATGCGCAAACCCGGTTCTACAGTAAGAGTGCCATCACCCGTATCGATTACGAGGATGCGAGGGAGGAGGCCAGTTCTGCGCGCATACAGATTGGGGCCGAGTTCCAGTTGATGGACGGCGCGGTTTTCCGTGGTGAAATTCGCGAAGATTTGCCACCTGATCGCCAACGTTTGCTGGATTACATGAACGTACATACGGACCGCTTCGTGCGGGTGTTTCTCCAAGGCGGTGGTGTGACCTTGATCAACAAGGCGTACATCATGCGGGTGGTTCCGTTGGACGACTGAGTATGCTGGCCGGCGACGCGTTGCTTTTCCAGAGGAAAGGATCGGCATGCCCTGGCCTGGCCACGGTGGTGGTTTCTGCGCGCGTCCACAATAAACACGGTGCCGGCTGCGGGGGGCGGGTATGAGCCTGTTCCGTGACTTTCGTGCGGAGCGCAGGGTGGCCCGGGCGCTCGCGCTGAAGGAACTGACGAGCAGCGAGGCGCAACGCACGCTGCAAAAGCTCAAGGATTCGGCCAGCGAAACAGTGCCACGGCTGGTGCGGCTGCTGGTGCTGTCCGATAGCTCGGACAAGAACCATCTGGTGCAGTTGCTGACGCGTATGCTCGACAATAAGACGCTGGACTATTTCTGTCAGGCCTTGCGCGGCAGCGATCCGCGTAGCATGCAGGCGATAGTGGGTATTCTGCGAAGTCGCCGGAACTACGACCCCAATCAGCTGTTCGACTATCTCTCCGACAGCAGTATGCCGAAATCGGCGCTGCTCGAGGTGCTGTCGGCTCATTCTGAGGCGATCGACGCGCAGGGGTTGCTGCGTCAGATCGGTGTGCTCGATCCCAGCGAACGCAACGCCGCTTTCAGGCTGCTCGACGAAATTGCCGATGAATCGCTGGTGCCCGAGCTGATCAACCGGGCGACGGCCAAGGATCTGCAGATCCGCCAGGGCGTGGCGCGCATTCTGGGACGCTTCGACATGCCGGCGGCGCACGAGGCGCTCAAGCGCCTGCTCGACGATCCGGGCAAGTCGGTACGCCAAGCGGCGCTTGAAGCGCTGTCCGCGCATGCCACCGCACTCGACGTAGATACGCTGTTCCGCCTGTTGCACGATGCCGACATCACGGTGCAGAACCAGGCCGTGGACGGCATCGTGAGGCTCAATCATCCTGATACCCTGCGCTATGTCATCGACGTCCTTCGCGACGAGTCGGAGTACGTACGCCGCGCCGGCGTTGAGGTGCTCAACGAGGTGGGTGACATCAGGGCGATCAAGGACTTGCTCGTCACGATCAAGGACGACGACTGGTGGGTGCGGGCGCGGGCGGCGGATGCGCTGGCACGCATCGGTGGGCCGCGGGTGATCCAGGCCGTGGTCGAACTGCTGCGCGACGACGACGAGTTCATCCGTCGGTCGGCGGTCGAAATCCTCAACTCGATCAAAGACGAGGCGTCGTTCAAGCACTTGATCAATGCCCTGAAGGATTCGGATTGGTGGGTGCGAGAGCGGGCCGTGGATGCCTTGGCCAACTTGGGCAACAAGGCCGCGGTGCCGGCGTTGCTGCCGCTGCTCAAGAGTGATGCGTCGACCGTCGTGGTGAGCCTGCGCGCACTTGCGAAGCTCGGCGACGCGACGTTGCTCAAGCATGTGCTGGATACGCTCAAGCGGGCGGAGCCGACGGTGCGAACCGAGGCGCTGCTGACGCTGGTCGAGCTGACCGATGCCGACCGTCTCGAATGGGTGCTCAGGCAGATCGAGGATGTGGCCAAGGGTGCGCCGGAAGAAGAGCTGCGCGAGGTTGCCCGCGACAGCGCGTCGCGCTTGCGGGAGCGCTTCGAGATGCCTGACTCGCAGTCGTCAGCAGGGGCCGACGGGGCTTCGGGGCCGAGTACGCAGAGCAGCACTGCCGCACCATCCTCTTCCCGGCCGGACGGGGATTCGGTGCCCAGCGTGCCGGTAATCGATTCGAAGCCGATCACCATCAACCGCCTGCGCGCCGGAGAGATGCTCGGCGACCGCTATCGCTATATCCGGCGTGTCGGGCGTGGCGCCTTCGGTACGGTGGTGCTGGTCGACGACCTGGTGCGCGGTGAGAATGTCATCCTGAAGTTTCTGCATGCGCAGATGGCGTCCGACGACAATATGGTGAAGCGTTTCCAGCGCGAGCATAACTTCGCCAAGCGCATCGAACACCACAATATCATCCGCATCTACGACTTCTTCATGCTGGGCGATCTGTACGCCATCAGCATGGAATACTTCTCCTCGACGCCGTTGTCGGCGGAGATCAAGGCCAAGGTGCCCCTGAGTCTGGAGCGCAGTCTGCATATCATCTACGAGGTGGCCTCCGGCATGATGGCTGCGCATGCCATGGGTATCGTGCACCGCGACCTCAAGCCGGGCAATATCCTCATCAACGAGCACAACGTGGTCAAGGTCGTCGATTTCGGCGTGGCGGCAGCGGTGGACAGCACCGACACCCGGTTGACGCGCACCGGGCTACTGGTCGGCACGCCGCGCTACATGGCGCCGGAGCAGGTGCTCGGCAAGCCGGTCGACGAGCGTACCGACATCTACAGCCTGGGCGTGATCTTCTACGAGATGCTCGTCGGTAGCTCGCCGTATTCCGGTGACGACAATGTGGCGGTCATGTACAAGCACGTCCAGGGCGGCGCGCAGCCGCCGCATGAACGCAATCCCGAGGTGTCCCGTACGCTCAGCGCGCTGGTCCTGCGCATGATGGCAGCCGAACCGGAGCGCCGCTTTAAGAGTATGGCCGACGTGCGCCGCACGCTGGAGCCGTTCATCACCGCCGGGCGTCGCCTATGACAGGGGAAAGGTCTTGCCGCGTATAGATGCGTTTCTGAAGCTGGGGCGGGAACAGGGCTGCTCCGACATCCACCTTGCAGTGGGCGTGCCGCCGTTGCTGCGCATGAACGGCGACATCATGCCCATCAAGTTCCGCGAGCTCGGCGACCGAGAGCTGCAGGGCTATCTCTTCGAGCTGCTGACGGAAAACCAGAAGGCCGAATTCCGCAAGGGAGAAGACCTGGACTTTTCCTATATGTCGCAGGAGGCGGGGCGGTTCCGCGTCAACGTGTTCCGCAAGTCGACCGGCATCGGTGCGACCTTCCGGCATATCCCGACGCGGATTCCGTCGCTTTCCGACCTTGGCCTGCCGCCGCAGATCAACAATCTTGCCGATCACCATCAGGGTATGGTGCTGGTGACCGGGTCGACAGGTACCGGCAAGTCGACCACGCTGGCCGCGGTTCTGGATCACATCAATCGACAGCGCGCGGTGAACATACTGACGCTGGAGGATCCGATCGAGTTCGTCCACGAGAGTCACCGCGCGCAGGTGGTACAGCGCGAGGTGGGCACGCACGTGCCGAGTTTCACCGATGGTCTGCGCGCGGCCCTGCGCGAGGATCCCGACGTGATCATGGTAGGCGAGTTGCGCGACTCGGACTCCATCATGATGGCGATGGTCGCCGCCGAAACCGGTCACTTGGTGTTGGGCACGCTGCATACCACCACGGCGGTGAAGACCATCGACCGGATCATCGATGCGCTGCCGATGGAGCAGCGCGAGCAGGGCAAGAGTTTCCTGTCGCAGAATCTGCGCGGCGTAGTGACCCAGATTCTGGTGAAGAGCGCCGACGGCCGTAGCCGGCGCGCGATCATCGAATCGCTCATCATGAACCATGCCGTAGGCAAGCTGTTGTTGTCCGACAAGACGCACCAGATTCCCTCGCTGATGCAGACCGGACGCGACCAGGGCATGCAACTGCTCGATCAGGCCCTGCTCGAGGCCATTCAGCACAAGGAAATCGATCCCAACGATGCCTACCTCTATGCGCAGGACAAGAAACAGTTCCAGCGCTTCGTGACCGACGCATCGCTGCTGCCTCGCGTCGAACTGGCAGGAGGGGGCTGATGGCACGCATCGACGCTTTGCTCAACCAGTTGTTGGAGAGCAAGGGTTCCGATCTGCACCTGATCGCCGGACAGAAGATGCGCATGCGTATCAACGGCGAGCTCGAATCCATCGGCGTGGACAGGCTCGATCCAGAAGACGTCGCCGGCATGGCCGGCGAGATACTCACCAATCGCGCCCGCCAGCAGCTCGACCATGAGGACGGCGCGGATTTCGCCTACGAACTGGATCAGCGCGCGCGTTTTCGCGTCAATCTGTTTCGCCACATCGGTGGTCTGGGTTTGGTGATGCGCGCGATTCCTGCCGAAGCGTTGAGCCTGGACGCTTTGAACATGCCGGCGGTGGTGCGCAGTCTGTGCATGCACAAGCAGGGCTTGGTGCTGGTCACCGGCAAGACCGGTTCGGGCAAGTCCACCACGCTGGCGGCCATGGTCGACGCTATCAACGAGACCAAACGTGGGCACATCCTCACCATCGAGGATCCCATTGAGTTCGTGCATCAGCGCAAACGCTGTCTGATCAGCCAGCGCGAGGTGGGGCGCCATGCCAAGACCTTCTCCAGCGCTCTGCGCTCGGCTCTGCGCGAGGATCCGGACGTTATCCTGGTCGGCGAGTTGCGGGATCTGGAAACCATCAGCCTGGCGGTCACGGCGGCCGAGACCGGCATCCTGGTACTCGGTACACTGCACACCAGCCGGGCCGACGTGACTGTCGATCGCATAATCAACACATTTCCCGCCGGCAAGCAGGCGCAGGTGCGCATCATGCTGTCGACCTCGCTGCGCGGCGTTATCTCGCAGCAACTGGCTCGGCGTGCGGACGGCGAAGGGCGCTTGGCGGTGAGCGAGATTCTGGTGAATACGCCCGCGGTGAGCAGCCTGATTCGGGACGGCAAGACCGAGCAGTTGGAAACCGTCATGCAGAGCGGTGCGCTGGTCGGAATGCAAACCATGGACGGTGAGCTGCGCCGGTTTATGGACGCCGGCATGATCACCGGACTGGAAGCCTATCGCCGTGCCATAACCAAGGAGAACTTCCGACGTTTCGCGGGTTCGCGGGCCGACGAAGTGGAGTAGAGCTTCAATCGGCCGGGAGCTGTGTTTGTCATTGCATGGGAGCCTGGGCGGCGGTTATTGTCAGGCGTTGACGTAAACCCAGCCTTCGCGCAGCCGCTTGACGATCTCTTCCACCGCCGATGGAGCGACCCGCACCTGACGCATCAGGTCGATCGGGAAGCCTCGTGCCTCCAGATAACCGATTCCCGTGCCACAGGCCACGATATGCAGGTTCGGGTATTTCTTCATCAGTGCATGCACGCGCGTCGCGTACGGGTTGTCTCCGGCCTGCAGCAGGCCTAATGCGCCGCCGTTGACCACTACTTCGACCACCAGGCCCTGCTTGTGATAGGTCTTCAGCAGGTGCGCCGCTTGATCCAGGGTATGGGCGAACTTGACGTCATTTTCCGAGGCGATATGCAGCAGCACCCGGTTGGGGTCGTTGCTAAACCCGGCCTTCTCCAGGCCGACTGCGCCCAATGAGCTGAGCGTCGCGCGTAGCGACGGCTGCCCGGCATTGTTGGCGTAAAGACCGCCCGCGAAACTCAGCACCATCAATGCGAAGACGGCGGCAGCGGCGGCGATGCGACGCCACGGCGGATGGGGCTTTCTGCGTTTCTGCCGCACCGGCGGAGCGGGTGGTTCGGCGAAGGCGTGGCGTACGAGTTCCTTGGTGCGGTGAAGTTCGCACACGCGCATGCAAAGCTCGTCATCCTGCAGCAGCTGCTGCAGGAATTCGTAGCGGTCGCTTGGCGCCAGTTCGTCGTCGAGGTAGGCGTTCAGCCAGGCTTCCTGAGTGTAATCGTCGCGGGTCACTTGACCCTCCTCAGCTGAGTGCGTTGAGGCGCCTGTCCCAGATCGCTCAGCGCGGATTGTAAGGCCTTGCGTCCGCGGTTGAGCCTGCTCATCACCGTGCCGATAGGGATTTCCATCACTTCGGCGACTTCGGCGTACGTGAACCCGTTGAGATCGACCAGGGTGATGACTTCGCGTTGTCCCAGCGGGAGGTGCGCGATGGCGGCCCGTACGGTGTCGATGATCTGTTGGCGCTGATTGAGTTGTTCCGGACAATCCTCGCAGGGAATGATTTCTTCATCCAGCGGTATGTTCGGCCGTCTTTGCCTCAGGTGAGTGCGCCAGCAATTGTGCAGAATCGCATAGAGCCAGCTCTCCAGACGCTCAGGTTCGCGCAATTGGTGAATTTTCTGCAGCGCCTTGGTAAGTGCCTCCTGGGCGAGATCGTCGGCCAGCGCCGGTTCGCAGCACCAGGCGTATGCCATTCGGTACAGGCGCATTCTCTCTTCCGCGATGCGCTTTTTAATTTCGTCCGTTCGATGCCTGAGACTGAACATTGCGGGCGTTTCCATGGGGTCGACGTGCTCCCTCGTAATAGTTATATGACGCGAAGTATACCCAAATATTCCCTCGAGTCCCGCGGCCATCCGGCATGGCGGTTATTTGTTATTTAAGAATATTATTATTTTTTACACATCAATTGTTGCGCTGTTTCTCTTCGCGCGGCTTCTGATTTTTAAATGTTCTGGAATAAGTGGGGATGCGGGGTCGTCTTTACGGATTCGTGGGAAATACCGCGAGGAGTCGTTCCGATAATTTTACAACTAGAGGGATGAGCGAGATGAGACGATTCTTAAGATTCGCATTACCCGTTTGGCTGGTCGGCCTCCTGCTTTCAGGCTCGGCGCTGGCGGCCGAGCCGCCCATTGTGCAGAAGCCCTTTGCCACGCATCACATTGTGCTCCAAATCAGCGACGGCAGTGCGCTGAAGCAGGGGCTCGTCCTTAATGTGGCTGGAAACCTGATGAACCACTACGGCGCCGACAAGCTGGATCTCGAGGTGGTTGCTTTCGGCCCGGGTTTGCGTCTTCTGCTGGACAATAATGTGAATAAGGCGCGCATCAGGGCGTTGGCTAAGAACTACGACGTCAAATTCGACGCCTGCGGCAACACGTTGAGCAACTTCACCAGGAAACTGGGATATACGCCCAAGCTGGTTCCGGAAGCGAAGGTCGTGCCGGCCGGTGCCGCACGTATCGTGCAGCTGGTCACGCACGGCTATGTGTTGCTTCGGCCCTGAGAACTACAAAAAACCCAAAATAGCCACGATTGAGAGGGAGTTACTACATGCGTTTTTTCCACAAAGGGATGATCGTAAAAAGTGCGCTGGGGGCTGCAATCGTTGCCGCGGCCGGAATGGGGCAGAGCGCAGAGGCGGCCAACTGGCTGCAGCTATACAACACGTCGCCGCCGGGCGTAGCCGCGCCGATTAAGGTGTGGGGGTTCGTGCAGCCGGATTATGCGTCGACCGATGGCAGTAGCGTCAGTGGCCTGAAGGGCCCGGCTTCGGTCACGGCCTTTAACGGAGAAGTGCCCAATTTCAACCTGATCGGCCCCGATTTGAAGAGCAGCAATACCTTCAATATGCTGCGCGCGCGAATCGGAGCGCGTGGCACGCTGACGCCGCTGACCAACAAGCTGGATTATTTCGTTTTGGCCGAGTTCGGCAACAACGGTTTGACCTATTTCGCCGGCAAGCATCCCGTGATTTCGGATGCGTTCGTCACCTGGAACGCCACCAGTGTAGCCAGATTCTCCATGGGTCTGCAGAAGGTGCCGGGCAGTTGGGAGTCCAGGGTCGGTATCGCCGCACTGCCGTACGTCAACTACACAACGGCCAGTTTGCAGAACACGCTGGAACGCTTTATCGATCCGGGCGTGGCTGTGACCAGTGCGGGTAGCGGTGGGTATCATTTCGTCCCATCGACCGACAACGTCACCGGTTACGGCGCTTTCCGGGACATCGGTCTGAAGGTGTTCGACTGGTTCGATCGTGGGCAATGGGAATACGCCTATGCCTTCATGGTCGGTAACGGCGGCCCGATCACATCGACCAACAATAACAACGGCATGGATACCTACGGCATGCTTCGTGCCAGCTATGTATTCAGCGGCAAGGGACCGTACCGCAACGATGCGGGGGTGTGGGCATGGTTCCACAACGGCCAGCGCAAGATCGATCAGATCGGCACTTACAGCCTGAAACGCTGGGGGTTGGGGGGCGAATATAGCCGCCATCAGCGCCAGGCCGGGGGCTATACCCTGCATGCCGGATATTTACGCGCCAGTGGCTGGATCCTCGCCCCTGCGCCGTTTCAATACGACGCTGCGACTGCAAACAACTACTCGGGCGCAGCGCTTGGTGCATACAACAACCTGACGCAGTGGACCCTCTATCCGGGCAGCGACAACACGGCGTGGGGCGCCTATGCCCAAGGCGGCTATTACGTCACGCACAACATCGAATTGCAGTTGCGTTACGATCAGTACAACCGCCTGACCAATGAGCCAGCGCTCGAGCGAGATTTCAAGACCTGGACGCTGGGTGCTCAGTATTTCCTCAGTCCGAATACCCGGCTCACGTTGAACTACGCCATGCGGACCTTGGATGTGCCGCACGCCGGCGCGATCGCCAATTCGGTGCAGCGCAACAACGCCGAAGCGATTGCCAGTTCCATGGGGAATCGTGTCGATCTGCAGTTGACAGCGGTGTTCTAGCCTCCGGGGGCGTCCGCATCGTGGTGTATGCGGATGTCCCGAGTTTGCCCCGGCGCAGTTTGGTCGGGGCTCTTTTATTTCTGCCTCTGGATTTTGTCATGCGCGGATATCATCGCGTTGTATGTTTGAATGGGTAATGAAAAATTCAGAATAAAACGTTATTTAATTAAATTATAATTTAATCCGATTCTTGTTTTATGGCGTTTGCCATATGTATTTTTTGGCGTATTATTACTCCTGCAAATTGCATCGTTGCGTATTTGGCCCCGAATTTTATTCGGGGTTTTTTTTGCTCTGTCGCAGGGGGCGGGTCGCTGTAAGCGGCTTGCAAAATATTCTTGCGTGCGTGACGAGGGAGTGCGGTCGGGGTGGAGGGGCAAGCGGATTTCACCCGTCTGAGGCACCCGCCTACCGTACCTGTTACTGATCGTGCGCTTGTATGCGTGTGGTCGGCGAAGTAGGCTCGGCATCCATGCCAGTGCCTCAGATCCTCGCCCCTTCCACCGAACGCTTGCCCGCTACGCTGCGGGATGATTTCGAGCAGCGCTGGGGAGCTTACGCCGAAGCCCTGGAGCAGGTCGGGCTGCCTGTTCCGGCGGAGCTACCCGTTGCATTGCCTGATGTTTGGGTGGTGAGCGAATTCGCCTTCGAGACCTGTCGACGCGATCCGCAAGGGTTTGCAGCATTGCTGCGCTCGGGCCGGTTGTCGCGTACGGCGACGCGCGATGACATAGACGCGGCGGTCGTCGCTGCGCTTGAGCAGTGCGCCGACGAGGCGTCGTTCATGCATGCGTTGCGCCGTGTGCGACGGATCGAACTGACGCGTATCGCCTGGCGCGATCTGGCCGGCGATGCCGGCGTGGACGAAGTGCTGGCCGAGCTTTCGTGGTTGGCCGAGATCTGTATCGAACGCGCGCTGCGCTTTGCCGAGACCGAGCTCGAAGCGCGCCACGGCACGCCGCAGACGGCAGACGGCGAACGCATGCGCTTGTGCGTGTTGGGCCTGGGCAAGTTGGGTGGCCGCGAGCTGAACTTCTCTTCGGACGTCGACCTGATATTCGTCTACGCCGGCGGTGGCGATACCGAGGGGCCGCGGCCGCTGGATCACCAGCAGTATTTCATCCGTCTGGGACAGCGTCTGATCAAACTGCTCGCCGAGTTGACGGCCGACGGCTTCGTCTATCGCGTGGACATGCGGTTGCGGCCTTTCGGCGATGCGGGGCCGTTGGCGATGAGCTTCGCCGCTGCAGAGGACTATTACCAGACGCACGGCCGAGAATGGGAGCGCTATGCGCTGATCAAGGCGCGTGTAGTGGCAGGCGATGCGGAGGGCGGTGCGCAGTTGCTGGATGCTCTGCAGCCGTTCGTCTATCGGCGCTATCTCGATTACGGCGTGTTCCAGGCGCTGCGTGAGATGAAGGCGCTGATCAATCAGGAAGCCGAGCGCAAAGGACGAGTCAATAACGTCAAGCTGTCGCCTGGCGGTATCCGCGAGGTGGAGTTCATCGGCCAGGCTTTCCAGCTGATCAGGGGCGGGCGCGATGCCGGCTTGCAGTTGCGCGGCATCCGCGAGGTGCTTCGCCGTCTGGTCGAGAGAGGTCTGCTGCCAGCCATGGGCGGAGGCGCAGTTGCAGGAGGCGTACATCTTTCTGCGGCGGGTGGAGAACCGCCTGCAGATGGCTGCAGACCAGCAGACGCATGCTTTGCCCGACGACGAGGCGGGCCGGGCGCGCCTGGCGTGGTCGATGGGTTACGGCGATTGGGATTCGTTCAGATCGGCGCTGGCCGGACATATGCGGCGGGTGCACGAGCACTTCGAGCAGATTTTTGCCGCGCCGCAGGCCGAGGAGGACGAGCGCGGCGGCGGTGAGCAACGCTTCGCACGGTTGTGGGTGCGCGGAAAAGCCGAGGAACTGGCGCCGGTGTTGAGCGCGCTCGGCTATGCGCAGGGAGAAGAGGCGGGCCGCCAACTGGTCGATCTGCGTGAGAGTGCGGCTTGCCGTGCGTTGACCGAAACCGGTCGAGATCGTCTCGATCGGCTGATGCCGCTGCTGGTCCAGGCCGTAGCCGGGCAGGCGCGACCGGACGTGGTGTTGGAGCGAGTGCTCGGCGTGATCCTGGCGATCGCACGGCGTTCGGTTTACCTGGCGCTGTTGGTGGAAAGCCCTCTGGCGCTTTCCCAGCTGGTCAAGCTGTGTGCCGCGAGTCCCTGGATCACGCGGCAACTGGCGCGCCTGCCGCTGCTGCTCGACGAGCTGCTGGATCCGCGCAGTCTGTATGCCCCGCCGGATCGGGCGGGACTTGGGCGCGAACTGGCGGCCGCTTTGCAGGATACGGCGGCGGACGATCTCGAAGCCCTGATGGACCGCCTGCGCCAATTCAAGGAGGCGCAGGTGCTCAAAGTGGCGGCGGCCGATGTCATGGGCGCGCTGCCGCTGATGCGGGTCAGCGACCAGTTGACCTGGATAGCCGAGGCGATCCTGGAGCGGGTGCTGGAGACGGCCCGCGCTCAGCTCGTCGTACGCCACGGCGAACCGCGCCTGCAGGATGGCCGCGTTGCCGGTTTCGGCATCGTCGGCTACGGCAAGCTCGGCGGCATCGAGCTGGGTTACGGCTCCGATCTCGACGTGGTGTTTCTGTACGAGAGCGACGAGGGAGGGATGGGCACGGACGGTGACCGACCGCTGGACGGCGCGGTCTTCTTCGCCCGTCTTGCGCAGCGCATCGTGCACATGCTGACCGCCTACACCGCCGCCGGTACGCTTTACGAGGTGGACATGCGCTTGCGGCCGAGCGGCGCCTCCGGCCTGTTGGTCAGTTCGATGCGGGCGTTCGCCATGTATCAGCTCGAACAGGCCTGGACCTGGGAGCACCAGGCGCTGATCCGCGCCCGCTTCATCGCCGGAGCACCCGAAGTGGAGCGGGCGTTCCTGTCGGTGCGCGAGCAGACGCTCATGCGTCCGCTCGAAAGGGACGACTTGCGCCGAGAGGTGCGCGAGATGCGCGAGCGCATGTGGCGCGAGCTCGGCGGCGCCGATCCTGAGCGCTTCGATCTGAAAAAGGATCCGGGTGGTATCGCGGATATCGAGTTTCTGGTGCAATATAACGTGCTTGCGCACGCGCACGATCATCCGGAACTGCTGCGTTATACGGACAACATTCGCATCCTCGAGGGGCTATCTGCCGCGGGCCTGATCGACGCCGCCGATGCCAGCTTCCTCATGGATGCCTTCCGCACGCTTCGCGACCGCATCCATGCCTTGACCCTCCAGGCCGAGCCGGGCGTGGTTGATGCGGGCGAATACGTGGAGTTGCGTGCCGAGACGGTCCGTATCTGGCGGGCCTGCTTCGAGACCGGGCAAGACTGACTTTTTGAGACAACCTGTGGAGAACGGACGATGGCAATGGACGACCGCGACGGTCTGATCTGGCTGGATGGGGAACTGGTGCCGTGGCGCGAGGCCAAGGTGCACGTGCTGACCCATACCCTGCACTACGGCATGGGCGTGTTCGAGGGCGTGCGCGCCTATGCGACCGAGCGCGGCGCGGCGATTTTCCGCCTCGACGAGCACACCGACGGCTGTATCAACTCGGCCAAGATCCTCGGCATGGAGATCCCCTTCGAGTACGACGCGGTGCGCCAGGCGCAGCTCGACGTGGTGCGCGAGAACAAGCTGTCCAGCGCCTACATCCGCCCGATGTGCTTCTACGGTTCCGAGGGCATGGGTCTGCACGCCGATAACCTGAAAGTGCATTGCATGGTCGCGGCCTGGGAGTGGGGTTCGTACCTCGGCAAGGACGAGCATGGAGCGGGGCATCCGCGTGAAGGTGTCGTCCTTCTCGCGCCACCACGTCAACGTCACCATGTGCCGCGCCAAGTCCAACGGCAGCTACATGAACTCGATGCTGGCGGTCAAGGACGCCACCGCCTGCGGTTACGACGAGGCGCTGCTGCTCGACACCGAGGGCTACGTCGCCGAAGGCAGCGGCGAGAACGTGTTCATCGTGCACGACGGCGTGCTCTACACTCCGGACCTGACTTCCGCGCTGGACGGCATCACCCGGCGCACGGTCTTCATGCTGGCCGACGAGTTGGGCATTCCGGTGCGCGAGAAGCGCATCACCCGCGACGAGGTCTACATCGCCGACGAGGCCTTCTTCACCGGCACCGCCGCCGAGGTTACGCCGATCCGCGAGGTGGACGGCCGGCCGATCGGCTCCGGCAGCCGCGGCCCGATCACCGAGCAGTTGCAGGCGCGCTACTTCGACCTGGTGCACGGCCGTCTCGATGCCCATCACGAGTGGCTGGCTTACGTCTGATCTTCGCCGCGCCCGGGTCGCTCACGTCCCGGGCGGCCGAATGTATCGCCATTCGCGATGCAGTACACTAGGCGAAGCCGCGGCTATATATGAACGAACTTCGCAGCAGTACAACTATTCGGCCGCGAGCGTTGGCTTACCGAGGTTGCACAATGTCCAATCCGCAGAGCGCGGTTCGCGCGAACCAGAATCCCTCTCCGCCGGCGGCTGCCAGCGTCGAAATCGTCGCCGCCGACCTCCCGCTGCACTGTCCGATGCCCGGCAGTCCGCTGTGGAGCTCCCACCCCAGGGTGTTTCTGCCGATCGATGAAGCTGCGTTGACCGCCGACGGTTCGCGACGCATGCGTTGCCCCTATTGCGGCACGGAGTACGTGCTGCGCGAGGCGTGAAGCGCAAGCCGTCGCTGCTCGTGAATACCTCGAATGGTAAATACCTGATCGTCGGTCCGTCCTGGATCGGCGATATGATCATGGCGCAGAGCCTGTTCATGCGACTGCGCGAACGCGAGCCGGAAGCGCTGATCGACGTGCTCGCGCCTGCCTGGACGGAGCCCCTGCTTGCGCGCATGCCGGAGGTGCATGCGGCGGTGAACATGCCGGTCGGTCACGGAGAGTTGGGTCTGAGCCGCAGGCGGCGACTCGCCCGCGATCTGCGCAGGCACGGCTACAGCCGCGCCATCGTGCTGCCCAACTCGCTGAAATCCGCTCTGGTGCCCTGGCTGGCCGGTATCCCGCGTCGCACCGGGTTTCGCGGCGAATATCGCTATGGGCTGCTCAACGACCTGCGCCGCCTCGACAAACAAGGTCTGCCGCGCACGGTGCAGCGTTTCGTCGCGTTGGGCCAGCCGCGGAGCGAGCTTCCGACGCTGGACGATTGCCCGCGTCCGCGTCTGCGCACCGAGTCGGCTGCCGGGCGTGAGGCGCGCGAGCGCCTGGAGCTGTCGGTCGAGCGCCCGGTGCTGGCGCTGTGCCCCGGTGCCGAATTCGGGCCGTCCAAACGCTGGCCGCCGGCACATTTCGCTGCGGTGGCGCGCCGCTACCGCGCGCTGGGCTGGCAGACCTGGGTATTCGGTTCGCAGCGCGATTTCGAAGCGGCCGAGGCCGTGTGCCAGGATGCGGGTCCGGACTGCTTAAACCTAGCTGGCCGCACCTCGCTGGGTGAAGCCATCGACCTGATGGCGCAGACTTCCGCGGTGGTCAGCAACGATTCCGGCCTGATGCATATGGCCGCTGCGCTTGACCGTCCGCTGGTGGCCGTGTACGGCTCCTCCGATCCTGGCTTCACGCCGCCGCTGTCGGCGCATGCACGCATCGAGCGTCTGGGTCTGCCTTGCAGCCCCTGTTTCCAGCGCGAATGCCCGCTCAAGCACCTCGATTGCCTGCACGGCCTGCACCCTGACCGAGTGATACGGGCCTTGGACGGCCTGTTGGAGACAGCGGCGTGAGCCAACGGTTGCCGGCGGGCTGCAGACCCTGATGCGGCTGCTGCTGGTCAAGATGTCCTCACTTGGCGACGTGATCCATACACTGGCGGCGGTGAGCGACGCGCGGCGCGCCTTGCCATGCCTGCGCGTCGACTGGGTGGTGGAGGAAGGCTTGGCCGAGATTCCATCCTGGCATCCGGCAGTCGACCGGGTGATCCCGATCGGCCTGCGCCGCTGGCGCCGGGACTGGCGGGCGACGCGTGGCGAACGGCGCGCATTTCGGGCGCGCCTGCGCGAACGTCGTTACGATCTCGTGCTCGATGCCCAAGGCCTGATCAAAAGCGCGCTGGTGGCGCGTCTGGCGCGCGGTCCGCGCTGGGGGCTGGACCGGCGTTCGGCGCGCGAACCGCTTGCCGCGCTGGCCTATGGCCACCGCGTGTCGGTGGACAAGGCGCAGCATGCTGTGCCGCGCCTGCGGCAGCTGTTCGCGAAGGTGCTGGGCTTTGAGCTGCCGGACATCGCGGCGGATTACGGCATCGACCGCAGCAGTCTGCCGACGTCACCTTACGAGGCGGACCTGGTTTTTCTGCACGGCACTACTTGGGAGACCAAACATTGGCCCGAGGAATACTGGCAGGCGCTGGCGATGCAGGCGGCGCAGGCCGGGCGGCGCGTGCTGCTGCCGTGGGGCGACGAGACAGAGCGCGTGCGCGCCGAGCGCATCGCCGCTGCGGCACCGCAGGCGATTGCAGTGCTGCCGCGACTCGACCTCGACGAGCTTGCCGGCGTGCTCGGCGGAGTACGTGCCGTGGTCGGCGTGGACACCGGGTTGGCGCATCTGGCTGCGGCGCTGGGCGTGCCCTCGGTGACGGTCTACGGCCCGACGCGGCCCGACCGCACCGGCACCTACGGTCCCGACCAGATGCATCTGGCTGCCGAGTTTCCCTGTGCTCCCTGCATGAACCGCGTCTGCAGTTATCGGGGGGCGGCCGAAGTGCAGCCTGCCTGTTTCGGCACGCTGCCCCCGGCTCGCGTCTGGGCGCAAGTCGAACGCCTGTTGGTCTCGCAGAAGGAAGTGCATGGTGCGTGAACCGGTTTCCGCGGTGCTGGTGACGCTCAACGAGGCCTCGCGCCTGGACGCCTGCCTGGATAGCCTGAGCTTTGCCGATGAGATTCTGGTGATCGATTCCGGCAGCACGGACGACACCGTCGCCATCGCCGAGCGCCGCGGCGCGCGCGTAATCCACCAGGCCTGGCTGGGCTATGGCCCGCAGAAACATTTCGCGGTGGAACAGGCGACGCACGACTGGGTGCTGTGCGTGGACGCCGACGAGCGCGTCAGTCCCGTACTGCGTGCGAGCATCGAAGAGGCGCTGACCCACGGCCGCGCCAAGGCCTGCCGACTTACGCGCCGCAACCGCTTCCTCGGCCGCTGGCTGCGCCACGGCGAAGGCTATCCGGACCACATCGTGCGCATGTTTCATCGTGCACACGCGCAGTGGAGCGACGACGCCGTGCACGAAACCGTGCTCACCGACGACACGCCGCTGATCACCCTGCACGGCGAACTGCTGCACGAATCCGAGGACGGCGTCTGCGACTACGCGCTCAAGCAGGTGCGCTACGCACGCCTGCAGGCGGAACGCCTGCGCGCCGCCGGCAAGCGCTCCTCGGCGCTCAAGGTGGTGGGCAGTCCGCTTGCCCGATTCTTCAAGTTCTATATCATTCGCCTCGGTTTTCTCGACGGGCTGCCCGGCTTCGCACACATTGCACTGGGTTGTCTCGCGTCTTTTCTCAAGCACCTGGAATTGGCCCGTCCGTCCGGCCGTTCCGGCAAAAAGGACCTCGCCCAGTGACCTTGGCGCATTTTCCGGCTCGTTCCCCTTTTTTCGTCTGGTCAGGGCTCGTTCTGCTGACTGCGCTGATGACGGTGTGGCCGTTGCAGCACAGCATCGCGCTGCGCTATCTATTGCTGGGCCTCGCCTTGATCTGGAGTGCGACCGGCTGGCTTGCCTACGGCTCGAAGCGCGAGGCCGGCCGTCTGCCTTGGCTCGCAATGTTGGCTTTGCTGCTGCTCACCGTGTGGATGTATCTAGGAGCCTTCGGCTGGGCGCTGGACCGCACGAAGACGCTCAGCGAGATCGGCGGGCAGTGGCTGATGCCGCTGTCGAGCTTCGCCATCGGCCTGAGCGCCGCCTACCTGCTGCCGGATCATCGACGCCTGCTGGCGCGCCTGTTGTTCATCGTACTGGCAGTGAACGTCTGGGCCCTGGTGGGGCTCGATTTGGTGCACTGGCTTCAGCACGGCAGCCTGATGCGCCGCTACGGTGGGCTGGAGTCGGCCAATATCTTCGTCAACAACGACAGCATGGACAAGGCCAACTACCTGACCAACATGTATTTCGCCTTCCTGCTGGCCGAACTGGTGCTGCGGCGGGCCGGGCGGCGCGGTGTGGTCGGTCTGGGCTACGCGGCCATAGCGGTTTTGTTCGCCGTAGGCTTGGTGGCCTCCTACATCCAGGACATGCGCAACGGCACTGTGGCATTGGCGCTGATGGTCCTGCTGACGGCGGCCCTGCTGATTTCCGTGGCGCCGCGCGAACGCCGTGGACGCGAGCTGGCCGTGGCCGCGGCGGTGCTGCTGCTCGGCGTGGCATTCGTCGGCTATATCGTTTCGCATCAGCCGCGCTGGCGTTCGCTGGCGGCGACGCTGCCGATCGCGCTGGATACGCAGCACAACCGCGAATGGCTTACCGGCGGGTTGCCGAAGTTTCCGGACGGCGCCACGGTGGACGAATCGAACTATCAGCGCATCGCCTGGGCCAAGGAGGCGCTGCACGTGCTCGCGGTCTATCCCTTGGGTGTTGGCTTCCAGCGCCAGGCCTTCGGCTACGGCGTCGATGCGATCTATCACACAGACGTCGGGCGCGGAAAGCACAGCCACAGCGGCATCCTCGACTTTGCCGACGGCGTGGGTATCCCGGGGCTGTTGTTGTGGGTCGTGTTCGTGGTCAGCGTCTGGATCAGCGCCTTGCTGGCGTTCAGGAAGCGCACTGTCGCGCCGGCTGCGGTGGTGTTGTTGATCGTCTTCGACTATAGCGCGCGCAGTGTCGTCGACAGCATTTTGCGTGACCACATGTGGCAGCAGTTCATGTTCCTCACCGGTTTTTTTGCGTGCTGGAGCGTGATCGAGGCGAAGCGTGGAGAGGACGCATGAGCGGGAAGACGCCGCGTATCCTGGTCATCCGCCGCGACAATATTGGCGACCTCGTCTGTACCCTGCCGCTGATCGCGGCGTTGCGCCGGCGCTTCCCGAACGCTTATCTTGCAGCCCTGGTCAACAGCTACAATCGCGATGTCCTGCAGGGCAATCCCGACCTCGACGAAGTCTTCGCCTACACCAAGGCCAAGCACCGCGAGCCGGGCGAAACCGTACTCGGCGTGCACTGGCGCCGGCTGATGCTGTTCCGTCATCTGCGCAAGCTGCGCTTCGACTATGTCGTGCTCGGCGGCGCACATTTTCTGCCGCGCGCCTTGCAGCTAGCCCGTCCGCTGGGCGCGAAACATATCGTTGGTTTCACCGAGCCCGGTCGCCGGGGCGTGGAGCATATCGACACGGGTGTGCCTTACGGTAGCGGCGATGGTCTGCACGAGGTCGAGGACATTTTCCGTCTCGCTGCGCCCTTCGGCATCGAAGGCGAGGCTCCGCCGGCCCGCGTCGTGGCGGAGGAAAGCTTGCGCCAGGCATTCGCCGCGCAGCTGCTGCCCGATTTCGCCGGTCACCTTTTGGTCGGTCTGCACGTCAGCGCCCGCAAGCCGTCCAACCGCTGGCCTGCGGAGCGTTTCATCGAACTCGCCCGCCGCCTCCACGAAAGGCATGGGGCGCGCTTCCTGCTGTTCTGGTCGCCGGGCGCCGCCGACGACCGCTTCCATCCCGGCGACGACGACAAGGCACAGGCCATCGCGGAGGCACTGGGGCCCGAGCTGCTGCATCCGTTGCGCACCACGCGGCTCGGCGAGCTGATCGCCGGCCTGTCGCTATGCGATACGGTGGTGTGTAGCGACGGTGGTGCCATGCATATCGCTGCGGCGCTGGAAAAGCCCATCGTCTGCCTGTTCGGCGGCACCGATCCGGTGCGCTGGCATCCGTGGCGCGTTGCACATATTCTCCTCCGGGACACCTCAAGAGACGTGTCGGGTGTTGAAGTCCAAACTGTTGCCAACGCTGTAAGTCAATTGATGGCAAGTTCGCGGCAACAGGAATCCTTTCCCCCTGCGTGAGCAGTTGAGTCTATCTGGTCCCAGAAACTGTGCTCAGGATGCCGGCTAATTTTTGCCCTCTGGCACGCCAGGTGAAGCCTTCCGCCTTCTTTCTGACGCGCTCGCCCATATCCCGAGCGCGTGCCGGGTTGTCGGCGACGTCTGCAATTGCCTGAGCTAGCAGCCTAGGTTGATCTGGGGGCACAAACACCGCGTCTGTCTCATCAAGCACTTCGCGGACTGTATCCAGATCGCTCGCAACGATGGCGCATCCCGCACCCATGTACTCAAATAATTTGATCGGGGAAGTCCAAGCGCTGATCGACTGCGAGCGATTAGGAAGCACTGCGATGCAGGCATCTGCAAGTGCAATGCGAATCTGGTCACGATCTGCATGAGACTTGAACTCGACGTCAGCGCCTTCGTCCGCAACTTCCTGTCTGAGGCGCTCTATTTGTTCCGCGTTTCCACCGATAACTAGGATGCGAAATCCTGGCAGCCACCGCCCGGCTGCAACCAAGTCACTTACTCCCTTCCATGCATGAAGGCTGCCCGTATAAATCACTCTATTCGCGCAGTCGCTCCAGTTCTTTTGCGATGGAGTTCCGGCAATGTCTGTGCCGCTGTGCAGGATGTCGTATTGGCGCTGAATCCCGTAATATTCATTGATCTCCTTTGCAAGATTTTGAGAGATCGTTATGACGCGAGCAGCATTCTGCAGGACCTGCCGTTCCATGGACGCAAATTTCCGCCTTAGTCTGGGTCTGGCGGTGAGTGCAAAGATCTCGTGGGCTTCATAGACAATCGGGATGCCGAGGCCTGCCTTGATCAACGCGTGAGCTGTTTTCAAGTGTCGGATCATGATGACGTCGGGTGCGGCATCGACGTGCACCTGTTTTCGCAGCCATTTGATAATTTTGTAGTTGAAAAATCGGTTCGATTTAATCGGAAGCGCGCACAGAAGGCCGGGTGCGCGCCGGGATAACTCAAGGCGGTGGAGTGAGCGTGCTCCCTGGATTCCATAGCTATCGAGAGGATCTACAATCGGGCGACTCGGGGTATAGGCGAGAAATACGTCTAAACCGAGTTCCAATAATGAGCCTAATGTATGTGCGACCTGGACGCCTCGGGCGTGAGGTAGGGGCAGATCCTCCGGGAACACGTATAATACTTTCATTGCGAGGAGGGCCCTGCTGATCCGGATGATGCACGGGGATCAGAGTGGCGCGGAGGAGATGCTGTCATGCCGGAGTCATTTGTTGCACGTATTAATACCTCTGCCACATCAATACGTCCTTTGCGAGCCAAGTACCATGTAGACCAGCCAAAGCGCACTATTTCGGGGATTATTCCGCGACGCTTCAGGATGGTGAGGTTATTATGTTTGTACCCGCATTGTTCGTTGGGTAGGTGGTCGTTTTGGAGGACGTAGATTTTGGAAGACCGCGCCATGTTGATCAGCTCGTCCCACGTTGTGTTGCGTTTGAAAAGTAGCAACTTACGGTCTAATTTTCCCCATCTTCTTTCAAATATTTCTCTGTTTATAGAGATTAGTTCCTGTCTTCTTTCCGGAACCTTATTTTTAAATGATTGACTTCCAAGGTGAAAAACGAAGGCGTCGTCTGCCTGTGCGCACAGCCACCCCAATTCTTGTGCTCGGCGACTGAGGTCATAGTCTTCGTAGTAACCCTCCCCATAGACAGGGTCCAAATAGCCGGTCTCACTCAGGATTGACGTCCGTATGATCAAGCAAAACCCAGAGCAGTGGTCGAGTTCAGTGAATCGTTGGTGGTTGAGGCGTTCTAACTGGGTCGCGTAGGTATTGATGTCGGTGACACTGCGATTCTCCGAGCGCTCATTGCCTCGAGGGTTGATCAGTCCGATTTTCGGCTCTTTTCGCATCAGATTTATGCAGTTCAACAACCAGTTTTTGCCGGCAACAATGTCGTTGTTTATGAGGCAGACATACTCGCCGTCTGCGATCTGCAGGCCTTGGTTTGTAGCCGCGAGCCAACCAATGTTGCGATTGTTTCGGATAAGCTTTAGTTCGCCGAATTCCATGGATTTTTCGGCGGATTCGAGCATCTCCACAGTTTCCTGGTCGCTGGCATTGTCGACAACTATCAAGCGATAGGGGAAAGCGCTGTGTTTGTGTATCGACTCCAACGCACGCCGCGTCATGTCTGCGGCATTCCACGAAGCCATTATCAGGTCGCAACGTTCTTTACTCATCGAGTGATGCCCTGTACGGAGTTGATCGCCAATGCGGTCGCTAGCCGCTCGGCGGACTGCCGCCAAGTGTAGTGTTTGAGTATCCGCTCTCTTGCCTCGCGGCCCATGCTTTCGCGCAGAACAGAATCTTCTGCGAGGGTGCGAATTGCCAAGGCGAGGGAATGTTTATCTCCCGGCGGGGTCAGGATTCCGCAGGTCCCCTCGTTACCGACGACTTCGGGAATGCCCCCTAGGTATGTAGAGATGATTGGCAAACCTGTGGCCATGGCTTCTGCAATACTGATCCCAAATGCTTCCGCGCCAGTGGATGGGAAGATGCCAATGTCCATGGCTGAGTAGAATTGTGGTAACCGATTATGCGTGACGGTGGGATGGAAGATTATTTGGCCATCAGCTTTCAAGTCTGCTGCCTTTTCTCGGAGTGCTTTCGCTTGAGGGCCTTCCCCAACAATCAATAGTTTGAGCGCAATCTCGCTTTCGCGGGCTTCGGCAAGTGCTTCAAGTGCCGTATGGAGTCCTTTCAATTGCACCAAACGTCCGGCGTATCCAAGAAGTATGTCATTTTCATGAACGCCAAGTTCGCGACGGAGATGCAGATTCCTGATTCCTGGGCTGAATTCGTTAGTGTTGACTCCGTTGTAAATGACTGTTGGGTATGTCTTGTATCTGTTTCTAAGTTCCCATGCATTGAAGTGGCTGCAGGACATCCATGCCGCTATGCGTTTGCCAAGCCATCGATCTCCACGAAAAAAATCGGTACCGCCACTCATGAATGCGAACTTGGTGCGAGGATGGATTCCTGGCAGGAATGGCCAGAAGAAATCAAATGGTTTGGTCAGGATGATCCAATCGTGATGGGCAGATCGGACCGATGGAAGGGCTTGGATTGCGAATGAGGCGCGCTCCATTAATTTGCGAAAGCGATTTCCCAAATCAGGAAAGCGGTCTCTTGATCTGAAAGAATGAGTGGAAACGCGAACTCGCGGATCGCTTTGCAGAGGTGCGTTAGCGCCGTCGCCTCCATAGACCGTGACTTCATGCCCCATGTCAGCCAACTCGGCGGCCAATCGCCAAACGGCGATTTGAACCCCCCCGAAAGAATTGGTGGCAGTAACGTCTATAAAGGCGATGTTACTCATGGACTGCGTGTGACCTCATTCGTGCGCTGGCTGTGACCTGCGCGAGCACCGGTTTGAACGCATCCCAAACGGAATCCACGGAGATTTCCGCCATTGGGGTCGATCTTTGGCACGCTGATTCCGCGCGCGGGTGCTCTACTACCCTGAGCGGCGCCGGATGCATGAGTGGTTGCAATAAACGTCCGGGATGGTAGCAATGGTAGAGCGCTACCATTGGCAATCCCAGTGCACCAGCTAAGTGCGTGGGTCCCGTATCGACACCGATGTAGGCATCTAGCAGGCTCATCACGGCGGCACTATCTCGTAGGGAAAATTCGCCGCAGGCGATCGCAGTATGCCTTGGGAAGGCTGCGTGAAAGCGCTTGGCGCAATCGACATCTGCAGTTCCACCAAGGATTACAAACCGGGCGTTTGGATACGACCCGAGTATACGTTCTGCAAGCGTAAGGAAATGACTGACGGGCCAGTTTCTATAGGCTTTCGCATGAAAGCTTTGCAGCTGCACGCCGATGATCAGCGGTGTGTTGTTACGGCTCTCTGGGAATGCCTGAAGCAACCATCGACTCGCGTGCCGCACTTCTTGGTAGGTGGGCTGATACGCGAGTCGCAAGTCGCAGTCCTGCGGATCGATTCCTACAGGTTTGGTGAGCATGAATCTCTCAAGTACAGCGTGCATCGCTTGGTGGGGGGGGGCTATTGAGCGCCACAAACGCTGGTTGAGTTTGTGGTTTTCTTGCTGGAAAGCGACTACGCGAGAGGAAGCACGTAGTGCGAGTTGAAGAAGAGGCTCATCATGGCCAAGCACGAAGGCATAGTCCCATTGGTGCCCCATTCGCCCACGCAACCAAGCACTTTTCTTGGTCTGCGGTGCAACTTTGTCCACGAACGGCAGGTTTAGCAGAACCGACGCTCGCTGTGGATGTGCGATGCAGTCCAGCGTGCCCGACGGAGTCGCATTCTTTAGGGCGCGCATGAGGGGGGTCGTCAACAGTGTATCGCCGATGCGTGCGACGCAAATCACCAGAATTCGCGCATCATCGGGGAGGGTGATGGCGTCTGATGTGGATCGCTGGAGTTCAGCCATTGCGAACCTTGAGGTAGGCCCACGCGAGGCGCGGTGAACGGTAGGTGAACAGCTGACGTGCCAGCCAGCCCCCGGGGCGTTCCTTAGTGTCGATGCGCTTGATATGCAGCGGGTCGTCGCCGGGGAGGTTCAGGCCGCGTTCGACGGTGTACTGGGCATCGAAGCCGAATTCGCGGGCCAGGGTCTGGTAGCCGGTGTCGTAATGTCCCCAGGGCCAGCACAGGTGGCGGCTTTCCCGGCCCAGACGCTGCCTGAGAGTATCGCGCGACTGGGCTAGGTCATGGCGCAGCGCATCGAGGCGCGCGGAAACGTTGTCGTGCAGCTCGTCCCAGCGCACATGGGTATGCGTGTGCGAATGGAATTCGATGGTGCCGTCGGACTCCATCAGCTCGATCTCGGACCAGCGCAGCATGGCGTCGTCGGCACGGCCTTCGGCGATGGCCTGCTTGCAGGCCTTGTGGGAGGGCAGGTCCGGCAGGTCCGCGTCGCCGCCGGCGTTCGCGCGGGCGGAGCCCTCGCCGATCCAGCCGGTGACGAGGAAGACCACGGCATGCAGGCCGAGACGCTTGAGCGTGGGGTAGGCGTGCACGTAGTTGTCCAGATAGCCGTCGTCGAATGTGATCAGCACGCTCTTGTGCGGGACGTCGACGCGGCCCTGCATCCAGGCCAGGAAACGGTCGGCGGTGAGCGCGGTGTAGCCGGCGCGGGCCAGGCGCTCCATGTGAGCGGCGAAGGTCTGCGGCTTGACCGTCACCAGCCCCGGGCGCGGGGCGACGTGGTGGTACATGAGCACGGGGACGGCCTTGGCGTTCATGCGCGGGATTCCAGCAATTCGTCGTAGAGTGCTTCGATGCGCTTCACCATGAGACGCTGATCGTAGAGTTCGTGTACACGTCGCAGGCCCGCCTCGGACAGGCGCCTGCGCAGTTCGGGCTCGTCGGCCAGCCGCAGCAGCGAGGCGGCCAGGCAGTCGATGTCGCCGACCGGGCATAGCAGGCCGGCATCTTCGCCGGTGGCTTCCGGGATGCCGCCGACGCGGCTGGCCAGTACCGGCGTGCCCATGGCCAGCGCCTCGAGGATCGCGGTGCCCAGCGCCTCCAGCGTGGAGGGCAGCACGAACACGTCCAGCGCCTTGAGGATGTCCGGCGCATCGCGGCGGGTGCCGGGCATCGTCACGGCGTCCTGCAGACCGAGTTCACGGACTTGGGTTTCGATATTATTTCGGCCCGGCCCGTCGCCGACGATGAGCAGGTGGGCCTCGGGATTCTGCGCGTGTAGGCGAGCGAAGGCCTCGATCAGGAAGCGGTGGCCCTTGGCATGGCGCAGCACGGAGATGATGCCGACCAGGAAAGCCTGCGGCGGGAATGCCGAGTTCGGCGCGCACGTCGGCCAGATCCGGGCGTGTCGGATCAAAGCGCGCCAGGTCGACGCCGGTCGGGATGTTGATGACCTGTGCGGCCGGTACGCCTTCGCCGATCAGGTACTGGCGTACGTCCTCGCTGACGCCGACTACGCGATCGGCCAGGCGATGGTAGACGAAGGGCCCGCCGATAGGCGTGCGCAGGTGACGGGTGCGCACCACGGGCACGCGCGCCAGCCGTCCGGCGAAGCCTGCGATCCAGGCGTCGCGCGAGCTGTGGGTGTGGATCAGGTCGACGCGCTCGCGGCGCAGGATGCCGAGCAGGCGGGTTATGGCGACCGGGTCGACGGAGTTGCGCATGCGCAGGGTGTAGGTCGGAATGCCGAGTTCGTGGGCCACCGGGGCGGACTTGCCGCCGGGCGAGCAGACGTAGACCGGGCGGAAACGCTCGCGATCGAGCAGTTCCATCTCGCGCAGAATGCGCCGCTCCTGGCCGCCGAGGTCGGTGGCGGCTTCGGTGTGCAGGATAGTGAGCGGTCGGCTCATGCGAAGGGGGTTCCGGTGAGTGCCTGGTCGAGGATGGCGATGACGTGCGCGGCTTCGGTGCGTTCCAGGCAGTCCGATCGCTTGCTGCCGCCGCAGCCGTCCTGGCCGCAGGGCACGCAGGGCCAGCTCTGCTGGATCACGCGGTGCGCGCCGGCCGATTGTACCCCGCTGACCCGAGGATAGGGATTGTCGTCGCTGTGCCAGCCGTTCGGCCATGGGCCCCAGTCGAATACGCCCGAGGGACCGAAGATCGCCACCACCGGGGTGCCGACCGCGGCGGCCATGTGCATGGGCGCGGTGTCGACGCCGAAGAACAGCGCGGCGAGGCTGGACAGTGCGGCGGTCTGCTTGAGCGTGAGCCGTCCGCCCAGATCGAAGGGACGGCGGCGGCAGAGCGTGAGGATGGCGTCGAGCTTGGCGCGCTCACGCGCGTCGGGGCCGCTGCTCAGCGCGACCTGGAAGCCGCGTTCGAGCAGGTGGTCTATCGCCGCGGCCATGCCGGTGTCGGTCCAGCATTTGAAGAACCAGCGCGAGGTCGGATGCACCTGCACCAGCGGTCGGGCCGGATCGTAGCCTTGCTCGTCGAGCAGCCCGCGAACGGTTTCGAGGTCGGTAGCGCCGACGTGCAGATCCACCGAAACCGGGATGTCGGCCGCCTCCGGCAGGCCCAGGTCGAGGTTGCGCAGCACGGTATGGCGCCGGCCCTCGCGCGGGCGGACGGTTTCGTTGAGCAGGCGCAGGCGCCAGGGCTTGTCCTTGCCCGGCGTGAACGGCCCGCGCCGGCGCGGTGCGCCGCTCAGGAACGCGGCGATGGCGCCGCGGTCGCCTTCGGTGGTGTTGATCGCCAGATCGAACTTTCTGGCGCGCAGCTCTCGGTAGAAGGCGAGTTCGCGACGCAGATAGGGCAGTCGGCTCTCGCCTTCGGCGCGCGTCGGGTAGATCAGCAACTCGTCGAGCTGCGGGTGGCCTTCGAGCATCGCTTCGGTGCCGCTCTTGACCAACGCGCTGATGCGGTGGCCGCCGGCGTGCAGTGCGCTGACCAGCGGCGCGGTGAGCAGCACGTCGCCGATGTTGCGGAACTTGATGAGCAGGATGTTCATTCGCCGGCTGTCAGTAAAACCGCGGGCCGTCGTCGGGACGGTCCTTGAAGCGCCGATGGGTCCAGAAGTACTGCTCCGGCACCTGGCGGACCCAGTCTTCGAAGAGGGCGTTGATGCGAGTGGTGTCGGCCTCCGGGCTTGGGCCGGGGAAGTCGTCCAGCGGCGGGAAGATGATCTGCTCGTAATGTCCGTCGGCTCGGCGGAAGGTGAAGAAGGGTATCACTGCAGCGCCGCTGAGGGAGGCCAGGCGGGTGGTTGCGGTGTTGGTGGCGGCGGGTACGCCGAAAAACGGCGCGAACACGCTGCCCTTGTGTCCGAAGTTCTGGTCCGGCGCGTACCACACTACCTCGCCTGCTTTGAGCGCGCGCAGCATGCTGCGGATGTCTTCGCGCAGGATCAAGGCGTCGAAATGGCGCTCGCGGTTGCCACGGATGAAGTGTTCCACCACCGGGTTTTCGTTGGGACGGTAGAGTCCTTTGATCGGTGGCATGTTCTCGCACATCGAGATCAGGCGTCCGCTGAAGTCCAGGGTGGTGAAGTGCGCGGACAGCAATATGACGCCCTTGCCCTGGGCATGCGCCGCACGTAGGTGCTCAAGGCCGCGCCAAGCGGTGATCCGGCGCAGGCGCCGATCCGACGCCCACCAGGCGAGGCCGAGCTCGAACATACCGATGCCGACGGCCTCGAAATGACGGCGCACCAGCGCGGCGCGTTCCGTCGCGTCGCGCTCCGGGAAGCATAGGTCGATGTTGATCCGGGCGATGCGCGCGCGGCGCCGTCCGAGCAGCAGGTAAAGGCGTCCGAACGCACGCCCGAGCACGCGCAACACCGGCAGCGGCAGGAGTATGGCCAGCCGCAGCATGCCGAAGGCTGCCCAGATCGGCCAGTGGCGGGGGTGCAGCGAAGGGTTCACGGATGAAGGCGCACGCATGACAAACGAATGATTGTACGTAGCAGCGCATGGACTGGACAAGCGCGGCACGGAGAAGACGCTAAGCTTCATATGATATGATGCGCGCCGCCATATGGCCTCGTACCGCTTTGAGATGAGTCTGCCGATACCGAATTTCGACCGTGCCCGCGTTCTCGTAGTGGGCGATCTGATGCTCGACCGCTACTGGCACGGCGACACCTCGCGTATCTCGCCCGAGGCGCCGGTGCCGGTGGTGCGGGTCGGGCCCAGCGAGGAGCGTCCCGGCGGCGCCGCCAATGTCGCACTGAACCTGGCGGCGCTGGGCGCGCGGCCGCACCTGCTCGGCCTGACCGGCCGCGACGAGGCGGCCGACACCCTCGAGCGCGTGCTCACCCAGGCCGGCGTGCACTGCCACTTCCTGCGTCTGGGCAGCCACCCCACCATCACCAAGCTGCGCGTGCTCAGCCGCCATCAGCAGTTGATCCGCCTCGATTTCGAGCAGGGTTTCCTGCCCTCCGACGCCGCACCGCTGGCGCTGGACTATGCCGATTTGCTGGCCGATATCGACGTGGTGGTGCTGTCCGACTACGGCAAGGGCACGCTGGCCGCCAGCCGCGAGCTGATCGCGCTGGCCCGCAGCCAGGGCAAGCCGGTGGTGGTCGATCCCAAGGGCAGCGACTTCGAACGTTACCGCGGCGCCACGGTGATCACGCCGAACCGCAAGGAATTCGAAGAAGTGGTCGGTCGCTGCGCCAGCGAGCAGGCTCTGATCGAGCGCGGCCATGCGCTGATCGAGCGCGAGCTGCTTGACGCGCTGCTGATCACGCGTAGCGAGGAAGGGATGACCCTGCTACGTGCCGGCGAGCAGCCGCTGACCCTGCCTACCCACGCGCGCGAAGTGTTCGACGTGACCGGCGCCGGCGACACCGTGGTCGCCGCCCTGGCCGGGGCGCTGGCCGCCGGGCAGAGCTGGGCGCAGGCCGTGGCGCTGGCCAATCTGGCCGCCGGCATCGTGGTGGGCAAGCTGGGCACGGCCACCGCCACCACCGCCGAACTGCGCCGCGCCTTGCGCGAACACGACGAACAACCGACCGGCGCGCTCACCGAGGACGCCCTGGCGCAGGTGGTCGAGGAGGCGCGCATCCACGGCGAGCGCATCGTCATGACCAACGGCTGCTTCGACATCCTGCACGCCGGGCATGTCGACTACCTCACCAAGGCCCGCCAGCTCGGCGACCGCCTCATCGTGGCGGTCAACAGCGACGAGTCCGTGTCGCGCCTCAAGGGACCGACGCGTCCGATCAACACCCTGGCTCATCGCATGGCCGTACTCGCCGGCCTGTCCGCCGTCGACTGGGTGGTGCCCTTCGAGGAGGACACCCCCGGACGCCTGATCGCCCGTCTGCTGCCCGACGTGTTGGTCAAGGGCGGCGACTACCGCGCCGAGGAGGTCGTCGGCTATGCCGACGTGACCGGCAACGGCGGCGAAGTCCACATCATCGATTTCCGTTACGACTGCTCCACCAGCAAAATCGTCCAGGCCATCCAGCGGGACGATTCGGAGACACGCACATGATCATCGTCACCGGCGGCGCCGGTTTCATCGGCGCCAACATCGTGCAGGGCCTCAACGCCCGCGGCGAGACCGACATCCTGGTCGTCGACGACCTCAGCGACGGCACCAAGTTCGCCAACATTGCCGACCTGCAGATCGCGGACTACCTCGACAAGGACGATTTCCTCGCCCGCGTCGAGGCCGGCCAGGATTTCGGCGCCCGCGCCATCTTCCACGAAGGCGCCTGTTCGGCCACCACCGAGTGGGACGGCCGCTACATGATGCGCAACAACTACGAATACTCGAAGCAGTTGCTGCACTACTGCCTCGAACGCGGCGCGCAGTATCTCTACGCTTCCTCGGCCTCGGTGTACGGCGCCGGCCCCGTGTTCACCGAGGGCCTGGAGCACGAGAAGCCGCTCAACGTCTACGGCTATTCCAAGTTCCAGTTCGACCAATACGTGCGCCGCCTGCCCGCCGCGGCGCAGAGCCAGGTGGTGGGCTTTCGTTACTTCAACGTCTACGGCCCGCGCGAGCAGCACAAGGGCTCGATGGCCAGCGTCGCTTTCCATTTCAACAACCAGATCAAGGCCGAGGGCCGCTGCCGCCTGTTCGAGGGCACCGAGGGCTACGGCAACGGCGAGCAGCAGCGCGATTTCGTCTACGTCGGCGACGTGTAGCCGTCAACCTGTGGTTCCTAGACCACCCCGAGGCTTCCGGCATCTTCAACCTCGGCACCGGCCGCGGCCAGGCGTTCAACGACGTCGCCCGCGCCGTGGTCGCCTGGCACGGCAAGGGCGAACTCGAATACATCCCTTTCCCGGACCACCTCAAGGGGCGCTACCAGAGCTTCACCCAGGCCGACATCGGCGCCTTGCGCGCGGCTGGCTACGATGCGCCCTTCAAAACGGTCGAGGAGGGCACGCGGCTCTACCTCGACTGGCTTAACGGCTAGTCCAGTCGACTGCATGCGGAGCCAGCCGGCTCCGCCTTGTCTTATGCGGATGCTGTACACGCTGCTGCTTTACCTGATCACGCCCGTGGTGCTGCTGCGCCTGCTGTGGCGTAGCCGGCGCAATCCCGGCTATCGCCGGCGCATCGCCGAGCGCTTCGGTTTCTTCCCGGCGCTGGCCGTGCGCCCGCGCATCTGGGTGCATGCCGTGTCCGTCGGCGAGACCATCGCCGGCGCGCCGCTGGTACGCCGGCTGCAGGCGGAACATCCCGATCACGCGTTGCTGGTCACCAGCACCACGCCGACCGGTTCGGCGCAGGTGCGGCGCCTGTTCGGCGATTCGGTCGAACACGTCTACCTGCCCTACGATCTGCCCGACGCGGTGGCGCGCTTCCTGCGCCGCACGCGCCCGCGCCTCGCGCTGTGCATGGAAACAGAGATCTGGCCGAATCTGTTCGCCGCCTGTGCGCGGCGTCGCGTACCCTTGGTCATCGCCAACGCGCGCCTGTCGGAGCGCTCGGCGCGAGGCTATGCCCGCGTGGCTGCGCTGACCCGCACCACGCTGGAGCGGGTGGCGACGGTGGCGGCGCGCGACGCTATCGACGAGCAGCGCTTCAAGGCGTTGGGCGCGCCACGGGTGGTCGTGGCCGGCAATCTGAAATACGACCTGGAGGTGCCTGCTGCCGCCCGCGACACCGGCCGCGCACTGCGCGCCGCGTTGGGCGACGAGCGCCCGGTGTGGATCGCCGCCAGCACCCATGCCGGCGAAGACGAAATCGTGCTCGCCGCGCATCGCCTGCTGCGCGAGCGGCTGCCGGATGCGGCGTTGATCCTGGTGCCGCGCCATCCCGAGCGTTTCGACGAAGCTGCCTCGCGCTGCGCCGCGGAAGGCATGCGCACGGCGCGCCGCAGCGGCGGCGGGACGCCCGACGGCGCTACCGACGTACTGCTCGGCGATACGCTGGGCGAGATGATGGGTTTCTATGCGGCGGCCGATGTGGCTTTCGTCGCCGGCAGCTTCGTGCCCGCCGGCGGTCACAACCCGCTCGAACCGGCTGCGCTGGCGCTGCCGGTGCTGACCGGGCCGCAGCTGTTCAACTTCGAGCTGGTGTATGCGGAGCTGTTCGCGGCCGGTGCGGCTCGACGGGTGGTGGATGCCGCCGAACTCGCCGCCGCGCTCGGCGAATTGCTGGCCGACCCGGATGCCCGCGCCCGCATGGGCGTGGCCGGCGAGCGGATTCTCAACCTGCATCGCGGCGCGACCGCACGCGTCGCGGAACTGGCCGCCGCTGCCCTTCGGGAGGCGGCCGGTGCGTAATTCGAAACGAATCGCAATGCGTGGAAACGTGAGTTCCCCGCGCTGCGGTGGCAATATAGGCCGCCCCGCACGGTGGCCGCAGCATGCCGGCCGGTGTCAACAGGCGCCGAACCGTCGAATCAGGGTGGCGACCCAATTTGCCACCATTTTGCGCAACGACATCGACGCCCGCGGCGTCTGGTAGGGTCTATGGAACGTAAGACGAGCTTTGCCCGAGAAGATCTCCTCAAGTGTGGCCACGGGGAGTTGTTCGGTCCCGGTAACGCGCAGCTGCCGCTGCCGCCGATGCTGATGTTCGATCGCATCACGCATATCAGCGAGGACGGTGGTCCGCACGGCAAGGGCCAGTTGATCGCCGAACTCGACATCACCCCCGAGCAGTGGTTCTTCGGCTGCCATTTCGAGGGTGATCCGGTCATGCCCGGCTGCCTGGGCTTGGACGCGATGTGGCAGCTCGTCGGTTTCTTCCTGGGCTGGAGCGGCGGGCCGGGGCGCGGTCGCGCGCTGGGCGCCGGCGAGGTCAAGTTCACCGGCCAGGTGACGCCGGCTTGCAAGCTGGTGACCTACGAGGTCGATATCAAACGCCTGGTCAAACGCAAACTTTACATGGGCGTCGCCGACGCGGTCATGCGTGTCGACGGGCGCAGCATCTATGAGGCCCACGACTTGCGCGTCGGGCTGTTTACGTCCACAGAGGGGTTTTAAGGGTTATGTCCGCACGACGTGTCGTGGTGACCGGGCTGGGCATCGTATCCAGCATCGGCAACAACGCCAGCGAAGTCCTGGCCGGCTTGCGCGAAGGGCGCTCCGGCATCGAATATTGTCCGGAGTATGCCGAGCAGGGGCTGCGCTCGCAGGTGCACGGTTCGCTCAAGATCGACCTGGACGCACTCATCGACCGCAAGCAGCGGCGTTTCATGGGCGATGGGGCGGCCTATAACTATGTGGCGATGGCCGAGGCCGTGGCGCATGCCGGCCTGGAGGAATCCGAGGTTTCCAACGAGCGCAGCGGCCTGGTAATGGGCTCGGGCGGCACCTCCACCGCCAATCTGCTGCTCGCGACCGATACGCTGCGCGAGAAGGGCGTGCGCCGCGTCGGGCCGTACATGGTCACCCGCACCATGTCCAACAGCAACTCCGCCTGCCTGGCCACGCCGTTCAAGATCAAGGGCGTGAGCTATTCGATCAGCTCCGCGTGCGCCACCAGTGCGCACTGCATCGGCCACGCCGCCGAACTGATCCAGATGGGCAAGCAGGACGTGGTGTTCGCCGGCGGCGGCGAGGAATTGCACTGGACCATGAGCCTGCTGTTCGACGCCATGGGCGCCCTATCCAGCAAGTACAACGACACGCCCGAGATCGCCTCGCGCTCCGTACGATGCCGCCCGTGACGGCTTCGTGATCTCCGGCGGCGGCGGCGTGTTGGTGATGGAGGAACTGGAGCACGCCAAGGCGCGTGGCGCCAACATTCTCGGCGAGCTGGTCGGTTACGGGGCCACCTCCGACGGCTACGACATGGTCGCGCCGTCCGGCGAGGGGGCGGTGCGCTGCATGCGGCAGGCCATGGCCACCGTCGATGGCTCGATCGACTACATCAATGCCCACGGCACCAGCACCCCGGCCGGTGATATCCCCGAGCTCAGGGCCATGCAGGAGACCTTCGGCGACGCCATGCCGCCGGTCAGTTCGACCAAGTCGATCACCGGTCACGCTCTCGGTGCCGCCGGCGTCAACGAGGCGATCTACTCGCTGTTGATGATGCAGAACGACTTCATCGCCGCGTCGGCCAACATCACCGAGCTCGATCCCGCGGCCGAAGGCATGCCTATCGTGCGCGAACGCCGTGACGGCGTGCGTCTCGATCGCGTGATGTCCAACAGTTTCGGTTTCGGCGGAACCAACGCGTCGCTGGTGTTTCAGCGTTACGAAGACTGAGTTTCGTTCCCGGAATGGGCGTTTTTTAGGGGCAGTCCTGGATTATCCAGGACTGCCCCTTTGTTTATAACGTCCGGCAATACTCGAGTTGCTACGTTTTGAGGGGCTGCTGAAATCCGTTCCGTGCGCGATTAACCGTCTGGAACTTCAGCTTGGGCTCTGGGACGCGTCGCCGCCAGCCCGGCTGTGGACGATTAACTCCCTGTTCCGGCGGCAGGCAAATCCAACAATTTCCCTGCCGCAACACCGGGCAAATGGTAATCCACGCCCAGCGCCGGATTGCGCAGCACCAGTTCCGGTTTGGTCGCAACGATCTGCAGATGCAGTCGCGTGCCGTCGGCGAGCGCGATGCGGATGTTCCCCTGCACGGCGGCCGGCGTAGCGGGCGCTGAGCTGAGCTGCAGCGCCGTGGCGCGCTGCCAGGCGGTGATCAGGGCGGCGACCTGGTCGGCGCTGTAGTGTGCGGGAGTGGGCTGCAGCGTCCAGCCGGCGGCTTGCTTGGCGCGGATGTCGAGCGAGGGCAGCTGTAGCTGGACGATCCGTGCCTTGGGTGGCAGCAGGGCCAAACTGACCCAGTTGATCGCAGCGCTTTCCGGCAGTCTGGAGAGACGGTCGGCGATCAGATAGAGCCCGCCGTCACTGAGCGCGTAGCGGAGCCGGTCGAGTGGATTGTCGTTGCCGAGGTCGATGCGGACGGTGCCGAAATAGACGCTTGCCCGCGGCGGCTTGAGGCCGTAGCGCGAAAGGTCCAGTCCGGAGGCGGCATAGCGTTTGGCGCTGCGCTCGTGCGGCAGCTCGAGCAGGGTGCGCATCAGCAGTGGATTGGCCTGTGCGGCGAGCGGGGCGGTCAGCCGCCAGTCGTCGTTGCTGCGTTCGAAGATTAGGTCAGGGCGGCCGTGACGCTCGATGCGGATGCGGCGCACGGCGGCTGTGTCCACATGGGGGGCGACGGCGATGCCCTGGGGCGTCGCAGGCTTCGGGCGCGGCAAGAAGACGAACGCGGCCAGGCCGGCGACCACCAGGAACAGTGCGAGGTTGAGCAGCAGGCGGCGCGTGAACATGCGTACAACTTACCTGAAGAACCGCGCCTCAGCGCGCCGGCCGGCGTCGGCGCAGCCAGATCAGGGTGCCGGCGATGAACAGGCCGGCCGGAAGCAGGATCAGGAATAGCGCCGCCATGGCGTAGCCCTCGGTACGGCTGAGCTGGAGCCGGGTGTCCGGCGCCGAGGGTAGATGTATTTGGACCAGATTGTCGTCGTGGCTGAGCCAGTTGAGCGCGCCGAGCGCCAGATCGAGGTTCGCTCCCCGGCCGATGAAGGCGTTGCTGGCGAAGGCACCGCTGCCGATCACGACAACGCGCTGCTGCTTGCCGTCGTGTTGCCGGCTCAGCGCTTCGCCGAGGACTAGCGGCCCCGGCGTGTCGCCGCGAGCTTGGTCGAAGTGCACTTCGCCGCGTAGCGGAGCGGTTTCGCTCCAGCTCTTGGGCAATGTGCGCAGCAGGGGTTCGACCTTCCAGTTCTTGCCGCCGGCCGGTTGTGCGATGGCGGTGCTGAACGGCACCAGGGTTTGGATCTGCAGGTTCGAGGTGATCGGCGAGGGGCCGTAGTCGAGTACCGGAACCACGGCCGGATTGCTGATGCCGATCATCGCGCGCAGGCTCGGATTGGCATCCACGACCGTGCCGGGAACGAAGGCGATGCCGAGTCGTCTGGCGAGTCCGCCGAGGCCATGCAGCGGGCCGGGGGCGTGCAGCCACAGCAGCGAGCCGCCGCCGGCGACGAAGTCTGCGACGGCCTTGGCTTCGCCGGGCGTGAGATCGGTCTGTGGTTGGGCGATCACCAGCACGGCGGTGTTTTCGGGAATCTGCGGCGTGCGCAGCAGGTTCAGGGCCTGCAGGTGGAGGCCGTCGTGCTGCAGAGCGGTGGCGAAGCGGCTGAGGCCGGCACTGCTGGTGTCGAAGGGTGAGCGTTCCTTGTGGCCTTCGAGAAAAACGATCCAGCGCTTTGCGCCGCGCGTCAGGTGCATGAAGGCGTTGAGCAGCGTTTCCTGGCGCAGGTCGTTGACCACGCGGGTGCGTCCGCCGAGTTCGATGGCGAGCTGTCCGGCGTGGGCGACGCCGTAACGCTTGGCCTGCGCGGGATTGAGGTCGGGATTGCTGAAGCGCAGCGTGATGCGCGGATCGACGGCCTGGTAGAGCGCGATCTGCTGACGTATGCGCTGGTGCAGCGCGGCGTCGTCGGCAACGAAGGCGATCATGTGGATGGGCTGCCGGGTGGCGCGCAGCAACTTGGCGGTGGCCGGGGCGAGGCTGTTGCGCTGGGCGTAGGTCCAGTCCTGCGCGAAGCGGTACTGGTGGCTGAGCCAGGCGGCGAGGCCGACCGCGCACAGGAACAGCGCAAGGAAGATCAGCGAGTTGAGCCGCAGTTGCCAGTGAGTCGAGCGCGAGACGTGCATGGGTGGCTCCGTACGTTCAGCGCGGCAGGCGCAGGCTGTCGAGCTGGCGCACGGTGAGCACCAGAAAAGTGAGCGTGAAAAGCAGGTAGTAGGCCGCCGCACTGCTGTCGAATTCGCCGCGCAGGAACGGCAGGTAGTGGCTGAAGTGCGACAGGTAGACGAACAGCCGACTGGCCGTGTTCTGTGCGGTGCCGGAGATGTACAGCACCACCAGGAGCAGCAGCAGGCCGAAGCTGCCGACCGCGGCGAGCGTGGGCTGGCGCGTGAGGCTGGAGATATAGAGGCCGGCGGCGGTGAACGAGGCGATCAGCAGCACCAGGCCGAGCAGATCGGCGGCCAGATGGCCCCAGTCGAGGTGCGTGCCGAGGGCGAGCGAGACCGGCATCAGCGCGATCATGGCAATCATGATCAGCATGAAACCCATCAGGCCGAGATATTTGCCGAGCACGATCTGAGTCATCGAGACCGGCGCCGAGGTCAGCAGCGTCAGGGTGTGCGCCTGATATTCCTCGCTCAGACTGCGCATGGTGAGCAACGGGCAGACGGCGAGCAGGATGACGCCGGCCCACATGAACAGCGGCGAGAGCACGATGGCCGTGACGCCGGGGGCGTTGGGCGTGCCCGCGAGCCGCGGCGCGACGCTGTCGATGAAGTTTTGCACGGCGCTGAGGAAGATCAGCGCCAGGATGGCCTGGACGATGCCCAGTACGATCCAGGCCAGGGGCGAGTAGAACAGGCGCTTGAGTTCGTGGCGGGCGATGATGAGGATCATGCGGAAAGATCCTCGCGCGTTTCGGCGTAGACGGCCTGCATGAATACTTGCTCCAGCGATTGGTGTTCGGGCTGCAGTTCACGAAGTTTCCAGCCGCCGGCGCAGGCCGCCGCAGCCACCGCTTCGGCTGGGTCGGATTCGACATCGTGTTCCAGGCGGAAGCGACCTGCGCCCAGGGCGTGCACGGTTTTCACCCCGGCGATGGCCGCCAGTGCCGGGCTTTGCGGAGCCGCCGCGAAGGTGGCCAGCAGGCTGGTGCTGCGTCCGTGTGCAGCTAGGTGCGCCAGCGTGTCGGCGAACACGGTGTGCCCGCGGTGGATGATGTGGACCCGGTCGCAGACCGCCTGCACTTCGGCGAGGATGTGGGTGGACAGGATCACCGCATGTTCGCTGCGCAGTTCCACGATCAGCTCGCGTATCTCGCGGATTTGCAGTGGATCGAGTCCCACGGTGGGTTCGTCCAGGATGATCAGCCGCGGCTGGTGGATCAGCGCCTGGGCGATCCCGATGCGCTGGCGAAAGCCCTTGGACAGGGTGCCGATGAGCGCGCGCCCGGCGTCGTCCAAGCCGGCGCGCGACTTGGCGCGCTGCAGCGCGGCCGGCAATTCGGCGCGACGGATGCCGTGCAGCCGTGCGCAGTAGCGCAGGTATTCGTCGATCGTGAGATCGTCGTACAGCGGCGGATGTTCGGGTAGGTAGCCGAGGTGGCGTTTGGCCTGCTTCGGGTGTTCGAGCAGGTCGATGCCGTCGATCGTCACCTGCCCCGCACTCGGCGCGAGATTGCCGCTGACGATGCCGAGCGTGGTCGATTTGCCTGCGCCGTTCGGGCCCAGCAGCCCCAGCACCTCTCCTGCATGCACTTCGAGCGAGAGCCCTTCGATGGCGCGGTACCCGCCGTAGTAACGGGCCAGCCCGTGGGCTTGCAGGAGAGGCGTTGCGCTCATGGGTGGTCGGTTTCCCTGATCGGCGACAGTCGTGAGGGCCGGTTGAATGATGTGGTTAGTGTACTGAATCGACGCAGCGTCGCATTTGCGTCATTGGCCCTTTGTCCCTGTCGCGGGCGATTTTGTTCCATTGTCGGTTACATGGACGCCCGGTTCGGCTATTGGGTATAGTCGCAATACGGTTTTGACAGGTAACACCCTATATGTCCATGCTTTACGGTCTGATCGACCTGCCCTGGTGGGGCTACGTGCTGGTCGCCCTCGCGCTGACCCACGTCACCATCGTAAGCGTCACCCTGTTCCTGCATCGCGCCCAGGCGCACCGCGCGCTCGACATGCATCCCGCGCTGGCGCATTTCTTCCGTTTCTGGCTGTGGCTGACCACCGGCATGATCACCAAGGAGTGGGTCGCGGTCCATCGCAAGCACCACGCCAAATGCGAGACCGAAGACGATCCGCACAGCCCGCACTACAAGGGCATCGGTAAGGTGCTGCTGGAAGGCGCTGAGCTCTATGGCGAGGAAGCCGGGCGCAAGGAAACGCTGGAGAGCTTCGGCCACGGCACGCCCGACGACTGGCTGGAGCGCCGCGTGTACACCCCGCACAACTACGTCGGCATCACGCTGATGCTGCTGGTCGACCTGGCGCTGTTCGGCGTCTACGGCATCATCATCTGGGCGGTGCAGATGGTCTGGATCCCGTTCTGGGCGGCCGGTGTCATCAACGGCCTCGGCCACTGGTGGGGCTACCGCAACTACGAGACCATCGATGGTTCCACCAACCTCAGTCCGCTCGGCATGCTGATCGGCGGCGAGGAACTGCACAACAATCATCACGCCTTCCCCAGTTCGGCCAAGTTCTCGCTCAAGCGCTGGGAGTTCGATATCGGCTGGATGTATTTGAGCGTGTTGCGCGGTCTGCGTCTGGTGCGCATCAAGAAGCTGGCGCCCAAGCCCGTGTTCGGTCCGAACAAGGATCGAGTCGATCTCGATACCGCGCGGGCCGTAGTGGTCGGCCGCCTGCACCTGATGTCGCAGTACGCGCGCAAGGTCATGCTGCCGGTGCTGCGCGAGGAGCTGGACAAGGCTGACGCCTCCTGCCGCCGCCTGCTCAAGCAGGGCCGCCGCGCTCTGGTGCGGGAGGAGACGCGCTTGGACGAGCGCGCGCGGGTGCGGCTCAGCCAGACGCTGCAGAACAGCGAGACGCTGAAGACGGTATACGAATACCGTGCGCGCCTGCAGGCGTTATGGGCCCGCGGTCAGGGCACCGACAAGCTGCTGGCATCGTTGCAGGAATGGTGCGCGCAGGCCGAGGCCAGCGGCATCCACGCGCTGCAGGACTTCGCCCGCGCGGTGCGCGGCTACTCGCTCGCGCGCGGCGCCGGCGCGTAAGAGCCTTATCCCCGCCCGGTGCCGCGGCGCCGGGCGCCCCCTTCTTTCCGCCTCCTCATTCGAGCAGGTTGCGCAGCGTCTCGAGGCGTAGCGAGCCAAGCCGCCCGTCGCGTTCCAACAGATCCAGCTGCCGCTGTGCGAACTCGCGATACAGCGCACCGTGCTGCGGCCCGAGCCGATCCAGATCGTGCAGATGGCGCGCCACCACGCCGGCGTCGCCGCGCGACAAGGGGCCGGCAAGTGCGCCGGGCAGCCCCTTGCTGCGGGCCGCGTCCAGCGTGCCGTAGGCCAGCGGTAGCAAGGCTTCGAGCGCGTCGCGCTCGTCGATGCCGAAGCTCGCCCAGATCGCGGCCGCCTCCTCGAGCATGGACAAGAGGAAACTCGCCGCGAAACTGGCGGCGCCGTGATAGCGGGCGCGAGCCCCTTGCGGCAGGTGCAGTACGCGCATGCGCAGTAGCGCGGCGACTTCCTCCAGACGTTCCACCAGCGGCCGAGGTCCCTCGATGGCGACGAAGCTGTCCGCCAGCAGGCGTTCGGCGAGATCGGGGTCGGAGAAAATCTGCAGCGGGTGGAAGCCGCCTGTCAGCGCCCCGGCTTGCGCAGCCGCATCCAGCGCGGAAACTTCGGTCGCCCCGCTGCAGTGCACCACCAACTGCCCGCGCCGCCACGGCAACTGCGATGCGACCTCGGCGATATCGTCGTCGGGCACGGTGACGAACACCACGTCGGCGGCGGTCGCCCGCGCTGGCTCGACGGCGGTGCAGCCGGGCAGGCGCGAGGCCAGGCGTTCGGCGCTTTGCGGATTACGGCTGGCGATATGGGCGACTAGCAGCCCGTGGCGCGACAAAGCGCTGCCGAGTGTGGTGGCGAGGCGTCCGGCACCGATGAAGGCGAAGGTCTGGCTGGTGTCCATGGTTGCTTCCGAGCGTGACGAAGAGCGGTTGCCTGACCTGCGGATAGTTTCAGCTCGGGCCGTGTGGCTCCTTGCCTGATTTTCGGGATGGTTTGACTGGAAGGCCTGACTTTGCCGGAGTCGAAAGGAAATGTCTCGTCCGCGCAGGTGTTGCCTCTGGGGGGGCGGGAGTTTTGAAGCAGACACAAAAAACCCGGCGCAAGGCCGGGTTCTTCGTAGATGCAATGCGGGGAAGCGCTTACTTGATCTTGGCTTCCTTGTAGATCACATGCTGACGGACGACGGGATCGTACTTCTTGATCTCCATCTTCTCGGGCATGTTCCGCTTGTTCTTGGTGGTGGTGTAGAAGTGGCCGGTTCCGGCGGAGGAAACCAGGCGGATCTTTTCGCGAACACCCTTAGCCATGATAAACCTCCTTAAAACTTCTCACCGCGGGCACGCATCTCGGACAGAACGGTGTCGATACCCTTCTTGTCGATGATGCGCATGCCCTTGGACGATACACGCAGGCTGACCCAGCGGTTCTCGCTATCCACCCAGAAACGGTGCGTGTGCAGGTTGGGCAGAAAGCGGCGACGGGTCTTGTTGTGCGCGTGGGAAACGTTATTACCCGTGAGAGGGCGCTTTCCCGTGACTTGGCAGACTCTGGCCATGCGTGTAGCTCCAAATACGTCTTGCTTGTGCAGAAAGGGGGCGGATATTAGCCGATCGATGCGCCCATGGCAAGGGTTCGAGGCTTGCATGGGGCGGCGTTGTGTTTGGATCGGATTTTAGCGGAAATGGGGTGTGGAGGATATTGCGTGGTTGACGGGCTCAATGACTTGAGCGAGCACGCGGCGCCAAAGGCTCCCCGGCTGCTTGCTTCAGAAATACCCCTCCTGCTCCGCCACCGCCGATAACAACGCCCGCCCTGCATCCAGGTTGTTCATGATCCCGTGGCGATGATCGATCCACCATTTTGCCTCGACCTGTTCCTCAAGGTAGGCGGTGGCCTTGGCTATGCCTTGTTTGACCGTGTGCCAGTGGTCCGGGTCTTCCTGCTCGGCCTCGGCGTCGTGCCGCGCGATCCAGTTGTGCACCTTGTCGATGGCGCCGAAGGCGCTGAGGCGTATGCCCTCGGCCCAGGCGACCTGTTTGTCGGAGCCTTCCAGCGGCAGCAGGCCGCGCTCGTGGGCGGCGAGCCTGGCCTGCTCGGTCTTGCGGCGGCGCTCGGCCTCGATCTCGTCGGCCTGGCACAGCAGGCACGCACCCAGCGCGAGCTGCTCGCAGCGGTCGGCCCAGGCGTAGTCGTCGTCGCCGTAGAAGGGATAGAGCGTGACGTGTTCGCAAGCGTGGCGCACGGTGCGCAGGTCGAACAGCTCGCGCTCGGCGGCGTTGCCCTGGTTGGGGCCGAACAGGGTGCAGGGAATGCCCTGCTGCGTGCACCAGCGGGCAAAGTCGAGCTGCTGGGCGGATTCGTACACGCGGCGGATTTTGCGTCCGGCGAGGTGGCGCTGAATGATCTGGATCTTGAGCTCGGCGGCCGGAGTGTGATCCTCGGCAGGACGCATCCACAGGCCGTCGTGGCCAATGCGCCAACGATTCAGCCACTGTTCGGTCTGTGCGCGTACGGCGGCGCTGCGGCCGGTGAGGAGCACGACCGGATAGCCTTCCTCGCGCGCCAGGTTGAGGCGCTGGACCAACGGCAGGTTGGGCATGTCGTCCGTGCAGGCCGCGTAGAAGGCGTCCCAGTCGCGGACGCCCTCGTCGTTGTGCAGATGGTGTAGGCGGTGCTCGATCAGCGCGAGAACGCCGTCGAGTCCGCAGAGTACGATTTCTTCATTGTCGGACATGAGGGCAATGTTCTGGATTCGGCGTCGGAAAGCAACTGGGCGGCGTCAAACCTCTACGAAACGGCGTAAAAACAGGTAAATCTTTGCGTGCACCTGCGTTGCGCGATGTGCTGCGAAGCCGCGCAGTAGTTGGAATGGAGCGGCTTTACAGTTCGGCGACGGGGTTTCGCGGGGCGCGGAACCCGGGCCGGGGGTACCTGTCCATCAGGGGGTGAACGCACATCCCAAGATGGAGGCAAGCATGAATAATTCCCGCAAACGCCGTTCGCGGACGGCGCCCAAGCGCATACTCGCCGCCCTGTCGGTTTGCGTGCTGGGTTTTGGGTTGGGCGCGACGACGCTCAGCCTGGCCGCACCGGCGCCGCTGGACATCCACGTAAACAACGCGTCGCAGAAGCCGCTGGTGCATCTGCCCGATTTCACGCCGATCATCAAGCAGGTCGGTCCGGCGGTGGTGAATATCAGCAGCACCAGCACCAAGACGGTGTCGCAGAGCGCACAGAATCCCTTCCCGCCCAACTCGCCCTTCCATCAGTTCTTCCGTCAGTTCATGGCGCCGGGCGGACCGACGCAGCAAAAGGTATCCGATTTGGGTTCGGGCTTCATCATCAGCCCCAACGGCTACATCGTCACCGCGGCGCATGTGGTGCACGGGGCCGACCACATCATGGTGACGTTGGCCAACCATCACGCCTATCCGGCCAAACTGGTGGGCATGTCGGTGCGCTACGACACCGCATTGCTCAAGATCAAGGCGGACAAGCTGCCCACGGTGCCGATCGGCAATTCGGATCATCTGCAGGTCGGGCAGTGGCTGCTGGCGGTCGGTGCGCCGTTCGGCTTCTTCAATACCGTGACCCAGGGCGTGGTGAGTGCGGTCAATCGCTCGCTGCCGCACGACGATCAGTACATCCCCTTCATCCAGAGCGACGTGCCGATCAATCCGGGCAACTCGGGCGGTCCTCTGTTCAACATGTCCGGCCAGGTGGTGGGCATCAACGACCAGATCTACACCAAGAGCGGCGGCTACATGGGGTTGTCGTTCTCGATCCCGATCAACACCGTGATGCGGGTGGTGCATGATCTGGCACAGCACAAGCCGATCCAGTTCGGCTGGTTGGGCGTGGAGGTCCAGGATGTGTCGGCCAAGATGGGGCAGGCGCTTCACCTCAAGGAGCCGGTCGGTGCGCTGATTGCCTCGGTGGTGCCAAACGGTCCGGCGGTCAAAGCCGGTCTCAAACCCGGCGACGTGGTGGTGACTTTCAACGACAAGCCGGTCTACGACGTCGGCCAGTTGCCGCCGATGATCGGCAATGTGCAGCCGGGGAGTAAGGTGGCGATCGGCATTCTGCGCAACGGCAAACCCAAGACGCTGGAGGTGACCATCGGCACGCTGCCCCAGAACGCTGCGGTGCAGGCCGGTAACGCCGGCGGTCAGAGCGGCGATGTGTCCAGACTGCAGATCCAGATTCAGCCTCTCACCAAGAGCGCGGCGAAGAACCTGGGCATCAGTCATGGCGTGCTGGTCATCGGTGTGGGTTCCGGGCCGGCAGCGCAGGCCGGCATCACCCCCGGCATGGTGATTCAGGATATCGGCCAGCAGTCGGTCGACTCGCCCGCACAGCTCGAGCACATCGTGGCCTCGCTGCCTTCCGGCGAACCGATCCCGCTGCGGGTGCGCAAGGGCAAGCAGAGCCTTTACACCGTGGTCATTCTGCCGGCCTCGGGTTCATAGGAAGGTCCCGCGTCAGCCAGAAAAGCGCCCCCGCGTGACCTGCGGGGGCGCTTTTCGTTCTGCTGGTGTCCATGCTGCCGAACGCCGACAATGGGCGGCAGGTCGAGGTGAGCTGGAGGTATGCACATGAGCGTGCAAGTGAGCGGGTTGTTCGGATTCATTCTGCTTGTGCTCGATGTCTGGGCTCTGGTCAAGGTGGTGCAGAGCAGGGCGAGCACCGGCATGAAGGTGCTGTGGATCGTCTTGATACTGGTGTTGCCGTTGTTGGGTTTTGTCCTGTGGCTGCTATTCGGTCCCAAGGGCTGAACGACATGACTGGAGCGTCGCACGAGCTGTCCGCGCACAAGAGCTATTCGCCAGCCAGCGAACAGAACCGTGCGCCGATCGAGGCGGTGCTGCACGGGTGTTTCACGACGCCCGGGAAGGTGCTCGAGCTGGGCAGCGGCACGGGTCAGCACGCGGCGTATTTTGCCGCGGCCTTCCCGCACCTCTTGTGGCAGCCGACCGATCTGGCGGAAAACCTGCCGAGCATTCGCGCCTGGCGTTCGGAAGCCAATCTGCCCAATCTGTACGAGCCGCGCGAGCTGAACGTGCGCGTGCAGCCTTGGCCACTGGCCGAGGCTGATTACGTTTATACCGCCAATACCCTGCACATCATGTCGTGGGAGTCGGTGCAGGCCTGCCTGGACGGCGTGGGGCAGGTGCTGAAAGCCGGCGGCCTGTTCGCCTGCTACGGGCCGTTCAACTACGGCGGCGTTTATACCAGCGAGAGCAACGCTCGCTTCGATGCCTGGTTGAAGGCGCGCGATCCGGAGAGTGGCGTGCGCGATTTCGAAGCGGTGGACGAACTGGCCGGGGGCGCCGACCTGCGTTTGCTGCAGGACTATGCCATGCCCGCGAACAATCGCCTGTTGTGTTGGCAGAAGCGCTGACGGGGGCCGCAAAAAATCGCCTGTGATCGCGGGATGGAGGCCGCTGCGCGCAGTCGTTCAGATCAGCTATGCGGGAACCAACCAAGCCTATGTGTGTCAACGACATGACGGAGTAAGCCGTCACTCCATTCGCTACACGAGGGTTGGTATATGCATAGGAACTGGTTCGCGACATCTTTCACTGCGTTGACGGCGCTGCCTTTGACGACGGTTTTGGCGCATGCGGCCTGCACGATTCCGATCGGCGTGGCACTTTCGACGTCCGGCGAACTCAGCGCCCAGGGCCAGGAAAACGTGCAGATGGCCCAGCTCGCCGTCAAGCAGATCAATCAGGCTGGCGGGATTGATGGCTGCCATTTTCAGGCAGTCGTCGGCAACACCCAGACCACTCCTTCGGTCGGAGTGGACACGGTCAAGAAGCTGATCGATCTGAAAAACGTGCCGGCGGTCGTCGGCGCCAACTCGAGCGGCGTGACTATGGCGATCCTGACCTCGGTCAGCGTGCCCGGCAAGGTGGTGCTGATTTCGCCTTCGGCCACGTCTCCCGCACTCACGCAACTGGCCAAAGAAGGCAAGACGGGAGGCTACTGGTTCCGCACGGCGCCTTCGGATGCGCTCCAAGGCGTGGCAATGGCTTCCGTGGCGCGCAAGCAAGCCAAGCTGCAGCGGGTCGCCATCCTTTACCTCAACAACCCATATGGCAAGGGGCTGTCGGGGCGCTTCGCCAGCGAATTCCAGGCCATGGGAGGCAAGATCACGGCCGACGTGCCGTTCAACCCCAGCCAGCCGGCATATATGAGCGAAGTCCAGCAGGCCATGTCTGGCAATCCCCAGGCCCTGTTCCTGGTGGGCTATCCGAATACAGCGGAAGTGATCATGCGCGAATGGATCGGTTCCGGTGGACCGCAGACCTACCTGTTTCCCGATGCACTGCACGCGCCGCAGTTCGTGGACAGCATCGGTGGCAGCTACCTGAACGGACACGTCTGGGGCACGGTGCCGGGCAACACCAAGACGCGCAGCCTCGGCTATGTGCAGGCGGCCTTCAAGAAGACCTACGGGCACGCAACGCGTGAGTCCTACGACGGCGCCAGTTACGATGCCGCTGCCATCGAAGCGCTCGCGGCCGAAGCGGCGAAGGGCAAGGGCGAGCAGGTGACCGGCACCACGGTGCGCAACATGATTCCGGACGTGACCGATCCGAAGGGCACGCCCGTCTACGCATCGGTGGCCAGTTTTCGCAAGGCTGCCCAGCTGCTCAAGGAAGGCAAGCCGATCCGTTACGTCGGTGCTTCCGGCGAGCTGCAGTTCAACCGCTACGGCGATGTGTCCGGGCCGATGGTGGTATGGCGCGTGAAAAATGGTGCGATCGCTTCGGTCGAGACGTTGAGCGCCAAGCGGATCGCCGCGATCAAGGCCGGCGGCTGAGGCAGGCTACAAGTCTATCGGCCCGCTAGGGTCTGCTCCGGGGAGGCTTCGGCCTCCCCGGGTTTTTTGTTTACCAGCCGATCGCCTTGGGCAGCCAAGTGGCAATGCCCGGGAAGAGCATGACCAGGCTCAAGCCCAGTGCCTGGATGGCGATGAAGGGCATGACGCCGCGGTAGATGTCCTGGGTGCGCACGCCTTCCGGAGCGACCCCCTTGAGATAGAACAGCGACCAGCCGAACGGCGGGGTGAGAAAGGACATCTGCAGGTTCATGGCGACCAGGATGCACAGCCACACGATGTCAACGCCGGCGTGTTGGAAGAAGGGCAGCATCAGCGGCAGGACGATGTAGGAAATCTCGATCCAGTCGAGGAAGAAGCCGAGTACGAACAGCAGCGCCATCATGAACAGCAGGGCGCCCCAGACGCCGCCGGGCAGGAACTCGAACAGCGAATCGATCAGATCGTCGCCGCCCAGCCCGCGGAAGCTGAGGCTGAAGATCTGCGCCATCATCAGTACGAACAGCGTCATGCCGGTGATCTTGAAGGTCGAGTACACGGTTTCGCGCAGCACGCGCAGGCTGAAACGCCCGGACAGCAGCACCAGCAGCAGTGCGCCCAGCGCACCCATCGAGGCGGCCTCGGTCGGTGCCGCGACGCCGCCGATGATCGAGCCGAGCACGGCGAAAACCAGTGCGATGGGCGGGACCACGACCTTGAACAGATCCAGCAGCAGCGCGCCGATGGGGACGGCGTCGCGCTCGGCCTGCGGGATAGGCGGCATCGATTGCGGAGAGAGTCGGGCCTTGATCCAGATGTAGGCCAGGTAGAGGCCGCCGAGCATCAGCCCCGGAATCAGGGCGGCGGCGAACAGCGAGCCGACCGAATTGCCGGAGATGTCGGACAGTAGAATCAGCACCAGGCTGGGCGGGATGATCTGACCCAGCGTGCCCGAGGCGCAGATGGTGCCGCAGGCGATGCGCTTGTCGTAGTTGCGGCGCAGCAGCGTGGGCAGGCTGATCAGGCCGACGGTGACCACCGTGGCGGCGACGATGCCGGTGGAGGCGCCCATCAGAATGCCGACCAGTACGATGGCGATGGCCATGCCGCCGGACTTGCGCCCCGACAGATGCCCGATCACGTCCAGCATGCGTTCGGCCAGGCGGGATTTTTCCAGCAGCACGCCCATGAACACGAACAGCGGAATCGCCAGCATGGTGTAGTTGGTGGCGACGCCGAAGATGCGCATGGGAATCAGGTTGAACAGATCGGTGCCGAAGCCGATCAGGCCGAATACGACGCCGCTCACCGCCAGGGCGAACGGTACGGGGATGCCGCCCAGGATCAGGACGAACAGGCTGACCACCATGATGATGGCGAGAATTTCCGAACCCATGAGTCGTTCAGTTCCGGTAGTGCCGGCGCAGCTTGGCGGCGGCCAGTAGCGACATGGCCAGGCCTTGCAAGGCGACCAGCGAGAAGCCGATGGGGATGAAGGCCTTGAGTGCCCAGCGTGCGGGCAGTCCGCCCGGGTCGGGCGAACCCTCGTGGATGGCGTGCGACATCGAGACGAAATGCAGCGACATGTAGGCGATGAACACGCCGATCGGTATCACGACCAGTATCGGCAGCAGCACGTCCAGCCACAGCTTGGCGCGTTCGCTGTAGTGCTGATAGAACACGTCGACGCGCACGTGCTCGCCCTGCTGCAGCGTGTAGGCCGAAGCCATCAGCGCGATGACTGCCAGCACATGCCATTCGAGCTCCTGCTCGGCCACCCAGCTGACGTGGAACAGGTAGCGCGCGCCGACGTCGAAGGCAACCAGCAGCACCAGCAGCAGGGTCAGCCAGGCAAAGGTCTGTCCGAGCAGTTCGATGCCGCGGTCGAGGCGGGCGCCCCAGCGCCCGGCCGTATCGCCAAGGCTGGACGGTGTCGGCCCTCCGGGCGCGCTGGTGCCGCGTCCGGAGGGATTTTCGGAGCGTGTCGTCATTGCAGCTGCCTCGAAGCGAAGCTCAGAGGTTTTGCGTCAGAACGACGGCTTCGCTGATGCTCAGCCAGCTGTCGGCGCGCTTCTTGAAGGCGAAGTAGTGGTCGTTGACCTTCTTGGCCAGCGGGTCCTTCGCGGTCAGTGTCGCCAGGGTGTCGAAGGTGACTTCGCGCAGGCGCGAGATGATTTCCGGCTTGAGGTGGCCGACCTTGACGCCGTAGTTGTCGACCAGATCCTTGAGCGCCGCGGCGTTGTTGGCGTTGCACCAGGAGAAGCTGATCTCGTTGCAGGCTGCCGCGGCGTTCTGGATGATCGCCTGCAAGTCCGTGGGCATGCCGTCCCAGAGTTTCTTGTTGACCAGCAGCTCGGTAACGTTGTTCGGTTCGTGCCAGCCTGGCGTGTAGTAGTGCTTGGCGGCGTTCATCAGGCCGAGCTTGCGATCGAGGTACGGACCGACGAACTCGGCGGCATCGATGACGCCGCGCTGCAGGGCGGGGAAGATCTCGCCGCCGGGCAGGAGTTTCACGCTGACGCCGAGCTGTTCGTAGACCTTGCCGGACAATCCCGGTATGCGCATGCGCAGGCCCTTGAAGTCGCCGACCGATTCGATCGGCTTGCGGAACCAGCCGGTCATCTGCATGCCGGTGTTGCCGGCGGCGAAGGCCTTGAGGCCGAAGGGCGCATAGACCTCGTCCCACAGTTCCTGGCCGCCGCCCTGCGACAGCCAGGCGTTGGTGCCCAGCACATCCATGCCGAAAGGTACGTTGGTGAAGAACTGTGCGGCGAACGAGCGGCCGGCCCAGAAGTAGGCGTTGGCCCAGTTCATGTCGACGGTGCCTTCGCGCACGGCATCGAAGCCGCCCAGCGCGGGAATCAGTTCTCCGGCCGCGTAGAACTTGATCTTCAGCCGTCCCCCGGACATCGCCTCGACGCGCTTGACGAAGTCGGTCGCGCTGCCCGGGCCGGTCGTATAGAACGGCGAGCCGGGCGGATAGGCGCTGGTCATCTTAAGGTGGTAGGTCTTTTGGGATTCGGCCTTGACGATGGCCGGTGCCATCAGCGCGCCGCCAGCCACTGCTCCGGTTTTAAGGAAATCGCGTCGTTTCATCGACATCTGATACTGCCCCCCATGGGTGACTGCCGCGGCATGCATGCCGTCTGGCCGGTTGGATTGAAATTGCCCGCCATATGAGAGAGCAATAGCCGTGCCATTGCGTCTAAATTGAATTATCTATTTGTTTGTTAACGAAAATACTTTGTCGCACCAGACATTGGTGCGGCTGTTCGGTTGCGCACTGATGCAGCAGGCCATAACGGTGGATGGTTGCGGATGAACGCGTCTCAAGCGCCTTCTGTCGGCGTTTGTATCAGGCAATGCAAGTGGCCGGCTCGGATGTAATCAAGCGTGAGCTGAATGGCTATTTTTGTAAGAAAGTGGCTGTCGGCGGGCTTGTTGCACCGATTTGGTGCGGATTGCGTCGGCGCCGTCCGAAACACCTTTGCATGTGTTCACGGGCTGCGGGTCGAATGCATTTGTTGGCGATCTACGGCCGGGGGCGGTGCGCGAGTGCTCTGCGATTGTGCGCCGCGCGCCCCGAGCGAGGCGCGCGGCGTTCGGCCTGCCTACTTCAGCGCGGCGGCGTGATAGGCGAGATGTTCGCCGATGAAGCTGGCGATGAAGTGATAGCTGTGGTCGTAGCCGTCGCGCATGCGCAGCGTGAGCGGGAAGCCGCCGCGCGTTGCAGACTGCTTCAAGATCCTGCGGGTAGAGTTGTTCGGCCAGGAACTCGTCGGCGGTAGCCCTGGTCGATCAGCAGCGGGAGCTGCGCGGCGCCGGCGGCGACCAGCTCGGTCGCATCGTAGGCCTTCCAGGTCTCGCGGTCATCGCCCAGATAGGCGCCGAAGCAGCCCTCGCCCCAGCCGCATACCGTCGGGTGACAGATGGGCGCAAAGGCCGAAACCGAGCGGTAGGCGCCGGGATTCTTCAATGCGCAGATCAGCGCGCCGTGGCCGCCCATCGAGTGGCCCGCTGATGGATTTCAGTCCCGGTACCAGCGGCAGCTCGGCTTCGACCAGCGCGGGCAGCTCGCGAGGTCACGTAGTCATACATGTGGTAGTGCTCGGACCACGGCGCCTGGGTCGCGTTGACGTAGAAACCCGGCACCCTGGCCGAGATCGTAGCGTTCCGGCTCGTCGGGAACGCCGTCGCCGCGCGGGCTGGTGTCGGGAATCACCAACGCCATGCCCGAGTTCGGCCGCATAGCGCTGGGCGCCGGCCTTGGTGCGAACGTTGTCGTCGGTGCAGGTCAGGCCCGACAGCCAGTACACGGCCGGCACCGGTCTCCTGCTCGGCCTGCGGCGGCAGGTAGACGGAGAAGGTCATGCGTGCAGCGGCAGCTGGCCGAGTCGTGCTGGTAGCGATCCAGCCAGCCGCCGCATTCCTTGATGCGTTCGATGCGTTCAGTTTGCATGTGACCGGCTCAGAAAATGATCACGGAGCGGATGCTCTTGCCTTCGTGCATCAGGTCGAAGGCCCGGTTGATGTCTTCCAGCGGCATGGTGTGCGTGACCATCTCGTCGATCTTGATCTCGCCGCTCATGTAGCGATCGACGTAGCCGGGCAGCTGGGTGCGGCCCTTGACGCCGCCGAAGGCGGTGCCGTTCCAGGTGCGGCCGGTGACCAGCTGGAACGGCCGGGTGCGGATCTCCTGGCCGGCGCCGGCCACGCCGATGATGGTCGATACGCCCCAGCCCATGTGGCAGCATTCGAGCGCCTCGCGCATGACTTCGACGTTGCCGATGCACTCGAAGGAGTAGTCGACGCCGCCGTCGGTCATCTCGACGATGGCCTCGGTGATGCTGCCGCTCAGCTCCTTGGGGTTGACGAAATCGGTGGCGCCGAGCGCGCGGGCCATCTCGAACTTCTCCGGGTTGATGTCGACGGCGATGATGCGCGCGGCCTTGGCCATGACCGCGCCCTGGATAGCACGACAGGCCGATGCCGCCGAGGCCGAACACGGCCACCGTGGAGCCCGGCTCGACCTTGGCGGTGTTGAGCACGGCGCCGATGCCGGTGGTGATGCCGCAGCCGAGCAGGCAGACCTTGTCCAGCGGCGCGGCCTTGTTGATCTTGGCCAGGGCGATCTCCGGCACCACGGTGTACTCGGAGAAGGTCGAGCAGCCCATGTAGTGGTAGATCGGCTTGCCGTTGATTGAAAAGCGTCGGGTGCTCGTCGGGCATGAAGCCGCTCCACAGCGGTGCAGGCGATCGGTCTGGCACAGGTTGGTCTTGCCGGAGCGGCAGTATTCGCAATGCCGCACTCGGGGATGTAGAGCGGGATCACGTGGTCGCCCGACTTCAGGCTCTTCACGCCGGCGCCGACACTCGACCACCTCGCAGCCGCCCTCGTGGCCGAGGATGCACGGGGAACGCGCCTTCGGGGTCGTCGCCCGACAGCGTGAAGGCGTCGGTGTGGCAGACGCCGGTGGCGATGGACCTTGAGCAGGACTTCGCCCTCGCTTGCGGGCCTTCGACATCGACTTCCTCGATGACCAGGGGCTTGCTTGGCTCCCAGGCGACGGCGGCTTTTGCCTTCATGATCGGTGCTCCTTCGTTGGTGCGGGGAATGGCCTCTGCCTGAGAGGCATAGAAGCCAAGATTACTACTTACAGCTGGCGCAGCCGTATTCAAACCGCGTTCGGCCGATTGAATGCGGCCAGTCGTGCCGGTGAGCATGCGCGTCCCCGCGACGGGGTATGCCCGGAGGGACGAAATTATAGCCGTCGCACCGACCATCAGGCATCAGGCCGGGCGCTTGAGCTCATCTTCCATGCGGGCCAACGCATCCGCTGCACCACGCAGCACCAGTACGTCGCCGCTCGTCAGCTGCAGTTCGGCGTCGGGTTCCTCGCCGCGGATGCCGGCGCGGCGCAGTGCCTCGACATGTACGCCGCGGGCGTTGAAGTCGAAGTCTCGCAGCGTCTTGCCGACGGCGGCGCTGTCGTCGTGAATGGTGACGCTGTGCAGCGCTTCCGCGAGTAGTTCGGCCTCGCCGCGAAAGCGCCCGCGCAGGCTGCGGTAGCGGTCGGCGCGCTCGCGTTCGATGAGTTCGTCGATCTCTTCCGGTGTGACGTCCAGGCGCTCCAGCATGACCCGTGCGATGAGTAGGCTGGACTCGAGGATTTCCGGGACGACGGCGGTGGCGCCGGCCTGCTCGAGGCGGTCGAGGTCGCGCTCCTCCAGGGTGCGCACCAGGATCGGTATCTCCGCACGCCGCTTGCGCGCTTGCAGGATGATGCGCTCGGCGGTGTGCGCCTCGTTGAAGGTGACCACGAGCAGGCGCGCCCGACTCAGTCCGGCGGCGCGCAGAATCTCGCCGTGCGTGCTGTCGCCGTAGAACACGTGCTCGCCGGCCTCCCAGGCGTCGCGAATGATGTATGGATCGAGGTCCAAGGCGACGTATTCGATGCCCTCGCCGCGCAGGAAACGCGCCAGGTTCTGCCCGACGCGGCCGAAACCGCAGAGGATGACATGGTCGCTCACCTCGCGCGCCGCCCAGCCGAGCTGGCGGGTCTGGGTGATGCGGCTCTTGATGTAGGAGCGCGCGAACAGCGCCTTGGCCACGCGGCCGTTGTAGCGCAGCAGCATGGGCGCGAGCGCCATGCTCAGGATCACTGTGGCGAGTATGGCCTGGCTGTTCTCGGCGCTGAGCAGGCCGCGGTTGAGCGCCAGGGCAAGCAGCGCGAAGCCGAACTCGCCGCCCTGGGCGAGTGCCATGCCGGTGCGCAGGGCGACGCCGGGTTCGTAGCCGGCCAGGCGCGTGAGCAGCATGATCAGCAGTCCCTTGCCGATGATCAGTCCGCTGAGCATGAGTAGCACCCACGGCCAGAGCGACATTAGTGCGCTGACATCGAGCTGCAGGCCGATGCTGACGAAGAACACGCCCATCAGCACGTCGCGGAAGGCACGGATCTCGGTTTCGATCTGATGGCGGTATTCGGTTTCGCTGAGCATCATGCCGGCGAGGAATGCGCCCAGGGCCAGCGACAGACCGAGCAGGTTGGTGACCCAGGCGGCGGTGAGCGTGACCAGCAGTACGCTGAGCGTGAACAACTCGGTGGAGCGCGCGGCGGCCACGCCGTGGAACAGTGGGCGCATGATCCAGCGCCCGGCGGCCAGCATGATGCCCAGCGCCACCATGCCTTTGAGCAAGGCGATGCCGAATTGTAGCCACATGCCGTCGAGCTGGCCGCTGGCGAGGATGGGGATGGCGACCAGGAACGGCACCACGGCAAGGTCCTGGAACAGCAGCACGCCTAGCGCCAGGCGCCCGTGGCGCGAATGCAGTTCGAGCTGCTCGTCGAGTTGTTTTACGACGATGGCCGTCGAGGACAGCGCCAGTGCGCCGCCGGCCACCACGGCGCCGGCCCAGCCCAGCCCCGACAGCCAGGCGATCAGGGCACCGATGACGCTGGAGAGTACGACCTGCGCACCGCCGAGGCCGACCACGACGCGGCGCATCGACCAGAACTGGCTGATCGAGAACTCCAGGCCGATGGTGAACAGCAGGAACACCACGCCGATCTCGGCCAGCAGATGGATCAGCTCGCTGTCGTCCAGCAGACCCAGAGCGTGTGGGCCGACCACCACGCCGACCAACAGATAGCCGAGGATCGAGGGTAGGTGTAGGCGCCGGAATGCCAGCACGGCCAGTACGGAGCAGGCCAGCAGGATCAGGACGCCTTCGATGATGTGGTTGGTCACCGTCTAGTCCCGCTGATCCGGCGAGGGGGTGGGGCGGGCGCGGAAATCGCTCAGTCGCACCACATTGTCGACGGCCGGTATCTGCTCGTCGTTGCCGGGGGCGAAGTTTGCGGGGACGTGCGGCTGCCTCAGGGCGATCGTATCCGTTGGGCGCGATTCGGCGCGCTGGCCCTCGATCCAGTCGCCGCGCACGGACTCGATATGCCGTCCGAGCAGCACGGCTTCGCCTTGGCGGCGCTCGTCGCCACGCTCGCTGTACTCGAAGCCGTAGTGGCGACGCAGTCGTACGCGGCCATCGGCGCCTCGGCCCAGCCGCAGGCGCCGTAGGGCGACGGTTTCATCGAGCAGCTGCAGTTCGTGGCGTTCGCAGGTGCGGCGGCAGGCGCGCAGCGCGGCCTCGCGGGCGCGCAGCGCATCGACCCATGCCCAGACGGTGACGGCAAGCAGCGCGATGAGCAGTTCATTCATATCGGGCAGTGTACCAATTAGCGGGTGTCGTTCCTGCGCGGTCTACGGGTGTGCGTGGCATAGCTGCGTATCGTGCAATGCCTGACGCTTGACGAGTTGCGGCGTTTTAAAGAATCTTTGGCGTAGGGGCGCAGAAGGACCGCAGACCCCGTCCGTTTTCGAGCCACAGGAGTGCGTGTGGGGGACGAGAGCTTGCCGCAGATAGATCTTACGGTCGTCGAGCACCTCCTTGCGCAGGCCGGCCGCGAGGAACTGCTGCCGCGTCTCGAGCGCGTCAGCGCGCAGCACAAGCCCGACGGCAGCCTGCTGACGGAGGCGGATCTGGCCGCCGATGCGTGCGTGCGGACGGGGTTGGCGGCGTCCTGGCCGGACATTCCCGTGCTCAGTGAGGAGATGACGCTGCCGGAGCAGCAAGCCTTGCTCGATGGCGGCGGTCCCGTCTGGTGTCTCGATCCGCTGGACGGCACGAGCAATTTCGTGGCCGGTTTCCCGCTGTTCAGCCTGTCTCTGGCACTGATCGAGGACGGCCGTGTCAGTTTGGGTGTGGTGTACGATCCAGTGCGTGAAGAGTCGTTTGCCGCCACTCTGGGCGGCGGCGCGACCTTGAACGGCCGGCGATTGCCTCGGCGCTGCAGTGCGCCGGACTTGGCTCGCTGCGTGGCGTTGGTGGACTTCAAGCGCCTGTCGGCGCCGCTCGCCACGCGCCTGAGTGCGAGCCCGCCCTACGCCTCGCAGCGTAATCTTGGCACCTGCGCGCTGGAATGGGCCTGGCTCGCGGCCGGGCGCGGGCACGTGTACCTGCACGGCGGCATGCGCCTGTGGGATTATGCGGCGGGTAGCCTGCTGCTGGCCGAAGCGGGCGGATGCAGCGCCACTCTTGACGGCGAGCCGGTGTTCCGGCCCGATCCCGGGCCGCGGTCGGTACTCGCCGCCGCAGATCCGGTGCTGTTCGCGGCCTGGCAGCGTGAACTTGTCGATGCGGCCGCCCTCTGATCATTACGTGGAGCAGGCCCTCTGGGTGCCGCGAAACGTCTTCAGGCAGAATGGCGATGCGCGGGTATCCGCGGATCGGGCCATCAGGAGTTCAGCATGACCGAGAAAGAATTGCGCGATGCGCGCTGGCGTCAGACGCTGACTGCCGAGCAGTATCACGTCACCCGTGAGGGTGGCACCGAACCGGCCTTCAGCGGCTGCTACTGGGATCACCACGAAGCGGGCACCTACTACTGTCTGTGCTGCGGTGCGCCGCTGTTTCGTTCCGATGAGAAATACGATTCGGGCAGCGGCTGGCCGAGCTATTGGCAGCCAGTGTCGCCGGAGGCGGTGCGCGAACTCGTCGATCGCAGCCACGGCATGGAACGCACCGAAGTGCGCTGCGCCAGCTGCGACGCGCACCTCGGACACAAGTTCCCCGACGGGCCTCCGCCGACCGGGCAGCGCTACTGCATGAATTCGGCAGCGCTGCGTTTCGAGGCGACGCCCTAGCTCGCCATGAGTGTATTCGCCTTGGACTGGAACCAGTTGCTACCGTCGCTGATTATTTTCGCTGTCGGCGCGCTGCTGGTCATGCTGGTGCAGCGTGCGCTGAGGCGTGCGCTGGCGAGGGCCAGCCGGCACACGCCGATGTCGGCGGAGACCGCGCTGACCCTGCAGCGCGTTTCGGCGGGCGCCTTGTGGCTGCTGTTGGTGCTGCTTACCCTGCGCCACTTGGGCGTGAATGTGGATGGCCTGTGGACGCTGATGGTCAGCACGCTGGCGGTGATCGGCGTTGGTCTGCTGGCGGTCTGGACCATGGTGAGCAACATCACCGCCAGCTTCTTCATCTGGATCTGGCGGCCTTACGAACTCGGCGAACGCATTGAGCTTATCCCCGACGGCATCAAGGGGCGCGCGGTCGACCGCAGTCTGATGTTCACGGTGATTCGGGAGGAGGACGGCAGCACCCTGATGGTGCCGAACAATCTCTTCTTTCAGCGCATCATCCGCCGCGCGCCCAACGATGGCCGCGATACCGCATTGGAACGCTGGGAGCGCGACAACGGGCGGTATCCCGATGCCGCGCCGCGGCGCGAGGAGAGCGACAGCTAGCAGGCTGTTGAAATTCGACTCATGCGGTACGTACAGGGCGTCAAAATCGGACCTGAAATGCCCGTTTCTTCAGCAAGCGGCGATTCCCGCCCGATTTTTCCTGCTCCCGCATCCGCCGCTTGAGCGAACTTCAGCCTTCTGCTGGATTCGGAACGAAGTCGGAAGCGTTTCCGGTAGAGCTGCGGGGTGCCCGGCGGCGTCGGCCTGCCGCCGGGGCTTCATCCAAGACGGGCCTCGATGGCTTCCATGAGCTGGCCGGCAATGTCGATGCCGTACTGGGCGTCGAGTTCGCGGATGCAGGTAGGGCTGGTGACGTTGATTTCCGTGAGTTGCCCGCCGATGACGTCCAGGCCGACGAAGATCAGGCCACGGCGCACCAGTTCGGGCCCGACCTCGGCTGCGATCCAGCGGTCGCGTTCGCTGAGTTCGATACCCTCGCCGCGACCACCGGCGGCGAGGTTGGCTCGCGACTCGCCGGCTGCAGGAACGCGCAGCAGGGCGTAGGGCACGGGTTCGCCCTCGATCATCAGGATGCGGCGGTCGCCTTCCACGTATTCCGGAATGAAGCGCTGAGCCATCACGGTACGGCTGCCACGGGCGGTGATGGTTTCGATGATGACGTTGGTGTTGGGGTCGCCTGCGCGTACGCGAAAAATCGATTCGCCACCCATGCCGTTCAGCGGCTTGAGAATGACGTCGCCGAGCTGGGTGGCGAAATCCCGCAGGCGTTGCATGTCGCGACTCACGAGTGTCGGTACGGTGCACTGCGGAAACCAGGCCGTGAACAGTTTCTCGTTGGCGTCGCGCAGGCTGGCGGGCCGGTTGACGACCAGTACGCCTTCGCGTTCGGCGAGCTCGAGTAGAAGCGTGGTGTACATGAATTCGAGATCGAAAGGCGGGTCCTTGCGCATCAGGATCGCGTCCATCTGCGCCAGCGGCGCCTCTTCCTCCGCTCCCAGTTCGAACCAGCCGGTGGCATCGTCCTTGACCGTGAGCGGGTTGGTGCAGGCGTAGACTCGGCCGTCGCGTAGGTAGAGATCGCCCTGCTCGAGGTAGTGCAGCGACCACCCGCGCCGCTGCGCCGCCAGAAGCATGGCGAAGGTGCTGTCCTTCTTGATGTTGATGCCGCTGATGGGGTCCATCAGAACGGCCACTCGGCGCGTGCTCATGTGCGGTTGTCTCGGCTGAAGCGTGGGGCGTGAGGCCGCCAGTATAGCAGCCGCGGTGGGGCTCCCAATGCGCCGCTGAGCGTTTGCGAATGCGTTTCACTTGGAGTACATTCGAGCCCGGTATCAGGGCGCTTTTCCCGAGGGCGAACGAGATTTGAGCGTGATTGACGACGCAAGCCAAGTCGACTCGGCCGGCGCGGCAGCCATGTCCAACGGGCAGGCTCCGCTGAAGGTCATGGTCATAGACGACAGCAAGACCATCAGGCGCACGGCCGAGACTCTGCTCAAGAAGCAGGGTTGCGAGGTCGAGACCGCCAACGACGGTTTTGAGGCACTGTCCAAGGTGGCCGAGTTTCGGCCCGACATCATTTTTGTCGACATCATGATGCCGCGTCTTGACGGCTATCAGACCTGTGCGCTCATAAAACAGAACAATGCGTTCAGGAAGACGCCGGTCATCATGCTGTCGAGCAAGGACAGTATCTTCGACAAGGCGCGCGGCCGCATCGTCGGCTCGGAAGAATACCTGACCAAGCCTTTCACCAAGGACGACCTCCTGGAAGCCATCAAGCGATTCACTTGATGAAAGCGGCGCCTGGACCGGGCCCTTCGGGCACGGACCGGGCAGAAACGCATCGACCGGCATGGCTGCCGATGCGAATGTAGCGAACGGACCCTCCGGGGAGCCGAACTGAGAAAAAAACTTTAAAGCTTCAGTGTTGGCGTTAAGCCTTCCGAGAGAGATAAAACGATGGCGCATATTTTGGTAGTCGATGACTCACCCACCGAACTGCATGTCATCAAGGGCATGCTCGAGAAGCACGGATTCCAGGTCACTGCGGCGCAGAGCGGCGAAGAAGGCGTCGAGCTCGCCAAGCGCGTGAAACCGGATCTGGTGCTGATGGATGTGGTCATGCCGGGGCTGAACGGCTTTCAGGCGACGCGCCAGCTTGCCCGCGAGCCCGAGACAGCATCCATTCCGATCATCATGGTCACGACCAAGGATCAGGAGACTGACAAAGTCTGGGCAATGCGCCAGGGCGCCAAGGACTACATCGTCAAGCCGGCCAAGGAAAAGGATCTGGTCGAGCGCGTCAACGGATTGTTGAGCACCTGAATCGACGAGTGTCTCCGCCTACCATGTCAGAAACCGCACAATCGCCCTTCGATCTGCTGGTCCAGATCGAGCGCAAATGCAGGGTCGCCGCTCCAGGCCTGCCGGTGCATGAGGAAGAGCGCCGACAGTGGAACGGCGTGTTTTTCCGCTTGCGCGGTTTCGAGCTGATCATGCCAATCGAGCAGGTTGCGGAAATCGTCGACATGCCGCCGTTGTCTTCTATACCGGGCGTCAAGCCCTGGGTGATGGGGCTGGCCAACATGCGCGGCAATCTGTTGCCCGTGATCGACCTGGGCCGCTTTATTTTCGGTGACGAGGTGGCGGCGCAGGGGCGCTTGTTGGTGACCCGCTACGCCGGAACCCTGGTCGGTCTGCGTGTCGATGCGGTGTATGGCATGCGGCATTTTTGGCTCGACCAGCAGGCCGAGACGGTGCCCGAACTGTCGCCTGCCCTGCAGTCCTATGTCCACGATGCCTATCATGATCAGGACAAGGTGTGGCCGGTGTTCGACGCCAAGGTATTGGTCGCGAACGCGGAATTTCAGAACGCGGCCACCTGATCGGACGCGCGAGCAAAATGGTTTCGGTATGCGGTAGGCCGCAGCCGAGTGAAGGGACGGATATCGGGCGCTAGGCCCGGTTCATCATCAGTTTGGGAGAGTTGCAGATGAAGGCGCCAGCCAAAGCCGATCGGCCGCGTGTCGCAGGCAGTAAAAAGCTGTGGTTTCTGTGGGGATCGCTCGCGGTTTTCATTGCCCTGACCGGTGTTTCGTTCATATATCCCGCGATTCAGCAACGCGACAACCAGCGCTATATCCGCGTCGTGTCGGAGCAGCAGCTCCTGTCGCAGCAGATTGCGACCGCGGGCCTTGAAGCGACCAGCGGTCAGGCCGGTGGATTCGGGAACCTCAAGCGCGAGCACGCGCGCTTCGCCGCGCTGATGCAGGACCTGCGCAAAGGGGATCTGTCGCGGGACGTTTCCACGCCAGTGCATACCAGCCTGAACGATCTCAACAAGCAATGGGACGCCGCCAGCAAGGAAATCGATCAGATCCTGTCCGCGCAGAAATCGGTTGGCGATATCGCCGGCTACGTGGATCAGGTCAACAAGTTGATGCCCCAGTTCTTCGACCTTTCGGACCAGGTCACCAATCGCCTGATCTCCACCGGCGCGTCGACCGACCTGGTGTACATGGCGCAGCGTCAGTCCTTCCTGGCTCAGCGTATCCAGAACAACATCAATCGCCTGTTGTTCACCTCGGGCGAGGGCGGTTCGGCGGCACTGGCCGGCTTCAGTAGCAGCGTCAACTTGTATGGCAAGGTTATGCAGGGCATGTTGACGGGGTCCACCGATCTTAAGCTTTCGCAGGCGGAGCTGGGTGGTGTGGCGCACGCTTACAGCGTCATTCTCGGCGGCGACAAGCAGGCCAAGATCCCCCAGGTAAAAGATGCCGAAGCGCGCACCAAGCTGCGTGACTTGGCGATGGTGCTCAGTACCCTGAACAGCCATGTCAACGCCATCGTCAACGAGGCGCCGCAGCTGTTCGCCGCCAAGCGGGCGGTGAGCGCGCTGCAAGGCAGCGCCGCCGGCCTGCTGACGGCATCGAAGAATCTGGAGCAGGCGGTCGTGGCTGAGAACCAGCGCCTCGGGCTGTTCAATACTGCCGGTTACGTGTTCGGTGCATTGGCGCTGATCACGCTGGTCGTTCTGGGCCTTGTCCTGTTCTCGGACAAGAAGCGCGAGCTGGCGCTGACCAACGAACAGAATCGCCGCAACCAGCGGGCCATCCTGCGCCTGCTCGACGAGATGACCAACCTCGCCGAAGGCGACCTCACCGTGCATGCGACCGTGACCGAGGACATCACCGGCGCGATCGCCGACTCGGTGAACTACGCCATTGACGCGCTGCGCAGCCTGGTTACCACCATCAACCAGACCTCGGTGCAGGTCGCCACGGCGTCGGAAAAGACTCAGACCACGGCTCTGCGCCTGGCGGACGCGAGCAACCACCAGGCTCGCGAAATCGCTTCGGCCTCGGCGGCGGTCACCGATATGGCCGATTCGATCGAGCGCGTGTCCAGCAACGCCATGAATTCCGCGGATGTGGCCAAGAAGTCGGTCGAAATCGCAGCCAAGGGTACGGCGACGGTGCACCGCTCGATCGACGGCATGGACACTATCCGCGAACAGATTCAGGACACCTCGAAGCGCATCAAGCGTCTGGGTGAAAGTTCGCAGGAAATCGGCGATATCGTCGGTCTGATCAACGACATCGCCGACCAGACCAACATCCTGGCGCTCAACGCGGCGATTCAGGCCTCGGCGGCTGGTGAGGCGGGCCGCGGTTTCGCGGTGGTGGCGGACGAAGTGCAGCGCCTGGCGGAACGTTCGGCGAACGCCACGCGTCAGATCGAGGCGCTGGTGAAAACCATCCAGGCCGATACCAACGAAGCAGTGCTGTCGATGGAGCAGAGCACGGCCAACGTGGTGGCAGGTGGTCAGCTGGCCGAGGACGCGGGCGACGCGCTGACCGAAATCGAAGGCGTGTCCAATCAGTTGGCCAAGCAGATCATGGCTATCGCCAGTTCCGCACGTCAGCAGGCAGCGGTGGCGGCCAACGTGACCAACACCATGAACGTGATCCAGGAAATCACGATGCAGACCTCCGATGGAACCAACGAAACGGCCCAGTCTATCGGCCAGCTCACCGCCTTGGCGGCCGAACTGCGCAAGTCGGTGGCAGGCTTCAAGCTGCCCGACAGCGAGGATGTGGCCACGTTCGTTCTCGAGGACGACGACGAAGCCGCAGCCTGAGGAGGCTGCACTGCGACCGTGCCGCCATGAGGCGGCGCGCCGCGGGCGAGCGCCGTGTGAGCTCGGGTTGAACCCCGGTGTAGGATCAATGAGGTAGGGGCAGCAATGAAGCACGATGCAACTGTCGAGTACGATGCGCTGGCCTGGGTCAAGCCCGAGCTGGATGCTTTGCTCGACCGTGCGCGCCAGTCGCTCGAGGCCTACGTCGAAGAGCAGAGCCGGGGCGAACTGATCACCGCCGCCGCGCAGGTGCTGCGGCAGGTTCGCGGCACTCTGCAGGTGGTCGACCTCTCTGGCGCGGTCCTGCTCGCCGAGGAGATGGAGGCGCTTATCGATGCCCTCATCGAGAACCGGGTGCGCAACCGGGAAGCGGCGCTGGGCGTGCTGTCCACTGCGGTACTGCAACTGCCGGATTATCTGGAGTACGTGCAATCCGGGCATCCGGATACGCCGATCGTCATCCTGCCGCTGCTCAACGACCTGCGGGCTGCCCGCGATGCCGAATTGCTATCCGAGAACGTGGTGTTCGTGCCCGACCTTGGTGTGGACGATGAACTGTCGGCCCCGGCGGATGCCGCCGCTGCCTCGGCGGAGGCCGTGGCGCAGGCAAAGCGGCACAGCTATCAACTGAGCCTGCTCGGTGTCTTCCGCGATCAGCAGCAGCCACGCACCCTGGCGCGGATGATCGATGTGTTCGGCGCGCTCGAGGCGGCTTCACGCCAAGCGGCTCTGCGGCGTTTGTGGTGGGTTGCTGCAGCCCTGGTCGAAACCCTGAGCGGCGACGCTGCCGTACCGGTTGCGATCAAACTGCTGCTCGGGCGTCTCGACCGCGAGATGCGTCGTTTGATCAATCAGGGTGAGGCGACCTGTGCGCGCGAATTGTCGCCTGATCTGCTAAAGAACCTGCTGTACTACGTCGCTCGTGCGGAGTCGTCCGGTCCCCGGACTGAGGCAGTGCGCGAGGCTTTCCACCTCGATGCCCTGCTGCCCAGGGAAGGCGGGCTGGAAGTTGCGCGGCGCGAATTGTCGGCGCCGAATCTCAAGCTGCTGGAAACGGTCAGCGCGGCGATCCGCGAGGATCTGGCCGAGATCCGCGATCAGCTCGAGATCTATACGCATGCGGAGGATACCCAGGCGGCCGATTTTGCTGCGATCGCCGCGCGGCTGTACAAGATCGCCGATACCCTGAGCATGCTCGGCCAGGGCGAGGCGCGCGAACTGGTGGCGCAGCAGGCGGCACGTATCGCGGACGTGGCGCAAAGCGGGGGGGCGATTGACGAAGACCTGCTCATGGCGCTCGCCTCGGCGATGCTGCAGACCGAGCAGGCCCTGCAGCGTTTGCTGCAACGTCGGCGTAGCGGCGAAGCCGGCGACGCGACCGTCGTCAGCAACGAGATCACGGCGGCGGGCGTGCGCGAAGCCTTACGCGAGCTGAACCGGGTCAAGGATGCGCTGCTGTCGTATTTCTCCAAGCCTGACGAGCAGAACGAACTTGCCGAAGCGCCCAAGCTGCTCGCCGGCATTGTCGCGGCGCTGGATCTGATGGGCATCGAAGCGCCGCTGCCGCGCTTGAAGGCTGTCGATCAACGTATAGGCGAACTGCTGGGCGGGGTGGCCACATCGTCGCCGGAGTGGACGGATGCGCTGGCCGAAGCCATCACGGCGGTCGAGATGTACCTCGAAACGCGTGCTGAGCAGCGTCCCGAACAGCAGGCGTTCCTGCAGCGCGCCGACGAAGCGCTGGAGCGCCTGGAGCCCGTGCGGATGGATGCGTCCGCCGCCCCGGCGGAGGCTATTCTGGAAGAGGCGCCGGAGGCTGTGTCTTCGCCTGACCTGGAAGAAGATGTCTTCGAGGCCGAAACCCTGCCCGCGACCGAAATCTCTCCGGAGAATGCTGCCGACGACCTGGAGCTGCAGACATTCGCCGACGCATCGCTGGCGCCGACGCAGCCGGCGTCGGAAGACGAACTCCTGGTTGCTTCGGATGCCGAGGTTCTCGCCGATCCCCGTCGACAGCTGAAAGCGGTGCGGGAGGATGCCGATCCCGAGATTCTGGATATCTTCCTGGAGGAAGCGCAGGAGGAGGTCGATCGCATTGCGGAGTTGTTGCCGCAGTGGCGTGCCAACCACGCCGACAACGAGATCATGACTTCCATCCGGCGCAGCTTTCACACGCTCAAGGGCAGCGGCCGGCTGGCCGGTGCCGAGCTGCTGGGCGAATTCGCCTGGTCCTTCGAGAACATGCTCAATCGGGTGATAGACCAAACCGTCGAGTTGCGCGAGGAACACTTTGGTCTGCTGGACGAGGCTGTGCCTGTATTGCGCCAGCTGGTCGGCCAACTCACTGGCGGTCAGGCACCGGAAGCCGATCTGATCGCCTTCATGCATCGCGCCGATGCGGCGGCATTGCCTTGGGCGGATGAGGACGAAGCGCAGGATGCCGCAACGGCAGCGGCGGCCGACGAAACATCGCAGGCGGATGACGATGTTGAATCGCCGGTGTCGGACGACTTGGCCGTCACCGAGATCAATTTCGATATGCAGGACGCGGCCGATGAAACGCCGCAAGCAGTGTCCGAAGCCGAGGAGCCGCCGGTCGAACTTGCTTCGCATATCGATCCCGGCCTGCTGGATATCTACACGCGCGAGGTAAGGCAGCACCTCGCGGTCATAGACGATTATCTTACCGCCACGCACGGCAGCGGAGCGGTCTCGCTGGTAGACGATTCGATCGTGATCGCGCTGCATACGCTGAACGGCAGCGCGCGGGCGGCCGACATCGCTTCGTTGTACAGCGTGTTCGGACCGTTGGAATCGATTGCGGTGCGCTTGCAGAAAATGGGGCGTCCGCTACCGCAGAACATGCTCGGTCTTTTCCAGGATGCGGTGGCCGTGACCGAGGCGACGCTTGAAGCACTGCCCGATGCCGGAATTGCGCTTCCTGACACTGCCGAACTGGTGGCGCGCATAGAAGAGACGCTCGACGGCCTGGAGTCGGATACTCTGATTGCGGCCAGGGCGGCGGAGTCTGCTGCGGGTGCCTTGTCGGCAACGATCTTTGACGAACCCGAACCCGAACCCGAACCCGAACCCGAACCCGAACGAACCGAACCCGAACCCGAACCCGCGCCGACGACCGCTCCCGAAGCGGAGGCGGACGGGATCTCCGTCGAGGAGGATACCTTCATCGGCGAAGGCGATGCGGTCGTCATGGCGGTGCCGATCGAGCCCGAACCGGCCGAATCGCAGAGCGATGAGCAGACGTCTGAACCGATACTGTCCGCGGAGGAACCGCCCGCGAGTGATGGTGCGCAGCCCGACGCCGCAGCGACTCCCGAAGCCGAGACGCAAGCGGTAGGTTCGACAGCCTCCGTGCCGGAGTCGGGAACGCCCGATCACCCCGATGCGCTGGATGCGGAGTTGGTGTCCATCTTCCTGGACGAGGCCGACGAGCTTATGGCCGGCTCAGATGCCGCAGTCCAGGCTTGGGAAAGCGGCAGCGGTGAAGCCTATGTTTCGATCGAGACGCTGCAGCGCGAGCTGCACACCCTCAAGGGTGGCGCGCGCATGGCGGGATTCTCGACCATCGGCGATTTGACCCATGGCCTGGAAACCCGGATCACTCGGATTGCCGAGCAGGGGGGGGCTCCCGGGATCGAAGGTTTTGCGTTGCTGCACGAGGCGCTGGACAAGCTTGGCGACATGCTGCAGCAGGCGCGGGCCGGTGAGGCGGTCTATCCGCAGACTCAACTGGTCGCTCTTCTCGCCGGCCACGGCGGCACGCCTGTCGTTGAGCCGCAAGCGCCGTCGATACCTGAGTCTGATAAATCTCCGGCGGAGCCGGAGGCGAACGTGCCGGAAGAGGCCGCGCTTCTACATCACTCCGAAGAATTGCCGACCGAAGAGCAGCTGCAGGAGTCGGAAGCAGCGGTAGCACCGGAGAAGCCGGCGGTGGCCGAGTCCACCGTGACCGAGCACGAGGAAGCGCCGCCGGTGCAGCCGGCCGCTGCTACTGCGGCAGCGTCTGCCCCGGTGCACGGCGGTGAACAGGTGCGGGTGCGCGCCGAATTGCTCGATAGCCTGGTTAACTATGCAGGCGAAGTGAATATCTACCACGCACGTCTGCAGCAACAGATCAGCGGCTTCGGATTCAACCTCAATGAGCTGCGCCAGACGGTCAGCCGCCTGCGCGACCAGCTGCGCAAGCTGGAGCTGGAAACCGAAGCGCAGATTCTCTACCGCTTCCAGCTCGAGAACGGCGAGCAGGAGGATGCGGACGACGCCCGTACCGATTTCGATCCGCTGGAGCTGGATCGATACTCCAACATTCAGCAGCTGTCGCGCGCGCTGGCCGAGAGTTTGAACGATTTGGTCAGCATTGAGGATCTGCTGGCCGATGAAGTGCGCGATGCGGAAACGCTGCTGCTGCAGCAGCAGCGAGTGAGCACCGATCTGCAGGACGGTCTGATGCGCAGCCGCATGGTGCAGTTCGGTGGCCTCGCGCCGCGCCTGCGCCGTATCGTGCGCCAGACCGCGAGCGAACTCGGCAAACGCGCCGAGCTGCAGTTGATCGGTGAGCAGAGCGAAGTCGACCGTTCAGTGCTCGACCGGCTGGTCGCCCCTCTTGAACACATGCTGCGCAACGCAGTTGCCCACGGCCTCGAAGCGCCGGCGGAACGTCTGGCCGCGGGTAAGTCGGAAGCCGGACAGATACGCGTGAGCGTGGCTCGCGAAGGCGCCGAAGTCGTCGTGACGGTACAGGACGACGGTGGCGGCGTGAATGTGGAAGCGGTGCGCGCCAAGGCGCAGCGCCTGGGTTTGATTCCGCCCGATGCGCCGTTCGATGATAAGCAGGTGGTACAGCTCATTCTCGAAAGCGGTTTTTCGACCGCCGGCGAAGTGAGCCAGATCGCAGGACGTGGCGTGGGCATGGACGTCGTGGTTCGCGAGGTCAAGCAGCTCGGCGGCGCGTTGTCGATCGATTCCGAACCGGGTCGCGGCACGCGATTCGTGGTGCGCCTGCCGTTCACGCTGACCATTACCCAAGCGTTGCTGGCTCAGGCCGGTGAGCATCTCTACGCATTGCCGCTGTCAGGCGTGGAGGGCGTGGTGCGCATGCCCATCGCACAGCTTCGTGCGATCTACGCGGAAGAATCGCCCAGCTACGAGTACCTGGGCACGCGTTATGACGTAAAGGCGCTGGAGACACTGCTGGGCGGGGTAACGACCCAATTGCCGGAGCAGGACGGCATGTACTATCCGCTGCTGCTGATCCGCTCCGGCGAACTGCATGTCGCGGTGCAGGTCGACAACCTGATCGGCAGCCGCGAGGTCGTGGTCAAGGCGATGGGGCCGCAGTTTGCGCACCTGCGCGGCGTGGCCGGCGCCACCATCCTTGGCGACGGGCGCGTGGTGCTTATTCTGGATACCTCCGATCTGGTGCGTCTGGCCAGCACGCAACCGTTGGTCAGCGGGGTCGGGCAAACGGCCGAGGTCGAGGAGGAGTCGCGCCAGCCGCTGATCATGGTGGTCGACGATTCGATTACCATACGCAAGGTCACGTCGCGTGTGCTGGAGCGCAACGGCTTCGATGTGATGACGGCGCGCGATGGCATGGATGCGGTGGCCCAGCTCGAGGAGCGCAAGCCGGACCTGCTGTTGACCGATATCGAGATGCCGCGCATGGACGGCTACGAGTTGTCGTCGCACGTGCGCAACGATAGTCGCTTCCGCGATATCCCGATCATCGTGATCACCTCGCGTAGCGGCGCCAAGCATCGCCAGCGTGCCCAGGAGCTGGGCGTCGACCGTTATCTCGGCAAGCCTTACCAGGAAAGCGACCTGCTCGACAGCATCCGCGACTTGTTGCACGAGCGCAGGACGCAGGCATGAGGCCGCTTTCGATGTACTGCCACCCGGAGAAGAGGGTTTAAATGGCCATCAGCAAGCTCAACACGCTGATATTGGATATCGCCAGCGGACTGCGCGTGGCCGCACCTCAGGCGATTCTCGCGGAAGTGGTTCCGCAGCAGACGATGAGTCCGGTCGAGTCGTCGGAAACCTGGTTGCTGGGTTTCCTCGATTGGCGTGACGAACAGGTACCCGTCATCGATCCGGGCGTGATCTGCGGGCATGGCGTGCCGGACATGGCAGGCATCCACCGTTACGGCGTGTTGTACGCCCTGGAAAACATCGTCGGGCTGAGCTATTACGCCGTGCCGCTGGCGACGATTCCGCACCCGGTGCGTGTTGGCGCGGAAGACGTGCTGGCGGAGGAAGTCGCCACGCCGATGCCGTGTCCAGCGATCGCCGCGATGGCGCGCATCGAGGAGCAGTCGGTGGCGATTCCCGATTTTCCCTATCTGGAACGGCTGATCGAGCAGCAGCTCTCGCGTCTGTAAGCCGCCGCGTGCATGCCTCCGCGGCGCGGCGGCGTCGTCAGCCTGCCGTCGACAGGTGGCGTCGGTTGAATTCTTCCGCCGGCACTGGGCACCCGAAGTAGTTGCCTTGCAGGATGTCGCAGCGCATCTCGCGCAGGCAGGCGGCCTGTTCCGCCGTTTCCACACCTTCTCCGACCACTTTCAACCGCAGCTCGTGCGCCAGATTGATAGTGGCCGAGACCACTGCGCGTGCCTCGGTGCTGTCGGTCAGTTCCTCGACGAAGCTGCGGTCGATCTTCAGGTAGTCCAGGGGGAAGCGGCGCAGGTAGGCAAGCGAGGAGTAGCCGGTGCCGAAGTCGTCGATGGAGACGTGCACCCCCTTGCTCCGTAGAATTTCCAAAAGAGCCGCATGGTGCTCGGCGTCGGACATCAGCACCGATTCGGTGATTTCCAGCCCGAGCAGCGTTGGCGAGACGCCTGCTTGCTCGAGGCTGTTGCAAATGGTTCCGACCAGGTCGGGATCGGCAAACTGGCTTGGCGAAAGATTCACCGCGATCGGTACGCAGTCACCGCGCGCGATGTGCTGGAGGACGAGATCCAGGATGCGTTGGCCAACGGGCCGAATCAGTCCGGTCTCCTCGGCCAACGGGATGAATTCGTCGGGGCGGACCGGGCCCCATTGCGGATGATGCCAGCGCGCCAGTGCTTCGGCGCCTACCGTCTTGCCGGTGGCGGCGTCCACCAGCGGTTGCAGATGAGCCTTGATCTGTCCCTGTTCCAATGCCTGGCGAAGGCCGGTTTCCAGCTGCAGACGGCGTTGAGCCTGCTCGTTCATGGTGTTGGTGAACAACTGGTACGTGTTGCGGCCGTGTTCCTTGGCGCGGTACATGGCGATGTCGGCGTTCTTGATCAACGCGTCCTGATTATTGCCATCCTCGGGATAGAAGGCGATGCCGATGCTACAGGTCACCACCAACTCCTGCTCGGCGACATGGAAGGGTTGCGTCAATTCGTCGATGATCCGTCGGGCGGTGCTCGCTGCGTCATCGTAGTGGGGCGTTTCCGACAACAGAATCAGGAACTCATCGCCGCCGGTGCGTGCGACCGTGTCGTCCTCGCGCAGGCAGTAGCGGAGTCGAAGCGCGACCTGTTCCAACAAGCAGTCGCCGACGTTGTGCCCGAGAGTGTCGTTGATGTTCTTGAATCGGTCGAGGTCCACGAACATCACCGCCAGTCGCTGCTGGTGGCGGTGTGCATGGGCGATGGCTATCGACAGGCGGTCATAGAACAGACGCCGGTTGGGGAGGTCAGTCAGGGCGTCGTAATAGGCCAGATGGCGGATTTGTTGCTCGGTCTTCTTCAGTTCGGAAATATCGCTGAACTGCGCGGCATAGTGGTCGATGGCGCCGTGTTCGCTGAGGATGGCGGTGATGGTCAGCAGTTCGGGATAGATTTCGCCGTTCTTGCGCCGGTTCCAGATTTCACCTTGCCAATGTCCGAAGCGGTTGATTGAACTCCACATCGCTTCGTAGAAGGCCTTGTCGTGTCGGCCGGAGCTGAGTAGGGAGGGACGTTGTCCGATCACTTCCTCGGAGCTGTAGCCGGTCAAGCGTGTGAAGGCCGGATTGACCTGCTCGATGATGCCGTTGACGTTCGTGATCACCACACCCTCGAGCGAGTTCTCGATCACCTGTTCGGTCAGGCGCAGACTGCGTTGGGAAACGGCGAGAGCCTGATCGCGTTCCTGCAGGGCTTGCCGCAGTTCCTCCACGTAAGCGAGCTCGAGATCGGACAGCAGGTCGGAGAAACTCAGCAGGCAGATGACGTTGCTGCCGCTGACCACGCCGACATGCCGTACTTGGCGTTCGTTCATCAGGCTACGCACGTGATACAGGCTGGCCTCTGCGTCGACCGTGATGAGGTGAGGCGAGGCTACGTCGCCGAGCGCGGCGTTCGCGCTGCGCTCGGCGATCAGACGCACCAGATCGCGCTCGGTCAGTATGCCGTAATCGCCGTCCTGCAGCATGACCAACACGGCGTCGCTCCGTGCCCGGCGCATTTGCCGGGCAGCCTCGACGAGCGGCACCTCGTAGCCGAGGCGCACGGTTTCGCTGCGCAGGATACTGCCCACCGTGCGGAAGTTGAGATAGTGTTCGAGTCCCTGATGCCGGACGACATCGGTCTGGGAGATGATGCCGGCCATTGAGCCATCGTCGTCGACCACCAGCAGATGGCGGATACGTTCACTCTTGAATCGCTCGGACGCCGCAGACAGTTCCGCATCCGAACTTATGGTTTGGACCGGCGCGCTCATCGCTTCGCGGATGGCGACGCCAAGCGTCTGCGGTTGGGTGAAATCGATGCGCAACGCATCGCGTTCGGTCCAGATGCCGACCGGACGGCCGTCGTCCACGATGACTATCGAGCTGTACTTGCTGCGCTGCATGAGCGCAGCGGCTTCGTACAGGGGGGTATCGGGGGAACATTCGAGAATGTCGTGGCCGGGGCGTAGAAGCTCCTTGACCCGCTGTGCGCTCATGTCGTCGCCGCGCGTTTGACGGCTTGGATCATCAGCCGCCGGGAGCGTGCGATGTGTGGACATGCTTTCCTGGTTTGGTGGGACGATTCTACTGTGTAGTTTTTGGGCACTGATGATAACAAAGCCGGTGATGCTGGGCAGTGAAAAGACCGATGATTTGACGCGAATCAATTAGTCATCGTTCTGTTCTGGCGGAGGCAGGGCGTCTCTGGTGGCGACGAATTCGCCGAGCTGGCGTCGGGCGACGCTGCGGATGAGTGCTGCGCTCAAAGTGCGCCGCTGGGGCAGTATCTGCATCGCGAGCGCACGATTTTCGAACAGGCAGGCTTCGGGCGGGGGAGCGTAAGGCTGACCGCGGCTTACCCTCAGAATGTGCCCGAGGTTGACGCCGCGACCGTCGTCGAGCAGAAGCACATGCGGATAAAGATGGCGTGCGGGATCCGCGCGGGGGAAGTCGACGATCGCCAGCAACTCGTGGGGCGAGCCGGACATCCGCGCGGAGACGTGCTGGGCGCCGATGCGCGCCTCGACCAGGTACACGGTTTCGCCCACGGCGTTTCGCAGACGCGCAAGCTGTTCGTCGTATTCGGCCGAAGGCCACAGTGCGGAAGCCGCGGCGCTTGTGCGACCGAGGTTTCCGTCTCTGTTGCTCATCGCGTCCGCTGCCTCAGCCGGAGAAGCTGTCGTACCTGTGCGGGGTCAGCATAACAAGGCGAGCTCAGGCCACGCGCTGTTCGGTTTGCGGGTCGAAGAACACCGCCTTGGCCAGGTCGAACTGCAACTCCATGTGTTCGCCGGGCTGCTTGGCTTCCGGCGGGTGAACCCGGCACACGACCTTGGTGTCGTTGATGTGTACGAAGATCAGCGTATCCGGCCCGGTCGGCTCGATGATGTCGACGGTGGCCGTGACCAGGCGGGTATCGGCCTCGTCGAGCTGCGACACGCGTTTATGAGTGATCTGTTCCGGGCGTACGCCGAGGATGATCTTCTGGCCGTGGCGCTTGCGCAGCTCGGTCTGGGCGTGTTGGGGCGCCAGCATCACGAAATGGTTATCGCCTTCCTGCATGCGCAGGCCGGCGCCTTGTTCGTCGACGACGATCTCGCAGGGAATGAAATTCATCGACGGCGAGCCGATAAAGCCGGCGACGAAGAGGTTGGTTGGATTGTCGTAGATTTCCTGCGGCGAGCCGAGTTGCTGGATCTGGCCGTCGTTCATGACTGCGATCAGGTCGCCGAGCGTCATGGCCTCGATCTGATCGTGGGTGACGTAGACGATGGTGGTCTGAATGCGGTGGTGCAGGCGCTTGAGTTCGTCGCGCATCTCCACGCGCAGCTTGGCGTCCAGATTCGACAGCGGTTCGTCGAACAGGAACAGCGCCGGCTTGCGCGCGATGGCGCGGCCGATGGCTACGCGCTGGCGCTGCCCGCCGGAGAGTTGGCGGGGCTTTCGGTCGAGCAACGGCTCGATCTGCAGCATGCTGGAGACTTCCTTGAGCGTGCGGTCCTGTTCTTCCTGGGGCATCTTGCGGATCTTCAGCCCGAAGAGGATGTTCTTGCGCACGGTCATGCTCGGATAGAGCGCATAGGACTGGAACACCATGGCGATGTCGCGGTCACGCGGGCTCAGATCGTTCACCCGCCGCTCGTTGATGTGGATGTCGCCGCCGGTGGAGGCTTCCAGGCCGGCGATGATGTTGAGCAGGGTGGATTTGCCGCAGCCGGATGGGCCGACCAGGATCAGGAACTGATTGTCGCTGGTTTCGATATTGATGCCTTTGAGAACCTCGACGGTGCCGAAGGTTTTGTGCACGTTGCTGATGCTCAGCTTGCCCATATCGCTGTTTCTCTGATCTGTGTTGGATGAATGATGGGGGCGGTGCGGCTCAGCCCTTGACCGAGCCTGCGGTCAGCCCGCGCACGAAGTACTTGCCCGCGACCAGATAGACGACGAAGGTCGGCAGCGCGGCGATCATGGCGGCAGCCATCTCCACGTTGTAGTGGCGTACGCCGGTGGAGGTGTTCACCAGATTGTTCAGCGCCACGGTGATCGGATGCAATGCACCTGAGGTGAAGACCACGCCGAACAGGAAGTCGTTCCATATCTGGGTGAACTGCCAGATGATGCAGACCATGAAGATCGGCGTGGAAATCGGCAGCATGATGCGCCAGAAAATGGTGAAGAAGCCGGCGCCGTCGATCATCGCCGCCTTCACCAGCTCACTGGGGACGGTGATGTAGAAGTTGCGGAAGAACAGCGTAGTGAAGGCAAGTCCGTAGACCACATGCACCAGCACCAGTCCGGGGATGCTGTTGTCCAGATGAAGTTTGCCCAGCACCCAGGCCATCGGCAGCAGGAACATCTGGAACGGCACGAAGGTGCCGACCAGCAGCAGGGTGAAGAACAGCTCGCTGCCGGGGAAGCGCCATTTGGTCAGGGCGTAGCCGTTCATCGCACCGAATGCGGTCGAAATCAGCACCGCCGGAATCACCATCTGCACGGAGTTCCAGAAGTAGACTTGCACGCCCTTGCAGGTCGCACCTGAGCAGGCGCTGGACCAGGCCACCTTCCATGCTTCGAGGGTCGGGTGCAGAGGTAGTGCAAGCAGGTTGCCGGTGTGGATTTCCTGCAACGGTTTGAGCGAGGTGACGACGATGACATATAGCGGTATCAGGTAGAACAGGGCCGCCAGGATCAACACCGTATAGAGGACGACGCGCGCGGCGCGCGGCGTATGCGAATGCACGCCCTTGTCGCGCTCAGACATCGCTCTTTCTCCTCGACTCCAGGAACACGACGGGGCCGATCAGCACGGCGACCGCGACCAGCATCATAACCGCGCTTGCCGCACCCATGGCGATCTGGCCGCGCTGGAATGCGAAGTCGTACATGAAATTCGCCGGCAAGTAGGTGGCGAAACCCGGTCCGCCGCCGGTCATCGCCATGATCAGGTCGAAGCTTTTTATGGAAAGGCCGGTGAGCAGGATAAGCGCGCTGAAAAAGGTCGGACGCAGGCTGGGAATGATCACGCTCCAGTAGATGCGAGGCAGGCTGGCGCCGTCGATCATCGCGGCCTTGATCACCGCGTCGTCGATGCTGCGCAGGCCGGCCAGGAAGAGGGCCATGACGAAACCCGAGGACTGCCATACGGCGGCGATGACCAGGGTGTAGATCGCCATCTGCGGGTTGATGAGCCAGTTGAAGGTGAAGTGCGTGAAGCCCAGGTCGCGCACGAGTTGCTGCAGACCGAGACCGGGATTGAGCATCCACTTCCACGCCACACCGGTGACGATCAGCGACAGTGCCATGGGGTAGAGGTAGATGGCGCGAAACAATCCCTCGGCTCTGACATGCTGGTCGAGCAGAATGGCCAAAAACAGGCCGATCACCATGGATAGCCCGATATAGAGGCCCCCGTAAATGCCCAGGTTGATCAGCGAAGTCCACCAGACGCCATTGCCGAAGAGATAACGGTATTGCGCCAACCCCACCCACACGTTATTGGGTAGCAGCGTGGAGCGTGTCATCGACAGCCAGAACGTCCACAGGATGAAGCCGTACAGGAAGAACAGTGCGGCCAGGAAGGTGGGGCTCAATACCAACTGGGGTAACAGCCGCTGCAGCTTGTCACCCAGCCGCGGTTTGACTCCAGGGTCTTGATGCACGGCATTCATGATTAATCCTTCGGATGTCGAGCCAGCAGATACGTAATGCGTGGCGGGTACCCGCCACGCGTAGTGCGGTTGCCGCGCCGGAACCTAGGCTCCGGCGCGACCTGTCAAAGCCTCAGATTTGCGACTTGGCGATCGCAACCTGCTTGGCCATCTGCTCGGCGGCCGCCTTGGCGCTCATGTTCGAATTGTAGAACTGGGCCAGGACGTCGAAGATCGCACCCTTGGTGACGGCATAGGTGGACATGTCCTGCGACATGCTCGGCACCAGGCCGTTCTTGGCCGATGCATCCTTGAAGGCCTTTGCCGACGCCTGTGCACAGGAGTTGAAACTGCCCATCGGCGTGCCCTGACGGACCGGGATGGAGCCCTTGGCTTCGTTGAAGGCGATCTGGAACTTCTCGCCCATCACCGTCTTGGCCAGCGCACGCTGCGCGTCGACCGTCGAAGGCTTGCTCTGCTTGAAGAAGACCAGGCTGTCGACGTTGTAGATGAAGGTACCGTTGGTGCCGGGGAACGCCGCGCAGACCACGGCCTTGCCGGGCGTCTTGTTCATGTTCATCAGCTCGCCCTCGGCCCAGTCGCCCATGAACTGGATGGCCGCCTTACCGTTCGCCACCATGGAGATGTCGTGATTCCAGCTGCGGCCCGTAGCGTTGGGGTCGGAGTATTCCTTGATCACCCGCAGACGTTCCAGTGCCTTGACCATGGTCGGGCTGTTGAGTGCATTGGTGTCGAGTTTGATGAAGGCGTCGCGGTAGAACTGCGGTCCACCAGTTGCCAGCACGACGGAACCGAAGGTGGTTGCCACCTGCCAGGTGTCGCCGCCACCGGCCACCGGGATGATGCCCGCCGCCTTGAGCTTCTTCATCGTCGTGACCAGTTCATCCCAGGTGTGCGGGACTTTCGCGCCGGCCTTCTTGAGCAGCTCGGGATTGGCCCACATCCAGTTCACGCGGTGGATGTTGAAGGGCACGCCGACATAGTGGCCGTCGTACTGCATGGATTTCGCGATGGCCGGGTCCAGTAGCTTGCCCCAGCCTTGTGCGTCCGCCACGGGGTTCATGTTTTCCAGCAGACCGGTCTTGCCCCATTGCTGGATTTCCACGCCCTTGATCTGGGCCGCGCCCGGTGTGTTGCCGGAAACGATGCGCGATTTGAGGATGGTGCGCGCATTGGCACCGCCGCCGCCGGCGACGGCATCGTTGACCATGGTCTGGCCTTCCGCCTTCATCATCTGCTGCAGTACGCCCATGGCTTTCGCTTCGGAGCCCGACGTCCACCAGTTGACCACGTCGACCGAACCGGCCATGGCAGTGCCCGTGCCGAGCGCACAGGACAGCGCCGCGACACCGAGCAGCCGCTTCATGGGAAGTTTATGCATGATTTCCTCCAGACGAATTTGTGTTGTTGTGCATTCTTGAGGTCTGTCCCTCTCCGCGCAGGCGTTAAACGCGTCCGCCGCGCTTCGTCGTGTCGGTGCTGCCGGCGACGGCTCGGTACGGCGAGTGCATGCCCGTGCAAGGGATTCTAGTCGGGCAAATCACACCCAACAACCAACCATCGCATAAATGGGGCTGAAGAGTCACGAGCGTGTCATGTTCCGCCATTAACCTGCCCTGGGGTTTAAACGAGTTCCTAGGGGGGAACCATGCAATTGAAACTTGTAGCGCGTGCAGTTGCTGCCGCGCTGATACCTGCTGTATTGGGCGCTTGCGCCACCACCGGCCATGAGGCTGCTCCCACACCCAAGAGCCTGAGTTTCGCCGGTGTAGGCGTGCCGGTCACGGATGCACAGAAGCGCGCCGTACAGGCCAGCGACCTGGCGGTTGTCGACGGTCAGGCCCATGCAGATCGGTTACCACACCATCCTGCGTTCCGGCCAGCGCGCCGGCGATGGAATATTCGGCGAGCTGGTGGACATCCACGGCAAGCCGGCGATGGCGGCCGACGGCTCGCATACCATCTCGGATGCCATCGATTTCAGCTCGCTGATCCAGAAGGATGGCGCGCTGTTCATGATCTCCCACTTCGAGTCGCGTCCCGGCGCCATGTACCTGAGCAAGCTGGCGCAGAACGCCGAATCCGGCGAGCTGTCCGCCGACTGGACGCGCAGCATCGACTTCTCCGCCATCCACGGCCTGTGGGTGCCCTGCGCCGGCAGCGTGACGCCCTGGGGTTCGCACCTGGGCAGCGAGGAGTACGAACCCGACGCGGCCAAGTGGAGTGCCGCGAGCGGCAAGATCGACGACTACTACAACGCCATGGGCGCCTATACCGGCGGCGATCTGCACAAGATCAATCCGTACTACTACGGTTACCCGGTCGAGGTCGCGGTGGAGAACGCGCAGGGCGCCACGCGCGTCATGCAGCACCAGGCCATGGGCCGTCTGGCCATCGAGCTGGCCAAGGTCATGCCCGACCAGCGTACCGCCTATATCTCCGACGACGGCACCAACGTCGGCCTGTACATGTTCGTCGCCGACAAGGCCGGCGACCTCTCGGCCGGTACGCTCTACGCCGCCACCTGGCTGCAACTCGACGACAAGAACGGCGGCAACGCCAAGCTGGCCTGGATCGACCTGGGGCATGCCACCGACGCCGAAATCAAGCAGGTGCTCGACGCCGGGCCGCCGCGCTTCGACGACATATTCTCGCGCGCCAAGCCGAACAAGGACGGTTCCTGCCCGACGGGTTACGGCAGCATCAACACCAGCGCCGGCCACGAGTGCCTGACGATCAAGCCCGGCATGGAGAAGATCGCCTCGCGTCTGGAGACGCGCCGCTACGCCGCGCTGATGGGCGCGAGCACCGAGTTCCGCAAGGAAGAGGGCATCACCTTCGATCCGGCCACGCGTTCGCTGTTCGTGTCCATGAGCGAAGTCGCGCGCGGCATGGAGGATCACGCCAAGAACGGCAAGCCGAGCGGCAAGTACGACGCCGGCGGTCCCAACGACGTGCGCCTGCCCTACAACCGCTGCGGCGTGGTCTACCGCCTGCCCTTGGGCAGCGACGCCGCGGTCGGCAGCGACTACGTGGCCAAGTCCATGCACGGCCTCGTCTCGGGCCGCATGACCCAGGCCTGGGACAAGAACAGCCCGATTCCGGCCTACACGGGTGCGCTGGCGAACAACAAGTGCGACGTCAACGGCATCGCCAATCCGGACAACCTCACCTTCATCGAGGGCTACCATACCCTGGTCATCGGGGAGGACACCGGCTCCGGCCACCAGAACGACGCCGTGTGGTCCTACAACCTCATGGACGGCCAGCTCACGCGCATCGAAACCACGCCCTACGGATCGGAGACGACCAGCGTCTACTGGTATCCGAACGTCAACGGGCATGCCTATCTGATGAGCGTGATCCAGCATCCCTACGGTGAGTCGGACGAGGACAAGGTCGGCGCGAACAGCTCGGAACGCCGGGCCTACGTCGGCTATATCGGTCCGTTCCCGGCCATGGACGGCAAGTAGGCAATCGGGCGAGGCGCCGCCAGGCGCCTCGCCCTGCTTGCCGCTGACGCAGTCGATGAAATCGAAACCGTTACGCGCGTTGGCGCTGCTCGCCCTGCTCGGAGCCGGGCCTGCCGCTGCGCTCGACCTGGGCGACGACGCCCTGCCCAATCCCGCGGCCTACATTCCATCGCAGTGCTACACGCGTACGCTCGGCGCCGGCGGTGCGACGCACAATCCGTGCTACGCCTGCCATGTGGCCTCCAAACCGCCCAACTACGTCAACGACGCCGATCTGCAGCTGAGCTACGCATTCCCGCAGCCTGCGCAGGACAACCGCTGGGTCAACCTGTTCAAGGACCGCAGCCTCGCCGTGCACCTGATCGGCGACGACGAAATCCTGCGCTACATCCGCGAGAGCAACTACCGCAGGGGACGCGAACTGCTGCTCGCCGAGCGCCTGCGGCGCCTGCCCGCGGGCTGGGACGTCGACGGCAACGGCCGCTGGGACGGCTACGTGCCGGACGCCTGGTTCCATTTCGACGCGTCCGGGTTCGACCGCTCTCCGGACGGCGGCTACACGGGCTGGCGCGCCTACGCCTACTTTCCGTTCCTTGGCACCTTCTGGCCCACCAACGGCTCCACCGACGACATTCTCATCCGTCTGGCCACACCGTTTCGCGAGGACGCGCAGGGGCGTTTCGACATTGGGGTGTATCGCGTCAACCTGGCCATCGTCGAAGCAGTGGTCAAACGCGCCGACGTGCCGCTTCCGCCCACCGACGAGCGCCGCTACGGCGTCGACCTGGACGGCGACGGCAGCCTCGGTACCGCACGCCGCGTGCGCTACGACTGGCAGCCGCTCGCGGGGCGTTTCATGCACTACGTCGGCCGTGCCGGCCTGCTGCAGCGCGAAGGCCGACTGCATCTGGCCGCCGGCTTGTTGCCGGAAGGCACCGAATTCCTGCACAGCGTGCGTTACGTCGAGCCGACCGCGGACGGCGGCGTGCGTCTCGCCGCGCGCATGAAGGAGTTGCGCTACGCGCGCAAGACGCGCTGGCACAGCTACTCGGAACTGCGCGAAGCCGCGCTGGCCGAGCTCAAGGAGAACGACGACTTCCCGGATCGCCCGCGGCAGTTCGTCGGCAACGCCGAGCGCGGTCTGCGCAATGGGCAGGGCTGGGTCTACCAGGGCTTCATCGAGGACGCCCGCGGCAGCCTGCGCCCGCAGACCTACGCCGAAACCGTGTTCTGCATGGGCTGCCACTCCGGGCTCGGCATCACCACCGACGGTATTTTCTCGCTGCAGCGCAAGCTCGTCGCGCCGGCACCGCAGGGCGGCTGGTACCACTGGAGCCAGACGGACTATCTGCGCGGTTTGCCCGACCCGCGCCAGGCCGACGGCCAGGGGTTCTATGCGGCCTATCTGCGTGCCAATGGCGCCGGCGACGAATTTCGCGCCAACACGCAGGTGCGGCGGCGCTTCTTCGGCGCCGACGGCCGCCTCGATCCGGCCATGCTGGAACGTCTCGGACACGACATCGCCGTGTTGCTGTACCCCTCGCGCGAGCGTGCGCTCACGCTCGACAAGGCCTATCGTCTGATCGTTCAGGAGCAGTCCTTCGCCGATGGGCGTGACGCTACCGTCACGCCGCCGAAGAACGTCTACCGGCAGGTGCCGACGGATCAGGCCACGGGGGTGGAGACGCCGCTGGCCGCGCCCGGCGCGCTCGAGGGCAGCTACGTTCCGCGCTGAGCTGCGCGAGCCCGGTACGAAGGGGTAGACTGACTCTTTTATCCTCTGTTCGGAGTCTGTCCCGCCATGCGCAAAGTCCGCATCGCCATTCTCGGTGCCGGCAGTGCCGGTCTTACCGCCCTCGCCCAGGTGCGCAAGCACACCGACGATTTCGTGATCGTCAACCACGGCGCCTATGGCACCACCTGCGCCCGGGTCGGCTGTATGCCGTCCAAGGCCCTGATCCAGGCCGCCGACGACTACCACCGCCGCCATGAGCTCGACACGCTGGGCATTCGCGGCGGCGAGGGCTTGTCGGTCGATCTGCCGGCCGTGCTGCAGCGCGTGCGCGACTATCGCGACGCGCGCGTCGCCGGCGTGCTGGGCGCCACGGATAAGCTCGGCGAGCGCAGCATCGCAGGACGTGCCCGTCTGGATGGGCCGCAGCGTATCGTGGTGGCGTTGGCCGGCGGCGGCGAGGAAGTCGTCGAGGCCGAGCAGATCATCATCGCCACCGGCACTCGTCCGGTGGTGCCGGCGCCGTGGCGCGCGTTCGGCGACCGGGTTCTGACCACCGACGAACTGTTCGAGCAGCCCGACCTGCCGCGGCGCATCGCGGTGATCGGTCTCGGCGTGATCGGTCTCGAGCTCGGTCAGGCGCTGGCGCGCCTCGGCCTGGACGTGGCCGGCTACGAAATGCGCGAGACGCTCGGGCCCTTGACCGACCCGGTCGTGCAGGCCGAGGCGGAGCGACTGATGGGCGCCGAGTTCCCGCTGCATCTGGGCCGGGCGGTGGATCTGGGCGAGGGCGTGGGTGGCGCCATCGTGGTCGACGACGGCGAGGGGCAACGCGAGGTCGACATGGTGCTCGCGGCGATGGGGCGGCGCCCCAACGTGGACGGCCTCGGCCTCGAGACGCTGGGCGTGCCGCTGGACGACCGCGGCTTGCCCGAGTTCGACCGCCACACCCTGCGCGTCGGCGAACTGCCGGTGTTCATCACCGGTGACGTCAACGGCGAGCTGCAGGTTTTGCACGAGGCCTCCGACGAGGGTTTCGTCGCCGCCTGGAACGCGCTGCACGGACCGACCCGTTTCCGGCGTCGCGTCGGTCTGGCGATCGCCTTCGGCGATCCGCAGATCGCCGTGGTTGGACAGAGCTACGCCGAACTCGCGGATCGCGACGTCGCCGTCGGCGAGTTCGATTTCTCCAAGCAGCCGCGCGCGCTGGCGATGCTCAAGGCTGAGGGCCGTCTGCGCATCTACGCCGAGCGCGGCACCGGACGCTTGCTCGGTGCGGAGATGCTGATTCCTGCCGCGGAGCATATCGGTCACCTGCTGGCCCTGGCGGTGCAGCGCGAAATGAGCGTAGCCGAGCTGCTGACCCTGCCGTTCTACCATCCGGTACTGGAGGAAGGGCTGCGTTCGGCGCTGCGCCCGTTGGCCAAGGAGGTGTACGGCGAGGCGCCGCTGGAGCTGGCGAAAATCTGATTCGTAGCTGACAATCCACGGCCCGTCCCGAGAGGGCGGCCGTTTTCGACAGGGAGGTCGGATCGAACGTGCTTCTGGAGCAGTTCAAACTGTTCGCCGCCTACAACCGGCTGATGAACGAGCGTCTGTATGCGGCGTCGGGCGAACTGTCCGACGCCGAGCTGCGCCGCGACCGGGGCGCGTTCTTCAAGTCGGTACTGGGCACCCTGAACCACATCATGGTAGGCGACATCGTCTGGCTGCAGCGTTTCGCCGGCCATCCGGCCAGTGCGCAGGTGCTCGCTTACGTGAGCGGACAGCCGCGGCCTGCTGCGCTGGCGACCATCCTGTTCGACGACCTGGCGCGATTGGGTGAGGAACGGGCTCGACTGGACCGGCTAATCATCGACTGGATCGACGCGCTCTCCGCCGCCGCTCTCGAAGACGACCTCACTTACGCCAATATGTCCGGCAAGGTCTACACGCAGCGCTACGCGGGTCTGATCAGCCACCTGTTCCTGCATCAGGTGCACCACCGCGGCCAGGCGACCACGCTGCTTTCCCAATCCGGCGTCGATTTCGGCGACACCGATCTCATCGAGATATTGCGTGACCCATCCATCTGATCTGCGCGGGAGGCATTGCCGTGCCGTCCGTTAGCGCGCATCTGATCGACCCGTACTTCAACGGGTTGCTGCTGTGCATCGGCCTGATCGCCGCCATCGGCGCGCAGAACAGCTACGTGCTGCGCCAGGGTCTCAAGCGCGAGCATCACTGGCTGGTGGCCGCAGTGGCCACGCTGTCGGACTTCGCGCTGATCCTGCTGGGCACCAACGGTCTGGGTGCCTTCATCGCCCGCGTCGCCTGGCTGGAGTACGCCTTCTATTTCTTCGGCGCGGCGTTCCTGGCCGTCTACACCTACCACGCCTTGCGCGATGCCTGGCGCGGCGACCGGACCATCGGCCTGGGCAACGGCCAGCCGCGCCAGTCGGCTGGGCGGGCGATACTGGCCACGCTCGGTTTTACCTGGCTCAATCCGCATGCCTGGCTGGACACCACGGTGCTGGTCGGCGCGTTTTCCGTGCAGTACGGCGGCGCCAGCCACTGGGCGTTCACCGCCGGCGCGATGAGCGCCTCGCTGATCTGGTTTTACGGTATCTCGCTGGCCGCGGCGTACCTGTCCCCCTGGCTGACCCGGCCGACCGCCTGGCGCATCATCG